>JAHYJW010000007.1 GCA_019428815.1 Patescibacteria group bacterium | reverse complement strand
GATTCCTTCAGATACAGAAGTTCCCTTAATCTTTTACATTAATAGCAGCCTTGATGAAGAAAATAACATGAGAATGTGGATTCTTGGAAGTTTTGGTGGTGGAGATGGCTCTCCTCAAAATCCTTATGTTATTAACTATATTGAACACTTGTACAACATTAGTGGTAATTTAACCTCTTCTTTTATTTTAAATAGAAGTTTAGACTTTTGTGAAAATGAAAGTTATGATAATCATTCTTCATTCCCTGGAATAAGTGATTTTTGCGAAGAAGAAGGTGCAACAAGTGGGTGGTTTCCAATAGGAAATCTTTCCAGTCCTTTTAAAGGGACACTTGATGGACAGAATTATACTATCTCAAATTTGTTTATAAACAGGAGTTCAGGGGATTATCAAGGATTATTTGGGTATGCTGGTTCAGGGTCTGAAATAAAAAATTTAGGTTTAACAAAAGGTAGATGGGGCCAGGTGTTTGGCTCAACCATTGTCGGGGGCCTAGTAGGTTATAATTACGGTTCAATTTCAAATTCTTATTCTTTAATTCCCGTTTCTGGCTCATTAAGTGTCGGCGGCCTCGCAGGTCTTAACTCCGGTTCAATCTCAACCTCTTATTCTACTGGGGATATTTCTGGCTCATCTTATGTCGGCGGCCTCGCAGGGACGACTCAGGGTTCAATCTCAACCTCTTATTCTACTGGAGATATCTCCGGTTTAAATTTCGTTGCGGGCTTTGTTGGTTGGAATGAAGGTTCAATTACAAATTCTTATTCTCAAGGAAGCGTAAATAGAACCTCAGGAATTGAAACAGCTCTTGCTGGTTTTGTAGGTTCTAATTACCACGGTTCAATTACAAATTCCTATTCTACAGGCCCCGTGTATTATTATGGAGGTACTGACCCCACAGATAAAGGTTTTGTTGGATGTCAAGATACTGGGGGAGGTTGGGAAGATATTGGAAACTTTTTTGATATGGAAACTTCTGGGCAAAATTCTACTACTGGAAATGCTACTGGAATGAATACTTCAGATATGAAAAATTTTTCAACTTTTTATAATGAAGGGTGGAATATTTCAAAAATAGAAGATTGGAATAATGAGACATGGATTATAGAAGAGGGATTAGATTATCCTAAATTATCTTTTCAATTTCTTCCAGATACCATCCCCCCTAATTATTCAATGATTAGTATAGGTCATAATAATACAGAACCAGGAAAAACTGTTCTCTTTTCAATGAGATGGGACGATAATTTATTTTTACATCCAAAAGGTCAATGGATTTTTTCTACAAATAATTCTGGGATTTGGGTGAATGATTCTGAAGTTAATTTTACAGAAACACCAGAATGGACAAATGTTACGAAAACATTAAATTCTAGTTTTGATAAAACTATTGGTTACAAATGGTATGCAACAGATAATTTTGGAAACCTAAATTCAACATTAGCATTCTCATTAAAAACAGATTCTGAAGAAGAGGAAGAGGAGGAAGAAACTGAAGATGATCCTCCAAGTGGAGGTTGGATTTCACCTCCCCCATCTCCCCCTACTCCCGATTTAATAGAGAATTTTTCTGTAAGTTTAGAAGAAATAAACATTACATTAAGGCAGGGAGAAACCAAAAGAAAAGAGTTAATAATCAAAAATGAAGGTGAAACTCCATTGAATATCTCTTTAGAAAAAAATGTTACCATTTGGGATATTTTAACTTTAAATAAACAAGAACTTCATTTAGAAGAAAATGAGCAAGAAACAATATTTTTAGATTTTTTTGTTGGAAATGGAACAAAACTAAATACATACCCCGGTAAGATTGTAGTTAGTACAAATAATCTTGAAAAAGAAGTTTTTATTTTAATTGAAACTTATGTTTTAGAGATCAATATTAACCTTCTAGAGGGGGACGAGCAAAATTTATCAGAAGAAGAACTTTTATTCGAGGTAGAGATATTAAGCGAGAAAATTTCAAATCAAACTCAAAGTTTTTTAGTCTGGTACAAAATATTAAACGAAGAAGGAGAAGAAGTCTTAAGTCAATCAGAAACTGTAGAGGTATTTCAATTGAAAAGATATCTAAAAAATATCTCTCTTCCAAAAAATCTTAAAAGAGGGGAATATACCCTTTATTTAGAAGTGGAATATGGGGAAGACGTCATCAAAAAGAGTATTGTTTTAGAATTAGGAAATTCTTTTTCTAATATTTTTCTTAATATTACTATTTTTCTTATAATGGCCATAATTCTGGTTATAATAATTTTGATTGTTAGATATTTAATTAATAAAAAGGGAGGTGGTCTTATTAAAAAACCAAAACTGAAGGATCAAAATCAAAACATACCTCAAACTACAAGTTTCAATAAATACTAAAAATTAATTTAAAAAAATTTAAAAAATTTAAAAAACAAAACATTTATAAATCATTAAAATCTCAATGAAAAGTAGGAGGAGCTATTAACTTCGGTTAATATTGAACACTTCGGTGTTTTTCCTCCTGCACTTATTTTTTAATAAACTTAACCTAATTTTTATGTTTATTTTTTGATTTAATAAAATCTAGATTAAAGAAAAAATTAACAATAATTTTTTTAATACACCCCTCCTAGAAATTTTTACATAATTTTTTTAAAAAAAAGGGATAAGAAAGTTTTATAAGCATTTTTTATTAAGAGTTACTAGGCGTTATGGAATGACTTCAGAATAACCATTAGTCTTATAGCGGGGTGGAGGAGTCTGGAGTCCTCGCAGAGTTTTTAATGGCATAAATGTTATAAAAACGCGAAAGGCCCATAACCCTGAGATCGTGTGGTTCAAATCCCACCCCCGCTATTTTTTAACCTCTCTTTTATCTCTTATTATTCTTCTCTTATTATTCTCTTTTTACAATTTAAGACAAGGCGACTCAGATTTTCTCAATCTTTATTCTTTATAATAATCGTATAAAACACAAGAGAAAGATTTATAAAGCAACAAACTCAACTAAATACACTCATCTCTTTTATTATTGTTCCTTTAGGGTAGTAACAAATAAAGGAGAAATAAAAAGAGAAAAGTTAAACTCCGTCAATTAATAAAAAACTTAAAATGAAAAATAAAGATAAATCAATGTTAGCAATGGTACTTGCAGTGGGTGCTTTATCATTAGCTGCGCCTTTTGGAAGTTCAGGGCTCTATGATTCAAAAAAAAATTCTGGATTAGAAGAAAAAGTACTTGAAACAAAAGTTACTTCACCTGTATTAACAGATACCTTAAAGGAATATAGCATTCAGAATGGTAAAGATGGTAATGATGGTAAAGAAAAAAATTCTCAGTATAAACCTGATCCAAAAAGGATGGTTGCTTTATCTAAAGAATACAACCCTTTAGGGATTCATTACGGAACAATAGAGTTTATTGAATCTGGGGGAAACGCTTCAGCATATAACCGTAGTTCTAGAGGTACAGGGTTATACCAAACCATTCCCCAAGCTGTGGAAGACTGGAATAATTTTCACCCTCATAAAAGATATACTATGGAAGATATGAAAGATCCAAATAAAAATAGAGAAGTTGGTAGATGGCTTTTAGATAAAAGAATGCCCCAGATTTTAAGGAGTAATGATGTTCAAGTAACAAAAGAAACAGTTCTTATTGCTTACAATTGGGGTCCAGGGAATGTCTCAAGACTAAATCGAAAAATGGGGGGAGTATTAGATGAATATGGAAATTTAAAAGAGGCCGCAATTCAAAAATTACCTTCAGAAACTCGTAACTATTTAAAAAAATACGAAAGAAATTTTAAAGGTTCTTAATCCCAAAGATTTTTTCATTCACTATAATTTTAAAAAAGGTAAAATTTTCTAATATACAGGAGTTATTCCATGCCCTGGTCGCATAATGGTATTGCAGTGGATTGCTACGAATTTGTTTGATTTGTTCGCAAATATCCACGCCCTTTGGGCTCGCAGGTTCGATTCCTGCCCAGGGCGTTTTTGGGATACTCTCTTAAATTTTTTATCTTTAGTTTAAGTATAAATATCGAAAGATCTTTGTAAATTCTTAAAGAAGACAATAAGTATGATAATAAGTATGATGATAAATAGGGTAGTAAACAGGATAGTAAAAGTAATAAAAAAATCTAGAAAAAGTTTGTTTTAATTAATCTCACAATGTCAGAAATTTATTCCCCAGAAGAAGATTCTTACCTTATGTCTAATTACTTAGAAAAAACATTACCTGAATTAATCAAGAAAAATTTAGATTTAAAATTTTTAGAAATAGGTGCAGGTTCGGGGATAATCTTAAATTCCGCTTTTAATTCCGGCATAAAAAAAGAGAACATTCTTGGAACAGACATTAATCTTGACGCAGTTAAAACGTGTAAAAAAGAAGGATTTCAATGCGTTTTTTCAAACTTGTTTGATAACATAAAAGGAAAATTTGACATTATCACCTTTAACCCCCCTTATTTGCCTTTAGATAGGCTAGAACCAAAAGATTCCAGAATTATAACTACTGGAGGAAAAAAAGGGGATGAATTAATTATCAAATTTTTAAAACAAGCTAAAAATTATCTAAGACCCGGTGGCGTAATACTACTCATTACAAGTTCTTTATCAAATAAAACAAACATAAAAAAATTTGGCTATACTTTAAGGGAATTAGACTCTAAAAAACTATTTTTTGAAAAAATAACTCTTTGGGAATTAAAACTAAAGCCTTTTCTTTAGTCAGAAGAAACAAATCTATTCCCACCAAGCTTTTTAGCTTTGTAGAGTGCTTTATCAGCTCTTTCTTTCAGTCTTTTTTTATTATCCCCCATCTTATACTCAGCTAAACCCCCTGAAACTGTTATTTGATATTTACTCAAAAAAGGATCTTTTTGGATTAATCTTTTTATTCTCAAAATAAAACCTCTTGTTTTGTTTAGTGTTGTTTGGGGGAATAACATTGCAAATTCATCGCCTCCAAATCTTGCCGCTAAATCAGATTGCCTAATTTTGTCTTTTATAATCTTCCCTAAACGTTTAAGAATTTCATCGCCTTTTATATGCCCATACTTATCGTTTACTTCTTTAAAATTATCAATATCGATTAGAACTACTGAAAGACTTTGTTTAGTTCTTTTATTCTGATTAATTTCAAGATCTAAAACATTATCAAAGAAAAAATGATTGTGTAATCCAGTCTTATAATCATGAGTTGCCATTTCATACAATAGAGGTATAGAGTCTTCATTCTCTCCATATTTTTTTAAAATTTTCTTTTTGAATAAAGGACTAAATATTGACAATTTTTCTTTTGAATTTTCATCCATAATAAAAAAAACTAATTTTTATTAATAAATCTTTTGAAAAAATTTATAAATAGATTAATCTTGAACTAATTATTGTAATTTAAAAGAGGGATATTCAGAAATGGGTAATTATTTTGAAACTATATTCTCATATGGAGACACAATTTTTCAAGGAATGGCATTTGCTACAATTTTAGCTTTGGGAATAATTTCTGTTTTTATTTTTTTAGGGATTTATGTGTATCATTCTATCACGTGGATGAACATTGCTAAGAAATTTAAATACAAAAATTCTTGGCTTGCTTGGATTCCTCTTGGAGAGTGGGCAATGAGACTTCATTTAGGAAATATCCATTGGGCGTGGATTTTTTTAGTTTTAGTACCTGTTGTTGGATGGATAATACTTTTCATTTTTTTAACAGTAGCAACTTGGAGAATATTTGAAAAGAGAGGTTATTTCGGATGGCTTTCTTTATTCTTCCCCGCAATGTTTGTACCAACTATTGCAGAGGTATCCTTTGTAATTTATCTAGTTATTATTGGGATCATTTCATGGAAAAAAGAGACCATAATTAACTTATCCCCTAAAAGATCTAAAAGAGTCCTTATTAGAAGATCTAAAAAAAGAATTAAAAAATAAATGAAAAAGTCCTTAAACTTTTGGATGATTTTTTAGTAATTATTTAAAATTATTAATTCTTATTTGTTTATTTCACCTGTTTTCTTATATTGTAAGTAAAGATTATCTAAAATTTTTAGTAGCTCATTTCTTTGTTCTGCTTTACCAAGTCCTTTCCAATCTAAAAGAACTAAGTCTACTTCTTCTTCTGTTTTATTTATCGCTTCTTTAATCATATCCTCTGATACCGGGATTACATAAGAAGGGATTATATGAGAAATTGCAACATTCGAGGTTAGTTGAATTTTATTAAAATTTGGGCAATAATGTGGTCCTCCAATTGCAATTGCTATTTCATTATAGGGGTTCTCTTTAAATTCTGAAATTGTTTCAGAAATTGATTTAGCTATAACAAACGCCGCCTTTCTGTCTTTCCATTCTTCTTCTGTAGAACCAATCTCTACAAAAATACAAGGTTTATCTATAAGTGGACCGTGATGAGTTGCTTCCATAGACAAGGCATATTTATCCAATTTATAGTTAGTTTTGTTCTCATTAATTTTTGCAAATAATTGTTTAAAGAAAAGTGCAGAACTTTTACAAGCTATTAATTTTTCTCCACCAAAATCTGGAGAACGCCAATTACCTGGGGGGTGGACAGAAAGAGTTCTTTCTTTATTTTGAGACTCATGTTTTGAAGCAAAGATAATAAAATCAAAAGGTTCTAATTTTTCTAAATCTAAGTTTTCAGTGTATATTATCTCTTTTTCTGGGAGGTAGAATTTAAAATCTCCAAACTGAGATAATTGTGTCGTAATATTTATCCCTGCTTTATCTTCTTTACTAGCGACAATTAAAAATTTCGAGTAAACCATAACTAATAAAAGAACTTCCCCTATAAAAATTTTTTTAGTTTATTTAGAGGGTCATAAATTCAGATAATTAAAAAATTCCAAATAGTTTATTAATGCTAATCTGTTAATCTGTTATATGGAAATGATATTTAAGTTTCTTTTAGGAATAATCTTTTTGGTATTAGGGTTTCCGCTTGGAAATTTTTTAGCAAAAATTACAAAAGAGGAATTAAACTCAGGAAAAATTTGGTTTAAATTAATAATCTTTTTTAGTATTTTGGGAGTATTTATAAGTTTAATATTAAAAAACGATTATTTACTTTTTACATTTCTGTTTATCATGATTATCACTAGTCGATGTCTTGGAAAAAATAATAAAAAGCGATTAAATCATAAAAAAGGAACTAAAAAATCAACCAAAAAAATCATTTTTTTATAGATTTTTACATACAAAAAATAAAAAAAATAATCCCCTTTTATCGACGGTAGAAGGCTTTTTACGAGAGAAAGTTTTATAAAGCAAGACAACTTTTCTTGATGGTAAAATTGAACAGAAATTCTGTTCCAAATTTTTAAAAATTTATACATCAGTTAGCGAAGCTTTCAGTAAATTAAAAATTAAAAAATAAAAGTTAAAATGACAGAAGAATCTAAAAAAGATGAAAAAGAGGAGTATACGGGAAAGCAAATCCAAATAATGGAGGGCCTTGAAGGTGTAAGGCGCCGCCCAAGTATGTATATTGGAAATACTAGCAAAGAAGGTTTACATCACTTAATTTATGAAGTTGTAGACAATTCTGTTGATGAAGCTTTATCTGGTTATTGTACTAAAATTGATGTTACTTTGAATAAAGATGGATCTGTAACTATCACAGATAACGGGAGGGGTATTCCTGTAGATATTCATCCAATAAAAAAAATCCCTGCGGTTGAGATAGCTTTAACTAAACTTCATGCAGGAGGTAAATTTGATAAAAAATCTTATTTAATCTCTGGGGGGCTTCATGGTGTTGGGGTTAGTGTAGTAAATGCTTTGTCAAAGAAACTAATTGTTGAAATTGGTAGAGAGGGGAAAATGTTTGAACAAGAGTATTCTAGAGGAAAACCTATGACTAAACTAAAGGTTATGGGTAAATCAGAACAAAGGGGAACTAAAATAACCTTTTGGCCAGATGAAGAAATTTTTTCTACAGTAGAATTTGAATATAAAATATTAGAAAATCGATTTAGAGAGATAACATTCTTAAATCCCGGTTTAAAGATTATCCTAAATGATGAAAAAAAAGGAAAGAAAGAAGAATTTTTTTCTTCAGGGGGAATCATAGAATTTGTCAAATGGATAAACAAATCTAAAGAAGTACTTCATACTAAACCTATTTATTTTAAAAAAGAATCTAAGGGGGTTATTGCAGAAGCTTCAATTCAATATAATCAAGGGTATCAAGAGAATATCTTTGGTTTTGTTAACACTATCAATACCGTTGAAGGGGGAACCCATGTTTCTGGTTTTAAAATAGCTCTTACAAGGGTAATTAATGATTATGCCAAGAAAAAGGGGCTTTTAAAAAATGGTTCATTTTATGGAGACGATGTTAGAGAAGGACTTACAGCAATAATCAGCTTAAAAATGCCAAACCCCCAGTTTGAAGGTCAAACAAAAACTAAATTGGGTAATTCAGAAATAAGAGGTTTGATGGATTCTATTGTTTCTCAAGCATTAAGTGAATTTTTTGAAGAAAATCCTGCTATTGCAAGAAAAATAACAACTAAAGCGATTGAATCTTCTAAAGCTAGGCTTGCAGCAAAAAGAGCTAAAGACCTTGTAAGAAGAAAAAATGCTTTTTCTTTATCTGGTTTACCGGGGAAACTTGCAGATTGTTCAAGTAAAAAATCAGATAATACTGAATTGTATTTAGTTGAAGGAGAAAGCGCAGGAGGCAGTGCTAAAATGGCTAGAAATAAAGAGACCCAGGCAATTCTTCCATTAAGGGGTAAAATTCTAAATGTTGAAAAATCTAACCCTATTAAGGCACTTTCTAGTGAAGAAGTTGCAAATATCATAACTGTAATAGGAACCGGGGTGGGAGATCAATTTGATTTGAATAAATTGAGATACAAAAAAGTTGTAATAATGACAGATGCAGATGTTGACGGAGAACACATAAAGACATTATTATTAACCTTCTTCTTTAGATATATGAGAGAGCTTATTGAAAATGGGAATATTTATGCCGCAATGCCTCCCTTGTATAGAGCAAGAAAGGGAAAATCAGATTATTACATTTATTCAGATGAAGAACTTAAAAAATTAACAGATAAGATTGGATCAGTTAATGTAACAAGGTTTAAAGGTTTAGGAGAAATGTCTTCCAATCAACTTTGGGAAACAACTATGAACCCTAAAACAAGAAAAATAAAAAAAATATTCATAGAAGATGCTGTTGATGCAGATCAAACATTTTCCATGTTAATGGGGGATGATGTTCCCGCAAGAAGGCAGTTTATACAAGAAAATGCAAAGGAGGCAATACTTGACATTTAAAGTTTAGGGGTTTTGAATAATTAAATTAAGTTAAATTAAGTTAAATTAAGTTAAATTAAGTTAAATTAAGTTAAATTAAATATAGCCTACAAAAGATAAAAATTAGAATATGGGAAAACTTCAAACACCGGATTGGATTAGGGAAGGATATGACTCTAAAGCTGATTGGGAGAAATCAAAAGGAGTAAACGATAAAAAGAAATCTAAAAAAAATTTCAAAATTAAAATTTGCCCAAAATGTAAAGATACAGATGTTAAAGTTATCCTTGGGAATGAAGAGGGTAAAGGTTCTCAGGGATGGGAATGCTTAAAATGTAAATGGAAGGGGAAATCTCCAGAAGAAAAAGAACTAAGTGAAGAAGAATTCCTCGAATACTTAGAAAAAGAAGAAAAATGACAGATAAAACAACAGAAGAAAAAATAGACAAGGTAAAAGAAGAAACAAAAGAAATAGATGAAAACGAAAAACAAAATTTAAAGTCAGAAAAAAATTCAGATAACAATGGAGAAGCTTTATCTAAAGATGTTTTTAATACTGAAATTTCTAATGAGATGAAGAAGTCTTATCTTGATTATGCAATGTCTGTTATAGTTTCAAGAGCTTTACCTTCTATAGAAGATGGGTTAAAACCTGTTCATAGGAGGATTCTCTATGCAATGCACCTTTTAGGATTACAATCTAATAAACCTACTAGAAAAAGTGCCAGAATTGTAGGAGATGTTTTAGGAAAGTTCCATCCTCATGGAGACACCGCTGTTTATGATGCCTTAGTAAGACTAGCTCAAGATTTTTCAATGAGATATCCTCTTGTTTTTGGTCAAGGAAACTTTGGTTCAATTGATGGAGACCCCCCTGCAGCTCAGAGATATACTGAGGCTAAACTAGCAGCAATTTCTAAAGAAATTTTAGAGGATATTGATAAAGAAACAGTAAAATTTATCCCTAATTTTGATAATTCTCTTAAAGAACCAGAACTTTTTCCAGGAAAATTACCTGCGCTTATTTTAAATGGTGCATCTGGGATTGCAGTTGGGATGGCTACGAATATCCCCCCTCACAATTTAACAGAAATTTGTGAGGCGATTACTTCTTATATAAAAAATCCGGAGATAAGTTTTGAAGAATTAACAAAAATAGTTACTGGTCCTGATTTCCCTACAGGGGGTTATGTTTCAGGGGATATGTTAGAGCTTTATAAAACTGGAAAAGGAAGGCTTATTCTTAGGGGTAAAACAACAACAGAAAACATCAGGTCAAAAGATGCGGTAGTTATAACTGAGATCCCTTATATGGTCAATAAGTCTAATCTTATTCAACAAATCGCAGAGATGGTTCAGAATAAAAAAATAAGGGATGTTTCTGATTTGAGAGATGAAAGCTCAAAAGGTAAGATAAGGATTGTTCTTGAATTAAGAAAGGGGGCAAATTCTAAACTTGTCACAAATACCCTTTACAAATACACCCGTTTACAAGATTCATTCAATGTTAATCTTTTAGCTTTAGTTAGGGGTCAGCCTCATGTTCTAAATCTTAAAGCTGTTCTAAAAGAATATGTCAATTACCGAAAAAAGATTATAACAAACCGTACAAAATTTGAACTTAGAGTCGCAGAAGAAAGACTTGAGATTGTTGAAGGATTGTTAATAGCATTAAAAAATATTGATGAAGTTATAAAATTCATTAAGTCATCTAAAAATGTTACAGAAGCCTTAGAAGGACTTATAAAAAAGTTTAATTTAACTAGAAAACAAGCACAAGCGGTTTTAGAGACTAAACTTCAACAATTGACTTCTTTAGAACAAGATAAGTTAAAAAAAGAAGAGAAAGACCTCAAAGAAAAAATTGAATCTCTTAAGAAAATTTTAGGTGATGAAAAAGAAATTTTAAAAGTAATTGTTAAAGAAATTTCTGAAATCAAAAAGAATTATGGTGATTCAAGAAGAACATATGTGCTTCAAAGAATTGGAGAATTTTCAGAAAAAGATTTAGTTCAAAAAAAAGAGGTTGTAGTTACAATAACAGAAAAAGGGTACTGCAAGAGAATTGATCTTAAGTCTTATAAGGAACAAAGAAGAGGTGGGAAAGGTGTGATTGGGAGTAATCTTGCTACAGGAGACTTTGTAAAACAGTTGATAACCTGCTCAACCCACAATTATCTTATGTTTTTCACTTCAAAAGGTAAGGTGCTTTGGCTTAAGACATATGATATCCCTGAAGCAGAAAAATACAGTAAAGGAAAGTCCTTAGCTAATCTCTTAAGTCTTAAGGAAGAGACGATTACAAATGTTATCTCTGTGAATAACTTTGAGGATTCATTATTTATGGCAACTAAGAATGGGATAGTTAAAAAAATTTCTTTAGCTAATTTTTCAAAACCAAGAGCTTCAGGAGTAAAAGCAATTAATTTACCAGGAAATAACTCTGATCTTTTAATTGGAGTAGGTGTATTAAAAAAAGGTGAAGAAGTTTTACTTGCAACTAAAAAAGGGCAGGCAATTAGATTTAATGCAAAAGATGTTCGTGAGATGGGGAGATCTAGTTATGGAGTTACTGGAATCAAACTCGAGAAAGATGATGAAGTTGTAAGTTTAGAAATTTTACAGACTGAAGAAGTTTTAACAATAACAAAGAATGGCTATGGAAAAAGAACTGGTGTTAAAGATTATAGAAAAACCTCAAGAGCTGGAAAAGGGGTAATAAATCTCAAGTCTACAGAAAAAACGGGTAATGTGGTTACAACTGTTTCTGTAAATCCTAAAGACTCTATAATAATTACTACAGCAAAGGGTTTAGTTCTCAGAACCACTTTAAAAAATATTAGAGTTATGGGTAGAGCTACACAAGGAGTAAGAATAGTAAAGCTTTCTCCAGGAGATCATGTTACAGACTTAATTAAAGTTCAAGAAACAGAGAATGGGGAAGACTAACTCAAAAAATTAATTTTTATCTTTCTTATCTCTTATTTTTTATTTTGTTTATTCTTCTATTATTTTACCCCAACCTATCAATCTCCAATGACCTTCAATATTCCTTGCTATTCCAACATTATCATCTTTTAAAGCAATTACAGGAATGTTTAGTGAAACTTCTATATCAGAATCTGAAATTTTTTCAACTATTCCCACAGTTATGTTGGTATTAATGCTTAACATTAAGAGCTCTTTTGTTTTTATTGGTTCTACTTTTTGAGGTTTTTTTAATCCAAAAACTTCTTTAAAAGTTTCTGTTTTTATTTTAGTTTTATAAGTTATACCTGGTAAAATTCCTTTTTTTGAAACAACACAACCTCTCAAAGCATCTGCTTTTGTTAAAAAAGGATCTAAAGAGGTTTCAATTGAAATACTTGCCCCAGGCAATACTTCATTTGTTAAATTTTTTCCTTTATGTAAAGATAATACCTCTGCATTAAGAGTTTTATACTCCACCTTTCCATGAGATTTTTTAATGCTTATTCCGGGTTTTATTTCAATAATATCTCCCACTTTTATTGAACCCTTTTTTAAAATTCCCCCAATAACACCCCCCTGAAGTTCATTAATCTTGGTTCCAGGTCGGTTTATATCAAAACTTCTTGCAACAAGAAAAATAGGTTTAGAATTAATATCTCTCTGAGGAATTTCTAATTTTGCTATTGCTTCTAAAACTTTTTCAATGTTTACACCCTGTTGTGCAGAAATAGGGATTATAGGAGAATTCTCTGCAATTGTTCCTTTAACAAATTCTTTAATTTCTTGATAGTTTTTTAATGCTTGTTCTTTAGAAACAACGTCTACTTTATTTTGAACTATTATTACATTCTTTATTTTTTTTGCTTGTAATGCTATAAAGTGTTCTCTTGTTTGAGGTTTTATCCCCTCATTTGCAGCAACAACAATAATCGCCGCATCAATAAGTGCAGCACCAGAAAGCATTGTAGCCATTAACATCTCGTGTCCTGGAGTATCAATAAAGCTTACATATCTCAAGGGCTTTCCCTCCCCCTTGGTATTATATTCTTCCCCCTCTTTAGATATGATTATCTCAGTATAGCCAAGCCTAATAGAGATCCCCCTTTTTAATTCTTCAGAGTGAGTATCAGTAAATTTTCCAGTTAAACTACTTAAGAGGGTTGTTTTTCCATGATCAATATGGCCCACCACCCCCACATTTATTTCAGGTAAATTATCTCTTTTTTGGGTGTCCCCTTTTACATTAAAGATTTCTTTTTCTACCCCTTTAGTTTCTCCGTTAATTTCTTTTGTTTCTTCTTTTACCATATGATATCATGATAAAAATACTTTTTAAGTATTCTCTTTTTAGAAATAAAATTTTAAGAAATAACACTCCGAGATTTTATTTTTCTCTTCCAACCTGATTATCTTTATCTAAGTCTGGTAAAAGAATAAGTCCTTCTAATTTATTATCATTCTTCTCTCTTACTTTCTCCGCATATATTCCCCAGTTATGAACACTACGTTCAATATTCTCATTCATATATCCGTGCCAGATTGTTCCGCTAGGATTATTATAAAGTATCCATTCTGAATTTTGAAAATCTTGATCTCTAAGATTTCCAGAATATATCTTTTTAGCTATACCATCTGTACAGGAATAAGTAGTCCCTATAAGAGCGCCTAGTCCTAAGATACCTCCTACTACTCTTTTTAACTTACTTGTTTTTTTCTGATTTTTATTCCTATAAACATCTTGAATTGCTACCATGGTTTTTTTAAAAAAGGGTTATTTATAAACCTTTCTATTTGTTACCACTCTTAAGAGATTCAAAATAGGAAACTAAATTTAAAGAATTATTCTAAACGCCTTTTTTTTCTGAATCTTGATTTTTTTTAATTTCTTCTTTAGGTTTGTTCTGCTCAGGAAAAATTTCAGATAATTTCTTTGAGCCTTCTTTCTTAACCTTGAAGTTTATTTGTGTAATTTCTGAAGAGATTGCCTTCCCTCTAACTGTTTTTCTTAAACGCAACCCCTTAGGTTTTGGATTTGAAGTTTTTTTCTTTCCTTCTTTTCTAGGCTTTATTTTCATAGCTTTCCCATAGCTAAGTAAAATCTTTTTAAGTCCCATACCGGTAACTTCTTCATGAGCAGTAAATCCAGACTTATCACTAGCTCCTGTAATCTCAAGTTCATATCCTTCAAGACCAGGTAATAATTCTGAACCTTGAATCTTATCATGAAGTTCTTTTCCTAGAAGCTCTTCGCTTTCTAATTCGAAGTGATATGTTTTTCCAGATTCATCAGCTATATTAATTTTAAAAGGCATAGTAAATTATTGAAATGTTAATTTATAAAGCTTTATGCTCTTCTTTCTTTTAAGTTTATATTTATTTTTGGATGATGTTTTATCATAAAGAATCTTTATTGAAAGGTAAAATAATCTTAGGGTATAAATGTGATTTACATACCCCAATCAGCTTTTTTTTGTCTCTTTATTTCTGCAATTTCTTGTATTAAAGAAATTTCTTTAGAAGACAAAAGATCCTTATTCTTTTTAAAATTTTTAAATTGAGATTCTGACATGTCAGAATAAAGAAAGTTTATATCTTTTAATCTTCGTTCAAAGTTTATACCTTGAATCGCAATTGCAGGTTCCTGCCCTTCAGATACTTCTTTTTGAGATTGATTTTCTAACTGAATCCCACTAATTGGGTTTAATTTTTCATTATTTTCATCTATTAAACTCATTCTAGGAATAACTCTTCCTGCTTCAACTCTTACTCCAAAAATAGAGGGATTGGTATTTCTAAAAACATATTGCGGGAGAATTTTTATCTTTGCTAAGGGGCTTAGCTCCATAAGTCTTCTTTTTTCAATTTCTCTTCTTTTTTCTAAACGAAATTCTTTTAAGTCATCAATAAGTTTGTAAATAACTTCTTCTGTGAGTATTTTTATAGAACTAGTTTGTTTTGCTAATTCACTTGCTTCTTCATCAATATCAATATTGAAACCAATTATTATTGAGTCAAGTTCATTAATCTGAAGATTAGCTTTTGCACTAGCAATATCAGTTTTGTTTATACTTCCAATTCCAGCTTTAACAACAGGTATTTTTTCATCGCTCAATATTGAAAGAAGTGCTTCTAAACTTCCTAAAGAATCTGCTTTTACAATTATTCCCTGCTTTTCGGTTTTTATGCTTTCTATTAATTGTTGTTTGAAGATTTTTTCAATCTCTTCTTTATTTTCATTAAAAACAATAAAAGGCATACCCGGTAATATATCTGCTTTTTCAATAACCTGCATCCTTAACCCAGTTGAAGCAGTAATCTTCTCTTTTGGGCTGAATCTTTTTGATAAAGGGAGTATCTCTTCAAGAACTCTTATTCTTGTTATTATTGCTTTACCATTAATATCTGAAACCGCAATTGAATCTTTTTTTGAAAGTTCTCCCTCATAAAGAATTGATTCAAAGTAAGAATTATCTTTCTCTTTTTTTATCTCTAATATGACCCCCTTACCTTCTTTTTTAATAGTTAGTTTTCCTACAAGATATTTCTGACTTAAACCGCATAAAACCATGATTAGTTCAGGGATTCCCTCTCCAGTTTTTGCGGAACAGGGAACAAGAGCTATTTTTTTTGTAAAATCTTCAATATTGTAAAACAAATCAGAATCAAAACCATGACTCTGAAGAGCTCCAACAAGGGTAAGATATTTTTCATTAAAATTTTGCTTCACATTTTGTTGTTGATCTTCAATACTATTCTTTAATTCAATATTGAGATTAGTTTTCCAACTAGAAATATTATCAATTTTATTTAAAGCAATTATAAAAGGAGTTTGGTTATGTTTTAATATTTGAATTACTTCGGCTGTTTGAGGCTTAATCCCATCATTGATATCAATTACAAGAACTGCAAGATCTGCAAGGCTACCTCCTCTTTTTCTTAAATTTGTAAACGCAGTATGCCCAGGGGTATCAATGAATAAAAAACCTGGGATATCTAATTTAATCTTTTTTTTATCAATTAAAGGGCATGATGCTCTTAATTGACCTGAAGGGTATAGTGTAAAAGAAATCTTCTGAGTTATTCCTCCTGCTTCTTCTTCTTGAATAGAGCTTTGTCTAAGTTTATCAAGCAGGCTTGTTTTTCCATGATCAACATGCCCGCAAACTGTTACTATTGGCTGACGAATATTTGGGTTATTCATTTTATTTATTAAGTTTTAATTGATAATAAGAATAAAGGAAAAAACTATTTATAAAGATAATCTAAGATAAAACAATTTTTTAGATATTAAAAAGAAATAATTTATAATGATCTAGAAAGAAATAAAGAATAAAATTAACGGGGTATTTATCATTCTTCTTCATAACGATATTTCCCCTGAGGAAATGCGCCAGTATATTTCCCCTTAGAAAAATACTTTCCTTTGACAGGTTTATATCGGTGTTTATCTTGTACTCTGTGTTGAACTGTAGCTGCATGAGCTTGAGCTGCTGCTTCTGTTTGCAGTCTTGCAGCTTCTCTTCGATCATGTCTAATCCTCTCTTGTTCAGCACTTCTGATTTCAAGTCCAAACTTCCTAATCCACTTTCTAAACTTTTTGTTGAATAATAAAATTAATCCAGAAAGACCTAATACTGCAAATAAGACTATTCTTGCTCCAAGAGACATTTCTTCCCCTCCAATATATCCTGCAACCAGTTTGTAAATTAAGAATCCAATAAAGAATAACCAAAGCATTATTTGCATCATTATCCTTCCAATTGAAAGATCATTGATATTTTCATTAGACAAAAGCATTGCAGAAAAGAAAATTATTATTACAAATGGAAGAATTGAAACTAAGGTTAAACCTAAAGCAGTATAACTAGTTAAAACCGCGAAGACTTCATCAGGAGTTATGTAAGCTGTTGCTAAAAAGCTTACAATAAGTCCAAGTATAAACTGTATAAAACCATTAGGGGGGAATCTAGCAAAACTCAATGCACCAGTTATTAACATAGCAACTATAATCCAGAAAAGATATTTTGCAATTGTAACATCTAAACTACCAGAACTCCAATCTGTGAACATATCAGCAATAATACTTTGTCCAGTAATTGTGGTAGGAATTTTTTGAGTTGGTTCAGAAACATTAACGAAGTTTAATGCAAACGCAAGAATTAAAAAAATAAATATTCCGGCTACTAAAAACCATTTTTTATTTTGGCCTTTTTCCTTTTGCATTTAAGATTAATGATTTTGAGATTTTTAAACTTATCGAGGATTTTATAAAGATTTCGTAATCTCATCGCTTAAAATTTCTATAAATCAAAAAAAACCCAGAATTTTTTACTCAACATTAAAATATATAATCTAAAATTAAAGATACAGCTTTATCTAATTCGTCTATCCAGTCTTCTGTGTTGAACTGTAGCTGCATGAGCTTGAGCTGCTGCTTCTGCTTGCTGTTTTGCAGCTTCTCTTTGATCATGTCTAATCCTTTGTTGTTCAGCACTTCTGAGTTCAAGTCCTATAGATCTAATCCAGGATCTAAATTGTTTATTGAATATCAAGATTAATAAAGAGAGAACTAATACTGTAAATAAAACTACCGTTGCGTCACGAGATATCTGTTCCCCCCCTATATGGCCTGCAATCAGTTTGTAGCTTATGAACCCAGTAAAGAATAACCAAAGCATTACTTGCATTACCACCCTTCCAATTGAAATATCACTAATCTTTTCATTAGACAAAAGCATTGCAGAGAAGAAAATTATTATAAAGAACGGAAGAACTACGCTTAATGTTAAACCTAAAGCAGTATAAAGAGTTAAAGCTGCAAAGACTTCATCAGGGGTTATATAAGCTGTTGCTAAAAAGCTTATAATAAGCCCAAGTATAAACTGTATAAAACCATTCTTAGGAAATTTAGCAAAATTTAATATCGTAGTTACTAACATAGTAACAATAATCCAGAAAAAATATTTTGCAATACTAACCTTTAAACCACCAGAACTCCAATCTGTGAACATATCAGCAATAATACTTTGTCCAGTAATTGTGGTAGGAATTTTTTGAGTTGGTTCAGAAACATTAACGAAGTTTAATGCAAATGCAAGAATTAAAAAAATAAATATTCCGGCTACTAAAAACCATTTTTTATTTTGGCCTTTTTCCTTTTGCATTTAAGATTAATAGTTCAGAGATTTTTAAATTTATCGAAGATTTTATAGAAATTTTTATAATCTCATCGCTTAAAATTTCTATAAATCAAAAAAAAACCCCAGAATTTTTTACTCAACATTAAAATATATAATCTAAAATTAAAGATATCCCTTTATCTACGTCTTCTATCCTGTCTTCTGTGTTGAACTGTAGCTGCATGAGCTTGAGCTGCTGCTTCTGCTTGCTGTCTTGCAGCTTCTCTTTGATCATGTCTAATCCTTTGTTGTTCAGCACTTCTGATTTCAAGTCCAAATCTCCTAATCCAAGTTCTAAATCTCCTATTGAATACCAAGATTAATCCAGAAAGACCTAATACTGCAAATAAGACTATTCTTGCTCCAAGAGACATCTCTTCTCCTCCAGTATAGCCTGCAACCAGTTTGTAGATTAAGAACCCAATAAAGAATAACCAAAGCATTATCTGCATCATTATTCTTCCAATTGAAAGATCATTGATATTTTCATTAGACAAAAGCATTGCAGAAAAGAAAATTATTATTACAAATGGAAGAATTGAAACTAAGGTTAAACCTAAAGCAGTATAACTAGTTAAAACCACAAAGACTTCATCAGGGGTTATATAAGCTGTTGCTAAAAAGCTTACAATAATCCCAAGTATAAACTGTATAAAACCATTGGGAGGGAATCTGGCAAAACTTAATGCAGCAGTTACTAACATCGCAACAATAATCCAGAAAAGATATTTTGCAATTGTAACATCTAAACTACCAGAACTCCAATCTGTAAACATATCTCCAATAATACTTTGTCCAGTAATTGTGGTAGGAATTTTTTGAGTTGGTTCAGAAACATTAACGAAGTTTAATGCAAACGCAAGAATTAAAAAAATAAATATTCCGGCTACTAAAAACCATTTTTTATTTTGGCCTTTTTCCTTTTGCATTTAAGATTAATGATTTTGAGATTTTTAAACTTATCGAAACTTTTTGATTTAATTTAAAATCTTTGGATTTAATCCAAAGAATAATATTTATATACATAAATTTATTAGTTAAATAAAGAATTGACTATTAAATTAAAAAAGAAGAATTTATGAAAAAGAAAATTGAGAAAAAAAAGGTTGTAAAAAAAACAAAGAAAGAGGAAACAAAATTTGTTTTAGAAGTTAAGAAAGTTTCTGAAGGAGCATTTCTTCCAGAGTACATGTTTGATACGGACGTAGGATTAGATCTTAGAGCTCAAGAAACAGTTAGTATTCATCCTTTAGAACAACAAACAGTTAAAACAGGCATCGCGGTTAAGATCCCTGAAGGACATGTTGGACTAATACGGGATCGTGTGGGAATTGTAAGTAAGATGGGGGTTCATACTGCAGCAGGAACTTTTGATTCAGCATACACTGGCGAGGTTTCTGTTGTTTTAGTTAATCTTGGTGAAGGCCAGATAGAAATTGAAAAAGGAATGCGTATCGCGCAATTAGTTATAATACCTGTTAGAAGAGTATCTGTAAAAGAAGTGTCAAATCTTTCTGTGACTCAAAGAGGAGAAAAAAGTTTTGGGTCAACAGGTTTTAAGGAAAGGTTTGAAGAATTGAACAAACTATCAAAAGAAATAAAGAGTAAGTGAAATCAGTTATTACTAGAAATACCCAAGCCCCAATCTTTAGAACAAAGAATTTAGAACAAAGAATGTTTAGATATCTTTTCTTATATCTGTTTTTGTGTTAATTATGTTAATAATCTGGGATTTCTTCATCTATATCTTTATTTGATGAAGCTGGTTTTTTAGAGATATCTTTATGCCCAGACTTTTCTTCTTCTTTTTGAGCTACTTCTTCTTTTAGCTCTTCTTCATCAATAGAATTAATAATCTCCTTAAATTTCCTAAAATCAGCAGCAGATATTCTTACCCCAGATTTTGTAAAACCTGTATACCTATCACTAGTCACAAATTCCCTAATTGTTACCCCTCTTCTTCCGCCAAAATCATCAATTCTTATTATTACATCTGTTGTATCGTTTTTTGTTACCTTTCCAATATCTTTTTCCATATTAATGATTAAAGGTTAGATTATTTAAATTTTATGTATTCTCCATAATGGTGTTTAAATGCTTGGTATTTTAGTTTGGTCAAGGATAATGGTGCTCTTTCTAAGCTATTAATTAGATTAGGAATAAATAACAAATAAAGAATAAAACGCCAGCGCTAGGATTCGAACCTAGGAGCCGATTAAGGCACGGTTTTCTTGATTTTGATTACTAACCACATCAACATTAATTTCGAGACCGTTCCATTACCACTCTGGCACACTGGCTTAAAAGAACTTATTATTTGAGGTATATATTTTTAACTAAATCCCCAAATTTCAAAAACTTAAAAAAGTTTATAAAGAACTTTGACTAAAATAAAAGATGGTATTATGGATTATTGTTGGAGTGATTGCTTTAATTGCAATATTTTTTATTGGATATTTTAATAGATTTATTACCCTAGAAAATAGAATTGATAATTCTCTTAGCCAAATTGATGTTCAACTTAAAAAAAGAGTAGATCTTGTTCCAAACTTAATGAATTCTGTTAAAGGATATATGAAGCATGAAAAAAGTATCATGACAGAAGTGACAAATGCAAGAAAAGCTTTTATGGGCGCAAAAACAATGGAACAAAAATTTGCTAAAGGGGCAGAATTACAGCATGCCTTAAAATCGATATTAGCATTAGCTGAAAATTACCCTCAATTAAAGGCTAACGAAAATTTCCTTCATCTTCAACAAGAATTGTCTGCAATCGAAGATAAAGTTGCATATGCAAGACAACATTATAACGACTCAATCTTATCATATAATAACATTACTAAAAGATTCCCAGGAGTTATATTTGCTTCTATTTACGGAAAAAAACCTAAGAAGTATTTTGAGATACCAAAAGAAGAGAGATCAGTACCAAAAGTAGAATTCTAGAATCTTTAAATAACTATACAAAAGTCTCAATAATTATTTGGAGGAATTAACATTTTTCTATTAATAATCACTATAAAGTTACTACAATAGAAAAATTTATAAGATTGGTTTTCTTATAGTTTTTATGCAAGGGATACCCTTAATTTGGAATATCACTAAAGCATGTCCATGGAATTGTTCTTTTTGTTGCATTAATGCATATTATCTTCCTTCTTTTGAATCATTAGAAACTGAATTAGAAAAAATCAAAAGAAAGGGAGTAGAATTATCTTTAGAAGATAAATTAAAGGTTGTAGATAATTTAGACCTAGAATCTTTTGATATTGATATATCTGGAGGAGAACCATTACTTTTCAGAGAAAATGTAGAGGTAATAAGAAGATTAAGTAAAAAATTTGGTAGAGATAATATCTCAATTACAACAACAGGAAGAGGATTAGCTCTTGTAGACAAAAATGCTCTAAAAGATATTATTAGAGAAGTTGGATTTACTTATGACTCTCCATATGAACCTAATTCTCTTAGACCAAAAGGATATAATTCTTCAAATTTAGAACAGATAAAACAAGTTGTTCAAATAGGAGGCATGAGAACAATGGCTCAAATTCCTTTAACAAAATTAAATGTTGATGAAGAAATAATCAAAGATATTTATAGGAATTTGACTGATGCGGGAGTGGAAAGATTGCATCTAATGAAATTTTTTCCTGTAGGAAGAGGAGCACACAGATTAGATTTAAGTTTAACAAACCAAGAATATCAAACTGCTATTGATATATATCAAAAGCTAGAATCGTTTGAAGGCCCAAGAGTTTATGTTCAAAATGCATTAGGAGATTCTGACAAAAATTCAAGCCATCTTAATATAACATTTAGAGGTCTGTTACTTTCAGACCCTTGGGCTTATGACCCTCATGGAGAGCCATTAGAAGAATCTATTTTGGGTGATTTAAGATATCAAAAATTTTCAGGAATTGCTAAACTTTAAATATATGGGGAAAATTTAAATCATATGGAAATAAAAGAAAAAAAAGTAAAATCAGTAATTACAAAGAGTAATTTACCGGATGCAGATTTTGTTTTGAATCCTTATACTGGATGTCAACATGCATGTCTATATTGTTATGCTGATTTTATGAAGAGATTTACAGGACATAACGGAGAAGAATGGGGTTCTTTTGTAGATGTAAAAATTAATGCTCCAGAAACAATAACTTCAAAATCTATTAAAGAAGGGTCAGTGATTTTAATTGGTTCTGTAACCGACCCTTACCAACCATTAGAAGCCAAGTATAAAATTACAAGAGGATGCTTAGAAAAACTATTAGAATTTCAACCAAGATTAGAGATTTTAACTAAATCTCCTCTTGTTTTAAGAGATTTAGACTTATTAAAACAATTCAAAAATTTAAGAGTAGGCATTTCAGTGGGAATATTTAATGAGGGTCTTTCAAGAAAATTAGAACCTTATGCTTCATCTCCAAAAAGAAGATTAGAAGCATTAAAAAAATTACATGAAGAAGGAGTAGAAACATACTTATTCATTTCTCCAATGTTTCCAGAAATTACTGATTTTAGAGAATTGTTAGAATTATCAAGAGATTATGCTGATGAAGTGCTATTTGAAAATTTAAATATAAGAGCGAATAATAGAAAAAGAATTTTCGATTTTCTTAGAGAGAATAAACCAGAATTAATTCCTCTTTACGAACAAATACAAAAAAAAGATAATTCCTATTGGGATAATTTAGAAACAGAAATATCTGGATATTGTAAAAAATCTAAAATCCCTTATAAAATTTATTTCCACCACGGGACTGAAAAAAATGGTAAATAAAGAAACAATAGATTTTATACATAGAGCAAAAAAAGCTACTTTTGCTTCAAAAACAACTAAACCAACTAAAACAAAAGATAATGGTTTAGAGTATAGTTATGGAGAAAGACCTCTTTTATATAAGGATAAATATTTTGGATATTTTACTGATGCTGGGCAAGAGGTTGTTTGGTATAATGGAACTCCAATTTGGTCTATGTCATATAGGGGCGGAATGTTATCTCATGAAGATTTGTCAAGCAGATGTTTTTCTTTCTTAAAAAGATGTTTACAAAGGTTTCCAGAAGATTTTCCTGTGAGAGGTCCAAAAGAATATGAAGAAGGAGATTTTAGATATGAAAACGGATGGAAAGGAGATATAAATAGTTTTTCTGGAGAAGAAAAAATATTTTGGAAAGAAGAACAAATTTATTTTAGAAATTATCTTGGTGGAACTATCAAATAAAATATTCTAAAAGGCATAGAACATAATCTTAATAACAAAATTCCTAAAATATTCTCATGTTTTTACCAGAATGTTTAAATATTTCTTCTCCTTGCGAATACTTGCCTGTGAAAGTCCCGGAAGCCACACCAAGCAATATTGCAAAAACCCTTAAAAACATCATATCATTCTTCTTCTTATGGAAAATAGTATAGAAAAAGGAAATCCTAAAAGAGAAAAAATAGGACATTTATCTTTTCATGATCAAATCCAAAGAAATAAAATTAAATCTGCATTAATGATTGGAGTTATTTTCATTTTCTTTATTATTTTAGGATATGTTATCTCATTAGCAGTTGATCCAGGATATTTTTTCATTATAATGATTTTTGCAACAATTTTTTCTTTGACTTATGTTATTGCAGGGTATTATAACTCAGATAAAATTGCTCTTGCGTCTGTTAGAGCTAAACCTGCTTCAAAAACAGAGCATAGGATGTTTTATCATTCTGTTGAAGGAATTTCTATTGCTTCAGGATTACCAATGCCAAGGTTATATGTTATGGAATCAAATGAGATAAATGCTTTTGCTTCAGGAAGAAACCCTGAAAATGCAGTGATTTGTATCACAACAGCAGCCTTTGAAAAATTAAATAAACAGGAATTAGAAGGTGTTGTTGCTCACGAAATGTCGCATATAGCTAATTATGACATCAGATTCATGACTCTAACTGCAGTTTTAGTTGGTATGATTTCTATAATCGCTCAATTATTCTTAAGAAGTCTCTGGTTTTCAAATATGGGAAGAGGAAATAGAGATAGTAAAGGTCAAGCAATTTTGATTTTATTAGGGGTTTTATTTGCAATTTTAGCACCTATTGTAGCACAAATAGTTTCTTTAGCTATTTCTAGAAAAAGGGAGTATGCTGCAGATGCAACTGGAGTAAAATTCACAAGATATCCCCCAGGTTTAGCAAATGCATTGAAAAAGATTAAGAAGGAACATGTTCCTGAATCAGAAAAAAAACAGAAGGTAGCAAAATCTATGGCTCCACTGTTCATTTCAGATCCCTTTAAAAAAAAGATTACTGGGCTTTTTTCAACACATCCAGATATAGATGATAGAATCAATAAACTTGAAAGAATGTAAAACTTCTTAAGATAACTGAAAAAAGTTATAAATAATCTTTAAGCAACTTTAAAATAGCTTTAAAATCGCTTTAAAATAACTTACAACATAAAATGAACAATGAATTTTTAAGTTCTTTAAATACAAACAAAACTCAGGGAGGTAATGATCAACCTAATCCCGAAAGACTTTTGTTTAAATCTTTACCGGGAATATCTGAAGATTTAGTTAGGAAAATCTCAGAAGATAAATCAGAACCTGAATGGATGTTACAAAAAAGATTAGAATCTCTTCAAATTTTTAAGGAAATGAAAATGCCAAATTTCGGGCCAAGTTTAAAAGACTTAAATCTTAATGAAATACATCTTTTTTTAAAACCAGACTCAAAAAAAAATTTAACAAGTTGGGAAGAGATTCCAACAGAGATAAGGCAAGTTTATGAAAACTTAGGGATACCAGAAGCAGAAAAAAAAACTCTTGGAGGGGTTGGAGCTCAGTATGAATCTGAGATGTTATATCATAATCTAAAAAAAGATTTAGAAAACCAAGGGATTATTTTTATTAATTGTGATGAGGGATTAAAAAAATACCCTGATTTATTCAAAAAATATTTTATGACAGAATGCGTCTCACCAAAATCTCACAAATTTGCAGCTCTTCATGGAGCCTTTTGGTCTGGAGGAACATTTATTTATGTTCCTAAAGGGGTTAAAGTTGAATTTCCCCTTCAAGCCTATTTTAGGATGAATTCTAAAAACAGCGGTCAATTTGAACATACACTAATTATTGCAGATGAAAACTCAGAAGTTCATTACATTGAAGGTTGTTCAAGCCCTAATTATGAAGATAAAAGTTCAGGTTTACATTCAGGATGTGTTGAGATTTATGTATTAAAGGGTGCTAAGGTAAGG
The DNA here is from genome assembly GCA_019428815.1 of Patescibacteria group bacterium. Classification (GTDB taxonomy): domain Archaea; phylum Nanobdellota; class Nanobdellia; order Pacearchaeales; family GW2011-AR1; genus ASMP01. Next base: position 18,760 of record JAHYJW010000007.1, on the reverse strand, counting down.
TATAGTAGCCTTGAAAATTGGAGTAAGAATACTTATAACCTAAATACTAAAAAAGCAGTAGTTTACGAAAACGGAAAAATAGAGTGGATTAATTCTAATCTGGGAAGTAAAGTAACTATGTTATACCCCTGTAGTATCCTTTTAGAAAAAGGTGCAAAAGTAGACTATTTAGGGATTACTTATGCCTCAACTAATCAAAACCAAGACACAGGTTGTAAGGTTTATCATTTAGCTCCTGATACTAATTCTCATGTGGTAAGTAAAAGTCTTTCTTCAGGTGGTGGAACCACAAGTTATAGAGGTTTTGTAAATCTTAAAAAAGGATGTAAAAATTCAAAATCAAGTGTTACTTGTGAAGGTTTAATGTTAGATGATAAAAGTAAAATTAAAACTTTTCCAAGTATGGAGGTAGAAGAAAAAGATGTTAAAGTTTCTCATGAAGCAACAGTAGGAAAGATTGGTGAAGAAGAGATATTTTACCTAACTAGTAGAGGTTTGCCTAAAAAAGATGCAATTAACCTTCTTGTTTCAGGATTTATAGAACCTCTTATAAAAGAACTTCCAATAGAATATGCAATTGAGATTAATCGACTTATCGAGCTAGAAATTGAAAATAGTAGTATCTAAACAAAATAAAAACTTTTAAAATTAATCGAAAATCAAAGAAAAAATTTTAGAAAAAAATCAAAAAAAGTTCTAGAAAAAATCCCATTAAAAAGGGACATACAAAAATCTAAAAAGCCTGTTTATCCATTTTTATTATGGAACTTAATAATAAAACTATCAAACGAATAAAGAAAGATTTCCCAATTTTTAAGAATAATAAAAGATTAGTGTATCTTGATAATGCAGCTACAAGTCAAAAGCCTAAGCAAGTGATTAATACCCTCAAAAATTTCTACGAAAAAGATTATGCTAATATTCACCGAGGTATTTATAGATTAAGTGAAAAAGCAACAGAACTTTATATGAAATCTAAGGAGATAGTTGCAGAATTTATCGGTTCAGATCCTGAAGAAATAATTTATACCAAAAATACAACAGAATCCTTAAATCTTTTGTCTTATTCTTTACCTTTTATAATTTCTGAATCAAAAGGAGAGATTAAAAGTAAATCTAAGAGAAAATCAAAAAAGAATGAAATCGTTCTAACTGAATTAGAACACCACTCAAATCTTATTCCTTGGCAACAGCTTGCAAAAAGGAATAACATGAAAATTAAATTTATCGAAATCAAGCCTGAAAATTATGAACTAGATTTTGACGATGCTTTAAAAAAGATAACAAATAAAACTGCTATTGTAGCAATTAACCATGTTTCAAATTCATTTGGTTTGATAAATCCCATTAAGGAGATTATTAAGTTTGCAAAATCAAAAAAAGCAATTACTATAGTTGACGCAGCTCAATCAATGCCCCATATGAAAGTGAATGTTAAAGATTTAAACTGTGATTTCTTAGCCTTTTCTGGCCATAAAATGTTAGGCCCAACTGGAATTGGGGTTCTTTATGGTAAAAAGGAATTGCTAAAAAAATTACCTCCTTTTCTTTTTGGAGGGGGGATGATAAATGATGTTGAATTGAAAAAATCTTCTTGGGCTGAAATTCCATTTAAATTTGAGGCAGGAACACCAGATATAAGTTCAGCGATTGGCTTAGGAAGGGCAATTAGATATATACAAAGCATTGGTATTGAGAATATTGAATCTTGGGAAAAAAAGCTTACAGCATATGCCTTAAACAAACTAAAAGAAATTCCGGGAATTAAAGTATATAACAGTTCTAAGAACATCTCTGGAATTCTTTCATTTAATTTTGAAAAAATCCCCCCTCATGATGTTGCTTCTTTGTTAGATTTTTATGGAATCGCAATTCGTGCAGGTTATCATTGTAATATCCCCCTGATGAAAAAACTAAATATTCCAGGTACTTGCAGGATAAGTTTTTATTTTTATAACTCTTTTGAAGATATAGATTATCTAGTCAAAATTCTTAAGAAAATATCTTTAGAAATAACAAAAAAACTTGAATAAAAACTTGAACAAAAAATAAAAAATAAAAGTTTGAATAAAAACAAAATGGAAAAAGGGATTCCTTCAGAGATGTACAAAGAGCATATAATTGAATTATACAAAAGTCCGCGTAATTTGGGTTGTCTTGAAAATTCTACTCATAAAGCAACTGAGCATAATTCTCTTTGTGGAGACGAAATAACAATTAATCTTATTGTTGACAAGGGAAAGGTAAAAGAAGCTAAATTCAGTGGAAGCGGTTGTATTATTTCTATGGTTTCTTCATCATTATTAACTGAGAAAATAAAAAACATGGAACTTGAGGAAATTAAGAAAATGGGAAAAAAAGATATGCTAGACCTCTTGAAAATAGATATAACCCCTGCAAGAATAAAATGTGCCCTTTTACCTTTAGAGACCACAAAAAAAGCATTAGGTTTTTAATAAAATTTTAAAAATGTTAGAAATAAAAAATCTTTCTGTTGCTTGTGAAGAAAAAATCATTCTTGATAATCTTAATCTTAAAATAGAAACAGGTAAGATTCATGTAATCATGGGTCCAAATGGTTCTGGAAAAACAACTCTTGCTAAAGTATTAATGGGGCACCCTAAATACAAAATAATTCATGGAGAGATTCTTTTATACAATAAAAGTATAATTGGTCTAAGTCCAGAAGAATTGGCAAAAAAAGGAGTTTTTTTATCTTTTCAAACACCCCTGGAGATTCCCGGAATTACCTTGTCTAATTTTATTAGAAAAGCCTACAATTCAATAAAAGAAAAGAAATTTTCTGTTTTAGAATTTAGAGAGTTATTAGAAAAGAAAGCTAAGGAGATAGACCTAAAAAGAGAATTTTTAGATTACCATATCAATAAGGGTTTTTCTGGTGGTGAAAAAAAGAAATCAGAGATCTTACAGATGTTAGTTTTAAATCCAAGTATTGCAATTTTAGATGAAACTGATTCTGGTTTAGACATTGATTCTCTTAAATCTGTTTCTAAGGGTATTCTAAATTTTATCAAAGAGAACTCTTCGAATGAAAATAAAAGCATTTTGATAATAACCCATTACAAAAGAATCCTGGAATATCTTCACCCAGATAAAGTTTCTATTATGATTAATGGAAAAATTGTCATGGAAGGGGATGAGTCTTTAATTTACCAACTTGAAAAAAAAGGTTATGGTTGGCTAAAAGAAGAATCTAAAAATTTAGAAGAATAGAAAAGTTATTTAAGGAGAAAATTCTTTTTTTAAAACATGGAGTTTAAACCAGAATATTACATTATAATCCTTTTTACAATTGCACTATTTTTTACTCTAGGCATATCAATAGGATCTGTATTTCAATTTGAGGACTTAAACAACAATAATGGATTGTCTAAAAATGTTAGTAATTTTAATTTTTCAGATGTAGAAATTAAAAAATCATTACTCCCTATTCCTGGAGTGGATAATGATGGAAAAGGCGTTGCAGCATTTTTAGAAACAACTATTAGAGAAGGTTCGGGATTTACACTTGTAAATATTAATGAGTTAACAGCAGGTTCAAGTACCCAAAATTCTGCAAGGGTTGCAGTTAGAACTGCAAAAGATTATCTAGGTCTAGATAATGATGAAAACCTTGATGTTATTTACAGTATAAAAACAAATGCGGGATTTATTGATGGGCCCTCTGCAGGAGCAGCAATGGCGGTTTCTTTAGTCTCGCTTCTTGAAGATAAACCTCTAAATAAAACAGTAGCAATAACAGGTTTTGTAGATGAAGATGGAACTATTGGCCCTGCCTCAGGTATTGAGCAAAAAGCTTCTGCTTTAAAGGCAGAGGGAATTGAAATTTTACTCGTTTCAGATCAAATCTCTCTCCCAAGAGATTATGTAAAGAAAGAATCTTGTGGTTTTATTAATGGATTGGAATATTGTGAAGTAAATTACATTGCAGAAGGGAAAGTAATAATCTCAGGGGTTACAATTATTCCTGTGAAAGATTTGGAAGAAGCAATGGGGTATTTTTATGGAGAAATTTTTGAATAAAAAAAATGAAAGAAAATGAAAGAAAAAAATAAAAAAATAAAAAAAAGACAAATAAAGAAAAAGACAAATAAAGAAAAAGAATCGAGTAAAAGATTATTTTGGGCTTCATTCCTGTTAATCATTTTACTTATTGCTAATCTAACCTTTTCAGTCTTATACTTTGGTCTTTTAAAATCATTTAATTTTGATAATTTGAACAGTTATCTAAATGAAAAAAATAAAGAAGAAATTCCGGAATTCATAGGGAAGATAAATGATACAGAGATTCTTTCATTGGAAAATTTTACTGAAATAAATATTGACTTTTCAAAAGAGGGGTTTATAGTTCTCAAAGAAAAAGAGAACCCTTGTAATGGAATGATCGTAGCAATAGAATCTAGCCAGGCAATCTCAATTCAACAAGGAATTGAATCAAAGTTTAGTTTTAGACCAACAAGCCATGATACTATAAGAGATATCTTGGATCATTATGAAATACAAGTTCTTATGGTTAAAATAACTGAAATAAAAGGCGGGGCTTATTTAGGAAGGATTATTTTAACTACTGAAGAAAAAATCCTTAACTTAGATATTAGGCCCAGCGATGGAATTGCTATTGCAGTAAGAACTAACTCTCCGATATACATATCTAATTCTCTTCTTAATGAACAGAGTACTAATCTCTGTGTTTAAGTTTTAATAAATCATTTAACTCTTTAATTTAACTCTTTAAAATCGTCTAAAAATTAAATTCATTTGCAGGTATTATTCTTAAGGTTCATTTACTTGAACTATAGCACCTAAATCTTTAGAATTCTTTATTATTTCCTCAACTTTCTCCTTTCTTTTCCCTTTTGATTTTTCAGTATTTTTAAGCTGCTTTTCTTTTTCTATTTCTAAATTATTAATCTCTACAAGGTTTTTATCTTGTTTAAACACCCTTTTTCCTAAGGCATCTTCATCAATTAACTTTTCAATTTCTTTTATTTTTTCTCGTTTCTCTTTTAAGTTATCTATTATCTCTGAAATCTCTTGATACATTGATTTATTTTCAATTTCATTGATTAATTTAAGAAGTGCATCACATCTGTCTTTTTCGAAATGATCTAAAAAATTTTCTTTGGCGTCTTTGAGAATCATCATTCTTTTTTCATCAGAATGAAAAACATTCCCTAACTCTTTAAAATCAATTTTATTTTTTAAAGAATAAATCTCTCTTTCAAGATTATTTTCTAATTTTTCAACTTCTTTCTTTTTTTCTAAGCTATCTAAATACTTTGGACTTTTTTTTATTTCTTCAATTTCCTGAGAAATCTTTAAATTTTCTTTTTTTATTTCTTCAATTTTCTTATCAGCATCCTTAATCTTTTTTTCCATATCTGAGTTAAAAACATCAATTTTTTTAATATTAGATAATTCTGTCTGGACATCAATGATTTTTTCTTGAGAATCAATAAGTTCTTTCTTTAATTCAAAAAGATCTTTTAATTGTTTTGAGATTTTCTTAAATATCTCATTTACCTCTGCAATTTCTTTACCCACAAGAATTGTTGCTTTTTGATAGTTTGTATAAGTTCTTTTTTCAAAATCTTTAAAAATTTGGTCTAAACCCATAAAATACTCTTTTAGATTCTTTTTTTCTTTTCCCTTAAAAGATTCGTTATTTTCTTCTATCCTAATTTCTTTTAATAAATCGTTTTTTAGTTTTAAGACATCTTCTAAGTATTTTTTAAGGTTCTCGTTTACAACAAGCTTGATTTTTTCTTCTGCTTTTATTGATTTTACATCAACAGAATTTAGAATTTTTATTTTTTCATCTAGGTGCTTTAATTGTTCAGATATTATTATTGAGATGTTTTTAATGATTTTTTGTTCATCTTCTCTAATTTCTATTTCTTTATCTCTAATCCAATCTTCTAAATTTTCAAATGAAACTTCTTTTAGAATTTTTGGCTTTTCATTTTTCTTAATTTTTTTAGCATTTAAAAAAATTTTTTTAAAAAAATTACTTAAACCCATGTATAATCTCTTATTCCTAGATATTAAAATTTTCCTATTTTGTATAAACATCAGAGGTCTTAGATATAATCATTATTATTAAATAAAACTCAAATAAGTCTATTTTACTTAGTTACTATCTCTATTACATCTTGGTGCTTTAAGACATAGTCTTTTCCAAGTACTTTTTTAGTCCTAGCATCTATTGCTTTAATAAAATTATTTCCAAAATCAGTATGTAATAAAAAAGCTAAATCAAGAGAGGTACTTCCTTGTGGCATAAGAAAACAATCTGGTAAAATATTCCCTTTTCCGTCTATTAATTTATTCACGCTTCTGATAGGATAAATTGCAATGTATTTCAATAAGTCTAAAACAACATAATTTAATACTTCCTGAACCCCCGTACCGTTTTCAAATTTATCCAGAATCTCTTTTTTTATCTTATCTAAGGCTAGTTTTTGTTTTTCGTTTAAATTTCCAGTAATCTTAAAGCCTTTTTCTCCAGGGATGTATTCTATTAATCCAGCTTTTTGAGCTTCTCTTAAAGCTAATTCTGAATCAGCAGAGCAAGGGATAATCACTGAATTAGGGAATTCTAATTTAAGCTTTTGATAGTTTTCTTTACTTTTTTCTTTATCAATTTTATTTGCAATAATTACTGTTGGCTTACTTTCTTTCCTTAAGGAAGATGCAAATCTCATTAAAACATCATTATCCCAAAGACTTATTTTTTCTGGAAGATTTTCTTTTCTAATCACATCTTTTACATTTTCTTCAGTTACCTTTAAACCAGAAAATTGTTTAGCAATTGTTTTTGAAAAGTTCTCTTTAGGTTCTGTTTCTATCTTTTTAACAAAAATTTTCCATGCTTTTAGGAGAATATTAAGAAACCATTTGTCTAACTCTTCTTCTAGAAATTTAATATCCTCTAAAGGGTCATGATTTTCAGTTGATTTTCCTTCTGAATCTGTTGTCCCTGAGATATCAACTATATGAACAAAGGCATCTGCTTGTCTTAAATCATCTAAAAATTGGTTTCCCAACCCCTTTCCTTCACTCGCACCTGGAACTAAACCTGCTAAATCCATAATCTCAATTGGAACAAATCTGTTATGATTAACACAAAACCCATGGCTAGGGTTACAATTTAGGTTAAATTCTTTATCTGGGCAATTAATTTTAACATAACCTACCCCATGATTAGATTTAATGGTTGTAAAAGGATAATTAGCAATAGCTATATCTAATGTGGTTATTGCTTTAAAAAAAGTACTTTTTCCAACATTGGGCTTACCTACAAAAGCTAATAACATAAAGATTGTAAAAAAAACATTTTTATAAACTTATTTGAAAATTAGGAGTTATTAAAGAGAAAATCTGAAAAATAAGGAAAAATAAGGAATTTATTGAATTATTAAGTTTAAAAAGACATATTTATAAATATTTTAATCCAGTATCAAATGTAAATGAGCCTGTAGCTCAGCCGGGTCAGAGCACTGCTCTTATAAGAAGCTGATTCGTAAGGGTTAGTATCTCTTGGTTTTCTAAGAGAGGCAGGGGTCCACGGTTCAAATCCGTGCAGGCTCATTTTCTAGAATTTTATTCAAATAAGATTTAAAAAGAGAAAGATTCAGACTCTTGGGAAATTCAAGCTTCATTAGTCACAAGCCCACATTGCAACCCAAACTATTTACACCATATTGCAACAGGTATAGGAAAAGAAATTGGTTATGGCTATATATTAAGGATTGTTAGTAGAAATCCTAATGTTAAACATGAAACTTTAGAATCTATCGCAAATGACCCTAATGTAGAACCAAGATATACTCAATGTGCAAAAGTAGCTCTCGAACACGGAAAGAGAGCTGCAAATCATCAGATTTAAATAAAATATAATTTTTAGGATATTATGAAAATTAAAATTTTAACGATAAATATATGTAGATATTATGAATGGGAAAAAAGAAAGAAGAAGATAATTAGTTTTCTAAAAAAAGAAAATGCAGACATTATTTTTTTACAAGAAGTTGCATATGATGAAAGATTAAAAGATAAATGGGAAAATCAAGTTGAAGAGATAAATAAAAAAGTTAAATACCCCTCTTCAAAATTTGGTAAGCTTATGGAGATGAATAAGTGGCACAATAAACCAGTTGATTGGGTGATATTTTATGGTTTTGGAATTTTATCAAAATACCCTATCAAATGTTCAGAAGTAATTATCTTGCCACCTGTTGAAAAGAATAAAAAATCTGGTTTTATGCACATAGTTATAGAAACTCCAAAAGGAAATATTAATTTAATTAATGTTCATTTTGAGAACACAAACAAGGGCTCAAAAGAACACCTAAAACAAACATTAAATTGGTGCAAAGAAAAAAAGATAAAATCGATAATTGCGGGGGATTTTAATATGAAAATTGTAAGGGATTTAAAAGAAATTGCAGAGAAAGATTATGAGATCTCATATTCAATTAAACCATATAAATCTTTTATGCCAAATGATTTTTCGCACGATAAAGTCCCAGTTACCTTGGATTATATAATCATTGATAAAGAAAAATTCAAATTTATAAGTGTAGAATGTACAAACAATCACATTTCAGATCATAATCCGGTTGTTGCCGAGATAAAAATAAAAGAATAAATTTTAATTTTTTCCTTTAACAGTATTAAAAGCTATTTTCACAATTATCTACCTCTTTGCTTCTCAAATAAGATTTAAAAAGAGAAAACTCCTCTTTCATAAATTCTTAATAAAGGGAAAATTTTAAGTATCTCTTAATTTCTGAATAAAAGAGCGTTTTGCCCCGATAGTTCAGAGGCCAAGAATGCGGCCCTTTCACGGCCGTGACCCGGGTTCGAATCCCGGTCGGGGCGTATATTTTTAGTGCTACATCGATGCAATTATACCGACGAAAAGTGTATACAGTGTATCCACGCATTTTTATATTCTGCATTCAAAATAAAGAAATGGCAGAAAAGATTTCAATACACAATAGAAACATAGAAGCAAGACTAAAATCCTTGAAAGATTGGAAAACAGCAGAAGAAAACAAGGAAGATATTGTTAAGTTTTTGCATGATTTAGAGATTGGAAAAGTAAACAGGGGAAGAAGAGTTTCAGTTGGAAGGCAGTTGAAATATCTTGATTTATTGAAAGTTCCTTTTGTTTTCTGGAATAAACCAATTTCTGAACTTGAATTAAAAGATATTGAGAAATTTGAAAAAGCAATTAGTTCTGATTCAATTTTATCTTTCAAAAATAAACCTTATTCTCATGAAAGCAAGAGAGATATTAAAATTGCTTTGAAGATTTATTTGAAATGGAAATTAGGAGAAGCAAAAGCAACAGAACTTGCTGGATGGCTTGACACAAGAAGGATTACTAAAACTCCAGATTACTTGAAAGAACAAGAGATAATCAAACTATTCAAATCTTGTAAATCTAACAGAGAAAGGTATCTTCTGGCTTTATTATTTGATTCTGGAGCAAGAGCAGAGGAATTTTTGAATATTAGATATGAAGATATTCAGATTCCTGAAAAGGGAGATAGTTTTTTATTTTATTTTTGAATTTACTTAAAATTTTAGTTTGTATCTCATCATACCTTTCGATTGTTTTAGTCCATACAGAAACATATACCTTCCACTGACTTACTTCGTGCAACATATAACAACAGCTTACTTCTCTAATTCCGGTAATTGTTTTAAGATATTTCTCAATCTCTGAAGCTAACACCCCTTTAATATCTAAATAAATAGAATGTCTGCTATAACCTAATTTAGGATAGTTAACATCTGCAGTATATTTTTTTATTACCTTTTCTTTCTCTAGCTTACTTATTCTATAACTTACTGTTTGTTGAGGTAATTTAACAGCCTTAGCAATTTTAGAAATAGGTTGCCTACAATCTTGAAGTAGTTCAAACAAAATTAACTTGTCTTTATCATCCATCTTTTATAGAATATTGGTAGATTTTGCACTTCTTAAAAGTTTTGATGCTTTATTAACAAATATTTTCTAAAAGGGTTTTAATAAAAGAATCTCTTTAGTAATTTATTCTAGAGGTGTTGGGGTGATAGAAATGAAATGAAAAAGAAATTAGAAAAAGAATTTTGGAAAGATGTTGAATTAAAAATGAAAAACCTTATAGATCAAGGTTTGGTTGTGTATAAGGGGGATTGAAATGAATAAAGAAATAATTAAAAGTAATGGATTTTTTAGAATAGAATGAGTGTAGGAAATATCGTTCATAGTGTAAGGAATATTATGAGAAAAGATCCAGGAGTAGATGGAGATGCCCAAAGAATATCTCAAATGACTTGGATGATTTTTCTTAAAGTATTTGATTCTATGGAAGAAGAAAAAGAAGCAGAAAACGGCTATAAATCTCCTTTACCAGAGGAAATTAGGTGGAGAAATTGGGCTTCTGATGAAGAGGGAATTACTGGAGATGAATTATTAGATTTTGTTAATGAAAAAGTATTTGGAAAAATAAAAAATCTTGAAACTGAAGATAATCGTAAAGCCCAAATTGTGAAACAAGTCTTTGAAGATACTTACAACTATATGAAAAATGGGGTTTTGATGAGGCAGGTCATTAATGAAATAAATAAAATAGATTTTACAAAAAAGCAAGATAGGCATTTATTTAATGATATTTATGAAACAATTTTGAAAGAACTTCAAAATGCAGGAAGTGCAGGTGAATTTTATACTCCTAGGGCAGTTACTCAGTTTATTGTTGATATGGTTAATCCTAAACTAGGAGAGATTGTTTTAGATCCTGCTTGCGGGACAGGAGGATTTTTGATTTCTTCTTTAGAAAATATGAAAAAAGAAGTTGATAGTATTGATGATCTGCAGAAATTAGGAAATAATCTGAGAGGAATTGAGAAAAAACCATTACCTCATTTATTGTGTATGACTAATTTAATTTTACATGATATTGAAGAACCAAATATTAGACACGATAATTCTTTAGCAAGGCCTTTAAGAGATTACTCTTCAAAAGACATGATTGATTGTGTTGTTACAAATCCTCCTTTTGGTGGAGCAGAGGAAGATGGAATTGAACAAAATTTTCCTTCAGGATTTCAAACAAGAGAAACAGCTGATTTATTTTTAGTTTTGATTATGAAATTATTAAGAGATGAAGGTAGATGTGGTTTAGTTTTACCTGATGGATTTTTATTTGGAGAAGGTGTAAAGACTAGAATTAAAGAAGAACTTCTTTCAAAGTTTAATCTTCATACAATTGTTAGACTTCCAAATGGAGTTTTTAATCCTTATACAGGAATTAGAACAAATTTATTATTTTTTGAAAAAGGAAAACCTACAAAAGAGATTTGGTATTTTGAACATCCTCTTCCAGAAGGATATAAAACTTATAATAAAGGAAAACCAATCCAGATTAAAGAATTTGATTTTGAGAAAGAATGGTGGAATGATAGAGAAAATGAAAAATTCAAAAATAATTGTTGGAAAGTTTCAATTGAAGAAATTCAAAAAAGAAATTATAATTTAGATATAAATAATCCAAATGGAAAAGCAGAGGAAGAGTCGTTGAGTAGTAAGGAGATTCTGGAGAAGTTAGAAAAGAGTTTTGAGGATAGTAAAAAGTTAATTGAGAAGATTAAAGGGGAGATTTAGGATGGGCGATGATTTAAAAGAAATTGGAACAATAATCTTGGGATTAGTTGGAGGTTTTATCCTCTTGGATATCTTATCAAATAAATGCAAGAATTGTGGAAATATAATTCCTCCTTTTGAAAAAAGATGTCCCCATTGTGGGGTTGAAAAATGACTTTGGATTTCGATATAGAAAAAACAATAAAACCTTTTGTTAAAGGAAGTTCATTAGGTTTAATGATCTGTTCTTTAATTTTAGTTTTTTTTTATTATAATTTTAATGATTATTTTAATTTTACAATTCCAACTCAGATAATTTTTGTTCTTTGGATTTATTTTCTTGGAAATTCGATTTCACTTTATAGGTTATTAAGAAATAATATTTTTGAGTGTCCAAAATGTAAAAAGAGGCATAAGAAGAAATGAAAACTAAAATAAGTAATTTCTTAAAAGAAAGACAAGATAGATTTAAACCAGAAGAAGCAAAAAAACTTAATCTTAAAAGAATTGAGAAAATAACCCAAAATGGTGAAATCTTCATTTCAGATAAGCCGTCAAATACAAATATGATTTTAGTTAAACCCGGAGATTTAGTGCTTTCTGGAATAGGAATTGCGAAAGGTGGAGGAAATTCATTAAATATTTATGAAGGGGATGAAAATGTCTTAACAACAATCCATTATTCTTCTTATGAACTTGATCGTTCCAAAATTAGTGAAGCGTTCTTAAAAATATTTTTAATTAGCCCTTATTTCAGAAAACTTTTAAAAGAAAATTCTCCAAATGGGATAAAAGCAGAAATAAAACCCAAGCATTTTTTACATATAGAATTAGAACTCCCTTCAATTGAAAAACAAAAAGAAATAGTTCAAAAAATCCAATCAATAGAAAAAGAAATTAAACAACTCGAAAATAAAAGCTCTCAAGACAAATCCCTCCTAACCTCTCTTCGTCAATCAATCCTCCAAGAAGCAGTTCAAGGAAAACTTGTTCTTCAAGATCCAAAAGACGAACTTGCAAAAGAATTATTAAAAAAGATTAAAGCAGAAAAAGAAAAGCTGATTAAAGAAGGGAAAATAAAGAAGGGAAAAGAACTTCCCCCGATTGAAGAGGATGAAGTGCCTTATGAATTGCCGAAGGGTTGGGGGTGGTGTCGGTTAGGGGAAGTTTGTGAAAAGATACATTATGGTTATACTGCCTCTGCAATAAAAAATAGTAATGGAATAAAATTATTGAGAATAACTGATATTCAAAATAATAAAGTAAATTGGGAACAAGTTCCAAGTTGTCAGATTAAAGAATCTGAAATTGATAAATATTTATTAAACGAAAACGATATATTAATAGCAAGAACTGGTGGGACAATTGGTAAATCTTATCTTGTTAAAGATGTTAAATTTAAATCTGTTTTTGCATCTTATTTAATTAGAGCTGTTCCATTCAAAGAGATTAATCAAGATTATATAAAATTATTTTTGGGTTCTAGATTGTATTGGGATCAATTATTTGAAGGTTCCATGGGGACTGGACAACCAAATGTTAATGGAGTTACATTAAGTAAATTGAAGTTTCCTCTCCCTCCTCTTCCCGAACAAAAAAAAATTGTTGAAAAAGTTAATGCTCTTATAAAAATGTGTGATGAATTGGAGTTGAGGATTAAAGAAAATAATGAAAATTCTGAGAGGTTGATGGGAGCTGTTTTGAAAGAGGTTTTTGAGAATTAAACTAATTTATCTCTCCAATCCACTTAAGAAAAAATATTAAACCAATTATTAATCCTGCTCCAATAATTCCAGGTAATCCTGCAAACCAAGTAAGCAAATTTGTCCACCATGGAACTGCAGAATTTGCAATCACTTCAACCCCTTGTTCTAAAACTTCTGGATTATTTGGATTGAAACTTATTCTAATTATCCATAATAAAGCAGGAATCATCACAATTAATGCAATTACTGCTCCAACCTGTTTTCCCTTCATTTTCTTTTTTTATCTCCTTTTATCATTTATTAAAAATTCCTCCTAAAAATGTTTCAGTTTTGTTTGCAAGATTTTTTCCAGCTTCGGTGTAGTTATAGTTCTTTACTTCTGCAAGAGTTTTATTTGCAACTTCTTGGGTTTTATCTAAAAAAGTATTTCCTTTTTTCATTAAGGAATCAAGAGTAATTGAATCCCATTTTCCTTTTGGTTCATCATCAATTGCTTTTGCAAATTGCGAGGACAATTCTACTAAACCATTTCTCATTGTCCAGTGTGCAGTAGATAAAGCAACTTTAACACAACCCCCGCATTTAAATGCGAGAGTTTGTAATCCTGATGCCCTGTAAACTTTCCCGACTGTATTATAAGAAGGACCATAAAATACAGCACCTTCAATTAATATAAGTTCTAAAGCAAAATTGCTCGCCTTACCATAAAAATATTTTAAATCTTCATCTAAGCGAGTTAAATTGTATTTTTTTGCAGATTCAATTACTTCATTATAATTATTTACTAGTGGGCCATATTCAGTTAAAAATTTCAAAGTTTTATCATAGCTTTCTTGATTAATATTCATTTTTGGAATATCAAACATTTTTTGATTATCTAATATTGTTATCATATTATTAAAAGAATTTGCAAATTTTTCATAAGATTCATATGAATTAAGGTTTTCTTCGCTGAATTCTTTTAAGTTGGAAATTTCTATTGGAAGTTTTTTATTAAGAGAATTTTCTCCTCCTGAGATTATTGAGCCAGTTATTGTTCCAAAAAGAACTACCACTAGAGCTACTACTCCAATTATTAATAATAAAACTTTTGCTTGTGCCTTTCTATTTTTCATTTTGCCTTTCTAAATTCTCAGTTTTTAGAAGGCTAGAATTATTGAGGCCTTCAACCTCTTTTTTTCATCATTCGCCTATATACTTTTTGAAATTTAACTAATTTTCCTGACACTGGAGAATAATAAATAATTTAGCAAGTAATTATTTATACAACCTCTCCTCAATTTCTTTAACCATTGTTTGGTATCCAGATTTTCCTCCGAAGAGTTTCATAATCTCCAAAGGTCTTCCAAAATTTCTCAAAGGATCAACCCTTAATACTTCTGGATCTTCTAAGTTATCTAAATCTTCATCTTCATATTTTTGCAATAATGATTCAATAACTTCTCTTGCTTCTTTTCCATATTTATCAAAGTAAGAATCTTTCTTTACTTTTTTTGCTCTCTCACTTCTTGTAAGAGGTTTTTTTCCATAAGCAATATGCAAAATTAAATCAAAAGGATCATAATCTTTTCCATTTGGAATTTCTTCCCTTAAATTATCTAAATAAAGTCCTTCTTTTTCTAATTCGTCAAAGAGTGCTCTTTTTTGGTCAAGAATATTCCATTTTTGTAAAAATTCGTCCATTGTTCGGAATTTCTTATTTATTCCTTTTTTAGTATAATCAATAATTGATTCAGTTATTAGTCTTCCAGACGGGTCTAGATATTGATAAGAGTCATTTATAACGTTTACTTCAGTTTCTTTTACATAAAATTTCTTTATTTTATTTTCTTCATTTTTAATTGTTGCATCAGGTTGATGGTAAATTATTCTTTCCCCTTCTTCTAAAGTTTCACTTCCTTCCACTATTTCTTCTGGTTTTATTTCTTCGTCAACACTAAATGTTTTAACTTGAACTGGATCTCCATCAAAATCTGGATCTGCAAACTTATTTGAAACATTTCTAAAGTCCATTATTGTGAAAAAATGTTTTTCATAGGACTCTTCAATTCTTGTTCCTCTACCAATTATTTGTTTAAACTCCGTCATAGAATTTATTTGGGAATCTAGAACTATTAATTTACAAGTTTGAACGTCTACTCCTGTTGTTAAAAGTTTAGAGGTTGTTACAATTACTGGATAATTTGAGGAAGGATCCATAAAAGAGTATAAATCTGATTGAGCACTTTTTTCATCCCCCGTTATCTTTCTGATATATTTGTTGTTCTTTTTATACATGTCTGAATTTTCATTTTTTAAAGCTCTTCTCATTCTATCTGCATGTTCTATATCTACACAAAAAACAATAGTTTTATCCATTCGGTTAGTATTCTTTAGAAATTCCGTTATTTTCTTTGCAACAATTTCAGATCTTTTTTCTAAAACCAATGTTCGATCATATTCTCTATTGGTGTAAACTCCATCAGGTATTTCATTTCCATATTTATCTTTCTCTCCTTTTTTTGGCCTATAACCATGAACATCTTTATCCAATGCTACTTTGATAACCCTATAAGGAGCTAAAAATCCATCTTCAATACCTTGTTTTAAGGAATATGTGTAAACTGGATCTCCAAAATACTCAATATTAGAAATATTTTTCGTTTCCTTTGGAGTTGCTGTTAGTCCTATTTGAATTGAGGAACTAAAATATTCCAAAATTTCTTTCCAAGCAGAATCTTCTCTTGCACTTCCCCTATGACATTCATCTACTACTACAATGTCAAAAAAGTCTTTTGATAAATTTTTATAAATTTTCATTTGTTCTTCATTCCCAGAAACCCCTTGATACAATGCAAAATATAATTCGTAAGAAGGATCAATTTTTCTCTTGCTAACTTTAACTGCAACTTTTGAAAGTGGCTTAAAATCTTTTCTTTTTGGATCATCAACCAAAACATTCCTATCTGCTAAATAAAGAATTCTTGGGTTTTTCTTTCCTTTTTTCTTCCAACCTTCTCTTAATCTCCAAAGTATCTGAAATGCTGTGTAGGTTTTACCTGTTCCTGTTGCCATTACTAAAAGAACTCTGTCTTTACCTTTTGCAACTGCTTCAACAACCTTATTTGTTGCAATTTCTTGATAATATCTTGGTTTTTTTCCTTCAGGTTCAATATGATATTCCGATTCTACAATTTCTTCTATATCTTCAGTTATTTTATTATACTCCTTATATTTTTCCCAAAGTTCTTTTGGAGAAGGAAATTGATCTAAAGTAATTTCTCTTTCTTTTCCAGTTTCTGTATCTAAAAAAATAAAAGCGTCCCCATTAGAACTAAATACAAAAGGAATCTTCAATAATCCCGCATATTCTTCTGCTTGCTGGATTCCGTTTCCTAAATTATGCTTGTTATCTTTTGCCTCTACTATTGCTAAAGGAATATGGGGCTTATAATATAAAATATAATCTGGTATTTTTCGTTTACCTCTTTTAATTGTTTTTCCAGCAATTGTTATCCTTCCATCAGTGATTGGTTTTTCTTCCCTTATTTGTTTATGAAGATCCCATCCTGCATTTAAAATTGCAGGAGTAATATATTTTGTTCTTATATCTGTTTCAGACATTTCTTTTTTATTCATCTTCCCTCACACCACTCACAACATTTAGTTGGACAATCTCCTTTTAATAATTTTAGAGCATCTTTCCAAGCTTTTTCTGCCATTTTTATATCCACTTTCATTTATTTTTGAAGGTAAAAATTTGATATCGTAAATAAGATACTAATGGTTTTTATGAGTTTTAGGGGTTATTGCCACAATTCACTTAATTTTTTTGAAGAAGTGATTTTATCATAATTTGTAAATCTCGGACTTTGAGGAGCAGATCCTTTTTTATCATACTTGATAGGGCTTATTTTTTGTTTATTTTTAAGATAGATTATATACTTATTAGAATCTTTATAAGGCGCAATTCTATCAATTTCTGCTATGTTTCTTATGACGCCAACGGGAAATTTCTCGTAGATTGCTAAGTATTTTAATTGTTCTTTAGCTTTTTGAGATAATCTTACTGCCCACCAAGCATTATTTTTTACATATGCATGATTAAATCCCTCCTCAAAAGCTGAACAAACAACAGTATCAAATTCTTTTGTTTTTATTGTAGAAGAACCAATCTTTGTAGCTTCTTTAATATTTTCAAAGGGGGTGTCATAATAATAGGATATTTGTTCACCATTCAGATATCTTTGTAATAAGACAATGTCTGGTGCATCTTTAAATATTTTTAATGATAGTTCTAAGTCCGGGGTACTTTCGTCGATAACTAAAACAATTTTTGTATTATTCTTTTCTGTTAACTCAATCATTAATTGATCTATATTATCAAATCTACTTTTTTTTATTATTTGTTCTATTTTTTGTAAGAGTTTTTTATTAATTTTAATTTCTTTTAATAATTTCTCTCTGATTTGTTGCTCGGAACTTATTATAGAACTAGCAAACCTCCCTATTTGTTCAGTAATATGTTTATACAACTCGTGAGTAGAAAGTTCATTTTCTACGAAATATAATTGAGGTTCGTTAATATTTGAGAAATCAATTAGAAATCCATCTGGTATAGTCTTATGATAAGAATCTTTTTCTCCAATTCTTCTCTTTACATCTATGTATATTGTTTCTTTTCCAAAAAGAAGGTCTGAATTTTCAACTACAGCCTTTTCAAAATCATGTTCACTTTCAAAGGCATACTCATCATATTTTTTATTACCGATGATTAGGTTTCCCATTCTCATTATTAGGTTTTAATCCTTAAAATTCTTTCTATTTTCTAATAAAAATTAAAGTGTACTCAAGTATAATTTCAAATAAAAACCTCTCATATGCAATACATTATTATGTGCTTTCAATGTGTTTGTAGTAGTATTTGTTTGTTCACTTTAATATTTTTAATTGGATGGATGTGGCAGGTTTGATACAGAATGCAGAATCAAATTGAGTCATGGATTAAAGATATATTTAGTCCACAAGATACAATCTTTCATGAAATTATGTTAAATTCTCAATATTATTAATATGAAAAGGATGGTTTGCTTCCTCCTCAGGGATTAAATATCCTTGTTTTATTCTTTAGTCACTCAAAAAAGGTAACTTTAAATATTCAAAACTATTCTAATTTATATGCTATTCTCAGAGAAAGACAAAGAAATCATGTCTCTTGCCTTGAAGGAAGCAGAAGAAGCTGGAAAACAAGGAAATTTTCCAATAGGTGGTGCTTTGGCAATTAATGGAGAACTTATTGATGTTGGAAGAAATCAACTTCATATAAATGGAGATTGGTATTCTCATGCAGAAAATAGGCTTATTGAAAAGTATTCTAAATTGATTATGGAAGAAAAAAAGAAAGGCTCTTCGATTG
>JAHYJW010000009.1 GCA_019428815.1 Patescibacteria group bacterium | reverse complement strand
GGAGGAAGGGGAAAAAATCAAAAGGAAAAAAGAAAAATGAAATTATTAAAAAGGAAAAGGGAGAGATTATCCAAAGAAAAGAATAAAAAGGAAAAGGAAGGGGAAAATAAAAAAGCCCAAAAAAAGGAGATGAAGGATATTGATACTAAAGCTAAATCTATCGGAGTTAAAAAATTTAAAAAATCTGAATCTGAAAGAAAATTTGATAGGCTAATAGAAATAGGAAGTTTAGAGGAATTAAACTATCTTGTAAGTGTACTCTCTCCAAAAGAGATCGACAAATTTATAGACCATTATAAACAAATGAAACATTCGGGGAATATTGAGAATAAAAAAACCTATAAAGTTGTTACGGGCTCTAAAGATTATCGGGGGTTAATCAAAAATTTAAAAAGCGGTTTAGGAGAAGACCTTTCTAAGGAATATGAGTTGTTAAAAGGCGAAATAAGCGGGTTAAGGAAAAGAGGGGAGGATGTTTTAATAGAAGATCTAAAACTGACATCAGTTCCGTTTAAGATTAAGTTATTTCTTGCAACGGCTGATAAAAAAGACCTCTATAAAGTAAAAAAGATTTTTGAAGATGTAAAAGCAGATTTAGAGAAGAATAAAATTGAAATGTCAAAAAAAGAAGAGGAAATAAAAAAAAGGTTGAAAGAAAAAGAAGAAGATAAAAGAAAAGAAGAAACAGCATCCCAGGATATAATTATTAAAAAAGAAAAAGGATTTGCAAAAAAAGGTATATCAAAAGATAAAGAATCAAAAAAAAAGCTATCTGCGCTTTCTTCTCCTACGTTTAGCAAGAAGAAAAATCCAAAAAAGAAGAATAATCAAAAGGATTAATATCAAAAATACAATTGTTGTAGATATCCACACAATACCTAATTCAAATCTGCCTCTAAAGGTATTAACCAATCCTTCTTTTCTTTCTCCATAATAGACAACTAAATCTACAAAAGGATTATCTTCTAGGTCTATATCTTCCATGTCTTTTTCTATGATAATGTTTCCTTTCTTTCCATCTCTGATTAATATAGCTTCGCCAGAACCAACAGTTATTTTTTCTCCTTCAAAGATTATATCGACTAATTCTGCATTTGTCCAACAATCTGCACTTCCCAGATTACGGACTCTTATTGAAAAAACTTTTTGGGGTTTGATATAATCCACTTTTAAAAATTCAAGGTCACAATTATCAATTACACTAACTCTTTGTAGAATAACACTCCCTTGAAGAATTTTTTCTAAAGAATTTGTGGATTCACCATAGAGCGCATATACTTCAGCAGTGATTTCTTCACCACCAGGTAAAGTTACTCCGGGATAAATCATAGTTTTAAATTCGTTTGGAGAAATAAAAACGGAGTCCATGTCCCCAACACTAGCAATATTACGCCCATCTTCTCCTTTAAGATCAATTTGGCCCCTAAAATAAATTGGAGAGTTAGATTGACTTTCGTAAGTAACTTCCAAGTTACTTGTAGCGGTATTATATCTTACAGAGTTTAAGGTTAGATTAAGTATTGGGAATGGAAGGAAGTACAAATCTAAACCTTCTACCGCAGAAACAGCTCCCGTAGGACTACGAGCACCTCTTGCAAATTTAACAATAACACTTATTCCAGTATCTCTTCTTATATTTGTTGCCGCCCCAACAAGATCACTTCCGACTAAAACTCCCACCTCTATATCTGAAGATTTAATATAATCTCGAATTTGAGTTGGAACATTTTCTTTACCTGTAAAGAGTATTGGTTGTCTTCCACCCATAAGTTCTTTTTCAATAAACTCTCCATTTGTTAAAAGAACTTGCCTTATCGAATCTTTTTCTGCAAATTTCTTTACAATTTCTACATTATCTAAAAAACGATCCCCCGTATTAATAACCTCGGGGTTATACTTAGAAAGGGTGTCTCTTATTTCTCTTTCTAAATGACCATAAAATAAAACATTACTAACTTCTCTGTTCATAAGGATAGAATCAATTTCTGCAATGGTAGTCCTGTCCGCAAAAAAAACCCAAGCATTATTTTGAATTGCATAAGGTACTGCCGCAATTGCATTATACCCATAGGTGTTTCCCACAATAACAAAATTCTTTATATCCGGAAGTTCCTCTATTAATTCAAGGTTTGCATTTTTTACTATTAATTCATCTACGTCTCTAAAATCCCTGTCTCTTATTATTGAAGGATAATTAACAACAAATCTTCTATCTGAAGAACTAATAACCCTAATAAAATTATTTTTGTTTATATCATTTAAAAGAATTGTTCCATGATTTCTACTAACTAAAAAATCTGAACTTACCCCCTTTAAATTGGAATAATGTAAAGAAGAATAAACATCTCTCCAATTTTCAGAGTTTGAAATAACGTGAGTAAAATCTTGAGCAGAGGCTATGTTTAAAGAAGCAAATAAAGAGAAAAAGAGAATTAAGAGGGATAGGAAGAAATTTATTCTTGTCATAAAAAAAGATTAAAGAATGAGATATATAAATATTTCTAAAATTAGGAATTAATTCATTTAGAGTTAAAAATTTTAAAATTTGTAACAAAAAAATAAAGGTTAATCGGATTTGGAAAAAGGCACCATTAAGCTTAACTTAAACCTTTCATGATTCAAGAAGATGAGTCCAATTGCAATTAAAATTAGTCCTAGAACAATTGTCCCAATTCTTAAATAAGGAGAGAAACCTAAATCTAAAAGATCCTTGTAAGTAGTGAGTAAATTAAATCCAAGCATCATTAAAGCAATCTCCCTGATAAATTTGCCCCCTATAATAAAAAGTGATATAGCTAAAAGGGAGGGTAAAAGGGGGCCTGCCCAAATGATAAATTTTTTGAATTCGGAGTTTGGACAAAAAATTTCTGTGTAGGGATAAGAGTCCTCTTCAAAAAGGATTGTCTTATACTCACAATTATAATATTTAGCAGAAAGAACATGCCCAAATTCGTGTAAACCTACTGTACTAATAAAAATAAATCCCGAGATAAGAACTACAAAAATAAAAATTTTAAAAAAATGAGATGTCCAACTCTCAGGAGAATGGTTTTTTTTCTTAATTTTTCTTTTTAAAGAAGAAAATTTTTTTTTAATCCCCCCTTGAGAATTCTCTAAAGAAGTTTTAAGTCTTAGAGGTTTTTTTTCCATTTTAGTCTAAAATAAAAAGTGATAACGAAACTATAAAAAACTATTCTATTTCTACAAAGAAATAATAAGTTGTGGTGTCAATGTCTACTTCTCTTCCGTCATCTAAAACAATCATCTGAAAATCGTGTGAACGATTATCAAAACCTAATTTTTGAACTTCTAAAAGGGCAGTAAAAATAACACTCCTAGAAATGGGTTCATAAAGAAGTACATTTTGAAAAACCTCTCCCGGAACAGATGTAAAAAGTTTTGCTGTAGGACATATAGAATTAAACTGAAGGCTCGCGGTATAAAAAACATCGTGATCTTCAGAAATGAAAGTATTATTTACACCATCGGCAGCATAAGCGGGGATGTTAAACATATCATGAAGCTGGGTATAATTAAGACCATTAAGATTTACTTTCCCTACGCCAGGTTCTTGCGGGGGTTCAGCTCCAAAAGTTCCGCTAGCAGTAAGATTAAAGCATTGTATATTTTCCCAAAGGATTGTATCATTTGTAGTTGCATAAACCTGCCCCCTCGGATTTGCCTGTGTCCAATTGTACATAATATTGCTACTCGCATCTGCTAATCGGATTGTGCCGCTAACATTTCCAAAGTAACCTTGCCAAGTTTTGGTTGTGGCAAAACCGTTTATATTAAGTTCAGTTACATTTCCGGCTTGAGCTTCTACAGATTGAGGATCTTGTATGGGCGGCCTTGTAGAGTTTCCTTCTTCAGGATCAACTCCCTGGGGAATAGAAGCAATGACATATGGAACCAAAAGTATCAGGAGGGATAAAAATAATCCCCATACAAAAAAGTCTGAATTTTTTATCATTTTATACCTCTTTTTGAGTAATTTATACTATATCCCCTTGTAAGAGTATATCTTTATAATATTTTCTCCGATTGCAAAAGATTTTACTTCGATAAAAAATCTTTTTTTATCTTCTGGAAGTTTTTTGTATATCTCTTCAGTAATAATAAACTCCCCCAATCTTTTTTCAAATATCTTTTCTGATGAAATAAGAAACTGTTTCAAATTTTCTTCTTTTCCTGAAAGATGAACCATAGCCTCAACAACCTCTCTTTTTTTTCTAGAAAAACTTAGAACTCTTTTAGTTAATTTTAATAAGTTTATTTCTGGTTGGGATATTTTGGTATATCTGAGAAGAGAGAAGAAAAATCCTTCAGATATCTCTTTTAAAGATAAGTTTTCATTAGATAAAATCTCTTTTAGTTTTTTAGAGAATGTAGGATTGCACTTGAAAAATATTAAAAAAACTTTTTCGTCTTTTAAAGGAGAGACTAAGGGGGTTAAATTCTCTTTTTTTGATTCTGAAATTTCCTTTTTTATAAAAAATTTAGAAAAATGTTTAAAGATTTTTTTTCTAAAAGAGAAAAACAAACCAGCTAAAAGGATTATTGAAAGGATTATTATAAAAATCCAATTAAACTTAAGATTTCCTAAGCCAATTACTGCAGCAGTTACCCAACTGGAAGTTTTTTCTTTAATTTCAACCTTATCCCAGTAGGTCCCATTTCCCCAACGATCTCCCTTGATAAAAACCTCATAATAATTTCCAATTTTTAACTCTGGAGAAAAAGAATAAACCTCGTTTTCGTCAAGATTTAGATTAACAATTTGGATGATTTCTTCTTCAGTTAAAGAATTTATAAAAGAAAATTCTAAAATTCCTCCAAAGAAGGAGTTTCCTTTATTCGAAATTTCAAAAGTGTCATCATTAAAATCGATATCTAGATAAGGTACCCCCCTCAATTGAATTCTCCCCCTATTTGAAATTAAACCTAAAGAAACCTCAATTGTCCAATAACCGTCTAAATCATCTAAGTTGAAAGTATAAAAAAGAGAATGATTACTATTAATTGTTCCTTCAGAAACTAAATCTTTATTGGGATTAAGTATTTTATAAGTCATTAAATTTTCCTCAGGAAGAGGTTGATTTTCTTGATCTCTTAATGAAAAATCAAATTTTACGGTCTCTCCTGGAGAAAAAATGTCTTCTGAAAAGATACTGATATTTCTAAGAATTGGAAAAACTTCGAAGGGGATTTGAAAAAAACCGGAATTAAGGCTTTCATCAAGAGAATCTCCCTCAAAGACTTCTATTTTAACAAGATATTCAGAGGGGGGTGAATTAGGATCTAATTGAAATTCGTGATAAAAAGACCCATCTTGAACTTCAATCTGATGGTATGACCCCATAAAACTAATTTTTGCAAAACCATCTACAAGATCCCCATTTTTCTTTTTTGCTTCACCTTCAAGAAAGAGGAATTCCGAGGGGTTAAAAGAGAATTTGTTTATCTCTGCTTCAACATCAATCTGATTGGATATTCTAAAATAGTCTGACTTTTCTTCTATTTCGTCTAAAAGAACAGAGATTCTACAATTTGATCCAACCAAATTCTTTTCTTCCCAAAAAAATGAAAAATATTTTTTTTGATTTGAATTTAAGGATACTGGAACCCTATACAAAAGAAAGGATTTTGAACCACAGATAAGTTTAACGTCCATAAAACCAGAAAAAGATTCCTGTTTTTTTATAGAAAAATTAACCTCTAAAATATCACCCCAATTGTAAACTCCTTGAGGATAGTCTTTGAAAATAATCTGCGCACTAACCAAAGGAAAGAGGGTTAAAGAAACTAACAAAATAAAAAGAACTTTTGTAGATGTCATTATTTAAATTAAAAGAGAAAAATGTATTAAAAGTTTACTATTACTCTCCTTTTTCTCTCAAAATCGAAAGAAGATCTTTTAATTGAGATATATCCTTAGATAAAGAAGATGACTTATTGACTTTCTGTAACATTTCGGTATATTTCTCCATTTTTTTCATAATCTTTTCAATGTCTTCTTTTTCGGCGAGGTTACTTATCTTTATTTTAATCGTATCTAAGTCCGTAGTATGAGTTTCGGTTGTAGCTTTAAGTTGAGCTAAATCGCTTTCCACCATGTCAATAGTTTTATACTTTCTTCTTATTTCAGAATAAAATGCTTCTACCTTTTCAGATTTAACACCAATCTCTGCTTCAATACTTTTTATTTCCACTAACTCTTTCTTTACCTCATCACTCAATTTAACTAGTTCATTCATCCCCCTAAAAAATTCAAATTTTCTCCTTAATTCTTTAAGATCTTCCATTATCCTATTCATAATCTCTTCATTACTCTCCAAGTTAGCCTTTAAAGCTTCAAATTTCGCATGCTCTCTTTGAACCTCTAACATTAATTTTTCGGGTTGTACGCTTTCTACAAGATCCCCTGCTTTTATAGCCTTCATCTCAATTTCTTTTACGGAACGATCCCTATCTGAAATCATGGCTCTTAATTCACCAATTTGTTCATTAACTTGCGAAAACATGTCGTTAAACGTCTTTCTTACTTCACCAAAAGATTCGATGCCTGCATTAATCTTTTCAATTTCACTATTTAATCTTGAAAAGTCTGCACCACCAGAAATCTTTTCTGTTCCAGAAGTAGACATTTTTTTCTTCTCGTTCAACAATTTTTCTTTTTTCTTTTTTTCT
>JAHYJW010000006.1 GCA_019428815.1 Patescibacteria group bacterium | reverse complement strand
ATATAATATCAGAAATAATTTAACCTCTTCTTTTATTTTAAAAAATGATTTAGATTTTTGTAACGAGGGTTCTTACAAAGCTCCAGGTTCATATCCGGGCATATCAGATTATTGTTTAGCTCAAGGTGCAACAAATGGGTGGGATCCACTCGGGGATACTTCAGATTCCTTTAAGGGTACATTTGATGGGCAGAATTATACTATTTCAAATTTGTTCATAGGTAACACAGGCAAAGAATACAGGGGATTAATAGGTTATGCCAAATTTGGGAGTGCAATAAACAATCTGGGTTTAATAGACGTTAACATTTCAGGATCATCATTTGTCGGAGGTTTAGCAGGTTACAATAACGGAACTATTTCAAATTCTTATGCAACAGGAGTTATAAATGCGGATACCATTTTGGGGGGGTTAATTGGAAAAAGCGAACAAAATATAGAAAAGTCTTATTTTATTGGGACAGTTAAGGGGGGAGAATTAGGGAGCTACACCGGAGGGCTTGTTGGAATACTCGAAGGAGGGAGTATTAACAATTCTTATGCTCTCGTAAATGTATCAATTAATGAAAACTACGCAGGAGGATTAGTGGGATATTGTCTTAAAAACGCAAAGATTTCTAATTCTTATTCTTTTGTAAACGTAACTGGAAATTTGTATGTGGGAGGTTTTATTGGGGGGATTAATCAATCATTAATTTCAAATTCTTATTCTGAGGGAGTTATAATAAGCACTTCAATAACTGAACCTGATAATGTTGCAAGTTTTGTAGGGCATAATTATCAGAGTTCAATTTCAAATTCTTATTCTACAGGTCCTGTTTATTATTCTGGTCCTGATCCAACAGATAAAGGTTTTGTGGGAAGGCAGAATATAGGGGGGGGCTGGAAAGATATAGGAAACTTTTTTGATATAAATACTTCTAATCAAACTTCAACTACAGGAAATGCTACGGGGAAAACTACAACAGGAATGCAAAATTTTTCAACTTTTGACAATGCAGGTTGGGATATTCAAAGATTAGAAAATTGGACTAATGAAACATGGTTCATAAAGGATGAAACAGATTATCCGCGATTATGGTGGGAAGGCTTACCTCCTGTGTATTCTGATTCAGGTTACAATAGTTCAAAAATAAATGAATCGACACTCTTTTCAATTAAATGGAATGATGAAGTAGCTTTACATCCTAATGGACAATGGATTTTTTCTACAAATAACTCAGGAAGTTGGGTAAATGACTCTGCAGTTAATTTTACAGAAACACCAGAATGGGCAAATGTTACAAAAATCTTAAATGAAACGTTAGGGATAACAATCGGGTATAGAGGGTATGCAAAAGATAATGATGGAAAGTGGAATCAAGCCGAAATATTCACCTTAGTCACTTCATTAGGGCCTGATAACACATCCCCTTTTTATTCTAACATCTCTCATAATAACACTACTATCTATAGCCCCACACTTTTTTCTGTTTTATGGAATGATGAACGGGCATTAAATTCAAGTGGACAATGGATTTTTTCTACAAACAATTCTGGAAGTTGGGTAAATGACTCTGCGGTTAATTTTACAGAAACACCAGAATGGGCAAATGTTACAAAAAGATTAAGTAACACCCCCTATAATTATGTGGGATATAAATGGTATGCTTCTGATAATTCAGGCAATTGGAATCAAACAGAAATCACTACCTTATCTGTTGAAATTCCTAATGCATCTTCATTTTTAAGAACCGGGAATGAATTACTTTTAGAATCTGGGAATAACCTTGAAGAGATTGGATTAGTAACACAAAATTTTCTTTCTCCAGTTTTAGATTATGATATATTAGAAAATTCAAACTGGACCTTAGAATTATGGCTTCGTAAAAGTGCTACGGAAGGAGGAGACCCCATTGCAACACTGAATGTTCATATTGTAGATTCCGATGGTTCTTCTAACCCCCAGTTAATTATGACCAAAACAAAAGGGGGGAGAAATGATCTTCTTACTGAAACCTTAGTTAAATACACTTTTAGAGAAGAAATAAGTCCAAAAAATTTAACAAATAAAAGGGTAAGAGTCCAATATGTTGGAGGAACTGCTGGTGGAGGGCCAAACGCTAGGTATACTGTTTTAGGTTTTAATGCAACAAATGGGACAACAGGGGACTCAAAGATTATTTTTCCAAGATATGAATCAATACCTGGACCAACAATCCCTTTTGTTGAGACAATTTCTTTACAAAATCCTATTGAGGGAAATATAAAACAAATTAGTTTTATTTTCACAGCAGAAAATGAGATGGGAGTTTCAGAGTTAGAAGATTCTACTGCAAAAGCTTATTTCCAAAGAATTGGAGAAACAACAAGATACAATGAAAGTTGTGTTGCGGGTTCAACATCTGGAAATAGAAAAAATTATACATGTACCATAGATATGTGGTATTTTGATGAAGCAGGGGACTGGACAATTAATGTCTCAATTAAAAATAATGCAGGGGACTATGCAGAAAATTCTTCAACGACCTTCCAGTATAATGAATTAACTGCAATGGTATTATCCCCAACAACTCTAACATGGCCTTCTCCTTTATCCTTAGGGGTTTTTAATGTTACTGCGAGTAATTATTTGGTTATTAATAATACTGGGAATGCAGAAGGTTTGAGTGTTAATATCACTGCACTTGATTTAGTAGGGCTCACAAATTTAGATTATTCGATATTTGCAAATAATTTTAGTGTGGATAAAGAATCTGATGGATGTAGCGGAACAACGACACAAAATTCTACTTCTATAAATACCAGTCTCATACTCTCAAGAGGAAACAATTCTTTAAATTACCAAAATGAAACATCTGGACAAGGGAAATTATACTTTTGTCTAAGGGGATTCCCAACAAACATAGCTTCCCAAGAGTATTCAACTTCGAGATTAGGCCCTTGGGAGATAACAATTTTATTAGTTGCAATAATTCCTGCAAAAAAACAGAAAAGAAGAATAAGTAAAAAAAGACTTGGAGAAGATAAATTATTTGGAGCAATTGATTTGATCCTTGATGAACTTAAAGAAGAATACAGCTTAGGTAAAAAGGAGATTATAGACATACTTATAGAAAAGTTATCTAAGAAATATGGGTTTGGTAAAAAAGATATCTTGAAATTAATAGAACAGGAAAAGAACATTCCATCAACAATCTTCTCAAAAGAATTAGGTGCTCTAGAATCTCTTGTGGGATATATGAAAGAGAATTTAAATATGAGTTATAAAGAAATTTCTAACATACTTCAAAGAAATGAAAGAACAATTTGGACTGCTTATAAAAAGGCTAAAGAGAAACAACTAACATCAATCAAAAAAAAGAGAGATAAAGGATTTTTGATTCCATTATCAATATTTAAAAATAAAAAACTAACAATCTTAGAATCAGTAATATTGTATATGAAACAAAAAGGACTCAAGTTTATAGAAATAGCAGAATTACTTGAAAGAGACCAAAGAAACATCTGGACAGTATACACAAAAGCAAAAGAAAAAATATCACAATAAAGAAAGATAAACAATTAAGATTATTAAATTGAATATTCAGAAGATAATAATATTTAAAAAGAGTTAAATCTTAAAAATAAAATGAAAAGAGGGAAGATAATAACAATTATGATGTTTTCTTTGTTATTAGTTATACCTCTGATTTCTGCAGGATTTTTTTCTGATTTATGGGGACAAGTTACAGGTTGGGCGACTAAAGAGAATGTAACTGTAACAATTACTGTAGGAAATGCTGCTCCAACAATTCCAATTGTAGAAACAATCTCTTTACAAAGTCCTGTTGAATCAGGTACTAAGAGTATTGAATTCTATTTCACAGTCCAAGATGAAAATGGAGTTTCAGATATCAATGACAGTACTGCAAAGGCTTATTTCCAAAGAATTGGAGAAACAACAAGATACAATGAAAGTTGTGTTGCGGGTTCAACATCTGGAAACAGAAAAAATTATACCTGTATCATAGATATGTGGTATTTTGATGAAGCAGGGGACTGGACAATTAATGTCTCAATTAAAGATAACTCTGAAGATTCAGCAGAAAATTCTTCAACAACATTTCAATACAACGAACTAACTTCAATGGCATTATCACCAAAAGCTCTAACATGGCCAGGAGTAGGCCCTTCCAGTACAGATATAGGCTCAGATAATGACCCTATTGTAATTAATAATACAGGTAATGCAGATGGGTTAGAGGTTAATGTTACAGCTTTAGATTTAATAGGGGTTCCTAATTCAGGATATTCCATATTTGCAAATAACTTTACTGTAGATATAATCTCTACAGGATGTAGTGGAGATATTATGCAAAATGATACTGCTCAAAAAATAACTAGTGCGGCCTTATACAGGGGGAATAACACCTTAAATTATAACAATCAAACATCTGGACAAGAAACATTATACTTTTGTTTAAAGGGACTTCCAACAGGAATCTTAGCACAAGATTATACAACTGCAGGTTTAGGCCCTTGGATTACTGAAGTAATTGGATAAGATTAAATTTATTAAAAAGATATAAAAAGAAAAGAAAATATAAAGAAATATGGAGACTAAAAAGAAAAAATTTAATAGGAATGAAATCCTTTTTGCTTTATCCGGATTATTATTAATTGCTTTAATCCCCCTTATAACTTCTACAGGAGTTTCAAGTCCTTATTGGAGGACTAATCCAATAAAACTTTCCCCCGGGGAATCAACGATTGTTACACTAGAACTACAAAATATGGTAGGAGAAGAAGATGTAACCTTAAGAGCAAGTGTAAATGAGGCTAATGTTATAGTTAGCTTAATGGATCAGAATACAGATTATTTAGTTCCTTTTGGATCTAGTGACATTCCTGTTAGGATCAAAATAGAGGTTCCTTCAAATGCTAAGGTAGGGGACATTTATCAAGTCCCAATACTTTTTCAAGAAGTTTCTCCTGGAGAGGGGGGTATGATTAAAATGGCTTCTGCAATTTCTAAAACACTTCCAGTACAGGTAGTTGATACTGAAGAAAGTGTTTTATACGGTGAAGAAGCAGAAAAAAAGAACTATGCACCATTTATTTTAGGAATTTTAATAATAGGGGTTTTAGTAGGGGTAATTATATATACTCTAAATCTTAACAAAAAAAAGAAATAAAAATCAGAGTATTGCACCTTAATTAAATTTTATTCTTTCTGAATGATTAATCAAAACATTTAATTAAGGAATAAAAAACCAAGAAATTTTAAATAAGGGATTCTATATTATATTCCATGAAAAAAAAGAATCTTTTATACTTATCCACTCTAGGGTTTATTATTTTAATTTTTCTGATTTATTCTACGAGTTTGTATTTTTTGGGATCGAAAACAAATTCTTTAGAAAAAGAAAAGATTACTGGAAAAATAACTCAAGGAGAGTTAGCCATAGCAATTTCAGTTATCTTAACTCCCCCAAGTTTAGAGATTATAAAACCAAAAAATGGAACATACTTAACTAAAATAGATCTACCTTTAGAGTTTATTTCTAATGGTATAACTTTTATGTACAATTTAGATCAAAATTCAAATATAACTCTAGAAGAGGGTATCAAATTTAATGTTACCGAAGATGACAAAACATACGCCCTTTATCTTTTTGCAAATAATTCTGAAGGAACAACCACAAAAAATGTAACCTTTTCTGTAAATTCTACTAAGTTTAGAATAGACTATAAAAATTATAAAGATAGGGGTTCTTCAACAGATTTTAATAAATCAACGTTTGAAGAGATACAAGAAATAGAAAATGTAGTTTTAGAGAATCCAGGATTTGGAAAAATCTATTTCGACGAACCTCTAAATCTAACAAATATCTCAGGAAATGTTCTGGATTTAGATTCATACACCAACGTCTCATTTAATAACGTTTTTATTAATACAACTATCTTAAATAATCTAAATAAATCCGCAACAGTTTATTTATACAATTTAAATCTAAATAATCCCAGAATTCTAAAAGACGGAAATCCTTGCCCCTCTTCTATTTGCACAATAATTAGCAATAGTCCTCAAGTTTTTATTTTTAGTGTTAATCAATTTACAAGATATAGTGCAGAAGATGTCCCTACGAGTCCCCCTTCAGGAGGGGGTGGGGGTAGTAGTTTTATTGTTATTCCTAAACCCCCAGAAATTTTTTGGGTTAGTGTTAGTAATTTAGAAGTAAAGTTAACTCAAGGGGAGACTAAGGTATACCCCATAGTATTAACTAATTTACAACAAGAGCCATTAACATTTTCCATATCTAGTGAAGACTTAGAAAGATTTATAGATATTCCTGAATCTTATTTCACTTTAGAAGCAAATGAATCAAAGGCACTTAGAATTCAGTTTTCTGCAGATGAAAATATTCTCCCTGAACTTTATTTAGGCAAGATAATAATTCAATCTGGAGAAATAAAAAAAGAGATTCCGGTAAAGGTTGAAATTGAATCTAGTAATACCCTTTTAGATATTTACCTAGAAATAGAACCTAAGGAAAAAAAGATTTATCCTGGAGAAAGCCTTTTTTTAAACTTAGAACTTTTCAATTTAGGAGAAAAAACAGAAAATAAAGCGGATTTAGAGTACCAAATAAGAGACGAAGAAAACAAAATTCTACTAAGATTCATAGAACAGATTACCATTGGGGATCAAAAAAGTTTAGTAAAAGGAGTTTGGTTGGATATTCCTAGAGAGATAAAACCTGGAATGTATATTGTTTATGTAAAGGCAACAGTTGACGGAAAGGTCGCTAGTGCAAGCTCAGTCTTTGAGATTAAAAGAAGAGGAATTTCTTTTTCTTCTCCAATTATAAAACAAATCCTTTACGGAATATCTTTGGTTTTATTATTTGTTATAGTTTATTTTATAGTGAAAGTTTTTAAGAGAATCTTTAAAAAAAAGAAAATGTACAGAAACCCCAATAGTAAAAAAATAAGAGAAAAATTCTCAGGTCTCCCCCCGAATAATTTTTCAAAAGAATCTTTTAAAGAGTAAATTAAATAGACTTCAGGTATAATTTTAAAAACTACTCCCCAATTATTTTTATCAGTATTCTTTTGACTCTTTGTCCATCAAATTCTCCATAAAATATCTCCTCCCAAGGGCCTAAATCCAAGTTTCCTTTAGTTATTGCAATAACGCACTCTCTTCCCATGATAGTCCTCCAAAGATGTGCGTAGGCATTATCTTCCCCAGTAAGATTATGCTTGTAATTTTTTATATCTAAAGGTGCAAGTTTCTCTAACCAACTTCTAAAATCCTGAAGTAGCCCCCCTTCATTATCATTAACAAAAATACTAGAAGTAATGTGCATAGAGTTTATCAAAACTAATCCTTCTTGAATACCTGAAAGATTAACCGCACGTTTTACCTTATCTGTAATATTCAAAAATTCTATTTTTCTTTGAGTATTAATCTCTAATTTTTCAGTATAAGACTTCATTTTAAAAAGCGAGGACTGGGATTCGAACCCAGGAATATCCGGGCTGCAACCGAACGCGTTAACCACTTCGCCATCCTCGCAAAAAGCAGATGTGATGATTTCAATTTATTGATTTATTAAGTCGTATTAAATCAAAATGCCCCCGACAGGATTCGAACCTGCGACTTTCAGCTAACCTCCGAAGAGATAGAAGGCTGACACTCTATCCAACTGAGTTACGAGGGCTTAAGCACAATAAAAAATAACAAACTTCAATATTTAAAAGCTTTCTATAGAAATTACAGTTCTATTTTTTCTAAATCTTTTGGAAGATAAGAACTATTAAATATCCGTTTAGAGTCTTCTAAAACTCTCTTTAAATCTTTAGAGAACCTTTGGCTTATATGAACTAAGAATAGTCTCTTAACTTTAGCCTTTTTTGCAATACCCGCAACCTGAGAAACAGTAAGATGTTTATATTCTTCTGCCTTCTTTTCAAGATCAGAAGTGAAAGTAGACTCAGAAATGAGTATATCTGAGTTCATTACAAAAGGGATAATCCTATCATTTAAAGAGGTATCTAAAATAAAAGAAACTTTAAGTGGTTTTTCTTGATAAGTTAATTTTTTAAAAGAATAACTTTTTCCATTGTAAGTTAAATTCTTTCTCTCTTTTAGTTCTTTTAAATGTGGTCCCTCAGGAATACCTAATTTCTCTAAAATTTTTTTATCTATCCTTATCCTCTCTTTTTTTATAAAGGAGTAAGCATTACAAGGAATTCCATGAGTCATAGATTCTGCTTCTAAATAAAAATCTCCTGTATCAAAAAATTTTCCTTTAACCTCTTTAATCTCTAAGGGATATTCTGTTTTAATCTTAAATAAATTTAATAATTGTTCAATTAAAATTTTAGTTCCTTTAGGACAATAGATATGAAGAATTTGGTTATAACCACTTAAACCAAGAGTCTTAAGCATTCCTGGAATACCCAAAATATGATCAGCATGCCAATGTGTTATTAATATTCTGGTTATTTTACAGGGATTTAATCCTGCCTTTCTAAACTGTCTTTGTGTTCCTTCTCCACAATCCACAAGGATATTCTCTCCTTTATAAGTCATAAGAAAAGCAGGATGATTTCTCGACCTACTAGGTACTGAATCTCCAGTTCCGAGAAAAGTAATGATTATTTTATCAGTCATGAGGTAATAAAGAAAAAATAGTTTTTATAGGTTTTGAGAACCCAATATTAAGAAATTAATAGAAATCCTTTTAAGATTTTTAAAAAATACTTAAAAAATTCGTTTAGGCCTTATTCTTCTCTTTTTTTAAGAGCTGTTGAAGCTGGAGAGATGAAAATAATGGTATCTCCTCTCAAGAAAGTAAGTCCAAGATTTCTTTTTATTTCTCCACCCCCCATCTCTTTAATATTGTCTAAAACAAGGTTTATATGAATATCAAAAGCAAGTAAAGTTCCAACAAATTGTTTATCACCTTTAAGGTGTACGAGAACTTCTTTTCCTTTTGAATTATTCAAAAGATCTAAGGGCCTTTCAATACCGTTAACCATTTTTATTAAACCAAAGTATGGAATATTTATGAAGTTTATTTGAATACCTTGTTTATAAACATTTCGTTATTTTTTTCTTTATGATTTTTTATACCCTTTCTAAAAATTTTTTTAAAAAATCTAAAATTTTTTAAGGGAAGGTTAAAATTAAGACTTTTACTTTTCAAGGAATTTAAAAAAGGTGATTAGATAAATTCACTAGGCTTAAATTATCCTAAAAGGTGTAAAGAGAATAAAAATAGAAAGTTATATAAACAAAAATATGGAATACATTTTATAAAATGCATAAAGGTAAACAGATTTCCGGTGCAAGATACAAAAAATCTAGGAAAAAGAAGAAATACGAGCTTCCAGGACAAAAAAGAATTGTAAAACTAGGAGAAAAAAAGGCGAGGACAAAGAGAGTTAGGGGAGGCAATAAAAAACTATTTCTTTTGAAGGAAAAAAAAGTAAATGTCAAAATTGATAAAAAAATCAAAAGTGTCGAAATAAAGAATGTTATTGAAACACCATCTAATCGTTTCTTAGCTAGACAAAATATCCTCACAAAAGGAACAATTCTTGAAACAGAGATTGGAAAAGTAAAGATAACAAATAGGCCTAGCCAAGAAGGAGTAATTAACGGAATTTTAATCGAACCCCCTTCAAAATAGTTCTAAGGGATTTATAATGAGGTAGGAAGATAGATTTACTAAAAATTTACTAAAAAACACAATTAAAAATTAATTTTTAAAATAACTACTACTTCTGATTTTTATTCCTAATTTTTTATTTTCTTAAAAAAATAAGAATGTACAAGACGATAAAAAGGGTAAAGTTTATAAAGGGAAAAAGTTTATAAAGCTTGCGTTTATGGCCTTTATAAAGGTTATTATTCACTACAAAAGTAAAAAGATTATACTAAAATTCTATATATCAACATGACGTTTATAAAAAAATGTTCTGAGTGTGGGAGTATCAATTTAACTTATGATCCTCATTTGGGGGAGATTATTTGTAATGATTGCGGTTTAGTTATTGAAGAAAAAATGGTTGATACCGGAATTGATCTCCAAGGAAAGTTTGATAAAAGTGAAAAAAAGGGGAGAGGGGGAACTCCGACTAGTATTCAAAAATTTGATAAAGGTCTCACAACTAATGTAGGGGAAATTTCAGATATTTATAGACTAGATCCAAAACAAACTAGAAAATTTTTAAGATTAAAAAAATGGCAAGAAAGAGTTTCTACATCTATTGAAAGAAATTTGAGATTAGCAATGGCCGAATTAAGGGTTATCTCTTCATATCTTAATCTCCCGAATGTAGTAAGAGATGATGCTGCAAGGATTTATAATTATGTTGTACAAAGAGGTTTAGTTAGGGGAAGGTCTATGGAATCTGTTATAGCTGCATGTTTATATGCTGCCTGCAGATCTTATAACATCCCAAGAACTTTAGACGAAATGGCCACAGCTTCAGATGTAGAAAGAAAAGAAATTGGAAGAACATACCGATTCGTTGTTAGAAAATTAGGGATAAAAGTAAAACAAAGTTCTCCAAAGGATTATATTTCTAGATTTTCGTCAGTATTAAAGCTTTCTCCAAAGATACAAAACGATGCACTTAAAGTATTAAAAAGAGCAGAAGAAGTTGAGCTAACTTCCGGGAGAGGCCCAGCAGGGATATCCGCAGCGGCATTATACGTAGCGGCATTAATGAATGATGAAAAAAAGACTCAAAGAGAAGTTGCTGATATTGCAGGAATAACCGAGGTAACAATAAGAAACAGGTATAAAGAGCTTATAGAGAAGCTTAATTTAGAGAAAAAAATAAAACAAAAAGAATCTGAAACTAAAAAGAAAAAATAAGGCTCTTTTTGATAAAATAATATCATAAATTTAATCAGAATAACTTAATTCTAAAGAATCTAGAAAACTTCAAAAATTTTCAAAACTATTTTCGATAATACTTATGATTAGATTTCATTGAAAATAATCCTCCTAACACCAATAAAATTCCTGAGATAAGGTTTATCCAATTAAGTCTAGAATTAATAAACTCTGGAAAAGTGAATAAATCTAAAGCTATATTTAAAAGGAGTATTCCAAAAATAAAGAAAATTATTGGAACAATCATCGAAATGTTTCTCATAAAATCAAAAAGAATTATTCGTTTAAATACCTTTCTACAAATGCCAATCTCAAATATCAAAAAAATTTTAATTTAAGAACAAAGAATACTCTCTAAAGATTTTTTTAGTCTAATTTCTTTATTAAGTTACAATACAAATCAGATATTTCAACAAGTTTTAAATCTAAACATTTTTATATTTAAAAAAATCTTTCCTTATGGAGTTAATTAAAACAAAATTGGTTATAATTATCCTGCGGGAGTGCCGGAGCGGTCAAACGGGGCGGCCTTAGGAGCCGTTAGCTTAGTGCTTGCATAGGTTCGAATCCTATCTCCCGCAAAGAATATTAAATTCCTTAATTAAAAAAATAAAAAAAGAATTAAAAGATTTTTAAAATAAGGAATAATCTCCAATATGCACCCACATTGCATTTAGTGCTTAGCTTCAGATTATCATACAGGTCTTCTAATCATATAAACCGCATGTTTAGTCTGAGCCAAAGAAATTTTCTCAAATCTATATCTCCGTGTACCATCTAACCCCCAGTGGTATATCCAAGCCATTTTATTTACATCATTCCTCCAAGAAGTATCTACCCACCTAACAAAAATAACGGCGTGAGATCCACCAGAACCAGGCCTGTAAATAATATCCACCCAATCTCCAACTTGGAGTTGTGTTAAAAGTTCATCATAACTTAACCTAATGTCTCTTTCCTTAGTTAAAGTGCAAGACCTCTGAGGGGAAGTCTGAAAGTTACTTCCTATTATGGGACTTGGTTCAACGACAGTAGATGTCCCATCATTATTTAAGAAAGAGTATTTTGTCCCAGAAGGAACAGCATAAAAACATTCAAAATTAAAACCTGCATTAGTATAGATATTTAAAATTGAATGAAAACAATATGAATTCGGATTATCAAAAACTTCCCCTCTTAAACGTAACATAGTCTTTAAGAGGGTTATTCTTTTGAAACTTGCCGATTCAGAAGGACTAATAGTTTCTTTTTGATGGATATACTCATTTAAAAAACCAATAAGGTCTGCTTCTTCCTCCCCCATCATTTGGGTTGAACTGATCCCTAAAGCAGAACTTGTTGTTTCATCTAATAAAAGATTATTCTCTTCTTGAATAAGATTTAATGTAATTTCTCCAAAAGCATCCCCACGTAAAAGTCTTAAAAATGCTTTTTCTTTGCTAAAAAATACCCTGTCATAATTTTCATTAATTTTGTTTATTATTTGGGAATATTCTTTAGCTGTTTTTAGAGTCTCAATTTCAGAAACAAACCCACTAAAATCTTCTATTAAATTCATCTGTTCTGTTAGAATATTCATCCAATAAGGAGTAACTTCACTTAAGGTTTTATTTTCTAAATCAACAAAGTCTATTGTATTTTCAACGCTTTGAGTATCTAACCAACATTTAATCGAAGGATTATCGCAATATCCTACTGATTTCCACCTTGATTTTTCTGTATTTGCATAAGGGTCTGTTGATAAACCCGGATTATCTGTAGAACAAATTCTAATAATCCCCCTATCATAAATCTCTGGATCAATAAATTCTTCAGCTCCTGCTTGAACATTTAAATTTAATAAACTCCTTATGTTGGGAGAACCAGAGATACAGACATTTTCTGTGGTAATATCTGTCCTTGATGCTTCACTTGAAGCAAATTCAGAAGAAATATACTGGATGCCAAAGTCTGTTGATATTTGTTTAAATCCACATTCTTCTTGGTTATTTACAGTTATACACATCTGATTATAACCTGCAGGAGCTAAAAAATCAGATGTCTCTTGAACTCTTCCCCCTGTTTCTAAATAACCTCTATCAACAATATACCTCTCAGAAACTCCCGGAGGTAATGTAGTATAACTTCCCTTTAGATAAACTTCATAAGATGCTGGGAGGTCTTGTCCTGCGTAAATATGGAAAAAGACTTTATACTGGGATCGAACGGGGACAGTTAAAGTTGTATAAGGTATTTCTTGAAACCACCCCAAAGATTGATGAGGAGAGTCTGGAGCAAGTAAAGCATCAAATATTTTTCCATCCCCCAAGCCAGGAACAGAGATAAAGTTTCTACAAAATTCTGTTCCAACCCCTTCCATAGACCTTGCTTTAAATGCTTTAAAAGATTCTATTGCATAAAACTGGGTAAAATATTCTGCAGAGCCTGAAGCTTGGGAAAATGCATTTTGAAGACCAAGATATTCTCCACCACCACGAACATTTTTTCCGAGGATAGAGCTAATTATTTGAGGCATTCCATATTGAACAACCGGTAAAGTTTGTCTCCAGAAAAATTCACAAAGGTATACAGAATGTAAAGCATCACAAATCCCTACTTGTTCTCCAGTGTCTAAACTTATTTGTAAGCAATCTCTATATTCTTCAAAAACAGTTAAAAGACCGTCTACACCTGCATGAACTCCTGAAACACAAATAGGCACTTTAATATCTGGCCAATTTGGAAGACAAAGGGCAACACTCCCAATAATCCCAGATTGAATCACATTATCAACAGTATATTTACCTCCGAGATTACATCTTGAGTTTGGACAAATAACGGGATCACAAACATTAAATAAGATATTACAATCTTTAGGAGACATAAAATCCTGACATTGGATATCTGGAACCCCTATTGCAGAATCACCTACTTCTACCAACTGCCCAAGAACTGCAATTTTTCTTCCTTTTAAATTTTGGTTATAGGCAGCTGAAGCTTCTCTAAATGCCTGCTGAGCTTGAGTAATTTTTCTTGATGCTTCAGAAGGAGAAAGTCCAGGAAATTGGTCATAAGGTTGACCTGTTCCAAGATTTACTAATCGACATATATCATCTCCGGCACCAGAATCAATCTTCCTAAAAAAATCTTCTTCTTTATCTGGTCCCACATTACAAAGATAAAAATTAGATACCTTTCCTGAATCATCAAAAGGTTCTAAATTTCCTCCGGTAATTCCTGGCCCAGGGATTGCAGGTTTAACTGCGGCATACCATCCATTAGGAATATCAAAGGGAACAATTGCAGGGAATCCTTCATAAGCTCCGCTTTCATAAAATCTAATTATACAATTAGTACATCTATTTCTTAAAGAAGAAGAATCAGATTTTATTAAAGAAAGATGCAAAGGATTGACCGACTCCATTTTTTGAAGCATACCTCCTGGACTGATGTTATAAGTTTCTTTTATAGGATATCTTCCATCAATAACATCTCCTAAAACAAGGAGATAATCTCTATTACTTGATTCATCTTTAACTAAATAAACAGTTTCTGAAGTTTCAATAGCTTGACTATGGAGAGAATTCAACTGTGAGAAAGTTTTTACTTCTGTAACATAAACTTCTTCTAAAGATTCTGAAGAGAATAATGATACAGCATTATCTGCGCCGTATTTTTCTGCAAAAAGATTCATTTCAACAGATAATTTAGAGTTAGCCCAAAAGTTTCCTAAAGAGTTAGTTAAAGAAATATTAGCAATTTGGGGAACCCTTTCAACATCTGAATTTAAAAGTTTTGAATATAATTCTAAATCCCGAACATCTTCTAACAAGATATTCTCCGAGGTCATATTATTTACTAAATTAGAAACATCAAAGTTTTCACTGCCAATTCGAACTTGGGTAACGCCCCCCGCTTCTAAATTATTAATTATTTCAGACCTCTTTTGGTTTAAGTAATTCTTTAAACAAAGATCAGTTTTTACTCTTGATTCTCCAAAAAAACTAGTTTCTTGAGGTTGGCAGTCTTGGATGTTTGAAAAGAAATCATTTATCTCAGTAATTTTATTAGAAGTTTCACTTACTGCTTGGTCTATTTCATCGGAATAATGAAGCAAACATGAATCAAGACTCCCACTAAATTCGTTAGTACGAATTAATCTTTCACATTCTTCAATCCATCCCCCAGGCCCCCTCATTACAAATTGTCTTGCAATTCCGGTTCCTCCGACATTAGAAATAAAATTTTTAATAAGAAGAGAAGTTCCTGTGACTAGACATGCTGCTTTTCCAGCACTTACCAAAGTTCCAAGTTTATCATTAACATTTCTCCAAGTATTAATTGTTGAATTAAGCTTCTCAATTCTATCTTTAGTTTTCTCAGGAGAAAGTTGAATCCCCCTTTTTTCTATTCCAATTTTAAAAGGAAAGGTTGCTTCTGTACCTGCTTCTTTAATATTAGAAATGACTGAAACTTTTGCAACTTCTCTTAAGTTTGTTGTATCTAAAACAAAAACATAATCCCCTCCTGCCCTAAAATTAGGCATTCCTTTATTCAGAGTTATGGTAACTTCTGACCCAAGATAATCCCCTTGATCTTTTTTTTCTTCTCTTAGATTTGTTTTTATTCTTACAGACTCTTCTCCTGAAGAGTCCTTGTTAACATCTAAAAGTTGGATATATCCTCCAAGATCTCCAATGGAGATTGCTTCATTTTTTATGAAATCATAAGAGATATCTTTTGATCTATTATTTGAATCTAGAATCATTATTCTTGCACCGAAATCATCAAAAGAAGGTTGTTTTATAGCATCCAAAGAAATCAGGTAACTTCTCCCGTTTATTTCTAAAGATTGTGAATTAAATGAAAAACTAGCTAATCTATCTGAACGCATACAGATTTCAGGAGGATCAAAATCCGGATATTTCTCCTTAAAATCTTCGCATAAAAACAAAACATCTCTCATTTGATTTGTTCTTTCAGAAAGACTTATCTGATTAGTTAACGCTTTCTGGGCGATAGTTTGAGATTCTCTTTCATCAGGATATTTCTCTATTAGATAATGTTCAGAGATGTAATCGTAGTCCTCGATTGCTTTTGTGTAATTATCTTTAGATCCATCAACCGTTGAAAGATCTTTGTTTTTAGGACCAGAAAAACCTAAGAGACTTATCTCAACTCCAAAGATACTTGCCGTATTTCCTTGGGAGATTCCTTGAAATTTATAGCCTAATAAAGCATCAAGAGGGAGGAACTTAAACAGATTAGCCAAATTGGGATTAGGTATTTGATTAATGTCTTTTTCTTTATCTAAAAGTTTTGCAAAAGATTTTAATTGAGATTCAGTTAATTTTCGATCCCCTAATTCCATATTTGTTGGAATTGTAACTAAAACAACCTCTAAATCTGATTCTTTTTTAGTGTTACCCTTTGTTCTTAAATAAGCTACATAAACAGTTCCATTTTCATCTCTTTGAGGATTAGTTGTTACCTGAAGAGGTAAACCTTCAGAATTTAAAACAACGTCTCCCACAGAATAATTTCTTTTTCCAGCTCCCCCAATTTCTAATTCTACCATAGGGGAGATACTCAATGTAAAAGTCCCCCATCCACGGATATCATCTTTACATCTAATTCTAACCTCTTCAACAATTCCCTTTTTTTCAATATTAAGAACTTTACAAGAATCTAAAAATTGGTCATTTTTTTTAAATTCTTGATAATCTCCATTAACATTTAGCCTAACAGTTGTGTCTGGTTTTTCAATTCCGTCTAATCTTAAATTAAGACTTCCCATACAATAATCAAAACCTGGCATAAAGATATCTGTAGAAGTTCTTCCTCCTTGAGACGAATCCAAAGAAACCGTGGAGATTATTCTCTCATTAGCCCCAAGCGGATCATAAGGATCTCTTTTAGAATAAATTGAAACCGTAGCTTCATTTTCTCCCACAAAGTCTGCTCTTAAATAACCTCTTCCTTGCCAAAAACCATACTGTTTAAATTGATTATCCCAATCACTATCACTCCTTATTGGAAGATAAAAAGGACCAGCATGCCCCATACCAAAAGCATTATTAATATCATATTTTATTCTTGCAGTTAAATTTCCTTCTACAAAGTCTGGCATTGCAGATTCATTTTTTTGTTTTCTTAAAACAATAACTGCATAACCAAGATTATCCATAATGGGTTGGTTTAATCTCAATCCCGCATTCCCTAATGCAGCTTGTGCAGGATAATACCCTACCCCGGAAACTTCTTCAGACAACTGCCCGCTAAAAGAGATACTATCTAACGTTTCTACATCTATTAGGGGGTTTAATTGAGTTGCAACAATAGGACAAAAAACAGGAACATTTTGTTCTTCTAAAAGATCACTTCTAACAACAGAGGGTATACATCCAAGAGGGGAAATATGAAGAATAAAATCTTGACCCGCTTCACAAACATTCCTATTAAAATTTCCCTGATTATCAAAAGCAGGAGAAAAACTTACATCTCCAAAAGAGGGTTTAATTCCAACATAAGATGGATATCCTGTAAGAGATCTTGAATAAGATTGAGAAGAAATCAAAAAAGAGTTAGCTAAAAGAATAACTAATAAAAAGAAGAATATTGTCCAAGTTTTTGAATGAAACTTAATTTCAGGGGTATTATTTTTTGAAATCATTTTTTTAGATAATTATATCGAGCCCCCTTTCATCGAATAAAAGATAGTTATACTGTATTTGATTTATATCATTGGGTATTGGAAAACTCCCAACGTTTATTTTAATATGATTTAAAGAAGCTAATTCAGATTCAGAAATATAATAATTTTGTTTGCCCCCTCCAGCTAAGGATTGCGAGATAATCTGTTCAGGGATTGTTACTTCAAAACAATTCTTTTTTTTAAGTCCTACAAAACCTAAGATACCTGAACGTGGAACCTCAATACACTGTTCAGTTACCATCTCTCCAAAATTAATTTCTGCATCCCTAAAGATATGAACTTGAACCTCATATTGCCCTGCTGAAAGTTCAACAGCTCTTTGTTCAGGATAAACAATAGTTTTAGTAGAATCATTTGAAATAAAATAGATTAATGCGTTACCATTAAAATTAGTCCCATCAAGCATTAATTGAATCTCTTTGGTGTACATACGTTCCATTAAAATCTCTATGTTTCCAGCAGAAACAGTAGATAAAAGATATTTGGCATCTTTAAAACCTGGAGCTTTAGCAGAAACAAATCCATTT
Organism: Patescibacteria group bacterium; assembly: GCA_019428815.1. Classification (GTDB taxonomy): domain Archaea; phylum Nanobdellota; class Nanobdellia; order Pacearchaeales; family GW2011-AR1; genus ASMP01. The sequence continues at coordinate 29,208 of JAHYJW010000006.1, read as the reverse complement.
ACACATTGGGGAAAATCTGATAAAAGAACCCCTGAATTACTTGTTTGACCAATAAAACAAGTATTTGCAAAACAATCAAAAGATATGTCTGCTCCAATAGGATTCCCATTAAAATCTTTTACATCTACTAAAATTTCAGTATTTTTATGCTGACATAGTTCTGGAATAATTCCAGGATAAGCAACTGCTCCTTCAATTGGTTCTCTAGGGTTATTTCCTCTAATAATGACCGCTAAAGGAAATTGAAACATCTCTCCACCAGAATAAATTTGAACTAAAACAGGATATTTCATATCATAAACATAATGGTAAGGAGCATAACAGAAACCCAAAATCCCCAATCCGGGTTGATTCCCAACTGGAGTTGAGATTAAAAGATTACCTTCTGTAGGAGTAACCTCAAAATTATGAGGCCAAGTCTTCGAGTTCAAAAATCTAACTTCATTTTTAACAGGAAGATCCACAAAGAAATAATCATTATCAGACCCCTGATTTGTCAAAGCTTGAGTATTTGCTTCAATTGCTTCTTGTAACTCATTGAATATATCATCTGCATTCCAAATTAAAGGAGAACAAGTAACTTCTGCACCATCCACCGGAGCATAGTTTCTTAAGATATCTATCGCATAATCTTCTAAGAACAAGGTTTTTTGTTGTTCTTCATAAACTCTTTTTGCAGAGTTATATAAAGAACCTAATTCAGAGTTTACTACAACCCTGTGGTTAGAGGAAGTAAAACTCTCATTGCCTAAAGCAATGTTTAAGTTCATATTGAGGATTACCTCAATTCGATCATCTTGGATATTCACCCTCGAAGAAGGATCTTCCCAGGATATCTGGAATCCTTGAGTTTTGTATTGATTGTAATTACAACTTTTTATCTTTTCTTCAATAAAGTCTTCTAAATGAGACTCCATCATTTCTTTTGTTGGAACTTTTTCTCTTTGGATGTTGTTTCCAGAAACATAATACCAGTAAGGAACTGAACTTCCTAAAAAGTTTAATTGAGAAGAAAAAGGCATATAAGAAGAACCGGGTTCAAACTCAGGTAGGTAAATGTAGCCCCCCTGGCTTCCAATTAAATTTGTCCCTATTAAAGTAGCTTCTTCTATACAAAACAAAAAATTTGAATAAACCGGCTCTGCATAAGCTGGGATTTGGGTCTCAATGGTTTTACCTCTAAAAAAGAAAAAAATCAAGATTGCGAAAACTATCACTATTGCAATAATAATAAAAATTGTTACTTGACCCCTTTTTTTTAAAAAAAAATCTTTGAAATCCTTATTAAAAATAAGGGGGGCATCCCTTTTAATCACCATACGAAAAACATGGTAATTATATATATAAATTTATTGTTAAAAATTAGCTAATTAATAGAATTGAGAGATTCGAAAAATCAAAAAATATTAAGATTAAACTTCAAAAAGTGGCTTTTTTTCTAAGATGATTATATGCCCCTAGAATAAGGAGAATACCCCCAAAAAAGATAATCCATTGGTCTATAGATAAAAAAAATTCAGGAACTTCCATAAATCTGAAGGGATAATTCAAAAAGTATGCTGCAAAAATCAAATAAAGAAACAAAAAAATCCCTTTAGATTGGTTTTTCTTCTGATATCCCCTTTTCATATTTAATAAAGAAAAACATTATATTTAAATATTTTCTAAAATAAACTTTCATAAGGTCCCGTGGTCTAGTGGTTATGACGTTTCCTTGACGTGGAAAAGATCGCAGGTTCAATTCCTGCCGGGACCATTTTTAAGAAAAATATGCTTTTTTAGGAAATCAACAAGCTTTAAAAACTAGTTTTTTCTTTTCTCAACATGAAGATACCAAAAACTACAAAAAGATTTTGTCCTTATTGTAAAAAAAAGACAGAACAGAAAATAAAATTAGTAGGGACTGGTTTTCAAAGAGGGACGCTAACCCGAGGGAGTATTGCTAGAGCAAAATCAAGGGGCCTTGGAACTGGCTTTGGTAACAAAGGAAAGTGGGGATCTAAACCGCCTGTTTCAAAATTCAAAAGAAAAAGTAAAACAACAAAAAAAACAAACATACTTTACACCTGCCAAGAATGCGGAAAATCTAAATATAGAACTGGAAATAGAAATAAAAGAACTGGAAAGGTGTTACAAGAGTAAATAGTAAAATTATTAACAAACTTAATAAAAATATTAAAATGGCACAAGCAAAAAAAAGAAAAAAGTTTTTTGATGTAGAAATGCCTCTAATAAAGAAAGAAACCCAACTTTATGGCTATGACTTAAAAGAAATAAATGGAAGAACAATAGTTTACGATTTAACAAGAATCTTAAGAGGAAAAAATGCATTATTAAAATTAAAAGTAAAAGTTGAGGGGGATAAAGCTACTTCTTATCCTCTTGAATTAAAGATATTACCTTGTTTTATAAGAAGAATGATTAGGGGAGGTTCAAATTATGTTGAAGACTCATTTTCTACAGAATGTGAAAATGCTTTTTTGAGAATAAAGCCTTTTTTAATAACAAGAAAAAAAGTTTCAAGAGCAGTTAGAAAAGCCTTAAGAGAAAAGGCTAAAGAAGAATTAACAGAATATTCAAAAACAAAAGATACTGAAACAATTTTTATTGATATTCTAAACAATAAGATTCAAAAATCATTAAGCTTGAAGTTAAAGAAAATTTACCCTCTTTCTTTATGTGAAATAAAAGTTTTAAGCATTGAAAAGTTTAAAGAAAAAATCTCTCAGTAAAGTAAAATATGCTTCAACAAACACTTGTTCTTGTAAAACCCGATGGAGTCCAAAGAGGATTAATAGGAGAAATAATAAAAAGATTTGAGCAAAGGGGCCTTAAGATTATTGGTTTAAAATTAGTTAAAGTAGAAGAAGATACAGCAAAAAAACATTATACTGAAGATATATCTCAAAGAAGAGGCGAAAAAGTTAGAGAGAATTTATTAAAATTTATCAGCCTCGGACCAGTTGTCGCGATAGCAATTGAGGGAGTAGATGCTATAGAAAATGTTCGTAAACTTGTAGGAGATACAGAATCAAAAAATGCTCTTCCTGGAACAATAAGAGGAGATTTTTCCCATGTAAGTTTTAATTATGCAAAAGAAAAAGGAACTGTGGTAAAAAATGTTGTACATGCTTCTTCTAGTCTAGAGGAAGCTAAAAGGGAATTAGGGATTTGGTTTTCTTTAGATGAAATACATGATTACAAAAGAGTTGAAGAAGAACATATTTTCTAATAGATTTGCATCAAAACCCTTTTAAATTAAATTATTCTTTCTAAGTTTGATTGCCTGCATAGCTCAGTTGGATTAGAGCGACTGCCTTGTAAGCAGTAGGTCGGGGGTTCGACTCCCCCTGCAGGCTTTTAAATCTTTTTAATCCAAAAAAATTTTTTAAAAAAGTAACCCTAATCTAAGATTTTTTTAATTTTACAGCAGTCCCATAAGCTAAAATTTCAGCAGCTCCTTGTAAAACCATAGATGTTGAGAATCTAACCATAATAACTGCATCAGCTTTTAAATCAATTGCTTGATTTATCATACGATTAAATGCTTCTTCTCTAGCTTGAGAGATCATTCCAGAATAAGTTTTGATTTCTCCTCCAATTAAGCTTTTAAGACTTGCTCCAATATCGCTTCCAATATTTTTGACTCTAACAGTATTCCCCTTAACAATCCCCAAGATCTTATCTATCTTAATTCCCGGAATTTCGCTAGCTGTAGAAACAATTATCTCTTTTTTGGCCATTTTGTTCTCATTTATTTCAGGTTTATTTGTTTTTTCCATTTTTATTTCTCCTCTTTAGTTCCTCCTTATCATTTTTTTTGTTTAGATTAAGAGACTTAATCATCTCAATTTCATCTCCTTTTTTATTAAAGAATATTATGAGCCCAAACACACAAAAAACCAACCCAATAAAAAGGGTAGATCTTTCTAAGGTATAGGTTAATATTAAACCCACGAGAAAAAACAATGCTCCAACAAAATGTCTGTTTTTCATTGAATAAAAAAGAATAAAAGATTAATAAATTTACCGGAAAAAGTTTAAAAAATTAGAAACTTGGTTTTTATTTATCCAAAATCTCTGCTTTTCCATCTTCAATCAGAATTTTTGCGACATCGCGAGGGATATTTACAATTTGCCCTTTTTCAAAGGGGCCAATTTTTTCACCCTCTAAGTCTACAAATTCTCCAACCTCTTTTTTAAAAATAACCATCTCATTTTTAGATTCTTTAATTTTCTTACCAGTTAAGATTTCATTAAGTTTTTTATCTGATATCTCAACATTTTTCATGAGTTCCTCGAATAGTGTTTTTTCAAAAGAAAGCATGTTATCAAAATCTTGTTTAGAAATCCCGGTTTCTGCAGCTATAAGAACAAGATTGAGTATTTTTTTTCTTCTCCTGATAATCAACTCTCTAAAAAGAGTTATTGCATTTTCAAGTTGTTTTTTGGTTTTAGTAATCATATCTGAAAAGATATCATCATCTTTAAGGGAAAGTTGCTTTTTTTCTTTAAGATAAATAGATATTTCTTCAATGAAATTTTTTGGGAGATTTTGGAGTTGATCAGAATATCGCTCTTTTCTTGCTGCTTCGTATAAATCATTGTAAGTAATCATAAGGATAACAAATAAGTCCCCTTTTTAACAATTGCCATAATAAAAAAAAGCTTTTAGAGTTTAAGATTATAAAAAAAGAAATACCTTAAAACCCCAAATTTTTATTATTTTTTAGGGATTCTTTAAAAAAACTTTTATTTTAAAAAACCAACTTTTTCAAAAAGTTCTTTACCAAGAACTTTTCCTAAACTACCTCTTTTTGCATTTTTTTCACAAAATTTTTCTCTTTTCTCTTCAGAATTTTCCGGTTTTAGAGGATTTTTCTTGGGATAAAAAGGGATTTTTTGATTTGCATTTTTAAAAAAAGAAGTAATTCCGCCTTTAGGTTTCGGGGGTTTATCATTATAAAACAAAATAGGAACAGGATCTGCAGAATGGGCCTTAAGTTTACAAGGAGTAGAATGATCACCTGTAACAACTACTTTTATCTTATTTGAGGTTGCAAAATCTTTTAAAAATTTAAAAAAGGTCTTATCAATATGTTCTATCATCAACTTCTTCTCAATAGGTTTATTATCATGGCCAGGTAAATCTGTTTCTTTTAAGTGTATATAAGCGTAATCTGCACTTTTATGGTTTTTTTTAAGTACTTTAATTGAAAAATCACAAGCTTTAATCAACCCTTCTCTTAGATTTTTATATGAATCATATCCTTTTAATGGGGGGTAATCAAAGGAAAAAACATTCATTCCGCTAATTTCTGAAAATCCCATTTCAAGGGGCATATAAGCAACAGATATCCATTTTCTATAAAATTTTAATTTTGGAGGTTCAATGCCTGCACCTCTTATAAGAAGAAAATTTGCAGGAGAAAGACCCTTTTTTCTTCTTTGTTGATTGATCGGATGTTTATCTAAAACCTCAAAAACTTTATCCAAGAATTCATTAAGAATATTAACAGTATATTGAGTATTTTCTTCATCATCTAATGCTCTAAAATTTGAGATTTTATTTACTTCTCTCATTTTTCCTTCTGAATATGTAGAATCATTACTCGAGATGTTATCTGAAAATCCCCCCCTTAGAACAAGAGCCGCCCTATGTTGAACTGTTGATTTAAAAACAAACTCACAAGGAAGTTTAATTTTATTAATCGCTTTAGCTAAAATCTCTGCTTCTGCTGTGGTTAAAGTACGTCCAGCCCGTCTATCTAAGATATTTCCCTCTTTTAAAGAATCAATAGTTGCAAAATTAACCCTTAATGCTAAATCCCCACGAGTAAGTTTTAACCCAGTTCCCTTTGCTTCTAACTGTCCCCTAGTACTATCAATTAACTCGTTACCAAAAATAGAAATAACTGCTTGATCTGATTCCGGAATAAACCCCGGCCTCACAGGATACATTAACCCCATCTCTCCCCGAGCAGCTAAAAAATCTAAATTAGGGGTATTTGCTGCTTCTAAGGGAGTTTTTCCCTTAAGAACTCTAGAAGGAAGGTCCCCAATTCCATCCAAAAGTACAAGTATTCCTTTCATAGATTATTAAAGCACCTGCCATTTATAAAAATTTATATTCGTTTTTTAGGTACATTAATCATATTTATAAATCAACCAAAATTATTAGAGATATGTTCAAATTTTTAAAAGAAAAAATAAGCAAATGGGTTAAAGATGTCTCAAAAGATAAAGACAAATCCTCATTAGAAGAATCATCTGAAGAACTAAAAGAAGGAACTAAAAAAGAGACTAAAGAAAAGATTACAAAATCTGAGAAAAAGTTAAAGAAATCAAAAAAAGTTAAAGAAAAGAGCACAGGGGGGGTATCTATACCTGAAGATGAAGAAAAAAAAGAGGGTTTCTTTAGAAAAATTGCAGGTAAGATAAACAAAACAAAAATTTCTCAAGATGATTTTGAGTATTATGGCGAAGAGTTAAAAATGATACTTCTAGAAAATAATGTGGCATTTGAAGTTGCAGACAAGATTATGTCCGAGCTAGGAGAAAGAATTGTTGGAAAAGAATTCTTAAAAAAAGAGATAGAAACTCAAATAAAAGATGCTTTAAAAGATATACTAGAAAAAGTTCTCTTAGAACCCCTTGAAATTTTAAAAGAGATAAAAGAAAAAAAGGAGAATAACCCTCAAGAACCTTTTATCGTCCTTTTTATGGGAATTAATGGAACTGGAAAAACAACAACAATTGCAAAAATCTCAAACTTTCTAAAAAAGGAAAATCTTTCTAGCGTTTTAGCCAGTGCAGATACATTTAGAGCTGCCAGTATAGAACAATTAAAAGAACATGGGAACAAGTTAGGAGTGCCAGTTATCTCTCAAGAGTATGGATCTGATCCGGCAGCAGTGGGTTTTGATGCAATAAACTATGCTAAAAAGAATCATATCGATGTGGTTTTAATAGATACTGCTGGAAGAATGCACACCTCTAAGAATTTGTTAAAAGAAATGGAGAAGATTAATCGAGTATGTAAACCAAACTTAAAGATATTTGTTGGGGAATCCATAACCGGAAATGATGTTATTGAACAGGCAAAAAGTTTTGATGAAGAAATAGGAATTGATGGGATTATTCTTACTAAAACAGACGTTGACGAAAAAGGGGGGTCTGCTTTGTCTATAGGTTATATAACTAAAAAACCCATAATCTTTTTAGGAACTGGACAGCTATATGATGAGATAATCCCTTTTAATAAAAAGGAGTTTATAGAAAGATTAAAAATCTAATACTCTTAAAATACACTAAAATACAAAAATTTCTCACCTAATAGCTAACCTATTAATTCTTAATCTAAGGTCTTCTAATTCTTCATCTATATCTGTATCAAAAAATCTATCAGCAGGTTTATTTTCTTTTTTATCTTTTCCCTTTTGTTTTTTCTTTTTACTTTCTTTTTGAGTAATCTTTTTTGAAAATTCAGGGGTTTTAGGAATAAAATTCTTAGAAAGAGGTTTTTTTTCGTATTTTAAATTTTCTTCTTGGGGGGTTATTGTCAATTCTTTCCATTTTAATCTTTCACTTTTACTGAAATTTATCCCCTTCAAAAGGTCCTCTTTTTTTATTCTTGGTTTTATGAAATGAAGGGGTTTTCTTTTTATCCTTCCCCACTCTTTCAAAATTTTAGGAGATAATGTTTGAAAGTATATTTTTGTTAATTCAAATTGACCAGATTTAAATTTATCTTTAGCTAAACGAATATCAAATTCACAATCTGTAACTCTTCCACCTAATCTTTTTAATTGCCAAATTTGATATTCAAAATCTTCGATGAGATTTAAATATTGATGATAAAGTTCTAAATCTGAAGAATTAAGGCTACCTGAATCATGGACTAATGGTCTAAATTTAACTAAATACGGACTTCCTTGGTTATAATCTGGATTTAAAATTAGTCCTTGTCCTGGGAAAAGAATTTTTACTTTTTCTGAGTATCCTTCTCCAAATCTCTTTTTTATTAAAAATAAATCTCTTTCAGAAGTTGTTTTCATATGAACTCTCATATTTATTCTTGCTTTTAGTTCTCTTACAAAATCCTCTGAAAATTGGGATGTCATAGTTATTCCAATACCTTTTTCTGAAAGATTTCTAAGGCCCCTTTCTAACTGAATAAATCCAGCTCCAGAACCCCCAAGACCTTTTAATAAATCATGAACATCCTCACATACTATTAAGGTTTTCAAATTAGGGTCAGGTTTTAAATCAAGCTGGAATATTTGCTCAAATGCACTTGCAATAAAAACATCAATTTGTGGGGGAGTTAAGCTACCCAAATCAAAAACAATTATTTCTCCGGGATTACCCAAGGATTTTTCAATTTCTAAAATTTCATAGGGATCTGTAATCTTTTTTATTAAAGTTTTAAAAGATAAAACATTCTCAGGGCTCATTCCAAATTCAGGGTATTTTTCCAAAATTTCAGCATTTTTACATTCTTTTAGAAACCCACTCCATTGAGATTTAGGATCAAAAACTAAAACATTTCTATTCTTTAATAAAACCCCCTCTGCTAAGATTTGTGCAAAAGTTGTCTTTCCACTTTTATTCGAACCAGAAATAAGAAGGTTACTCTTCAAATCTTCAAGAAAAAAATAAGCATTTTGTCCTGTTTCAGGAAGTTTACCTAAAAAGATAGAATTAGGACCTCTTGTGGGTAACTCATTTAAAAGAGCAAGTTTAGGCTTGTTTAATCTATCCGGAAACAGACTTGATTTTAACCCGTTTTCTAAGTTAGGAAGAGCCTTTAATCTTCCATAATTTTGAATTTCTCTTTCCAAAGATTTTTTATTATCTTCAATTTCCATAGAAAATTTTGCTTTTTGTTCTTCCTTAGATTCTCTTACAGCTAACTTTTCTAAATCGTCTAAAAGAGTGTTTAAATAAATCTTAGTTAATTCTTTTTTAGAATAAAGAGCTTCTTCCATTCTTTTACAAAAATTTACAATATCTTTTCTATTTTTATCTTTGAATTTTTCTGCAATTTCAAGGTACTCTAATTTAGAAGGAAGACCAAACATTTCCTCAAAGAATTTTCTAGAAAGTCTGTTAATATCTTCTAAAACTTCTCGAGATTCTTTTTTAAGCCCCCTTAACAATAAGATATGATTAACAAAAAGTTTCTTTTTATTGTCCTCTTTTATCTCAATTTTTTTCTTGAGTTTTTTTTCTGAAGGGATTAAAATCATAAAGAGAATTACTAAAAATACTAAAATTCCCAATACAACCCCTATCCAAATAAAAGAACTTTCCAACATATATCTAAAAAAGAATATTAGTATAAAAATCTTCTTAGAATCTTCTTAGGATATTTTTAAAATCCTCTTAAAAATTAGTTAGGGTAAACCACGATACTTAGAATTTATTAATACGAATAATATCACAAATAAAACTAAAGAGATAATCATAAAATAAACGGAAAAATTTACCGGAACTTTTTTTCTTGTTTTGGTTACTAATTCAGAGAATAAGTTATCTGAATCCATTTCATCTAATTTAAGATAAACTCCCCCTGTATTAAACGAAAGAGCTTGAAGGATTTCAGGGTTTAATCTAGATACACCATATCCAGTTATCCCCCCTTCTTCAGTTCCAACCCCAATTGTGTGGATTACAACCCCCTTATCTAAAGCATAAGAAATAATAGATTCAAGAACCCCTACATTTATTTGGCCATCACTAAAAAGGATAACTGCTTTAGAATCTTCTCCTTTTAATAAATTAACAGAGGTAATTATTACTTCATATACATCTGTTCCTCCAATTCCAGATATTTCAATTTCATCAATTGTTTGTTTAGCTAAAATTTTAGAAGTTGTAATATCTGTTTCAATAAAAGATATCCCTGAGTAAGAGACTACGCCAACAGGCGTATGAGCGGGAAGGGAATCTAAAAATCTTTTTGCAGCATCTTTTGAAGCCTCTAATCTATTCGGAAGGATATCATTTGCATCCATACTTGAAGAGGCATCTATTGCAATAACAAAAGAATGAGAACTTGCATCAGAATCAATATAAACTATTATCCCAGAAAGAGCGAGGGTAATAGAAAACACAATAATCAAACTAAGATACAATACTGTTACATTTTTAGAAAGTAAATCAATATTCTTAACTTTAGCCATAGCTTCAAAATTAGCAAATCTAACTGCTTTGTTTTTAGAAACATTAAAAGAAATAAAATGAATGAAAATTAAAATTGGGATAATCAACAAAAATAAAAGATAATACGGATAAATGAAATCAATTTCTACCATTTTAAGTTCTAAAACTCCTTTTTTTAATTCTTTCTTTTAAAAAACCAACAAGAGGATCTATAAAATATCTGTCTGTTGTTAATTGTAAACTATCAATATTCGTTGCTTTAAAAATTCCTTCAACAAATTTTTCTTGTTCAAGGGCCATTTTCTCATATATCTTCCCAGAAACTTTAGGGTTTATAAGGACAGTTTCTCCAGAAGCAGGATGTTCAATAAAGATTTCCCTATCAATATCTGGAAGAGCCTTATCTAAAGGGTCTTTGACAACTAAAGCTATTATTTCAAATTTACTGGATAAAAGATTAAAATTTCTTTGACATTCTTTACTTGTATTTAAAAAATCTGAAACAAAGATTATAGCTGAAGTAGAGGGATCTAAGTTTTTTAAAAGATAATCGAGGGTGTGGTTTAAATTAGAATCTCCAGTGTATAAAGAAGAATCAGAAAGGAGGTCTACAAAAAGGTGAAATTGATTTGGGCTTTTATTCGGGGGAACAAACTGAACTATATCATCATTATAAAGAACAAACCCCAAATTATCCCCTGAAATGAGAATTAGATGAGAAATCGCTGCTGCCAATTCCGCAACATACTCACATTTTAATTTTTTAGTAGAACCAAAAACCATCCTTTCACTTATATCTATTGCTAAAATAATTTTCAAATCTCTTTCTTCAATATACCTTTTAACTAAAAGTTTACCTGCTCTTTTACTAGCTTTCCAATCAATAGAAGATGAATCATCACTGGAATCGTAATCTCTATAGCTATCAAACTCTAAACCACTTCCCCTAAATACAATCTTATACAAGACATTTATTATTTCCAGTTTTTTAGCTGCTCTTTCAAAATCCGAAACTGCTTGAGGGATATTAAGGTTCAATCTTTTAGATTCCATTTTAAGTTTTAAGGAACAGATACTTCTTCGTTGAGTATATGAGTTATAATCTTATCAGAATCTATACCCTCTGCTTTAGCCCTATAAGAAAGAATCAACCTATGTCTAAGAACATCATATGCAATTTCCTTAACATCTCTAGGGATAACATAATCTCTACCGTTTAGAAAAGCTTGTGCTTTAGAAGAGATAAAAAGTGCAATAGCTGCCCTAGGAGAACTTCCCCATTCGATTAAATCTGCATATTGAAAATCCTTTTCCCTAGTCTTTCGGACTATCTTAACAATGTAATCTTTTATTTTTGGATCTAAATATATTTCTTTTATAAGAGCTTGCATCTTAAGTATATCTTCTGGAGAAACTATAGGTTTAAGTTGAAAGTCCTCAAATTTCTTTAAGGTAACATTTTCCTCCATAATTCTTTTTTCATCTTCTTCTTCGGGATAAGAAACAATGACTTTAAACAAGAATCTATCTATTTGAGCTTCTGGTAAAGAATAAATACCTCCTTGTTCTAAAGGATTTTGATTTGCCATAACAAAAAATGGGGAGGGAAGTTTAAAGGTTTCCTTACCGATTGTAACTTGCTTTTCTTGCATAGCCTCAATCATTGCGGACTGAGTTTTAGAAGGACTTCTGTTAATTTCATCTGCTATAATAAAATTAGCAAATATTGGGCCTTTCACAATTTCAAATCCTTTATTGGGGGTATATGTTGTAAGCCCAATAATATCAGTAGGTAAAAGATCAACTGTAAACTGAATTCTTTTAGAAGTACATCCACTTACTTCTGAAAGAGCTTTAATCAATAAGGTTTTTGCAATTCCTGGAACTCCTTCAAGAAGAACATGCCCATCGCAAAGAAGAGCTCTTATTAAGGAATCAACAACCTTTTCTTGACCTACAACAACCTTAGATATTTCTTTTCTTATTAACTCTATCTTTTTATGATAATTTTTTAATTGATTTAGATTTCCCTTTCCCATTAACCCCTCTTTTTTAATTATCACCTTTACCATCTAATATTTCACACAAAAAACATTTATTAACTTTTAGTTTTTCAATAGTCTTTTTAATTTAATCTTTCTATAAAAGATATATAAAATTCCTAAAAAAAAGCCTAAAGAAAAAAAAGAAATAAAGAATCCCCACCAAAAATCCTCTTTAAAATTAAATCTGGGTTTAAGAAATGCAGCTTCAGAAGATTGCTCAATAGATTCCCTACACCAAATAACAACATTATCTAAAATTTTAGAAGCTTCTTCTATTTTCCCCTGATTAATTAACTCCTCTGCAAATCTAACTGTCTCTAAAGCTTCAATACATTCTGGATGTTCTGTTACAATAAACTCTTCAACAAATAATAGCCTTTTATCAATATCATTTATTTGGCCCACAACTAAGATTATTTTATCTTTTTCAGATATAGAAGGGGAATTTACTTTAGCATTAACAATAAGCTCATAGATGCCTGAATGATTTGTTTCAATAAAAACATCTATAGAAAGGTTTTTTTTAATAGAAGGGCTTAAAGAGTTGATCTGTAAAGGTGAAGCATTAATCTCGAATCCATCTGTTAATGTTTTATTAAATAAAACAGAATAATTAAGAGAAATTCCAGTTAAGCTTACACCCCCGTCATTAATAATCTCTCCTTCGATGTTTAAAGTATCCCCAGTATTTACAAAAAAAAGGCTAGGTAAATTAAAAGATAAACTGGCTGTTTCAGTTCTTTGAACAGTGGTTGTTGTCCCCCCTGTATTTGGAGATGTGGGAGCTTTGATAAATTTAACTAAAAAATTATTACTTGTAGCATTTGTTTCAGGATTTCCAAGACCGTCTAAATCCATTCCGGTAATATTTAATAATTCTGTTAGTTCGGAAGATGCAGATAATGTCAAGATCCAACCTTCTAAAGAATAACTAATCTTGCTTTCGTTACTCAAATTACTATTCACTTCAAAATTAGCTGTTTGATTGTAATAAGTATCAAAAGCATCAATATCCTCAAAATGTTCGGTTAAATCAATCACAATTGTATCAGTATAATACCTTTCTTTATCACCTATAAGATTATCATCGAGAAAAGTCATAGGAGCGTTAGAATGAGATACATTAACTTTCCAGGTTCTAGTTGCATTTATCAAATTAGAATTAATTAGATTAGGATTAGAAGGATAAACAACTAGTGTCAAATTTTTTAAAAATCCATAAGTTTCGTCATAAAAGTTAGGGGTAAGATTAAAAGTGAAATTTGTTCCATTTCCGTATCCTATGACATCACTGTTAAAAATAAAAGGAGAATAAGTAAAAAAAGTAGGTTCAGAAAGATTATGAGTAATTCTATCCATATAAAATTCATAAGTTAAATTATCTCCAACAGAGTGAGTTGCATTTAAATTTAAAGGAAAAGGTTCGTTTTCTTTTAAAGAATAAAAATCTTCTGAAGGAAGTTCTATGGGAAAAGAGATATTAGGATAATCATAAACAAAAATCCAAAAATCTTCCCAATCCGATTGGGTTGTAGAATCAACTTGAACAGTGATATTCAGATGATAAACCCCAGCATGATTTTCTTCAAAGATAAAATCAATCTCTCCTGTTTTTTCATTAAAAGAATTTGGGAGAAAATCCGTTAAAAAATCTGTTCCTTCTAAAAAATTATAACTGAAGGTAAAGTTCTGATTTCCAGGATCAGTTGAACTTCCATCTCTAAAGTGAGTTGCATTAATCCGGTAATAAAATGCCCTACCAACAGCAGAACTTTGATTTGATAAGGCAGATAATTGCGGAGGATTATCAAGCTTAGAGATACTTAAATTGAAACTTTTTTCATCGCTATCCCCCAGTTTATCTGTAACATTTAGAGTAACAGTATAATTTCCCACATGGGTTAAGTTAGGAATAAAATTAACAAAATATTCAATTCCAGGTTTATCTGGGGAGAACTCATTTTCAAAGGGGCCTTCAAAATCAAAAAGTTCTACTTCAGTTTCTGATGTTTTATTTATAATCTTCCAAGTAAAATTAAAGGTCTCATTATAAAATTCAGAGTTAATGATTAGATCATCGTCAAAGATAAAGACATAAAAAGAAAGGGTAGAATTTTCTGTAACATTGATAGAAGGGAAGGGTTCATCATAAACTTGTGGGAGACTACTAAGAGTAGGAACGCTGTTTAAGTTAGTGATATTAAATGTAAAAGTCTTTGAGCTTTGGAGCCCCAATGAATCTGCAGTTATGAGTACTTCAAACAAACCAACATCTTCTTTATAGGGTTTAAAGTTAATTACCCCCTCAGAGGTCATATTAAAGTATGTCATCTCTTCTTCAAATGTAAAATTTAAGTTATGACCTTCTTCACTCCAAACCCACCCTTCATTAACTAAATTAAATTGAATATAATCTGTAGTTTCTTCAGTTGAATTAACCACATGAGAAATGGTGTAATTTTTGGAGATATTCCAAACTGGTTCAGAATTATCTAGAATATTGACTTTAAAAGTCGCCCAAGAAAATTTATTTTCTTTATCTTCAACGCTTAAATTAAAAAGATATTCTCCATTTCCACTTTCTGAAAAAATCCCAATCTTTGCGTTTGTTTTATTAGTCAAGATTCCCCCTTCAATAACAGGGGTTCCCTCTCCAGTTACATTAAAATTAATTTGTTCTCCATTATAAAATTCTTCAGAAAGATTAGAAAAATTAAAAACTCTTAAATTAAAGGTTAATGTTTCATTATATGCATCTTCTTTATCTGGAATTAAAAAGTCATTGTCATAAGCGACTACTTCAATTTCATTTGAAAGATTTATTGAGATATCAACATCAGGGATATTTTCTAATGTGGGGGTGGATGAATTTGTTCTATTAACAAAAAGGTTAATTGTTTTATTATCCCAAATATCTGAAGAATCTTTTCCTTTAAAAATAATTGACCAATTTCCAATTTCTGTTTTTCCTGGAGTAAGAGTAATATTGATTAAAAGAAAATTGTTTTCAGAAGTTAGGTTACTCTCAGAAAAAAACCAACTTCCGTTTAAAATAGGACCAAAATAATTCCTGAGAGAAGCATTACTAAAAAAGGTTACGTTCTCTTCAGATTGCCTAGTTATAACACTTATCAAACAATTAAATTCTTCATTCTCATTTAAAATCTTATCCTGGCAATCTGATACATTAATATTAAAAGAAGATTCAACAGTAAAATTAAACAAAATGTAACTAGTTTTATTCTGTTGATAGTTTACCTCACAACACTCACTTTTACTGTGAATACAAGGATAATTTATACCAGAATCCCTAACAGAAATATTAGCGAAATATGTCCCAACATCATTATCATCTGGGGTAAAGTTAATTAAGGTGGAAGTATTAGAGATATTTGTTAAACTAGTTAAATTAAAGAGGTCGCAATCAGTACGATTGCTCCAAGGTGCTAAAGAACAGTCTAAAAATTCTATATCAAAGCTAAGAGGATAATGTTCTTCTTCATCTGTAGCATTTATATATTCAAAAACCTCTTCTCCTTTTGTAAAAGAATAGGTATTATTCAAATTAAAGAATTTTGGGGGGTCGTTTACAGCTTTAAGAATAAAGATAAAGAATTCTAAACTTCCCGGTCCACCACTTTCATTCTTTGCTTGTATTGTAAAATTAAAAAGTCCACTTTGGTTATTATAAGAAGCATTGAGAAATAAATCTCCTTGAAGAGGATCGTTAATAAAAATCCAATCAGAAATCTGTTCTTTTGAGACTTCTAAAGTTGTATCATTCTTAAACCAATAAATTTTATTTAAATCTGTATCTAAAATCTCAAATTCAACATCTCCATCCCACCCAGTTATGTTATGGGTTAGATTATGAACATAGAGAGTATCTTCAAAGGCAGTATAATTAGCATCTGTATTCCATTGAGGATTTAATGAACTCGCCAGTAGTGTTAGTAAAATTACAATTAAAACAAATAAAAAAATCCACCTCTTTTCCATTTTTAATCTTTTTTTGCCTCTTTCCATATTTTTATTATTTTTTTCAATCTGATAATAACTATTACCACTAATATAAGCAAGATAATTATTAAAAGGTATCTCACAAAAGGCCTCTGAAAAAATGGAAGTTCTTTTGGGCACAACCAAGGACAAGGGCCTCCACAATCTACTCCTGCTTCACCTTGGTTTTGTATTCCATCTGAACAAGTAGGACAAACAGAACAAGGGCCTCCACAATCTACCCCTATCTCACAACTTCCTGAATGACAGTTTTGAATTTTATCAAAACAATTGGGGTCGGTAGAAAAAAGACATGCCCTAAGTTGTGGAGGGGGTTGAATAAAAGGAATACGATTATTACACATTTGAATATCTAAGCATTCCCTGATCTGAAATCCGCAATTTTCTTCAGATATCCCCCTTTCATTACAAGACGTTCTAACTCCCAAAATATCTTCTTCTGTTAAAAGTCCTAAATCTAAAAAGGGTTCTGGTTTCTGGCAAATATCCCAATGTTCACAAACCCACTTTTCTAAACAATGGGGAGGGGGGAGTGGAGGTGGAGGTTCATCACAGGAAACATATTCAACATCTATTTCCCAAGTTAAAGAATCGTTTAATAAACCATCAGTGATATTTACAACAACTTGTTTTGTGCCATAAACCCCACATCCAAAAGAATAACTAAATCTATCAATATTCTGAGTACCGTATATATATTGTTTAAGACTTCCATCAACATACCAATAAGAATCTGGGATAGTCCCATCAGGGTCATATTTAGTTATATCAAAGTTAATTTGATCGGTACCCAATACACTAAGGTATAACTCTCCAGGGTTATAATTAATTATTTCAGGGGGCCGATTTTCATTTGTAACAGTTAAAGTAAAATTTTGTATACAGGTTGTAGCAGGTTCCCAACCTAACCCATATTCCTCTATGCAGTAGTCTATATTCTCTGGGGGAGAATCTAATCCTTCATCGGTTACACAAACCCTGAGATTATAAGTTCCAACTTGTGATTCATTAGGACTTACTTGTATATACCCCTTTTCAGAAATATCAAAAAAAGGGTCTACTTCTGGGTCTAAAAAAATTAGCTCATAAATAAAATCTCCAGTTAGATGAGTTCCATCTTCAGAATCAATTACTCTAACCTGGTAAGAAAATGTACTATCTTCTCCTTGGGTCCAAACAGTATGAGTACCAATATTCGCTACTATAGGTGGATTATTGACTTCTATAACCTCTATAGAAGTGCTAGCAAAATCAGAGTATTCATTGTCTGTAACCGTGACATTTAATTCGTAGTTTCCCACATGTTCTTCCCTGAGAATTAATGAAACAAGTTCTGCATAGGAAACAGTATATCTCCCTCCACTCAATCCTGTTGGATAAATAAATCCTTCAGGATAAACAAAAAAAGGATTTGAGGGCGTAACTTCAAACATTAAAGCATCTTCATCAATATCTGTTGCATTTAAAGGATATCTAAAAGAAGTTGTTTCACACGTCAAAAATTCTTCATTAATAGGTCCTAATATAGGAGCAGAATTAGGTACATAAACAAAAAATTGGACACTTGTATTTTGAATTTGTCCATCAGAGATATTAGCAAAAACAAAAAGTTCATTTTCCCATCTTAAGACATGTAAATTTGTAGTGTTAGGAACAAACAAAACATTTTCTGCAAGAATAATATTTTTTCTTAAATTCTTGAGGGTATACCACCAAGTGTCTATATCTGTTGTAGAAGAAACATTAAAATTTAGGTGCATTGTATCATTTAGGTAATCTTCTAAAGTAAAGTTATAAGTTGTATTTTCAGGGTGGTGAATAAAAATATCAAAATGCCCTCCTTGAATAAATAAGGATAAAGCCCCTTCTATTGTTTTTCCCACAATAGAAAATTGAAGAGGTCTTTCAAGAAAAAAAGGAACCCCTATCATTAGTAAGTTAAAAAAAATTGAGAGTGATACCAAAAAAATAATCAACCGCTTTTTCATAGAACACCAAAAGATAAATAATATAAAAAACTATCTTTTATCTTCGTATATTTTAAATTTAATAAAACCAGAATGATTGCCAAATTCTTCTTCTTGTGGGATTCTCAAGGTTATGGGGATATTTAATTCTTCATCAACCCCTAAAAAATAAATTTGCCCTGAAGATAAAAATCTTTCAACTTCCTTACTAAAGACAGGTTCAATATAAACTGGAAATTCATAGTTATTCTTAAAGTGTATTTTTCTTTCGGCAGAATATCCTGGAACAAGTACGCCAAACGTTAAACTTTCATTATTCAAATCAATACCCATAAATCCTCCCACTTCAAAACTAACTTCTACTTCTTTTATTTCAAGAGGTAAATTTTTGATGGTATGAACTAAACTTACTAAAGAAATTGCTAAAACAAGAAAAGAGACTGTTAAAGTAATAATCAAAAAGGGGCTTACTACTTTCCTTTTTTCTTGCTTTTTTTTGTTTTTTTCGATTTTTCCTGTTTCTCTTGTTTTTTCCATCTTTTTTCTTTTCTTTTTTTAATAATGAATAACCAGATTAAAAAACCTCCTAAAAGAAGGATTATTATTCCCCCGCCTATTAAATAAAGAGGTTTACTTTCTTCTTCTTTTAGCATTAAATCAACGGTTTTGTTAGTTATTCCTCCCTCATAATAAACTTGGATTAATGCTTGAAATTGTTCTTCGTTTAAATCTGTCGTATCAAAAAATCCAGTTAAAATTTTTTTGCCCCAAGGAGAAAGTGTTATAGATGGAGAAAGGAAATTTAATCTAGAGTAATTAATAATACTAACATTAGCATAAACATTTTCTATGGGATTATTCCAAAAACTTTCTACTTCAATTTCAAATCTATTTAACTTACCCCTTTCAAAGGTTTTAGTGTAATTAGATATTCCCACAAATAGCCTTCCTAATTTAAAAATCGTCTCTTTTTCAGTAACTCCCTCCCCATAATCCACAGATAAAACTGCTAAATAATCTCCCGCAACATAATTTTCAGTATTCAAAAAAGCCTTTCCTTCAAAAAATTCGCCCGACTTAATCAAACCGGTCTCCAAAAAGATAGACTCAATAAAGTTACCTGTTAAGTCATAAATATCTATTTTTGTAAAGGTGTTTATATCCTCTTTTCCTCGACTATAAATCTTAAAATTAAATTCAATAGACTCCCCAACATTTGCATTTGAAGATCTAAATTCTAACTCTGCATATTTACCTGGATAAGGAACGTTTATAAAAATAACCCCCCTTACATTTCCCACCATTCCCAACATCGCAACATCTTTAGGGATTTGCTTAGCTCCAATTAATAACATCCTTCTACCAGGTTCATTTGATTCTAAAGGCAGTTGTAAAAGTGCGTTAACTTGTCCACCCCCTTTTAGACGATTGGTATTTAAAGTTACATATTCTGAAAAAGCCCCTTCACTATAAATCTCAAATTCAACTCCAGGATCCCCAATAAAAGTAAAAGGAAAAACCCCTGTTAAGTTAGGCTCAAAATTTATTTCATATATAGCTGGTCTAACTCCTATAATCGCTTCAGATAAAGGGAAGAATAAGATTAATACGCCCAAGAAAAAAATACTCCTTTTTATTCTTAAAACTTCCATATTTATAGTAATAAGAAATCTATTTTATAAATTTACCCAAATGTTTTAAACACTAGAAACAACAGCGCTCAAGGTAGTTTTTCTAAGGCCAGTATTAGAATCTTTGGGGATTTTTATTTTCACATCAATTCTGATTTCATCTGTAGCATTAAGGAACTGAAAAGGATTACATATAGCCATAGTTGCGGGAGAGGTAACCTCAAAATATTGGCCAAGAGTAATCCCATTTGCGGTGCAAGCACCAGAGTCAATATTTGTAACATTAAGTTGGAATAAAGGGCCTCCACCCCCAATAAAAGTAGTTGCATCATCATCTGAAGTTAAGTTAAGACTAACATTTACATTCCCAACATTTCTAATTTCAAATCCCTGTGAAACAATTGACCAGTTTCCATCGGTAACACTGCCCCCGCAACAAGTATCTAAAATAGCATAGTCTGCTGAATCATTAACTTGTCCAGAACCCCAATTAATATCTGAAACAGTAAAATTGATTGCTGCAACACTCAAAACGTTTAAACTAACATTCCCTTCTTGTACATAAAAACCTGTAAATTTGAGATTTTTATATTCGTTTATTGTAAAATGAGTGAAGAGTACACCGATAAAAGAAACTGAAATGGCAAAAATTGCTATACCCAATAAAAATTTATCAGAATTCATTCAGGGCTCCTATTTGAAGGGAGGATATGAATCCCCACTTCTCCTGATATTTTTGTAGATGAAGATGCACTAAAAGAGTCATCATAAATTCGAATTTCTTTCAAACTAGTTACAAGAGTTAAATTTAGCACAATAGAAACAACAGACAACGTTATCGCTAAAATTAATAGCAACAAAATGGTATTTTGCGGTTTTTTCATATTAGTTTTTATGAACAGGAATTTATAAATATTCTTATTTTTTAATTTGTAAAAAGGAACTCTGAAGGGTTAAAAATTAAAGGGTGTTAGGGTTATAAAATTTTAGGGACTATACAAATAATCTTAAGCTTTTAGTTTAAGGAAAAGATTTAGTAAAAAAGTTAAACTGCATAAAACGCTGCAGTCAAAGTTGTACTTCTAATCCCTGTATAAGAATCTCCAGGTACTTGAAGTTTTACATCAACCCTAATTTCATCTGTAGCATTAAGAAACTGGAAAGGGTTACATATGGTCATAGGTGCGGGAGAGGTAACTTCAAAATATTGGCCAAGGGTAATCCCATTTGCGGTACAAGCACCAGAGTCTATATTTGTAACATTAAGCTGAAAGGAAGGGTCTGACCCCCCAATAAAACTATCTGCATCGTCATCTGAAGTTAAGTTAAGGCTAACATTTACATTACCCACATTTCTAATTTCAAATCCCTGTGAAACACTTGACCAGTTTCCATCGGTAACACTGCCCCCACAACAAGTATTTAAGATAGCATAATCTGCCGACTCATTAACTTGCCCAGCACCCCAACTGATATCTGAAACAGTAAAATTGATTGCTGCAACACTCAAAACGTTTAAACTAACATTCCCTTCTTGTACATAAAAACCTGTAAACCAGGTATCCTTAAACTCACTTACACTATTAAAAGTAAATATAACCCCTGCAAATGAAACAAAAACAGCAAAGACTGCAACAACTAAAAGTAAATTCTCTGAGTTCATTATCCTTCTCCTCCTGAAGGCAAGACACTAAGACCAATATTCCCTTGCGAAGAAATACCTGAATTAGAAAATCCTGCTAAGTTAAATTGAGATGGATTTAAATTTGTAGCAAGTGAAATATTCAACATTATAGAAGCAAAAGAGAATAAAATAGACAGGAATAACAATAACACAATTATCTTCTGTGTTTTCTTCATTTTAATTTTATCATCACCCATATAGAGTTTATAACTTTTTAGTTTATAAATATTTCTAAACATCAAACCACATAATCCCAGTAACTAGTAATAAAAAGATTATCTCTAAAAAAAAAGGAAAATTTATTTTAAGAAATAACAAAAATAAAAGCCATTTAATTAATCTTTAAGAGGTATTTATTAATATAAAATACCAATTGTAACGTATTCAATATCTTCAAACCTTATCTTACCATCCTCTATTGGTGAATTATCACCTTTAGTAATAAAATAAATTCCTTGTTCATCTAATCCTTTATTAATTACCCTATGAACAATGATTTTTCCAAGTTTTCTAAAACTGATAATATCTCCGATTTTTATGTCTTTTTCAGAGAGAGGTTTAACTCTTATACCATTAGAATCCTGATTTAAGAAAGGCTCCATGCTACCTGTATCAGCATAAGAAGAGATACTTGCATTTTTTATATAAATGATTATCTTATCTGGATAAACAAAAATGTTTTCATTTTTTATAAAATCTGTAGGGGATAGTACCACATTCCCATGAATAGAATAAGGTGTCTCAATACGGTCATTAAGATAAGGATTTAAGAAGGGGTAACTAAAAAATCCAATTAAAAAAATAACAAATATAAGGACTACACTTAAAAGGAAATTAAAATGGAGAATTAATCTTTTTTTTAGCATATATTATAGAATTTAAAACTAATTATAAATATTTCTTTTGAATAAAGTCTAAGTTAAGGAGTTAATAGAAAGTATCAAGAAAAAAAAGTTTAAAAATTAAAAAGATTTCGAGAAAAAAAGAGTCTCCTAAGATTAGTTCTTAATCTTTAAGTTCTCTCCTTTAGTATTTCCCCTAAATTTTAATTCTTTTACATCTTTCTTCTTAGAAAGAAGTTTTCTTCTTAAAAATAAAAACCAAAAAAGATTAATTACAACTAGTAAAACAATGATGCTCCCTAAAATAAAAACAATATCTCCGCCCTCGCCACTATCTTCAGATATTACATAACCTACACCCCTAACATTAATAGATCTTTCAGATACATCTAATTTTAGATTATGTTTAGAGGATTGTTCTCCAAATTTCAAAAATAATTCTGAATCATATGTTCCTGCCCGAACACCCCCTGTATCCCAAAATAGTATCATTAAGGCTTTCTCTAAAGCTGGAAAATTATAATTAGGAGATTTTACTTCAGCCATAACCTGATTTTGGTTATTATAAATTAACATTTCAGCAAAGGCATTATTAATTGGCTCCCCCCATTTATTCTGAACAAGAACTTCAAACTTTGCTATTTCTCCTAAGCGAAAATTGTTTACCTCAATATTCTGAATTTCTAAAACTTGATAACCTATATTAAACTCCTTTTCAAGAGTTTTAGTGTTCTCATCATAAATTAATGTAGCTATTGCTTTATATTTCCCAGAAGATAAATTTTGCTCCCATTTTGCTACCAGTTCTTTTCTCTCCCCACTGAGAATCCCTATTTCATTAGTTTTAATTGTTTCAATTTTTTCGTTTAAAGAACTGTAAATGTCTATAACTGCATTAACCCTAACCAAATCTAAATCACCCCTACTAATAACTGGTAAAACAAAATTAATAACCCCTTTTTCATCTGGGCCCACGATATTAAGAGAGGCTTCTGCATATTTCCCGGGGTAGGGAACATAAACATAAATCTGTGTTGCAACTCCAACTGCTGCGCCAATAAATGCTTGACTTTCAGAGGATTTTTCAGGTAACTGAACAACCACTATTTCTGAAGTTCTTAATCCTGGTTCAAGATTTTGTGGTAAATTAAGAGTGTATTTTATCTTTTTTTCTCTTTCATTAGCACCCATACTGAAAGAAATATCTGAAAGGGAAATACTCTGATTTAATTCGCCTTGAACAAGAACTACAAGATTAACATCTTTTTCTTCAGAGTTAATAACAGTAAATTCAACTGTTTTTGTTAATCCTGGTTCAAAATTAATTGTAGTTCGTCCAGGGGTAATTCCTAATGAACTCACACTACTAGAGATAAAGATTAATATCAATAGGAAAAACAAAATTTTCTTAATCACTTTGACCTCCAATAATTTTAATTTCAGAAATATTCTCAAGATTTTCAATCTCCTCAATGTTCAAAATTATTCTTTCCAAAAATTCATCTTTTTCGTAAACATCTACATTCAGTTTTACATTTCCTACATTAACAACTTCATACCCTTCATCAGTCTCCTTCATTTTTAATTCGACTCTTGATTCAATAGTAAATTTCCGCATTTCACTTTCTCTAATACCTTTTACCATCCAGTAATAATTTCCCGGTTCTAAGGTAAGGTATAAATTATCTTCTAGGGTAAATTTTTGAGGATTTCTAAAATCAGGATTATCATCTATGAGAAGAGTATGCCCATCTTTAAATGAAAAAAGAATGGAATCTGAACTTACATATCCCTCTTTAGGAGATTCTAAAGTAGGAATAATTGCCCTTCCAGTAATAAAAGAGTTTAAGCTAGAAGTACCCCCTATAGGAGAAAAGATGATAAAAAATAAACTTACCAAAGTTCCAACTACTAAAACTAAATCTATTATGTAAATGGGTTTTTTATCTTTCATTTTATTCAGCTAACGAAGCAGTAAAGGTGATATTAGATATTCTGGGGGTGATTGTAGGAGGTTCGTCTAATGGAGCTTCTATAAAAAAGTCTACATCCGCCACAGTATTACCTGTAATCCAATTTAATTTTGAGAGAAAAGATTGTATCCCCGAGGGAACATTAGTAAAAGTTGTTATTGAATTTTCAAACTCAAATGAACTAGAGTTTGTCCTATTCGCGGCTTTAAATTTAAAATAATCTGAAGGATGTTCGACACTTTCCCACAAAGATGTTCCTTGAAGGGTTATATTAATCAAAGCATTTCCAATATTCTGAATTTTAATTGGTTCCGGAATATCATCAGTAGTATCATTTGAATCTAAAGGTGATAAAATTCCAAAATTTATACCGCTAATCAAAAGAGTCATGTCTATAGATGAAACAATGTTGATATTCCACATCGAAGTCCAACCACCATAATCTTCTCCATCATAAGCTCTAACTTTCCATTTGTAATAATCATTGTTATCATATAAACACTTAAAATAATTCTCTGAGCTAGGGGTATAGTCAGTGTTAGAATAATCTGAGATATACCTTTCTTCATCAAAACAAAGACTTGAAAGAACAGGGGTGATATTAATTTGGTACGTTAAAGTATCATCATCCAGGTCTGTTCCACTCCAAGAAAAAGTGGGGGTTCTTCTTGAAGTATTTGCCCCATTAACGGGAGAAAGCAAAGTTACTGTTGGGAGAGAATTTAATACTGTTAAATTTGTAGAATTGCCCCACTCACTATAGTAGTATCCATCAAAAATCCTCATCGAACAACTCCAGTTATCATGTTTAGAAGTATTTTGATAGGAAAGAATAGAACTAAAAGGAGTTCCACTTGAATAACTGTTATTATAATATAAAGTTAAATTCTCTGTTCCATTCTTAAACCATTTTACTGTAACATCTAGTTCGTTTATCTGAGGAGCAGAAATATACGAAAAACAGATTAAATTTTGGTTGGTTCTATTACTCTGGTCTGTTGAATAGATTTGAACTTCAGGGTTATTAGGGGGAAGATTTTCTACAATTGTTACATTCCAAATGTCTGTGATATCACTAAAAAAAGAATCACTTGTAAGATTTGCAAATGCAAAGAATTCATGAGTTGTATTAAGTTCTCCTGTAGCATTTACCCACCAGGTAATTAATTCACTTTGACCTTCACTTAAATTTATCAAAACAGGGTTCGATTCATTTGTATAAAAGGGTGTTCCTGAATCTTCAGGAACTAAACCAGATTTTGTTTTTATAGTTGATAATACAAAAGTAGAAGTAGAAATTAAATTTCCGGCATTGTCACTAGCAAACCATTTATAACCAACTTTTGTTCCAGAAGTTTCATTTAGGGTTTTTGTAACATTTGTCCATTCTGGTGTTCCTGTAAAATTAACAGCAGCGTCATTTACCCAAGTTCCTGAATTGTTTGTAGAAAAAATCCATTGTCCTCCCGGGTCTAGAGCTCTTTCATCATCCCACAATATAGAAAATAAGACTGAATTGTTTATTTCTGTTGTATTATGATTCACATTAGAATATGTTGGATTAAAATCATCTGGTTCAAACCACAATCTAGGATAATCAAACCCATTATAAATATACCAAGTTTCATTAATCCAATTCTCTGTGTATTCTATATCCCAACCCGCATCATCAAAAGTTGAAAAATTCTGCATTTCTGTTGTGGTTTTTCCAGTAGCATTTCCGGTAGTAGAAGTTTGGTTAGAGGTATTCATATCAAAAAAGTTCTCACTGTCTTCCCAACCTCCCCCAGTATCTTGACCTCCAACAAAACCTTTATCTGTGGGGTCAGTACCTCCATAATAATACACGGGGCCTGTAGAATAGGAATTTGTAATTGAACCTTGATAGTTCCTTCCACAAAAACCAGCAACATTCGTAAAGGTTCCCGAAGTTCTATTTACACTTCCTTGAGAATAAGAATTTGAAATTGAACCTTGGGAATTATAACCTACAAGGCCCCCCATCCAACCGGATAAGGTACCCCCGCCTTTAACATCTCCTAAAGAATAAGAATTTGAAATTGAACCTTGGGAATTATAACCTACAAGGCCTCCGCTGTAGGTTCCTCCGGTGTAGATTAATTTTATTAAGTCAACGTTAGTATAAGAATCAGAAATATTTCCAGCATTATAACCTATCAAACCCCCAAAATAAGTGCCATAAGTGTAGATTTGAACAATCCCTATAGCATAAGAATTTGATACTGTTCCATAATTACTTCCTATCAAACTCCCGACTGGGCCTCGACTGTTTATATTCACATCCTCTATGCCCAAATTTTTTATTTGAGATCCCGAATCAGCATATCCAAATAATCCTTGATAAACTCCCGAAGTAGAGGTCCTATTTATATAAAGATTTGAGAGGGTATAATTCTGCCCGTCAAACACCCCCTGGAAGGGTAGGCTATTATCTCCCAAAGATTCCCAACCTTCTGTTGCACCTTCAACTGAACAAAAATCTCCTACTCCAGGAAAAGAAGCAGGATAGTCATAACTATCATTATCACAAAAGTCTAAACTTCTATTTAAAATAAAATAAGAGGATAGATAGAAATTAATTAAATATAATTCTTCAATAGTATTAACAACATAAGGATTTTGAAGAGTTCCATTACCAACATTCAAAACAGGATAAGTATACAAAGAATAAATTGGAGTTGATTCCGGATTATCAAAGGTATCTGTTGCATACCATCTGTAACCAATAGTTGTGTAAGGAGTTTCATTTAAGGTTTTTGTAACATTTGCCCATTCTGGTGTTTCTGTAAAATTAACAGCAGAATCGTTTGCCCATGTTCCTGAATTATTTGTTGAGAAAATCCATTGTCCATAGGGTTGTAAAAGAATATTGTCATCCCATTTAATTGAAAAAAGTGTGGGATTGCTTGAAAAAGTGTTATTACTAATCCCTATAGTATGAGTAGGAGAAGTTTCATCATCTTCAAATTCAAAGAATAATTTTGGATAATCTAAATCTTCGTTTAAAAACCAAAGTTCACCTTCATAATCCCATAAGAGTTCAATATCCCAACCCGCATTGTCAAAAGTTGAAAAATTCTGCATTTCTGTTGTAGTTTTTCCAGTAGCATTTCCAGTAGTAGATATCTGGCCAGAGGTACTCATATCAAAAAAGTTTCCACTGTCTCCCCAACTCCCCCCTGTATTTTGGCCTCCTACAAAACCCTTATCTTTAGGGTTAGTATATCCCACATAATCAACAGAACCAGTCGAATAGGAATTTGTAATTGAGCCTTGGTAATTATAACCTACAAAACCTGCAGAATAACCAGAGGGGATAATTACGATTATATCTTGATGTATTTTCACACATTTAGAATAAGAGTTTGTAATTGAACCTTGGTAATTATAACCTACAAAACCTCCTAAATAATTTGGCCCTCCACCAAGAATACCTCCAGCTTCAGAAGAAAATAAAGAATTTGAAATTGAGCCTTGATTCTCTCCTACAAAACCCCCAATATAACTTCCATTTCCAGAGACATTCCCCTCAACAGAAGAATTTGAAATTAAACCTAAATTTTTTCCTACAATACCTCCAACATAATTTTTTCCAGATATATCAATCTCTGTTAAACCTAAATTTTTTATATCTGATTCAGAATCAGCATATCCAAATAAACCTTGATAATCTGTTGAACTTCTGTTTATGAAAAGATTTGTGATAGTATAGTTTCGTCCGTTAAATATCCCCTGAAAGGGAGAACTACTATTTCCAATTGGGACCCATCCATTTGTTGCACCTTGAGCTAAACAAAGATTTGATATATTGGGAAAGATTTTATCTTCAGAATAATGAGTACTTGTACAAAAATCTAAGCTTCTGTTTAAAATATATGAGTCTCGAGAATTATTTCTAACATAATACAAATCTTCAATATAATAAATATAATGAATAGGTATGGGGGTCCATTCTCTTCCAAGTCGAGGGTAATCTTCTCCATCATCTATAAACCAAATTTCACTAGTCCAATCTCTTCTAGAAACTATATCCCAAGAACTTTCATTGAATATGTCTATGGAAGTCATGGAACTAGTTGTAAAATTATCACCCATTGCTGAAGTACTCCATCCCGAAGTTTCACTATCATAAAAATTAGAGGTAGCATATCCTGCATTGTATAATCCTGCAAAACCACCCCCATTATCCTCACTGGATGGTAAGACTTCCCCAGTAGAATAAGAATAATTAATAGCCCCCCCATCGTTAGATCCCACAAATCCTCCCCTAGCTATATCTTTAGAGAGTGCTTCAACAGAACTTTGAGAATAAGAATTAGTTATACTCGAACCACTGCCGAGGTATCCTATTAAACCTCCCACTGGTCCAACATCTGAAACAATTGAACTATTTTTTACAAATGAAAAATGGGTTTCTGCTCCACCATCCATATATCCTACTAAACCCCCCACAGAGTCATTACCATATAAGATTCCTCCATCTAAAGACAATCTTCTAAGTATTCCTTTATAATTCCATCCAACCATACCCCCCACATTTATTTTACCTGTCAAATTAAAACCCGTTAACTCTAAATCAGATATTTCTGCGGAATCGAGGTATCCAAAAAGACCAACCTCACTCGTAGAGGGGAGGTATACAAACAAATTTGAGATAGTATAATTCTGCCCGTCAAATGTACCTCGAAAAGGACTTGAAGTGTCTCCGATTGGGTCCCAACCACTTGTTGCGCCTTGAGCTAAACAATAATCTGATATGCCAGGGGATTTATCTGGATCTTCATAATCTTTTTCATCACAAAAATCTAAATCATTTTTTAAAATAAAAGAAGAGGTTAAATTACCACTAATCTTATAC
>JAHYJW010000005.1 GCA_019428815.1 Patescibacteria group bacterium | reverse complement strand
TTTTTAAATTTTTATGGGGGGGGGGGGGGGGTATTACTCAAAGAAATTTTTCTATAAAATTTTTAAAATAAACAAAAAAATAAAGGGTATTGGAATTACAAAAGACCCCTTTTTTTCTCAATATCTTGTTTTTATTGCAAAAAAAGAAAAACATCCTTTTTCTAATATTCTGAACTAATTGCTAGGGGAAGGGTTTTTAAGGAAAACCTGTATCTTGGAGGGGTATTTATTAATTGATTTATAAATAGAAATTCTATAATAAATCTTTTCTTTAATTTTTTATAAGATTAGTTTAAGGATTATAAAGAAATTAAAAAAGAATAAGAAAAATTACCCCAACTATTCAAAGAAATATCAAACCATATTTAAATTGGGATATACTCTCAAGATACTTCCTAAAAATTTAACTTAAAGAGGGGATTATTTATCGTCCCTCCTCAAGATCATTCTTTGAATAAACATTAGACTACTTAAGTAAAATAATTCGCTTAGTATTGTCGCTATCCCCGCACCATAAAGTGCTTTTATAGGCCCATGGGGCAACAAGAGAGTTATGAAAATATAATTAAGAACTAAATTTAGAATCGTTGTGATAATTAAAAGTTTTGCGGGAATTTGGGGTTTTGCTTGAGAAATGTAATAAGACTGATATAGTGAGAGAAAGGGTGTGATAAACAAAAGTAAAGCCAAAATTCTCAAGATATTAATAGATGGAAGATATCCCCCCCCGTAAACGATTTTTATAACCAACTCAGAAAATAAAATTGTACCTATAAATCCCAAAATTGATAAAATAAGAGTGAACTTAAGGGATTTCTTAAGCCCAACCTTAAGAGATTTACCTTTTAGTTTGCTGAATATTGGTAGAAGTACAATTGAAGAAATCCCAACAAAAGGTGTTAACGCACTTATCAAAGAAAAAGAAGCAGAGTAGTATCCAATAAATTCCCCTTCAACAAATTTCCCTAGCATTATTTTATCAATATTTCCAAAAAAGGCTCCTGAAAGGAAAAGTGTTGCTGTTGAAATTAAAAACCCATTTATAGTCTTCTTTTGAGTTTTTGGAAGTTTAATCTTATTTCTCTTAGAGATTTTTTTAGAATACTCTTTCCTTAAATCAAACAACAAAAAAAGGCCAGGGATTAACATAGATAAACCAAGAGAGATAATGATCCACATTAGGATTCTTTGATGATTGAGGGAATATCCAATTGCTAAGACTATTGCTAGTGGTACAAAAATCATCCTAAAAATCTGGAAAAAAATCTCTCTCTTTAAGATGGGTAAAAATTTATTAGATGCCTGAAGAAGAGATTTTAGAAATTCGGTTACCTGTACAAAGAAGATGTATAAAAATCCAGCTAAGAGGGCTAAAAAAACAGGTTTTTGAAAGAAGTTATTTGCCAGATAGTTTGCAGAGAATAAAAGAACAAAGGCGGATATGAGGATTAAAATCGATTTAATCTTTCCAAAATAGAGAATTATAGATTTTAGGCTGTTCTTTTTTTTGTTAAATTCTATGGAAACAAATCGAATTAATGTTTGATTTAGTCCTAACTCAGAAACAGCAGAAAAAATCAGAATTGTTGACAAAGCTAAAGAGTAATATCCAAAAAGTTCGGGCATTAAAAGTCTTGCAATTATTGCTGTAAAAATAAAGGAGCCCCCTTTGGCGATAAGGGTTGTAAAAAATTGATATGTCGAATTCTTTATTGCCAGACCTGTATTCCCAGAAAAATCTCTTTTCTTGATTCTTACAAAGATTTCTTTAAAAATAGATTCCTCTTTAAGCTTTTTGAAAGGCACTTTTTTGTTTTTTTTCCCTTTTAAAAATAACATTTAAAAAAAAGGTTTTTAGTGTTTTTATTAGTTATGAAAAGAAATATTAATTAAATCTTTTTTAGAAGTTATATTGGGACCTTGGGGCTTAGGAGATTTATTCTTTTTCTATTCTTTTAATTATATCAGAAAATGCTGGTCGAGTAATCAAAACTCCTGCAGAGATACCAATTATTGTTGTAAATGCAAATCCCCTTAGTAAACCTGCACCTGCCCAAAGAAGTGGCAACATTGCGACAACAGACGTGAAATAAGCTCCAATGATTATTGCAAATGCTCTTTTCATCTTCTGTTTTAAACTTAAAAAAGCACCTCTTTGAGATTCATCTAGGATAATAATCTGTTGATCTATACCAGTACCTACAACAATTAAAATTCCTGCAATGCTCGGCAAATCAAGATTCCAATCAATTAAAGCCGCAATACCTAAAATGATAATTATCTCAGATATACTTGTTAAAACGAGTGCTAAAGAAGCTTTAAACTTTCTATACCTAACAAAAACAACTAATGCAACAGCTCCAATAGCTGAAAGCCCTGCAATTAAAATCATCCTTAAAAATTCTGGTCCAAGAAGGGGAGAGATTGTATCTAGCTTAACGATTTCTAAACTAAAAGGGAGGCTTCCTGTTATTAAAATTGTTTGAAGATGGTTCATCTGAGCCTCTGCTGCGGTTATTGCAACATCTCTTGTCTCTCCAGAAGCAGAGCCAGAGACAACTACCTGGGTTGTGATTCTTCCTTTTAATCCTTCAGAAATTAAAAGGCTATCCATTAAAACATCGTCTAGATAAAGATCTAGGGGTAAAGAAAGATACTTGCCTTGGGGGGTTACATTGACTTCTAAGGTATCGGTTATATCTGCATGTCTTTTTGCTGCTTCGGGACTTAAGGTTACTTCAAACCTAAAGTTACAAAAATAACTTCCATCTTGGGATTGTTGACATTTTTCAATAAAAGCACAATTATTATCTCTTCTACAAACAGATGCGATATCATTGTCTATTCCCCCGATAAAAACAGTCTCATTCCCAATTTTTGCTTCAAATTTGCCTTGTTGAGCAATTAAATTTTCTAAATCTTTTGGTGTTGCACCAGCAATTTCCACAAGCATAAAGTTATTTCCTTCTAAATCTGAAACGTGTCTTATATGCAAGTCTGTAAGTCCAAATTCATTTAATCTATTCTCAGTTATAGAGATTAAATCCCTTACATCTCCCGCGGTTAAGTCTTTATCTTCTGCCTTGACTAATGCCCTTGCTCCCCCAATGATATCTAAACCAAATTTAATTCTAGAAGCGGGTGTATCCGAGATAGTCATCTGAGGTATCTCGTTTGAAAAATAGATGATTTCAGAATTTTTTGTTTTAAACTTTACAATTTGACTTTCATTTGAAGCAAAAATCTCTAATATTATTCTTGAGAAATCTGAAGCATCTTTAATTGGGTTATCATTAATCTCGTTTATAATCTGGCCTTCCCTAAACCCTACCTCAAATGCTGTTGAGTTGAGTTCAACACTAGTAATCAAAACACCTGTATCCAATATTGCAGGTGGTAATCCAAATATAGAAATTAGTGAAAAGATCACAACAATGATTAATACCCAAATTTTTTGTGTTAATTTTAGTTTCATTTTTATTCTTTTTTATTTATTCTTCTTTTGATTTAACATACCACTTCATTATTGAAGCATTAGTAATCCAGGTGTTTATTAAGTCAAAACTAAGGCCAATTATAAGAACTGTGAAGATTGTTGTAAGGACTGGAGAAAAAGAACCTAAGATTATCAACGCAGTAATCAATGCGACTAAAGAAGTGAGAGTCATAGTGATACCTGTACTAAAAGCAGAAAAAATACGACTGTTCAAAGAACCCTCTTTTCTTTTCAGTATTCGGTTAACCATAAGAATGTCTGTATCAACAGAATATCCAATTAACATTAAGAGAGCAACGACCCCTGAAGTTGACATAGAGATATTAAGAAGATTTAGTAAAGTTAATGTCATGAAAATATTCGCAAAGGCGGAGATTATAACTGCTAATGAAGGTATGCTATGAAATAAGTAGATAACAGTCGTAACTAACAATATCCCAAAAGAAAAGATCAAACCTAAACTAATTTCCAATACTTGAAAACTTAATATTGCGCTTGTAAAAACTAAAATCCCGGTAATTATTTTGAATTTTAACCCTTTTCCGAATAGTAAAAAAACAACCCAGCCCATGAAAGAGAATGCAAGGATAAGAGCCAGAAGTAATTGATTAAAAAAGTTTTCACTCAAAGCTGTTCCTGTAAACTCAATTCCGCTATTTTCTTCTGTAAGTGGGTAACCCAAATATTCCTCAAGGATCCCTTTTGCTTCTGTAGAATTCGTAGTTGTTTCAATAACAACAGCTATCTGTTCTCTTGTTATAAGATCTGAAATTTCCCGAACGTTTAAACTTCCGAGGTCATTAGATAAGTCGTCTTTTATTGTGTTTATATCAATTTTCTCAAAGATAGTTATACTTGTACCCCCTGTAAGAGAAATATCCTTATGTAAAAATTCTCCAGTATTTGAATAAAAGACGCCCATAAAAATAAATGAAAAGATAAAAATTGCTATAGGAATTAAAAGTAAAAGTTTATAATTTTTATCATGAAACTTTCCAAGTTTTGTTTTGAATTTTACTTTATGTTTAATCTTTAGAGGTTCTCTTGAGTTCTCTTTTGATTCTTCCTTTTTTTCTTCTTTCTTTTCTTTTGATTCAATTTTTTCGTCCATTTTTGGTGTACTTGTTATATGCGCCGGCCGGGAATCGAACCCGGATGTTCAGCTTGGAAGGCTGACGTTCTACCACTAAACCACCAGCGCTTACCTATATGATATTGAAAAACCATATTTTAAATCTTGTGAAAATGCTCCCGGCAGGATTTGAACCTGCGACCTATTCCTTAGGAGGGAATCGCTCTAATCCAGCTGAGCTACGAGAGCATATATAAGTCTTATAAAGAATCTTTATAAATATTAATTTTAATAAAAATATATGAATAATCCCCCAGAAAAAGAACCTAAAAAAAAGAGTATTGTTCTTATTTCTTTCTTAATCTTAGTAATTTTAGTTATTCTCTTAATTTCGTTATTCGTTTACCAAGTCTTAAACATTAAAGATTATAGTGAAGTGTATGAACAAAGGATTGCAACTGGAGAAATTGTAGACCCAATTACAAAGTATGGACTTTTATTTCAGAATATGAATGATGTATGGGAAGTAGGAAGAGACTTGATTGTTAATACTCTTTTGGGTGATAAAAGGATTATCCTAGAAAAAAACTTTCCAGATATAAATCTTGAAGATCTTGAAAAGGAGTTTATTGAGTATGCCGCAATAAAACTAAAGCTTTACAATCTACAAGAAATACCTTTCACTTCTATAAAACCCAAGATACAGATAATAGTTGATCAAAGAGATTATTTTATTGAAGTTTCTAAAGGTGAACTTTTTGTAAGTAGGGGGTTTATAGATAATCCAGATTTAACATTAAGAACAAGTTATGAAGAAATATTTAAGATGATTAATAATGAGGATTACATTCAAGAATCTTTTTCATCTGGAAAGTCAACTTTTGAATTGACCGACAATTATTTTGTACTTTTTTCTAAAGGATATCTTAATTTGTATAAGGAACTTGAGAGTTATTTTTAAGAAATTCTAAATCTCTTTAAATCAAAATTTAATGCAGGGAAGAGGATTCGAACCTCCGAACTCACTAAGAGACGGGATCTTGAGTCCCGCGCGTTTGACCACTTCGCTATCCCTGCTTAAGTTTATCAGAATATAGCCCTATAAAAAGATTTATAAAATACCTAAATCTTGATTTTTTGAGACAGCCATAGCGAGTTGGTAACACCTGTTCCCATTCCGAACACAGAAGTTAAGCTTCCCGCGTTCATGGATAGTGTCCTAAAAGATGCAAAACGTGAATGCTGTCTCATTTTATTATTTTAATTTCTCGCCTTAATGTTTTCTTTTTTAAAAGATATCTTAAAAGGGTATTTTTTAACAAATTTTTTATTTAGTTGTTACTTAAAAGTTATCATAAATCGGAAAATTTTATAAATACTCTTATCGGCTAGAAATCATGATAAAAAGATTAGTTATCCTTCTTTTTTTGGGAGTATTACTCTTACAACCGGTTTCTATTGTCCTAGCGGGACCCTTTGTTTTTGTTAATGCCTCAATCACAGATCTTCAAGGAAGTTTTATTGAAGATGCTTTAGTAAATTTATCTTCTAATCAGAGTAATAATTTTAATTATTCTAATGTAACAGATATTAATGGAAAGGTTAGTTTTTTATTGGATGCAGGGGTGTGGTCCAGTATTTTTTGTGATACTGAATCTGAACGGGGAAGCGATGATTTGAATTTTGAAGAATTTAATTCTACTCTTGAAGAAATAATTATTTTAAGAAATAAGGAATATCCGCCCCTCTTTAATTTGGGAATTATTAACATTAATAAAAATTTATTTTATAAAGAGATTAACTTTGAGAATACCTCTGAAATAAATGAAACATCGCGTCTCGTCTATTCTCAATTTCCAATAATAAACTTCTCTTTTAACATTCTTTCTCAAGAAAATTCTTTGGAATTTGAGAATTTAGAAATGTTTCGAGCTTTTCGTTTAAACTCTAATCACGAGTTTTTATTTGAAGTTAACTTAAAGCCTAAATTTATCCAAGAAGAGTATAACCTTAGTTTATTCTCAAATTCTTTAAATAGCCTAAATTTAAATGATCTTCTTGATTCTGAAACTATTGACAATGATTTTATTTTAAATTTAGATCCCAATTCCCCCGCATGGGTGTCTATTAATGAAAGTCTTTTGATACTGCAGCCAAATGCTCCTGGAAATTTTAGTTTTTATACAATGGTTATTGATGTGGATTCTGCAGCATTTGATAGAATAGACTTTAATGTCATGGTTGAAAACTTTAATAATCCACTAATAATTGAAATCCTTTCTCCTACGGAAAATTTTGTTTATAACACTACTGAGATTTTGTTAGATGTTCAGGTCTCAGGGGATTTTATCGATACTATCTTGTTTGATTGGAACGGGTCTGAAGCTATATACCACCAACCTCTTTTTATTGATTTTTTTGAAGGCATGAATTCTTTGGAAGTATCTGTCAATGACTCTTTTGGCAACTTAAATGAAAGCCATATTTTCTTTTTTGTAGATACAATTGCCCCGGAATTTTTATCAGTCCCAAATAATTTTAGTCTGGTGTACGACTATGATTGGGCAGGAGCTTATTTTTCTGCATTTGATATCTCTGGTGTTGAATCTTTTTATATTAACGATACTCAGAATTTTGTTATTAATTCTGATGGTTTCTTAAATTGGACAGGATATCTAGCTGTTGGAGAATACTTCATCGAAGTTTTTGTTAATGATTTTGTAGGCAACACTAATTCTGTCATCTTTAATTTAAATATAACTCCGAATGATAACCCTTGTTTAATATATTTTAATGAAACTTCTCCCTTAACCTTCCCTGATTCTTTTAAAACTTGGTCTAATTGTTCCTCTATTTTTGAGATGCTCAGAAATGGAAGTCTCATAGAAAATGATTCATTGCAAAATCTCGGTGCAGGGGCATACAACTTTTCAATTTTAAGATTAGATCAGGAAAACTACTCGAGTTTTTATGATGAACAAATTTTTATTGTGGAAAAAGCAGTTCCAAGTTTAAATATTTCTGGAGATTTAAATATAACTCTTGGAGACCCTGCTAATATCGAAGGAACTAATTG
The DNA here is from genome assembly GCA_019428815.1 of Patescibacteria group bacterium. GTDB lineage: Archaea > Nanobdellota > Nanobdellia > Pacearchaeales > GW2011-AR1 > ASMP01. Next base: position 44,203 of record JAHYJW010000005.1, on the reverse strand, counting down.
TCCAGATGTTTTACTTTGTACGCTCTATCGGAACGGGGAAGCTGTTTCTAATCCAGATTTAGATATCCTTAATATAGGAATTTATAATTACACTTTTAACACTTCAGGTAACCAAAATTATACATTTGGGGAGGCAAGTGTTCAATTAATAGTTGAACCATTTATTCCTCAGATTAATCTCCAGGATTTATACTTTATTAATGAGTATGACAATCATCGATTTAATCTTTCTTTAGGGGATTATATTGAGTATGTTGAAGGATATAATGATAGTTTAATCATTGAAGTCGAATTTTCCTACTCCCCTTTACAGATTAATTCAAATTATAATCCCAATACAAAAGAAATTTTTATTGATTTTATACCAGAAGCTGATTTATTGTATCACGAAGAAAATTTTGTTAATTTTACGATTTTTGTTTCTTTTTTAGGGGGACAAATCGAAAAAACAATACAGATTATTTATCTCCCTGTTTTAAATCCTCTAATAGGGGCGATCAGTAACCATTATAATGAAATTCCTATTATGAATTTCTCTGTTATAACTGACGGCTGGGGTTTAAGATTGAAAGATGACAATAACACTTTTATCGTTTTCAGAGGTGTTAATCAAGATTTGAGTTTTTTAATAACAAAAGAGGGTTTTTATAACAGCTCGAGATTTATTTCTTCAGATTATTCGGAATTAATAAAAAATTTTACGCTCATTCCTAATCAAACAAATCAAAATGGATATGACTATATTGAACTTGGCTTTAATAATGTTATAAGGTTTAATACTATTCCTAATGTTCCAACGGTAATAACACGTTGGATTGAAAAACCAATTGTATGTGTTAATCCCCAAGGGTTAACGAATCCTTATGGAGGAACATATACCCCCACGAGTGTTGATTTTATGAAGGTAAACCAAACACTACTTTATTATCCTGAATTTACTAATGGATTTTCTGACCCTTTAAATCAACCAGGTAAATTTATTCATGGGGTTGAATGTCTTGACCTGATTACGGAACCGGGGCACATTGTTATAAACTGGCGTTCTGCTACAAATTCTGGGCACGGTGAATTATACAATGGTGCTACAATAATCAATGCTGTGGTAATTATGAATCCTTTAAGTAGTATGGCTGTTTATGCTCAAGAGATGTTACAGGTTCTTGGTGCTGAATCAGATATTGATAATTATACTCAACCACACTTCTGGCCACCAGTTTATACTGTTTTTTGTGATAATCCCATCTGTAGTTTGAGTTTACCAACACAATTAGACTTACAATGGGGCAAAAGAGCATATGATAGAGAATTAGCTAATCTTCACCCAGATGTGGATCCCTCTGCATTTAATGCAAAAAAATTAGGGGATATATATCGAAAAAAAATTTTTACTGAAGTTAGAACTTTTTGGACTGTTAAAAATAATTTAGGAATAAAAAAGAAGTATTCGGTCTTAGAGGGTTATTACTATGCAAATGAGATGGTTTATTCTAAAGAAGATATCTTTAAAGATTTGCCCTCAGGAGCTATTTTGATTAAATATCCTATAAAAGGTTCAGAGGATATCACTTATAACGAAGTAGCAGAGATAAAAGAACTAAAAGATTTTTACGAATTTTTGAATCTTTATGACCCCATAGAAAAATCTAATTAAGTATTTTTTATGCCCAGATTAATTACTCGTTACCTGTTATTCGACTTTAAATGGTTTTATAAAATAAATTTAATTTTAAATAAGATGGTTAAAAAGAGATTATCAAAATCCGATTCTTTAAAAGAAATTGAAGGATTTTTCGAAGATATAAAAAACAAAAGTCCAAAAGAAATTTTAAAAATAAAAAGATTAGCTATGGCTAATAATATAAAACTAGGGAACAAAAGAAGAACCTTTTGCAAAAAATGTTTTAATCCTTATAAAAATCCCAAAATTCGAATAAGAGAAGGCCTAAAAAATGTGATTTGCGATAATTGCGGGTATATTTCAAGATGGAAAATTAAGTAACAATTGGAGTATCTCTTATTTAAGCTTTTTTAAACTTGGTTATCAATTCAAGATAATCTTCTTGACCTAAGAACATTGATCTACAACAGTATCTTTCTAATCCTAAATCATCGAGAATTTTTTGTGGCTTTTCTCCTTCAGAAACTCTTTTTTTGAATTCTTCCCACAGGTGGGCAATTGGTTTTCCACAACTAAAACAACGAATTGGGATTATCATCTTAAATTTTCTCAAATAGATTAAATCTTTATCTTTGGGAGCTTATTTAAAACTTTCGCCTAGACTTATAACTTATAAAAATTTAATTTAGATATTCGGGGGTATTTTGAAGTAGGAGCAAATCTTTAAAAACTCTTATTTAATAAAAGATTACATAATCATAAAAAAGAGCTGAAAAAATGGCTAAAAAATGTATTTACTGTGGTGCAGAAATTTCTGAGGAATGCGTCGTTGATTTTTGTAGTAAATGTGGAAAAAGTGTCTGGGGTGAAAAGATGTTTAATACAATAATCAAGAATATGGAAGATGCTCGGAGTAAGGGAGACTTGGTTTCTACAAACCTCTTAGAAACTCCTAAAAAACAGGTTTCTACAGAAGTTGAATCAGAAAATTTTCCAAGGTATTGATGAAGTTTTAAATATATTGGCTAAATTTTAAAAAAGATAGAGAGATAACTCTCAAAAATTTTGTTTCTTTGGCCCAAAAGATAGTTTTTTAAATGGGGCAAATTTGAGTAAATCATGGTTCAAAAGAAAAAACCTAAATCAAAGAAAAAATTAAGCCTTGGAAAGTATTTTCAAAAGATTGAAGTCGGGGAATCTGTAGCTGTAGTTAGGGAACCGTCATTAAAAGCTAGTTTTCCTAAGAGGATGCAAGGTAGAACTGGAATTGTAGAAGGAAAAAGGGGAAAATCTTGTGTATTAAACATAAAGGATTACAACAAAGAAAAAAGATTTATAATTGAACCAATCCATTTAAAGAAAATAAAAAACATTAATCCAAAACAAGAATGATGCACCCAATAAGCATGTCAGAAGCACTTGAATATCTCAAAGGAGATAAAGATAAAGAGATAGAAGTTAAAAAATTTATAAAAAAATTTGTAAAAATTAGTCCATCCAAGGCTAAAGAACTAAGAAAAAAGCTTGAGGCTCTGGAGCTAATGAAAATGAAACCCGAACATCTAGCAAAGATTATAGATTTAATGCCTCAAGATCAAGAAAGTTTAAATAAAATTTTCAATGATGTCAGTCTTGACGAAGATGAATCAAAAAAAATATTCAAAGCAATTGAAGAGTCTAAATAATCAAAATGAGAAAAGAAGAGTACGCAATCATATTAGATTATCTACCAAATGGTTATCCTTTGGAGAAGAAATTAATGCCCATAGCACAAGCTATAGGAGAGATTAATCTAACCCTTTTAGAGCTAGTTCCCCGAAGGGGCGTTTCTCTGGATGTTGGGGAAAAGGTTTATATCGGGGGTGGTAAAAGAGACAAGGTTTACTACATCCTTGGAAGACTCGACTGTGAAAAGGTGACTGAACCAGGTAAAATCCAATTAGAGGAATTTATAAAGAAGGTAGTAAAAGATAGAGAAAAAGAATTTGTTGATTTTTTCAATAAATCAGAAGCAATAAATAAAAGAATACACCAAATAGAACTTTTACCGGGACTTGGAAAAAAACACATGCAGGAAATAATCAAAGCCAGGGAGGATAAGGCTTTTGAGAGTTTTGAGGAAATGAAGGAACGTGTCCAAAATTTACCTGATCCGGAAAAGGCTATCGAAAGAAGGTTATTTAAAGAACTTTTGGGATGTGAAAGACTGAGGTTATTTGTATATTAAGAATGGATCAAGAAAATGTTAATAAGAAAGAAGAAAAAGTATTTTCAGAAAAGATAATTAGAATTCTCTCTGAGGATATCGAGGGGGGGATGAAGGTTTATGCGGGTTTAGCAAAAATAAAGGGTGTCTCGTGGGGCCTTTCAAATGCAACCTGTAAGAAATTAGGAATTGATAAAAATCGAAAAATTGGTTCGCTGACAGAAGAAGAAATTAGGAAAATTTCAGAATTTATTAAAAATCCCCAAGTACCACATTTTATCTTAAATAGGAGGCAGGATTTTGAAACCGGAGAAGACAAACACCTTACAGGAACTTCTTTGGAATTAGGAACAGAATTTGAGATCAAGCGACTCAAGAAAATAAAAAGTTATCGGGGAATAAGACATAGTTCAAAATTACCTGTAAGGGGCCAAAGGACTAAGAGTAATTTCAGAAGGAATAGGAGTAAAAGTGTAGGAATTAAAAAGAAATCGAAAAAAAATCAATAAATTAAAATAAAAAATGAAAAGAAAACATAAGAAATATTCTAAACCAAAAAGACCTTTTGATAAGGAAAGAATTGATGAAGAGGTTAAAATAAAAGAAGAGTTTGGTTTAAAAAATAAAAAAGAAATTTGGAGAGCAGATGCAAAGATAAAATTAATAAGAGAAAAGGCTAAAAAATTAATTCCCGCTGAGCAGAAAGATAGGGAGTTGTTCTTTGAAAAATTAAAAAAAATGGGATTAGAGGTTAAATCTATTGCAGATGTTTTATCTCTTGAAAAAAGAGACTATCTTCAAAGAAGGCTTCAAACAATTGTGGTCAAAAAAAGATTAGCGACAACTCCTAAAAATGCGCGTCAATTTATTGTTCACAAAAAAATTCTAGTGAATGGACGAGTAGTAGACAGTCCTTCTTACATTGTCCCAAAAAATCTTGAGGACAAAATATCTTTAATTAAAAAAGAAATTAAAAAAACAGTTCCCGTTACAAAAAACGCGGAAGGAGATTAGGAAAATAAAATGGCAATTACTGAAACAGAGTTAAAAAAAACAGGAATCGTTCAAGAAAAAGAAATGGAATCAGATTCAAAAGAAGATAAAGAAATAAAAGAAAAAAAGATAAAAGAGAAGAAAAAGGCTGAAGCTGTTGTTAATATTTACACCTCTTTTAATAATACTATTGTTCATGTTACCGACATGTCTGGTAAGACCCTTACAAAGGTTACAGGGGGTATGGTTACAAAACATGGGAGACTTAAAGCAAACCCTACGATTGCAATGTTTATTTCAAAAAGAATTTCTGAAACATTAAAAGAAATTGGTGTTGGTTCCCTTTATTTTAGAATAAGAGCTAAAACAAGAAATCCTGCACCAGGCCCAGGGGCAAATGCAGTAGTAAAAAGTCTTTCAAGAGAAGGATTTAAAATTTTGAATATATTAGACACAACTAGATTTCCTAGAGGAGGCCCAAAAAAGAAAGGGGGCAGAAGAGGAAGGAGACCTTAAGAGATTAAACCCCTTAATCTGAGATGTTAGTGTTATAACATTAAATTTAAATACAAAGGTTTAAAGAAAATAAAATGAAAAAAATTGAAAAAAAGGAAAATAAGCTTTCTTTTATAGCTGAAACAAGTGAGACTCTTGCAAACTGTATAAGAAGATATGTTAATCAAATACCCGTATTAGCCATTGATGAAGTAGAAATCTCTAGGAATGATTCGGCTCTTTATGATGAAACTATTGCTCATAGGTTAGGATTAGTACCATTAAAGTTTAAAAAAGTAGATGAAAAAAATCCTGAAAAATTAACATTAGAGACTAAGAAAGAAGGCGTAGTTTATTCTGGCGAGTTAAAAGGAGCTGTTGAAGTTGTTTATGAAAAAATACCCATAACCTTACTTTCCAATAATCGGGAATTAAAATTAACTGCAATAATAAAGGCAGGAAAAGCAGAAGAACATTCAAAATTTTCCCCGGGATTTATCTTCTACAGGAATATTTCTGAAATAACCACTACTAAAGATTTTTATGATGAAATTAAAAAGGTATGTCCAAATGCAGAAATAAAAGAAAAGGGGGATAAAATTACAATTATGGACAACCAAATAAAGGAAGTTGCAGATGTCTGCGAGGGAATTGTAAAAAGAAGAGGAGGAGAAGTGAATATAGAAATAAAACCTGGACTTTTAATCTCAATAGAATCTTTTGGTCAAATGACTCCTGAAGAAATTTTTAATAAGTCTATAAGCGAACTAAAAAAGGATCTTAATTCTCTATCTAAAAGCATTCAAAAAGCTTAGTTATACTCTTTTTAGAGGTCTCTTCTATTGATTGGAGTTTTATCAACGAAGTTTACTTAGGGATATCTTTTAAAAATGCTAGGTTTTTATTATCATCGTTAAGATATTTGCGGGAATGCCGGAGCGGTCAAACGGGAGTGGCTAAGGACCACTTGGCTTAGTGCCTGCGAGGGTTCGAATCCTTCTTCCCGCATTTAGTGGATATCATGCGTTGTTACATTATCGGTTGGTGAATAACTAAAAAAATTTATTTTGTTTTTCTCATTATCTTTTCCAATTCAAGAATAAATTCTCTCGTATCTACAAAATAGTTTGGATAGGCTTTCTCCAAATCCTTGGTTGTTTCTGCACCAACAAGGACAACATCATAATCTGTTCTCCCCTTGTGCCTTTTTTCTAATTTATCGTAATCTTCTATTGCTTGTTTTTCTTGTTTTTGAGTATATGCTTTAACACTTAACTTATTACCTAAAATATCAAGTTCCAATAAGAAAAATTTTACTTTTCCCCTCATTTTTTTCTTTACTTCTTCATTAAAAAATTTCATTGCGTGAGTCCATCCTTCCATACGATGTATTACCTCCAATTCTTTTTCTTTATTCATTATTTGAGTGTATAATTCTTTTTCATTTGCAGTAGTTCCTTCAATTATTGGGCAATTTTCATTGATGGCAAAAGCAGAACTCACGAGCTTAAAAAAATCTGCCCAATCAGGTCTACCCTCGTTAAATTTAATCGCTTGTCTTGTGAAAAAATCAACTGTTTCCACTGCAGTAGCCCATAAATGCTGTAATTTAGACCTTATTTGAACTTCAACCTTTAGCCCATTATATTCTTTTTTACCTTTATCACTTTTAAATTCATAAACAAGATGTAAACTCCTATATCCATCTTTTTTTGGAAAGGTGATATAGTCTTTTTTACCAACTCTTTTGTGTTTTAAATTTCCTTTAATATAATATTCATCATAAATTTCTTTTGCAATTTTAACATCTTTAACGACCGCCCTACAACCTGCTATATCTTGCATTTGAGACAAATTCATTGTAGCTTTTCTTCCTTCATACTTTCTTCTTAACTTGTTAATTATCGAGGTTGCTCTTTTAAGTCTTTGAGCAACTAAAGAAGTTTTATCATATCTTTGAGAAACATTTTTTAGAGTCATTTGAAAAATATGTAAAGGATAACTATGGCTTGCTCTCCAGTGGTTTAATATCTCTGTAGCTTTCGCTGTTTCTTCTTCAGGACTATTTTCATCTTTTAATATCTCTCCTGCCTTATTCAATTCATTCTTGTTATACTTAGGTATCTTCCACGCCATAAATTATTTATATTTAGATAGTATTTAAACTTATTCATTTTGCGCAATAATGAATTTATTAAATGATATGAGGGATTTTAATATTTACGACGATAAAAAAGCCCCTTATTATGTATAATTCAACTATGCGCAATAAAGAATTAAATTAAAGTTAATTTTGCGCAGTAATTTGACTTTACTCAAATTAATTAATTCCTCTTTATTTCCCATGAGATAAAGATAATTTACAAACTTAAAAACCGATCTACCAACCTCTAAGGTAACAATGCATGGATATCAAAAAACTTATAAACCTAATAAATCTGAGATTCTCATAACCCTGCGAGTTAATCGCGTTAGCAGGAGACTTGATTCTTCTGTTTGGATTCACTCGAGGATATAATACAAATGAAATCAAAAACTAAGATTGATAGACAACTTAAGAAAAAAACCAACGAAAATTTAGTTGAAACTATAAAAAATGCTAAAAGATATCCTGAATGGATTCAGGTTGCTTCAATGCTAGCTAGTCCAAGAAAAAACTTTATTAACTTGAACTTAGATGAAATTGATAAAGCTTCAAAAGAAGGAGAATCAGTGGTCATTTGTGGTAAAGTTCTTTCTCAGGGGGAAATAAAAAAGAAGATAAAAATTATTGCATTTAATTTTTCAGAAAGTTCTAAAGAGAAGCTATTAAAATTAAAAGTACCTACTCTAAGTATTATTGAAGAAATTAAACAAAATCCCGAAGCAAGGGATATCAAAGTTTTAAAGAAAATAAAATGATTATCGTAGATGGAAAAGATGCTGTTTTAGGAAGGATCGGGAGTTACGTAGTAAAGGAAGCGCTTAAAGGAGAAGACGTGGTCATACTAAACTGTGATGAGATTATAATTACAGGGAATAAAAAGGATATTAGAGAAAATTTTGATAAGAGGAGAAGAAAAATTGGAAGCGGGCAAAAAGGGCCAAAGCATCCCCGAAGATCAGATTTGATTGTCAAAAGAGCAATAAGGGGAATGTTGCCTGATCATAGATCCGGAAGAGGAAAGATTGCTTATAAAAAAATTTACTGTTACACCCACACACCCTTAGAATTTGAAAACGCAAAAAAAATATTCTTTGGAAAAGATAAAAAGGATAAATTTGTAAGAGTTAAGTCAATTTCCAAAGAGAGGTATAGAAACTAAAAATGGATAAATTAATAGTCACATCTGGGAAAAGAAAAACTGCTGTTGCAAGAGCAATTGCTAGAGAAGGTACAGGAAGAGTCACAATAAACAAACAATCTTATGAACATCTTCCAATGTTAAATCGCCTTAAAATAGAAGAACCATTAAGAATTGCTAAAGAAATAATTCAAAAAATTAGTTTTGACTTTGAAATAACCGTTAAAGGCGGAGGAGAAAAAGGACAAATTGAGGCAGCGAGATTAGCTTTAGCAAGAGCAATTTTAGAAGCAACTAAAAACAAAGAAATAGAAAAAGCTTATCTTAGTTATGACAGGGGGCTTTTAGTCGCAGATGTTAGAAGAAAAGAAGCTTATAAACCAGGGGATAGTAAAGCTAGACGTAAAAGGCAAAAATCTTTCAGGTAGTTGTTACAATTTTTTTAAAAGATTATTTTATCTTCATTCTTTCTAATTTATCCTGAACTCGATTGAACAATATTGCTGAAATAAGAGGTTTATGATTCCCTTGATAAATCTGATTATTAAACTTAACTTTTCCTATATAAGTAAAATTTTTAAGAATTTTTTTTAATCCATTAACTGAAAGGTTTCTTTTTTCAGAGAGCCTTCTTAAACTAATGTCCTCGTTAAGAAATTCTTCAAATATCTCTTCTACTTCTTTTTGATTTTCAGAGGGGATAAGGTTACCTTTCTCGATTTTATAACCAAAGGGGGCCCTTGACATAAGCCGACCATGAGTTGCTTTTTTTAACATAGTCTTTTTCTGTTTTTCGCTGTTAGAAACATAATTTTTTCTAAATGTTTCAAGAGTAGAACCATCAATTTTTTCAAGCATATAGTCTCTAAAAGAATCTTGGTCTTTTGGAGAGAATATATCACATATCTCACAGATAATCAAACCCCATTTATTCTTATTTAAACTAGATTCATATCCGCATTTGTCACACTTCATATAGCCAAAAAGTATAGTTAACTTTATAAAAGTGGTTTTTTTCCTAGAAAAAGAGATGGACAGGCTTAGTCTTGTTCTAAACTAAATTAAAAGAACGGAGGCTTAAATGGATAAGAGAATTTATGTTGGAAACCTGCCTTGGAGTGTCACTAAAGTTAAGCTCGAAGAACTTTTTTCACCATACGGGAAAATTGAAGATGCTTTAGTTATGGCGAACAAATACACCGGAAGGTCAAGAGGTTTTGGTTTTGTTACCTATAAAAGCGAGTCAGAAGCAGAAAAAGCAATAAAAGAAATGCAGGGTAAGGAAGTTGAAGGAAGAAAGCTCGTTGTAAAAGAAGCAAGACCTCCAAGAGGTAAAGAAGAAAGTATCCCCCAAGAAGAAAAAGAAGAAAAGAAAGGAGGGGAGAAAAAAGAAGAACCCAAAAAAGAAATCCCAAAAATAAAGGATGAGAGTTCAGATGAGGATGAAGATGAAGATTTTGCAGGTGATGAGAGTTCAGATGAGGATGAAGATGAAGATTTTGGGGATGATGAAGTAGAGAAAAGAAAATCTAGTTATATAAGCTACTAAACACCAAAACTTCTTTGTTTTTTTTAATTTTTTATTTCTCTTTTTTTATTTTATCAGATAAGATAAATCATTTTTTAAAAGATATTCAAACTTAAGACTTTTATATTAATAAATTTTAAATTAAAAATGAAAAAAATTAATCCCCCTTCTTCAGAAATGAAAGTTTTAGTCCATCATGCTGAGATTGGTTTAAAGGGGGGGCATTTTTCTTTTTTTGAAAGAAGATTAGTAGAAAACATAAAAAAGTCTTCTTTTAGAGCTAAGATAAAATTAGGAGGTATTCAAAGAAAAGAGAAAAGAATTTTTTGTGATTTTGAATCTAAAAACCCAGAGGAAGTTACTTCCCTCTTGAAAAAGGTTTTTGGAATAAAATATTTTTCTTTTGTAAAGGAAATCAATCTCAACCAAGATGAACTTGAAGATTATGTTAAGGGCATTTTAAAACAATTAAAAAAAGAAAAGATAAAAAAAATTGCATTTAAAACAAAAAGAGCTAATAAAAAATTTCCAAAGACATCAGTAGAGATCAACAGTAATCTTGGCTCGATTGCAAATAGTTTAGGGATAAAAGTTGATTATAAAAATTCTGAAAAAAAGATTTTTATTGAAATTACAGACAAGATTTATGTTTATACTGAGAGATTTGAGGGATTGGGAGGATTGCCTGTTGGAACTTCCGGGAAAGTTCTTTGTTTACTCTCAGGAGGTATTGACTCTATTGTTGCAGCTTGGTTAATGATGAAACGGGGGTGCGAAATAGATTTCCTTCATTTTCACACTTATAAGGAAAACAAGGATGTTTTAGGGGGGAAAATCATAAAACTAGTTGAAATCTTAAATGATTTTCAGTATAGTTCTAAAGTCTACTTTATTCCATATTATATCTATTTTTTTGAGTCCCAGGGGAGAATAGACGAGAGGTATGATGTAGTTATGTTTAAAAATTACATGCTAAAATTAGGTGAAAGGATAGCCCTTGAAAAAAATTCAGAACAGGTTCATAAAAGATTAAGAGGTTTGGTCACGGGAGATAATCTCGCACAAGTTGCAAGCCAAACACTTGAAAACATAAATGCCAGTTCTTTTAAAATTAATCTTCCGATATTCCGCCCATTATTAACTTATGATAAACAAGAAATTATTAATCTCTCAGAAAAGATTGGGACTTATCTTTTAAGCTTAAAAGAGTATAAGGATTGTTGTAGTCTTTTAGGTAAAAGGGTCAGTGTTAAAACAGAGATTGATACTTTTGAAAAAGAACTAAAAAAGTTGGATATGGAAGAAATAATAAACAAATCGCTAAAAGAAATTTTTGAGATAAATCTCTAAATCTCAGATTTATCCTCCTTACCGATTAATTCTTTTTGATTTATTAGCATAATAATAATTGCGCCCATGATGAATAACCAATGAACTGTGAAAGTGAGTACCAAAAAGATTATTGCAATTAAAGAAAGGATAGTGACTTTTAGATTTGGTTTATTTTTAACTTTCTTAGGAAATTTAGGATCATTTTTTGAAAGAGGGTCTTCTTTTTTTTCCTTAACGTTCTTATTCTCTTTTTTAGGAATCATTTAATAAAAAACTTGATAAAATTTATAAATTCTTTGTTAAGTCTGTTTTTCTTTCTTATCCTGATCTTTAATTCTAACCCTACATTTTTTACACCTTTTCATTAAATCTAGTTTATTTTTTTGAGGGTCTATTTTTCCAGCATAAAATTCTTCAAAATCCGGGAGGGGGGAGTTATGATTAAAATTTCTTTTTTTCATTTCTCTTACTAATTCGGCATGTCTTTTTTTAAGATTATGAATCTCTAACTGACCTTTTTCTAGGTGCCCCTTCAAACTTCTTCCTTTTAAGATACTTCCAACTGCTTGATGAATCTCTTTATGCTCTCCTAAGAGATGTTGTGTACAAAGATATGCTGGATTCAGGTTCCACATTCGGGTCATTTTATTTTTTAGAAATGTTTTATTATCTAAGGTTTATTATTTTATTAAAAGGGATTAATTATAAAATTCAATTAAATAATCCTTTATATTTTTGGTCGCTTCCGGAAATGATGTAAGTATAAATATCCTCTAAATCAATATCTGGCCTGTATCTCCCAAACCAAGCCACTGCATTTTGTAATTGCTTTTGTGCTCTTTGTAAAAGTTCCCCATTACCATTACTTTTGTATTCTATTATGTGGACTAGTTTATTCTCTCCTTTTCTTTCGAGAATGATAATGTCAGGTTGGGCCCTTAATTTTCCTTTATGAAAAAGATTTTCTTCTATGGAAACAGAGATTATATTTTTTACTGGAAATCCAAATTTTTCAGGGCTTGATGCGATTTTCTCTAAATCTTTTCTGTGTTTTCTGTTTTGGGGTCCCATCCTCTTTTAAAGATTTGATTTTTATTATAAAACTCTTGGAGTTTTTAACTTTTTTGTAAATTTTTTACCAAAAAACCAGAACACTTAAAAAACCTTTTTTATTGGAGTTTATATGACTCAAAAAATTAATCCAGGGGATATTGTTGAAATAGAATATGAAGGCAGGCTTAAAGATGGTAAACTATTTGATTCTTCTAAAAAAGAGGGGCAATCTCAACCTTTAAAATTTAAAGTAGGATCAGGGGAAGTTATAGGCGGATTTGATAATGCAGTTCTAGGTATGGAGAAGGGGGAAAGTAAAGATTTTTCTATAGAACCTTCTGAGGGATACGGAGAGATAAAAGAAGATCTTAAAAAAGAAATTCCAAAAAGTGTGCTCCCAAAAAATCCAGAGGGTAAAGAGCCTAGTCCTGGAATGATATTGATATTACAAGGACCTAATGGCGAAAGAATACCTGCAAGAATAGATAGGGTAACTGAAGAAAACATACTTTTAGATTTAAACCATCCTCTTGCAGGAGAAAAACTTTTCTTCAAAATAAAAGTTGTAGATATTCAACCAGGTAAAAAATCTTTAGAAGATTCAAAGGTAGATTAGAAGGAGAATTAAGTAAGAAGGGGTTATTCAACTGTTTTTGTTCTTTGGGGAATATTTTCTGTTCTTTCACACCACTCACATCTTTCTTTAGGGCAATCTCCGTGCAGTAACATTAAGGCATCTTTCCAGACTCTTTCCGCATTTTCTAGACTAGTATTAATCTTTTTAAGAGTTGTATCAAAGATAATTTCTCCTGTAGGTAAAACTTCTTTAGGAACATAAAATAAAAGAAAGGCAAAATTTTCTGTGGGATAATTGTTTTTATAAAAAAGAAAATTATAAATATCCATTTGCATCTGATAATATTCATGAGTATTCTCTTTGAGTGCATAACCTCTAGTTTTATAATCTAAAACAATAATTTTTTCGTTCTTAACCAAAAGGTTATCTATCGCTCCTCGAAGTTCATTTCCTTCTTTATCTATCCAAGAAATCCCCTTTCGATTATCCTGCCAAATTTTTAGAAGCTCTTCATTTTCAAATAATTTCATATCAGAACATTCTATGCTTTCAGCCAATTCAGGGGGAAGTTTATTTTCCTTTCGAAATTTATCAAAGTGTATTTTAAGTATCTTATCCATACCAGAAGGTAAACTAGGAAATATCCCGGTTGGTCTCTTCCAGATGTTATGATGCGTAAGCCAAAAACACCTCTTACACTCCTTCATGAGTGTAAGAGAAGAGGGTGAGAGTCTAAAACTTTTTTCTTCATTTTTACACATTTTTGATTTATAAAAGACAAAAGGAGGGTATTTAAAAGATTATTAAAACAAGTAATGCTAGAATAGCCATATTAGCAAAATCTGCAATTCCTGTTGTGATGGGAATTAAAAAATTATTAGGGTCTTCTCTTTTTTTATAAACTCGAATTCCTGCAAAAATAGCTATAAAAAAGAGAATCCCGATTATCAGAAAAAGGTCTATTACAACCATCAGAATAATTTTTTGAATTAAGATAAATGAGATTCTCCCCTCAGAAAAAAATGTTATAAGAAGGGTTATTGAAGAACTTAAAATAGCTGCAATTAAGGTTAAAAGTAATATCTGAAAGAATAAAACTTTTAACTCTGGCGTTTTCCACCATTTCTCTTTTACTTTCCCTGTATGAAGCATTGTTGAAAATCTAGAAGAGATTACGATTCCATAATTTCCAACGAGATCATTTAAAGCAGGAAGAAGAATAACTAAAGGCACTATTGAAAGAAAAACTTCTTCAATTCTTTCTAAGGCAATCCCGCCTAATGAACTCATGATTGATGCAAAAAGAAGAACTTTAATACTTTCTCTAAGAATTGTTTTAGTAGTTTTCTTTCTGTCAGGATATTCCTTTATATAGAATAATGTTCTTTTAGAAATATTATGTTTTTTATGAACCTTAGGAATTAAAGGGTGATGTTTTTCTCTCTCAATTTCTTTTAGTCTATTTAACTTCTCTAAGAGTTGTTGTTTATTATTTCTCATTTTATAAATTTATACTACTAACCAAACTGAAAGTAACAATAAGGAGAAAATGCTAACAATATCCCCTACTGTCGTTACAAAGGGCCCCATAATGTTATTTGGATCATGGCCTTTTTTAAATAATTTAAAAGTTACAATAAGTGTGAGGGGGATTAAGATTACGCTTGATAAAACCCCTGCTAAAAAAGGAAGAATTATAACCATTGGTTGAATAACTCCCATGAAAAGATAATCTACAATAAATGCTAAAAGTCCTAAAGCAAGTGATATAATCAGACTCAGGATAAATGCTGCAACAAGATTCCCTCGCACTATCGGGTTATTTATCTTTTGGGGATTTATAACTTTGAGAAAAAGGCCAGATGCTAGTCTTGAAGCAAAAGAACCGCTTACTCCCCCCCTCATTGCCATAAAACCAGGAAGAATTATGAACATTCCGGGGATTATAAAAATTTTATCAGAGTACATTGCTAGAATAATCCCAGAGATTAATCCCCCTGCAATAACAAAGAGCTGCGAAGAAAAAATTTCTTTGAATTTATCGTCAAAGATTTTTAATTTTTCTCTTTTATTTATTTTATTCTTTTTGGATACCATTTTAAATTAGAGTTATTTATCCTTAAAAAACTTAAACTCTTTTTCTGGTTCTTTTATTTCTTTCAAGTTCTTTTTTCTTTTTGAGATACTCTATCACAGCAACTACAAAACTTGCATGACTCCACATAAGTGGCGTATAAGAAAGAGAATTTCCAGTGAAGGGGTCTAGTTGTTCAGATAAAATCCCACTTGGTAAAGCATGTTTAACTGTCCAATCAAAGATCTCTAAAGCAGGTTTTAGATCATCTAATTTTTTTGCTTTGATTATATAATACTCCGCCACCCAATGACTAGCTATAAACCAGGGATTCCCAGAATAAGAGTTATTAATACGGAAATAATTATCATTTTCAAATCTTAAAAACCCTTTAGAATGGTGAGGACAAGAAAGTTTAGAGAGAACTGTTTCCATAGTCCTTGTCAATCTTTCATCATGAACATCTAAAACTCGATATTTAAAAAGTCCGTAAACAGTGCTGATATCTGCAGTGTGGTCAATATTCCACTTACCCTTTTCATCCTGATAGATTCTATTAACAAAAATGCCTTTGTCTCTGTCATAGAGATATTTTAAAATTGCTTCTTTGACTTCTTTTGCGGCCTTGAGGTATTTGCCAGCATCTCGAACCTTGTTCATTTCTTTAGCAAAATAATGTGCAGACATTAATCCAGCATAAACTGTACAAGAAGTAAAAGTGTGAACCCCCAATTTATCTTCCCAAAGATTATAACTCTCTTTTGGAAGATTTGTTGATTTATCTCTAAAGTCTACTAAAAAATTTGCTGCTTTTCTAATCAAAGGAGCATAAAGTTCTTTCAACATTTTTCTCCTTTTATTTTGTTTATATCCCTTCCAAAGAGATCTTAAAATAAGCGCTGTTTCATCTTCTTGGATAGGCAGTTGAATTTTGTCTCCTTTTAACCAAGGGTGCCAAGAACTACCAATAGACTTATCAGGCAGATATTTATGATAAAGAAATCCGTCTTTGCTTATAACGTCTTTACAAAAATTAAAAAAAGCGTCAGTTATTTCTGTGTATCCTGTTTTATCCAATGCCCTAGAAATCATAGCTCCATCTCTTGGCCACATATAAGAATAATTATCTTTCTTTAACCCCATAGACTCGGTATCTAAAGAAGCAATAATTGCCCCATTAGGACTTGTGTGTGTTTTAATAATTAGGAGAGATTTTTTAAAAAGGTCTACAATTGATTTGTCTAAATTTAAGAAATCTAAATTTATTCTTTTAATCCACTTAAGCCAGTATTTTTCAGTATCTAATAAAAGCTGATTAGGGGTTTTTCTTAAAGTAAAACGATTCAGGGTTTTGACTTCTTCTAAATTCTTACCGATTGTAATCCAAAAGAATAGTGTTTCTTCCTTTCCTGGAAATAAATTTAAATCAAATGAAACAGTTGAATCTACAGAACCATGTTCAATAGGGTTACCACTTAACCACCCATTTTCTGCATCTCGAAATGTCCCTTCTTTGGATCCCTCTCTTGCAGCTCCAGTTGCGTATTGAAAAAATCCTTGTTTCTTATAAAAGCCATTTATTAAAAAATATCTTTTTCCTTGATAACTCACAAGGGAATTGGTATAGGGATGAAAAAAAACAGTATCCCCAATGTTCTCTCCTGCAATATTAAAATGTTGGTTTAAAAAAAGCCTTACATTTTTTTTCTGGTTTGAAAGGTTTTTTACTTTTATTTTTTTAAGAAAGATATTTTTTTCAGGATGAACTATATCATTAATTACTAATTCGACACCTAAAGAGTTATTTGTTAAGAAAGTTTCTCCAACAAGAGAGTTCTTCTTATATTTAATAGAAATATTCCACCCTGGAGCAGTTGTCCAGGAAAAAGAACCTTCAACCCAAACTCCTATTTTATGGTGGTGGCCTTTAACATGGTCCTCTTTCCCAGGATAAGGATAATAAAAATTTTTTATTTGGGCATATTTATCAATACAAACAACCACATTCCCATTCCCTAAAACTAAAGGTCTAGACATTATTATAACCTCTTTAATTTAGCCTTAACAGCCTTTACTGCATCTTTTTTAGACTTTGCTTTAATCAAAGATGTAGCAAGAGCTGAATCTTTAAGAATCTCTCTTACCCAAGCACTAAAATCATTTTTTTCAGGATTTGCGTGGAAAGCATAGTCCTCCTCAGACATGCCTTCTAAGGCTGTTGCAAGATCTTTTAAATTTTTCAATACCGCGCCGTTGCAGACCCAAAAGCAAGATTCATCTGGAGCATTTATCGGTCCTTTTTTTGTTTTCTTTTCTTTTTTTACAGAAGTTTTTGAAGATTTTTTTATCTTTTTTTCCATTTCCCACACACCTCCTTTCAACTCTATGTTAATGTTTTGTGTTGATTATAAATTTAATCTATTGGATTAATCAGTTATCTCGACCCTTTAAGCTTTTAATCAATACCTTCTATTTCGGGATATTTTTTAAACTCTTCTGGGAAAACTGAATTTTCATTTATCTCTTTTTTTGATACTCTTAATTTTAAGTCATTTAAAACATTCATGAAATTTATAAATGCTTCATACGGACTTTCGTAAGGATTAAAGTACTTATGAACATCTCCATCCTCAAACCATTTTGTACACATATAATAGAAATGATCTGAGGTTTGAAGTTTTCTCCAAGTTTTAATTATCTCGGGATCTTTTGTTTTTAGAACATCTTCCTTTAAAGCATAAAGACTGTTCATAGAAGACTGTTGCATCTGATTGCTATGCCAAGCGCTTAAATCCCTTTCAACATCTGCCCAAGAAACAAAATAAGGAAAATCTAATTCTCCCCTGGAAGGATAATCCCTAATCACCTCTGAAGGAGTTTTGAAATTATTATCTGGATGCTCTAAAATTTTTTGAGGAAGAGCTCTTAAAAAATCAAAAATTCCTGTTTCTTCCCATTGGTGTTCACCCAAGGTTTCGTAATCCATAAAAAGATTAATTACATCTCCAGATCCATTATGCCCGTTAACCCATTCTGAAAATTTTTCTGTTGTTAGGGGCCAGGATTCCCAACTTCTCTCAGAAAACCTAAATGCGATGTCATCGCTCAGTTTATAATTTTTTAATAATAATTTTATTTTACTATTCAGAGGTTGATAAACAAAATTAGGAGATTTCCAACCGAGTATGTGGTCTGCACCTTCTGCAATTACGCCCTCATAACCCATTTCTTCTACGGTTTTTGCTAAGTCATTATTATAAATAAGTTCTGTGTTCCTAAAAACTTTAGGAGTGTAATCAAAAAGTTTTTTTATTTTTTTGTTGTGTTCTCTGACTTGTTCTTTAAATTCTTCTTTGTCGAATAAAAAAGATAAAGAATGATAATATGTTTCAGATAAAATCTCCACATTTCCTGTTTTTACAAGTTCTCTAAAAGAATCTAAAACCTCTGGATAAAACTCAATAAACTGATCGAGAATAACGCCTGAGAAGGAATATGCAACCTTAAATTGGGGATGCTTTTTAATTAAATCCAAGATAACTTTATTTGCGTTTAGATAACATTTTGTTGCGACTTTTTTAAGAATTTTCTCATTATTTAAATTACTCTCAGAGTTATCTGAAAAATAATCTGTCTTTTTTCCAATATCAAAAACAGGGTATTTTCTAACCCTATAAGGTTGATGCACCTGAAAATAAAAACATACAGAAACCATTAACATTTCACCTCCAAAAGTTCATTATAGATATCAATACACCTTTGAGCAGGAGCATCCCATGTAATTTTCTTTACCTCCATTAAACCGTGTTCCTTAAGACAATTTTTTAAAGAGGGATACTGCAGAACAGAAATAATCTTGTTAGCTAGTTCATTCACATCCCAAAAATCAACTTTAAGGCAGTGGTTTATTACTTCTGAAACTCCAGATTGTTTCGAAAGAATAACAGGGGTTCCTTTTGAAATTGATTCTAGAGGAGTTATACCAAAGGGTTCAGAAACAGAGGGGACAACATAAACATCTGCCATTTTGTATGCTTTTTCAATATCTGCGCCCCTTAAAAAACCAGTAAAAAGAACTTTATCGGAAATTCCCAATTCGATACTCTTATTAATCATGAACTCTTGCATATCTCCTGAACCTGCGACGATAAAAAGGACATCTTCCATATAATCCAAAACTTTTTTTGCGGCATAAATAAAATAATCTGGACCTTTTTGAAGTGTAATCCTTCCTAAGAATAATACTATTTTGTTTTTTCTTTTAAGTTCCGAGAGTTCATTAACTCCATAATCTTCAAAATCGACACCGTTATGAACAACGCGAATTTTATTGGGGTTGATTCCATAATGTTCTACTACTTTTCCTTTGGTATAATTACTAACAGTTATTACAATATCTGCTGCTTCCATTCCTTCCTTTTCTAATTCGTAAATTAATTGATTATTATTCCCCCCAGTTCTATCAAATTCTGTTGCATGGACTTGAACAATAAGTGGTTTCCCTGTTGCTTTTTTTGCTTCTATTCCTGCCCTCATAGTAAGCCAATCGTGAGCATGAATTACATCAAAATTTTCCTTTTTTGCGATATCGCCCGCAACAGAAGCATATCTTAGCACTTCACCAATCAGAGAATTAGCATAATAAAGAGATTTTGATTTGAGGGCTTCCTTTGAAGATTTTGAACTAAGGTAAGGATTAGAAAAAAGAGGGTTCATCGGCATATCATCTGTTTCGCCAAAAATTAACTTCATAAAATCAAGGTTTAGATTAACTTTTTTTGGTAAAACAAAACTAATTTCCATTCCTTTATTTGAAAGACTCTTGGTTAAACCATAACAAGCTGTTCCTAAGCCCCCGCTATTAAAGGGAGGAAGTTCCCACCCAAACATAAGTATTCTCACTCTTCTTTTTTGGAAAAATTCCAATTCGATTTTATTATTTAAATAAATAAATGGCCATATTTAAGCTTTGTTAAAAGGAGACGAGATTGGGTTAAAAAGGGGGTTAAAAAGGGGGTTAAAGGGTGATTTTTTTACTAAATGGGCCGGTAGAGTATACTAAAATCAAAAAATATAAAAATTAAGAAAGAAGTATCTTTATATGGAAATTAAAAAGAAAACCATTTATTTAGTTTTAGGGATAATTTTGATCCTTGGATTTCTTTTTGGAAGTTATGTTATAATGGGCCCTTTGATAGTGGGACATTCTATATTTAATCAAGATGGAGAAAATACAAAAGTTTTGTTAGAAACAAATAGAGGGAATATAATCCTCGAATTGTACAAAGAAATGCCAATTACTGCAGGGAATTTTGAGAAGTTAGTAAGTGAGGGATTTTATGATGGGCTTATATTTCATAGGGTAATTGAAAATTTTATGATACAAGGGGGATGTCCCTTAGGAACGGGAACTGGAAATCCCGGATACCGTATTAAAGACGAATTCACTGGAACTGGTTTAGATAAAAATAATCGAGGTACGATCTCAATGGCAAATGCTGGACCAAATACCGGTGGAAGTCAATTTTTTATAAATGTTGTAGATAATAACTATCTTGATGGGAAGCACCCTGTTTTTGGGAGGGTAATTGAAGGAATGGAGATTGTGGATGAAATATCACGAGTAAATACAAATTCTCAAAATAAACCCCTAGAGGATGTAATAATTATTCGTGCTTCAGTTATCTAAAGAAAAGATTAAACCATAATACAGGTGGTTTGATTTATCCCCCTCTATTTTTATTTTTCTAATAATTTGATTATTTTTTCTTTGTATACTTCTGCGCTTTTTTCTTAATTGTGCCTTTCTAGTACGCTTAAATTAGGTTTCGAGTATTTTTAATTGATTAACAGGATTGATAGTTATTTAGTAGTAGTAACATACGAAAGGTTTATAAACCCTTAAAAATTTTGAGTGAGATGGGAGATTTACTCTTAGTTGAAAAAGATGAAAAAACTAGAACTTTGTTAAAACGTATTTTAGGTAATTCATTTAGAGTAGACTCTGCTAAAACATTAGAAGAAGGAATTAATAAGGTCGGAGAAAATTGCTATAGATTAGTTATAACAAACCTTGAATTTCCCAACGCAGCTTATGGAGGAAGGATTATCGCGGAAGAAACAAGAAAAAAAGGAGGTTATGTTATTGGGGTTGGAGGAAGTCTTCCTGAAAGATTGGAGGAATTTGATGAGTTTTATCCAGAGTGGGATAGAAGTTTTTTAGAGATTCAGGAGTGGTCTGCTTAAAATTATATAATCAATTAAAAATTAAAAAAAAATAAAAATGGATATTAAAGAAAAAATTTCAGGATTGGAAACGAAGAAGGTTTTAATTGTTGACCCCTCTGAAGAGAACTTTTTCGCAGCGAAGGAGTATCTTGAGGGGGTTGGATTAAGAGTAGATTATGCATCAGATTCAAAAAAAGCCATAGAGATGATTCAGGGGGACCAATTTTCAAATAATGGGGATTGGTATCAATTTGTCTTTTCTGATTACAAGTTAGAAACTCTAGAAGGCGCTGAAATTACAAAGAAAGCCTTGGAAAATTCTGTGCGTCCGGTTATTATTACTGAAAAAGATAGCCCCCTTAGAAATTACGAAAATAACACTTCTGAAATATTAATCCTACCCTATGGAAAAATTTTACAGGGTAAAAAAAATGATCCCATGATTTGGGAAAGAACACTTCAAATGACCTTAGATTATTTTTTAAATAGACTTAATCAAAGATATTTCAACTCAGTAAGTTTATCCCACCAATTTTCTGCGAGAAATTCGAGTCATTTTTTGGAAAGAACACTAGATAGATATAAAGACATTTCTTCTCCTTAAGTTGGTTATTAAACAAAGGAGTATAGAATAATTTTTTGTGAAGCAAAACCCCCCTTAAATTTGAGGTTATGCGTAGTATTACTCAAACTTACCCTTTATTGTTTCTTCCAATCCTTTATCATAATTGCATAGAAAAATTGGGGGCGGTTGTATTCAGAATTAGGGTTAATATCTTTAAGCCAACCGACTTTTTTAAATCCCTGCTTTTCATAATATCTCATCACTTTGCTATTTCCCGTATCCCCTGTTCCTAAATGTATGGTGGGGATTTTCTTAGATTTACAAAACTTAACTAACTTTTCCATTAGTTTAGTCCCAAATCCTTTTCCCCGAAATTTTTCTTTTACTGCTAATTCTTCAATGAATATTGAACCAACAAAGGGCGGATTTAACAAATGCTTTCCAAAACAAATGTGTCCCGCATATTCACCCTTTTCTTCCAAAACGAAGATTTCTTTATTCTTAATTTTTTCTTCAAAGAATTTGGAATCTCTTTTAGTATTAATATTAGGAAAAGCTTCTTTTTGAGTTTTCAAATATTCTTTCTTATCTGTTAGTTTTCCGTTTCTTATTTTCATAATAATACCCTAAATTTTGCTATAAATATAAATTTATTGGGAAAATCCTTTTAGCTTTTCAAGGAGAGTAATTAGGTCCATTAAACTTATTTTGTCTTAAGCAGATTTTAAAAAATTTTTAAAATGCTTTTTGATATTTACAGTAAAGGGGAAATTTTATAAATATCTTTTAATCTTTTAAGGGATGGAGGATTACCACAAGCTTAAATCTGCATCTAGGGCATCTATAACTTTATGGCTTTTGGGAGCTAGTTTTACTTTTTTCATTTTTACTGCTAATATAAGTCCAGAACTTTTTCATGAAAATGGCCTTTTCTCTTTGCAGATAACAATTACTATCCCCCTCCTTTTGAGTTCTGCTTTTAGCAGAAGTAGACAAGCATATTCAAAACATCCTGATAAATGGAACAAATATTCTTTTTTCACATTCATTTTGGGATATGGATTTCTTATTAATGTCATAGGCACAATTCTAGGAAATTTTGGGGGATTAAAAATCGGGTTAATTTTTTTTGGGGTAAATATTTTAAGTGATTTAAGTTACTCTTTTGTTGCCCTACATGAACAAAAAAAGTGGTTTAAGTTATATAAATCTGCTTTTTTTATAAGTATCCTATTTTTAGGGGGAATTCTCCCTCTCGTAGGTATTTATTAAATAAGGCGCCCTAGAAATATCTTTTTTGAATCTTTTATTTGTTTTTTTTCTTAATAATTTTCTTTATTAATCCCTTTAAAGATTATGCCCCCCTTTAATTTCTTTTGAACCTTCTCAAAAAGTTCGGGGGATATCAGGGGTGTATGTTTACCTTTAACAACTTTTCCTGCAAATTTGATTTTTCCCAGATAGGTCTCATTAGAAAGTACTTTTTTTAACCCATTTACAGAAAGATTATATTTTTTTGCTAGTTGTGTTAGTGAGGTATCTGTGTTAAGAAAGGTTTGATAAATCTCTTGAATTATATAAGAATCTTCTTTTGGAACAAGCTTTTTATTGATTGCGTTGTATCCAAGGGGAGCACGAGTTATCAAATCCCCATCCTCAAACTTTTTATTCATTGTGAACTTTGTTCTTTCGCTTGTTACATTCCTCTCAAATTCGGCAAATGCACTAATGATGTGAAACATCAACTTCCCACTTGCGCTAGTTGTTTCTATTTTATCTTGTAAAGAAACAAAATCAATTCCCCACTCTTTTAGCTTTTCGATTGTAGTAATTAAGTCCATTAAACTTCTTGAGAACCTATCTAATTTGTAAGTAAAGATTGCTTGAAATTTTCTTAATTGAGCATCTTCTAACATCTGTTTCATTCTGGGCCTTTGAATAATATTCTTCGCAGATTTTCCCTCATCCTTATAAATATCAAAAATTTCATATCCTAAAGCATTACAATAGTTTTTTAAGGCCTCTTCTTGAGCAGCTAAAGAAATTCCGTGTTTCGCTTGATCTTCAGTGGAGACCCTTACATAAATTGCGGCTTTAGGTTTTATAGGATTATTATCTTTATCTGAGCTTAAATTTTGCCCCATTTTTTAGGTTTGGTGTGCACTTAGGGTAGAAAGTGCATGTTTCTTTAGGTTTTTTGTAATTCTCACGGAAATGCCTTGTGAACTAAGGGCATTTGTTTGCTGGTTCACGTTCACTACACGCACCCAAAGTATATAAATTTAACGATATTTCTAAAAAAAAGGTCTTAAATGAGCCAAATTAAGCTCTTTTTTCAGAAAATTAGACTAGAGGGTTTTTACATTAGGATATCATCTAAAAAGCATTTGAAATTCTGTTAAATTTAATTTTTAAGGTTCCCGTATACCAAGGTTATCTTAGTGCACGGAATAATTATTTTAGAGGATTGTATTGATATCAAAAAGGAAGTTTAAGATCTAAAAAAGGAACTTAAGAAAAGGGGGTGTTCATTTTTGAGTTTATCATTCCTTAAACCAAGGGCACAATAAAAACACTCTTTTTAATCAATCCTCTTGGAAATACTAAGCACTTTAAATTTTAAGAAAAAATTAAGAGCCCGAATACCAAGAAAAGAAGAATAAGAACATCTTAACAAAAAATGAGAGTATAAAGATTAAAACATTAGAGAGGAAAAAGTCTACTTTATTTTTAGTGATAGGGCGGTAAAATTTCAAATTCATTATTTTTGGGGGGCAGGTGTTCACTAAGGTTATCTTAGTGCAAATAAAGAGGATTTGAAAATTCTTATTTAACCTTTTTTTGGTACTTATCGTCGTGAAAAGGAGTTTTTTAAACAAAGATTAAGCATTGTTTTAAGGGTGTTTATTTTTTAAACAGCTGTTTGGGGGTGTTTAAACAGGCTGTTTGGGGGTGTTTATTTGCCCTTTTCCATTAGAAATCGAGGTTCTTCGACACATAATCAAGTCAAATTAAGGATCCCCTTTTAAACATATTAAAAGAGTATAATTAAAGAATTGTCGTCGAAAAAGAAAAAGATTTTTAAAGGATAAAAGATACATAATGATATGTTTGGTTGGTTTTTTAGAAAAAAGGGGGTTGATGCCTTAAAAGAAGATACAAAAAAGGGCTTTGAATCGGTAAAAAAAGATATTACCTCTTTGGGTGCTTGGATTAAACACCTAGATTCTGAAAAAAATTTACAAAAAAAAGATATTGAAGACATTAAAATCCTTTTGTCGTCGGTTAATAAAGAAATAGAGGGATTAAAAAATGTGATTTCTATAATGAATGAACTAAAACCAAACAGGCAATTTCAAACACCCAAACAGCTGTTTGATAAACAAACAGGTGTTTATGCTGTTCAAACAGCTGTTCAAACAGCTGTTCAATCACCAAATTTTGACCAATTTTCAGTAACAGAAAGAGCAATCGTGTGGATTCTTTTAAATTCAGATATGAGATTGAGTTATGAAGATGTCTCTGCCATTTTAGGTAAAGAGAGATCAACAGTAAGAGGTCATTTGAATCGTATAAAACAGAAAAGTGAGGGTTTGATTGAAGAAATAATTGAAAAAAATGGTAAAAAGAGGGTATTTATCCCTGAAAATATGAAAGAAAAGATGCTCAAAAGAGTAAAAGTGAGAGTTAAACAAGAAAAAAACCAAAATAAAGATCAAAAAAAAGAGTAAAAGTGAGTAAAGATAAGCTAAAAAAGGTTCTGGATTAATAAAAGTGAGATAAAAAGAGGGGGTTTTTTATTCAAAAATGTTAAAATTAATGAGATTAAAGCCTTAGGGGTCAAAAAGTGAGATAATTAAAAGTGAATCTTTGTTTTTAATAGATATTCGGTGAAGAGAAAAAGTTATATAGAATGCACTACTTATAAGTCTCTTAGTTCTAAAATAGTAGGAAGTGAGGCAATTTTCTTAAGATTTTTTGAAATAGAAAGATGAATGATCTTGTTATTTAACCTCTTTTTCTCGACGGGGATCCCTTTTTTGATTAATCTTCCAATGTAATCTCTAATAGAACTCTCACTGAGATTAAGTCTTTTAGAGAGTGTTTTATACTCTGCGTAACCTTCTTCTTCATCGATTTGATATAATGTCGAAAAAACGAGTATCTCCTGTTCTGTAAGTCGTTTAAACTTTAACCTAATGTCCTTTTTGATACTATCAAGGGAACTTAAGATCCTTGCAGCATTATCTATTGAACTTAGATTATCTTTTTTGTATTCGGAAAAAGATGATTCTACGGGGAGAATAGTCTTCTGGTCCTCTTCCTGTTCGAAATTAGGTGTTTTTTTTAAAGGCCTTTCTTGCTGAAAGTCTTTAGGTGTTACAAACAGCTGTTTGTTGTCTGTCTGTCTGTCTGTCTGTCTGTCTGTTGGAACCCCTCTATTTCCAGTGGAAAGTACTAAATTTTGGCTATTTAAAGCCTTAAAGGGTGTTTTATGTGTTGGATTATGTGTTGGAGTTGTCTTATTTTGGTCATTATGTGTCGAAAGATATTTAGATGAAGAGGGGGGATAAATAACGTCTTTATTCTCTTTTTTTGGGAGTAATTTAATAGAATTATTAATCTCTTTTAAGATTTCACAGAAATTTATCATCTCTTTTTTGGTACTTTGAATATCTCTCTTAAGTATATCTAGCTCCTCATAAAGGAAGATTATGTCTGTTTTCACCTTATCGAAAGAATCTTTTATAGGGTCCATATTTAAAAGGTATATTAAAAGTATAAAAACTTTAAGATTGTGTAAGAGTATATATCCAAAAAGGAATATTAACTAAAGGGCATTGTTCATCCTTTTATAGGCTTCATAAGCCTTATCACTTAATCTCCATCTAGATCTTCTTAGATATTTTTTACCTAAAGGGTTTTTGTTAATTTCTGTTATTAAATCTTGTTTTTTTAATTCAATTAAAAGATTTTTAATGAATTCTTCATCCCTTGCGATTTCTTTGGCGATATGAGATGTAAATAAGGATTTAGGCATATTGGAAAAAAGAACAGAGAGTATTTGTTCAGAAATTTTAGTCCTTTTTCCTTCAGAAATTTTCATAAAAAAAAGAAATTAAATAAGTTTAATTACTTTCCTTATTTTCTTTCTTAAAAGAAGGCATAGGCATATGAAGCGGTAAATTTAAGTCTTCTTCGATGTATAATGCCTTTAAAGTAGACTTTTTAAGTATTACATTAAATAAGAAGAATTTAAAGTCTTCAGGCATTTTTTTGTCTTTCCATTGATTAAGAACTTCTTTTGCAAGTTTTGGTTCAAGTGAAACTAAAAGTTTCCCTAGTAAGCTTACTTTAGCCATATCAGGCTCGTATTTGACATTAAAACTAAAGTCTATACCTAAAATATGTTCTTTTGTTTTAAGAATCTTAAACTTTACTTCTTTAATTTGAGAAATATCTATGGATGTGCCAATTTTTAATTTTAAGCCCTCTGAATTTTCTTTTATTTTTTCAGCATCTATTTTAGTAAAATTAAAACCTATAACTTTCATAGTTAAATAAATCTTAAAGAGATTTTTAAACTTTTGGTTTTTATTAAATTAGGATTAAACTAAGTCTTCTTCTGAAACAACCACAAAGTCCCCAATAGCAATAATAGCACTATATGGAACAAGGAGTTCTTTAGAATGAGTCTTTTCTAAGTTCAAGTTTCTTGTATAAGGAGTTGAATCCTTTAAGACTATATTGATTAATTCACCAGATCTTGTTTCAAAGGTGATATCTTTGACAAAACCTAATCTTTTTCCTTCTTTAGTTACTATCATTTTTCCTAATACTTGATTAAAGGGTTTTTTTCCATCTGACATATTTGATTCAAAAGAAAATAATATATAAACTTTTCTATGAAATTAAATAGGTTTTTCAATATGTAGCTTTTACTTCAAATTTTTAAATTAGTGGATATTAAGATGAATATTCAAATAAAGGTACTCACCCCCTTGTTTCTTATAGAAATATTTAAAAAAGAATTTTTTATTTTTTATTTTTTATTTTTTATTTATAAAAATATATATAATATAATATAATATAATATAATATGATATAATATATAGATAAAATTATTTTATTTTTTAAAAAGTGGTTTCCATAAGAAATAGAGGTGTTTTTCTTTATTAGTAGTCATAACCTTTTATATAAGAAAAAAATTTTTTCTCGTTGAGATTTATTAAATTTTCTTTTTTCCATAAGAAACAGACGTGTGTGTTTAATAACCTTTAAATTGTTTAATAATCTTTAATAAAAATAAAAAATGAGAGAAGAATTAGATAAAATTTTTGAATCTTTTGATAATAATTACATCTTTAAAGATAAATCTGTATTACAATCCAATTATATGCCCCATGAAATACCTCATAGGAGTGAACAAATCAAACAAATTGCTTCTATTCTCGCACCAACTCTAAGAGGAGAAAAATCAAGTAATATCTTCCTTTATGGCAAAACAGGTACAGGTAAGACTCTTTCTATACATTATGTAAAAGATGAATTACTTCGAAGGGTAAAAAAAGATAATGATTTCCAATTAAGAATAGAATACCTTAATTGTAAGCTAAAGAAAGTATCTGATACGGAATATAGAATTCTTGCTGAATTAATAAAAAAATTAGGCCAAGAAATACCTAATACAGGCTTACCTACTGAAACAGTTTATAACAAATTTATAGAAATATTAGACTCTGAAAAACAAATCTTAATTCTTATACTTGATGAAATAGATCAAGCTGTTAAAAAAATATCTACAGATTTTCTTTATAATCTTACAAGACTTAATTCAGAGTTATCTCAGACCCAAATTTGTGTAGTGGGAATAAGTAATGATTTGACTTTTTTAGAAGGGATAGACCCCAGAGTAAGAAGTAGTCTATCTGAAGAAGAGGTGGTATTTTCACCTTATAATGCAATACAACTTCAAGAAATTTTAAATCAAAGAGCTAGAGATAGTTTTAAAGAAAATGCTATAGCTGAGGGAGTTATAGCTAAATGTGCTGCTTTTGCTGCTAGAGAACATGGTGATGCTAGAAGAGCATTAGACCTTTTGAGAATCGCTGGAGAAATTGCGGAAAGAGAAGGTTCTAAAAAAATACTCTTAAAACATATAGATGAATCTAACACTAAAATTGAAAGAGAAAAAATTTTAGAAGTTATCAAAACAGAACCTAAACAATTTCAATATGTACTTTATTCTATCATTAAACTATCAGAGCACAAAGAGGGTCCTTTTTTTACAGGAGATGTTTATAACCATTATCAAGAACTTTGTATAAAAAATAAATCTGAAGTTCTTACCCAAAGAAGAGTAGGAGATATCATTCAAGAATTTGATATGTTAGGCATTATTAATGTAAGAGTTATTTCAAAAGGGAGGGGTGGAAGAATGAGGGAAATAAAACTTGCAATTTCAAAATCTCTGATTGAAAAATCTAAAGCCATCATTGAAGAAGTATTAGATTATAAATAAATTTCCTTGAAAATACTCTCTGGGTATTGGATATGCCTTTTGAATTTAAACAATTTCCTAAATATTAAAAAAGTTAATTTTAGATTAGATAGAGCATCTTAAAATAAAAGCCGCCTTAATTTAAACTTTTAAAATAAAGAACAAAATGGACCAAAAAGAGATTTTAAAATTTTGTATTGAAAAAGGATTATTAATAGATAAAGAAGTATTAAATTTGTTAAGTGATACAAAAGATATAGAATCCGTCCAGCTAGTTATGGAAAAAATTCGGGAGTGTACCAAAAGTAGGATAATAACTAAGAGTTTACTTGAAAATAACAAAGAAATTGTTAAAGATCTTGTTTTAGATTTACCCAAAGAAAGCCAAGAAAAATTAGAAAAACTAAAAATAAAACTTGGAATCGAAATTGAGATCTCAAAGAAAATTTCAGAAAATAGTCCTTCAGAAGAAATTATTTTAAAAAACACCCCCTTGCTCTCATCAAAAGATTTTGTTTCTTCAAAAGAATCCCCCGATTATACTTCGATCATTCATCAAGAAGAAAGAAAAAAAGATATCATCGAATCCGAAGAAAACAAAAAGGTAATTGTTTTGTCTAAAAAACAACCTTTAATTAAAAAGATAGAAGTTGGCGATTTTGTTAAAAATTTGAGAAACAGATTCTCTGAAATGAAAGAAATCTTACAAGAACATAGAGACTTAAATGACTTGGTATCAATAAATAAACTTTCAAGCCAAAGTAAAAAAGTTTCTATAATTGGAATGGTCTCTCAAAAGAAGGTAACTAAAAATAAGAACCTTATGTTTGAAGTTGAGGATCTCACCGGAAAAATAAAGGTTATAATAAACCAGAACAAACCAGAAATTTATGCTTTAGCAGAAGAAATATCTCTAGATACGATTTTAGGATTTAGTGGGTTTGGAGATCAAAATATCTTCTTTGTTAATAATATAATTCTGCCAGATATCAGCCCCTTAGAAAAAAAACACTCTCCAATAGAAGAATACGCTCTTTTTATTGGAGATTTACATTATGGGAGTAAACTTTTTATGGAAGAAAATTTTAAAAAATTTATAAGGTATATTAATGGAGAAGTTTCTAATACAAACCTTGATCAAATAAAAAAAATAAAATATCTATTTATCTTAGGAGACGTAGTTGCAGGCGTAGGAAACTACCCCTCTCAACAAAAAGATCTTTATGTTGAAGATATTGAAGAGCAGTTTCAGGGATTGGCAAATCTTTTAGGAAAAATTAGGAAAGATATTCAGATTATTATCTCTCCTGGAAATCATGATGGGGTAAGACTTATGGAACCTCAACCCCCCTTAGACGAAAAATATGCTTGGCCACTTTATAATTTAAAAAATCTGATTTTTACTCCTAACCCCTCTTATGTTAACATTGGAGCAGATAAAAGGTTAAATTTTTCTGGTTTTGATGTTTTGACTTATCATGGTTTTTCTTATGCTTATTATGCAAATAATATTCCCAGTTTAATTGAAAAAGGACTTAATGCACCTGATAAAATTATGATTTATTTACTAAAGAACAGACATCTTGCACCTACTAATTCTTCAGTTCAATATTTTCCACATAAAATTGATGAACTTCTAATTAAAAAAGTTCCAGATATTTTTGTTTCGGGTCATACCCACAAAATGGAAGTTTCTTCTTACAAAGGAGTCCTTATTATATCTACATCTACTTGGGAGCAAGAAACCTCATATAATAAACGAAAAGGAAATACCCCTGATTTTTGTAAAGTTCCTATGTTGAATACTAAAACAAGATCCATAAAAATTTTAGATTTTGAATAAAAAATAAACCCTTAAAAAATGAACACTCAAAATTACTTTAAAGAAATTGAAGAGAAAACAAAAGAAGTCTATCGTTTTGCAGAAGAAGCAAGAAAAAAAGGATTAGATCCTACAAATAAGGTTGAAATCCCTCTTACAAAAAGTCTTGCTGAAAAAGTTGTGGGTCTTATTTCTACGCTTTATCCCCAGATGGAAAATTCCGGTATTGTAAAGAGAATCCTGAAGTTTGAAGAGTTATATGGTAAACTAGATCCAATGGTTTCATTTAAGATTGCAGAAGAAGTTGCAAAACAGAAATTTTGTAAATTTTCAAGTTTAATTGAGGCAATAGAAGCCGGCATTAGAATTGGATTTGCTTATAATACACTTGGGGTGGTATCTTCTCCAATTGAAGGTTTTACAGGAATTGAACTCGGAAAAACAAAAAAAGGGGAAGAATATTTTATTGCCTATTTTTCTGGACCTATCAGAAGTGCAGGAACCACTGCTTCTTGTTTAGGATTGATGTTGGTAGACTACTTGAGAGAACTTTTTGGATATGCTCGCTACGACCCCTCCCCTGAAGAAATTCAGCGTTACGTTATTGAAAATCAAGATTACCATGATAGGGTTACCAATCTACAATACATGCCAACTGAAGAAGAAATTTTGTTTTTAGCTAAAAATTTGCCCATACAAATAGATGGAGAACCCACAGAAAAAATCGAAGTTTCAAATTATAAAAATTTGGAAAGAGTAAAAACCAATTACATCAGAGGAGGGATGTGTTTAATCTTTTCAGAAGGGCTTGCTCAAAAAGCTACCAAAGGTTTGAGACTCCTAAACAAAATGAAAGAAAGAGGTTTAGAATCTACAGGTTTTAATTTTTTAGAGGAATACTCTGAATTACATGAAAAAAGAAATACTGGTAAAACAGACAGTTCTCCCACCTATATCAAGGATCTGGTTGCTGGAAGACCTATCTTTGGCCATCCCTCTCAATCAGGGGCATTTAGATTTAGATATGGTCGAGGTAGAAATTCAGGTTTTAGTGGTGTTGCTTTACATCCCGCAACCATGGCAATAACAGA
Organism: Patescibacteria group bacterium; assembly: GCA_019428815.1. Classification (GTDB taxonomy): domain Archaea; phylum Nanobdellota; class Nanobdellia; order Pacearchaeales; family GW2011-AR1; genus ASMP01. The sequence goes on along the minus strand of JAHYJW010000005.1, from coordinate 11,836 downwards.
CTCTTTTATTGCAATAGGTACCCAACTTAAAATAGAAAAACCTTCTAAAGGATGTATTGTAAATGTTTGCGATAAAGTTGATGGCCCTATAGTCAAAATTTTTAATGGCAGCGTAAAAAAATTAAAAACAAAAGAAGAAGCTAAAAAAATTTATAATGATGTTGAAGAAATAGTCTATCTGGGAGATATTCTCTTTCCTTTTAGTGATGTCTTAAATAGAAACGCTAAACTAATAAAACCTGGTTATGTTGAAGAAATCTGGAAATTAGAATTAAAAGAAAAAAACTCTAGCTTAGCAAAAGAGTTAGATCCCTTTAATGTTGATCTTAAAGATGCTATCAGAATAAGTAAAGAAAATGGAATTCCTTTACATCCCTCATATATCTTTTACTGGAACCAGATTTCTAAAGAACAGTTTTTTGGATTATTGGAATGGTTAAAAAATTCAAAAATAGATAAGAAAATAATCTTGCCTTATAATAAATCCAATCAAGAATTTTTTAAAAATGGAAAAAGGGCTTTAGAATTATTAGGTATTGAACATGATGTGACTATTGAAAATGTGGTCATAAACCCCCTTAATAGTGAGGCACTCCTTTTAAATCTTGGAGTTGACCTGAGTATCTTGGAAGAAGAAAATCTTTTAAGAAAACCTTTAATGCTTATTCAATCTGCAATTGAAGAGTTTATTGTAAATGAAAAAGAAATCTCTGAAGGAGATGAGATTCTCTCTATGATTAATCTTCTTTCTCAGTTCAAAATCGAAGATAAATCTGGGGAGTTTATTGGTGCCCGGATGGGCCGTCCTGAAAAATCTAAACTAAGAAAACTTACTGGGAGTCCTAATGCACTTTTTACTGTGGGTAGCGAAGGGGGCAGACTAAGAAGTTTACAAGCAGCTTATGAGGTAGGAAAAGTTAATGGAGAATTTCCTATTTATTACTGTGAATTTTGTAAAAAAGAAACAATCTTCAGCTTGTGTGAAACATGTAATAAACCAACCAAGAAAATGTTTTACTGTCCAGAATGTGGAGAAACCTCTTTTGATAAATGTAAGGTTCATCAGAGAGCTAAGGATACTTATTATAGGCCTATAGACATTTGTCATTATACTGAAAGAGCTAAAGAGGCGTTGGGGTTCTCTAATGAAAAGATGCCTCCTCTGATTAAAGGAATTAGAGGAACTAGTTCTGAAAGTCACTTTGCCGAAAGACTTGAAAAGGGAATTTTAAGGGCTTATTTTAATTTACAAGTTAACAAAGACGGAACGGTGAGATATGATGCAACTGAAATGCCTCTTGTTTCTTTTAAACCAAAAGAAGCTTTTGTAAGTATTGAAAAGTTGAAAGAAATTGGTTACACTAAGGATATTTATGGAAAAGACCTTGTTGAAGAAAACCAGATATTAGAATTAAAACCCCATGATATTTTACTTCCTAGCTCACCAGAAACTGCTGATAGAGCTGATGATGTTTTCATTAGGGTGTGTAATTTTATAGATGAAGTTCTTGTAAGATTTTACAAAATGAAACCTTTTTATAATATTAAAAAGAGAGAAGATTTGGTTGGACATCTTACTGTTTGTATTGCACCCCATAACTGTGGAGGTGTTATCTCTAGAATTGTTGGATTTTCAGATACCTTAGGATGTTTTGCAAGCCCTTATATGCATGCGGCGATTAGAAGGGATTGTGATGGCGATGAAATGGCTATCACCCTTTTGGGGGATGTTCTTCTGAACTTCTCAAGAACATTCTTACCTAGCCATCGGGGTGGAACTCAAGACTCCCCCCTGGTTTTAAATGCTAAAATCAGTGCAGGAGAAGTTGATGATCAAATACTTGATTTTGAGCTTACTTATGAATATCCTCTTGAACTTTATAGATTAGCTAAAGAAAAAAAACATTCCTCAGAAGTGTGTGGCATTTATGATGTAAGAAAAGCTCTTAAAGAAAATAAAGACCCTTTTGTAGGCGTAGGATTTACCCATGATACAACAGATATCAATAAGGGTGTTCGATGTTCTAGTTATAAACTCCTAGCTACTATGCAAGAAAAGGTTCAACACCAAATGGAACTTGTTGAGAAAATAAGGGCTGTAGACACTTCTGAAACAGCTAGACTCATAATTGAGAGACATTTTATTAAAGATATGAGGGGAAATTTAAGAAAATTTTCTATGCAAGATTTTAGGTGTGTTTCATGTAATGAAATAATGAGGAGACCTCCTTTGAATGGCATCTGTCCTAAATGTGGGGGAAAAATAATATTCACTACACATGAGGGGGGGATTAAAAAATATCTTGAACCAGCATTAGATCTAGCAAAAAAGTATCATCTTTCCCCTTATATAAAACAAAGCCTTGAATTAACAAAAAGATACATAGACTCGGTTTTTGGTAAAGAGGCAGAAAAACAAGAAAAGTTAGGTTCTTGGCTTTAGGGTCCTTTTTCTCGTCGAGAAATGATTAAAAATTAAAATTTTTTTGAGCTTGCAAAAGCTTTAAATAGGTAATCCTCTTTCTATAAAAATAAAATGGTTTTTATGAATATTTTTAAAAAAAAGAGGGAAATTCCAGAAGTTTTACCTGATCTTGCAATAGAAATTCCTGAAAATTCTTACCCAAATAAAAAAAAGAAAAGAAATTCTCTTAGAGATTTTGAAGACAGGGTAGAAGAAACAAAAGAACCCGAAAGATTAAACCTAAAATCTGAAACTGGATTTTTTAAAAACATCTTAGAGAATGTTCAAGATGAAATTCAAGATATTGATGAATTAGAAAATTGGTATGAAAATAAATTCAAGCCCGGAGATATTGTTTCTCAAATGAGAGATTATTGGGAAAATCAAAAACCAGACGTAATTGTTAAAAATTTTGGTTCGAATCTCAAAAAAGAACTTGATGAAAAGATAGAAAAATTACATGAATTAGAGAAAGATTGGAAAGAGATTTACATTGAACTTATTGAAAAAGAACAAGAGATTAAAGAAGAGGAAGGAAGTTTAAAGGAAACGCTTTCAGAATTTGTGAAATTATGTAAACAACACCTTTCAAAAAAGAATCCAATAATTTCAAAGAAAAAGACTCAAAAAAATAAATAACCACAAAATTTGGTTTAGCCTATTTTTACTAAATGAATAAAAAAAAATTTTCTTTATTTATAAAACCTAAACCTATCAGGGGTATTCTAGTTTATTTATCAATTTTCTTTTTCTTCATAACCCTTTTCTTTTTCTTCATAGAGATGGGTTTAATGGAAAATCCTCTAAAAAATTTTGGCCAACCCCCTCAATCATTTAACATAATCGATAGATGTTCTCTTATTGCGGGTCAATTAATCCATCCCATTGAAACCGAATCCGACTGTGCTAGTATGTGTATGGCAGAATGTGAGGTGCGGTCATTAAAATTTTATAGTTCTAATTTTACATCAAATTTGGGAAATTGTAATGATTGTATTTGTTTATGTAAATAAAAAAAGATCCCTCCTTAAAATGGACTTAGAAGAAATAGAATCAGAATATAATCAAAAGATAGAAAATGCAAAAAATAAATTTTTAACTAATCGAGATGCTAAGAAAAATAAAAATAAGCATAAACAAAAATCCTTAGAAGAAAATTATAAAAAAGAACTAAAAAATGCAAGAGAAATTTATTATAAAAAAGTATCCGATTTGATCACAAAAAAGAAAATTTATAAATTTTCAAGAAAAAAACAGGGAAAAAAAGAGAAAAAAATAAAACCCTTTAAATCTAAAACTCTTGACCTTAGTCTTTCACCCCTTAAAAAATTTAAAATAAAATTGCGCTTATTCTTATTTAATTTAAAAATCAAGACCCATTCTCTAAAAGAAAAGTTACTCATTAAAAAAATAATCAAAGTTTATTATAAATTAAAAAATTCTTTAAAATCTGCAATTGACGAATTTAAATCTCCTTTAAGAAAGTTCTCTAGAGGTATAACTAGAATCTTTGTCCGATTAGGAGAATCTTCAAAAAATAAACTAAATTTAATCATAAACTTTTTTGTAAGAATCTTCAAGAAAATTGTAGGTCTTTTTCTTAAAAAAAAGAAAAATCAAAAAGAAAAAAACCAAGATAATGAACAAAAAAATCCTGAAAAAAAAGAGATTTTAGAGGAAAAAAAGTCTATAGACGAAAAGCCAAATCCTTCTGAAGGAGATGATGGCAAAAATAAATCCGAAGAAAATTTAAAAACAGAATCTACTTCTGAATCTTAAAGGATATCAAAGTAAATAAAAAGATCTTGAATATTCCCTTTATGATATTCCCTCAGTCTTACGGGAATTCTTATTTCATAATCATAAATTCCATAACCGCCCTGGGTTGATTTATCAATTTTTGTTATAAAAACTACCTCTTCATTATCTAACATGCCAAATTTCCCGTCAGTATCCTTTGATGCGTCCCACATTATCCCCGTTATAAAATTTGAACTTATTGTAGAATTTATGATTGGCACATTAAAAATTTCTTGATTATGAACCTGAAATGTTTGAGTTTCTAAAGGCTCTGTTCCATTTGAGGTAAAAGCTGAGGTGAGATTATCTTCAAAATTCTCCATCCCCAATATTCCATCTAATTCTAAAAAATCATTTGTACTTATCTCACCTAGAAGATTTCTCCCTAAAGCCTTTAAAGAAGACCAATCAATATTTGATTCTTGATCTGTTATAAAGATATTCCCGAAGATTGAACCGTTTTCCCAAGCACTTAACCTCTTTAATTCTGAATCAGAAAGAATTTTTTCTATACTCACGTTACCATGAAAAACTTGCCAAGAGGTCACCGAAATTGTTTTATTAATTTGATTTTCTGTTTTGCTATACTCTTGGACTTCATCCCAAAAATTTGCATATACAAACAAATTGGTGTTCCCTATGTTCGCATTCCAAAAAAGGGTTATATTCTTCTCGCCTAATCCTTCTAAAGAAGTGGTATGATTGACTACATTTTTCCCGTTTTCGGAGGGGTCTCCCTCAAAAAGACCTGTAGAAAAATTTCCTGAAGAATAGCAACCCATGTTCTTAATTAGTACACTCACATTCACAGTTTCTTTTTCAATAGGGTCTTCATTACTAAACCAGATATTTGAGGGAGAGAGAATTAAATTTGGTAATAAGGGGTAATTAATCAAAGTTGTAGAAGGGAGAGAGTCTTCATATCCAAGGGTATCATTAGCAATACAAACAAAACTCCAGTTTCCGATTTCATCTAAAAGAACATTTGAATAATAAAACCCCTCCCCCTCTTCTATTGAAGGATAAGTAGTGTTTGATAGGGGCCCATTAGCAAGAACTCTTACAGCATCAACTTCCCCAAAGTCTTTTTCAATCTCGCAAGTTACTTTTACATAATTTTCGGTACCACAACCCAAACTGGAATTTGTTTGAACACTCAACACTTTTATTGGAAGCTCAAGATTAAAAGTTAAGTTACTCTCTGAAAAAGAAGATACTCCTAAGTTATTATAACACTGGATGTTCCATAAGTAAGCTCCTTGTTGAGAGTATGTTTTGTTTATATAATTTGGTTCTCCACTTATAACTAAACTTTGGTTTGATTCACTTAACTGCCAGTTTCCGGTAGAATTATCCCAAAGACTACAATTAGATATCTCCTCTAGAGAAAAAGGCGTATAATTGAAGATTGCTTCATAGGAACTTATTGTATCTCCTAAACTAGGAGAATTTAAACCAATAAGGACTTCATTTAATTCTCTAGCTTCATAACTTACATTAAAAAATAAGACATCAAAAGACCAGGTTCTTGTTTGACGATTATTTGCACCATAAGCCTGAGTTCTTGCCATTGCTCTTGTTCCTGTGGACCCAAAAAAATTAGAACACTGCCAACTAAAATTAGAGGTTACATTAATACATTCAACTGAAGTAGGTTCAGAGACATAACAACTTGCAAGAGTATTACTCGACCAGGTTGTCCCACTATCATTGCTAACATCTACATAACATATGCTATCTCCATCAGGAGCCCCCCAAAATTTATAACAAATTTCAACACTGGTGATATTTCCACAATTTAATATGCTTGGATTATAAGAAGTGACCCTCACCCCCCCATAATTTCTGGTACCCCCTTGTCTTGTAGATTGCGCGGTTTCGTATTCTAAGTCATCGCAGCTTACCCTATCCCCCAATGTACCACATGAAGAAGGATAAGACCCTCCACAGCTCAAATCAAAGGTATCTCTGTTGACTTGTAAACTTTGTAGAGCACATTCTCTAGCTCTAAGTTCTATGCTTCCATTCGGATAAGCAATAGGATCTACAATATAATTAAATGCTAGAATGCCTTCTCGTATCCTTAAATCAAAACTATCTTGAACCCCCTTTAACTCTGTTAAATAAATATCGTTTGATCCATAGTCTCTGATCTGATTTAATGTTCCAATTAAATTTTCTTGATTCATTTCATAAACATCAATTTTAGGATCCCCAGAAATTATTTTAGGATACACTTTTATATAATTTGAAGAAGATAGATTTTCCTTAAAGACAACCCTTACGTATTCTTCATTGTTTATCTTTGGGCTCCATAGCCCGTCTAATTCTTTAATCTCTTTATATATATCTGAAACAAAATTCTTTTTTGAATCTAAATGTTCTGCCTTTTGGACTTCTATGAAGAGATTGAATCCACAATTAGTTAGTTCAAGATTTCCCTCTGGAAATTCTTCAGAAAGGTTTCCTTTAAATTCCAAGAGTTTTTCAGATTTAATCACTAAATTTTCTTCTTCTGAAAAATTTTCCATCTTTTGAAAATTAATATAAAAAAGAAGTATCCCTATTAAGAAGATTATTCCAATTGTTAAGGCTAAAGGGGGAACATTTCTTACTTTAAATAAACTTATTATTTGTCTTTTTTTCATTCTTATATTTTTATTAGATTAATTTTCTTTTAAAAAATCCAGATAAGGTTCTATCTTGGAAAAGATTGTTTCCTTTGCTTCCTCGGAAATTTTAGGGTATAATCCTTTGATTCTTTTATAAATATCTATAGCTCCTTCTTTTTTACCGTCCCTTAATTTTTCTATACATTCCTCTACTGTATAATAAACCTCTTTTTCATTTATCAACCGCCTAAGTTTTAACATCTTATCATAAACATAAGCTCGTGAATCTTCTCCTAGTTCGGGATAAATCTTTGTGGCAAGATAATAGTTCTTTTTAGATCTCATTATCTCTAGCTCCCTTTCCTTGGCCCCTTTTATCTTTTCACAAGAATCTAAAGACCGATATGCGTCTTGAATAAGCCCCATTATTTTCTTTGTTTCTTCAGAATTAGGTATTAGAGTATACTTTATCTCATTATACCCAAAAATAGATGCTACTAGGAGAAACCCTCCAAATAAAATCCACCTAAAATAAAACCAAAAATCTTCAGTTTCAAAACCTCCGAAATTGTCAATAAAAGAAGAAAAACCAGTGAGGATATTCCTTGCCTTCGTTTCAATAATCTTTTCTGCAAATATGACGGTTTCAGTCATTTCTATTTTTTTAATGTCTTCTAGATCTTCAATGGAATATGAAAAAGTGGAATTCGTTAAATCCTGTTTTTTAATTAAGATTAAAGATTCTTCTTCTAAGATTTCTGGATTTTTTCCCAAAAAAGACACGTCTTTTGTGATATCTATTTGTTTTGGAATCTTTTCAATAATCAAATAATCTGTAAGATTTTCTTTTAGACTAATCTCTTTAGTTACTAAAATAAACCTTTTTTCATTATCATCAAAGTAATCAATTTTTACCTTTCGGGTTTTAGTTAAAACACTTATTTTATGTTGAAGTTCTTCATTGTCTTTAATTAATCGATTGGTACTTCTGGAATTTAAGATGATGTTCTTTGCATGGATATATCCTTTTATCACATCTGAAATTTCTTGACTTAAAACATTCTTTGTGTATTCCTCACTTTGAATAACTTCGACTGAAGTAGGAAGATTTTCTATCAAATAATCTAAAAATTCATTAATCTCCTTTTTTCTTTCTTCTCTCCTTATTTCCCCGGCGATATACTGGAAGTTATTTTTTAGATCTATCCTCATTTGAAGAAGTTTCTTTTTATGAGAACTTATTTCTTCTATAATCCCTAGTTCTTTTACAACTTTTTTGGTTTCTATATTAAAACTTTTTTCTTTTTCTAAGAAGTTATTCATAGCCTCTAATAATTCTTCTACTTCCTCTTCCCTTTCGTAAGAACTATCAACATAGAAAATTTTTGTTAAAGAGCTATTCTCTTTAATATCATCTGAACATGTTACGTACCAAAAGTATTTCCCCCTCACTAACCCGGAGATTTTTTTAGTAATTGTTTTGTCTACATCCACATCTTTTAACACTTCTTTTTTGAATAAGTTTCCTGACGAAATAGAGGAACCTGTCATGTTCTCTAATCTAAAAATCTCAATGATGCATTTGTCCACTTCTTCTTCAGATTCAACTAAAAAAGAGAGATTAACTTCTGAAACTTTGAACCTTGAATTTTGGCTTGGAGAAATTAAACTAACCTCTATTTCATATTCTTCTTCGCTTTCAGTTTCTTCCTCTTCCTCCTCTTCCTCTTCTTCTGCCAAAACTTCAAAAGTAATGGTTTTTTCTTCACTTTCCCCGGTAGTCACATTTGCATTGATCTTAATCTCATAAATTCCCACTACTGTTAATTCTTCGGGGGAGAAGCTTAATTCTCCCGAACTTTGATCATTGTAACTCTCATTGATTAATACTGTTTCATCGGGACAAAAAACCCTAAAAAAAGTCTGGTCTAATTCTCCCCAGGGGTTAGCACTTTGATTAATTTCTATAGACCAAGTTATTTTTATACTCTCAGCCCCAAAGTCTAAAACTGAAACATTTGTTGAAATATCTATTTCAATCCCCCCGGAATTTGTTGACCCTTCTCCAGAGGGGGTTATTAAAGAGATAATCAAAAAAAAGAGGGTTATTATAATTAGTAATCCCGCTCCAGATTTTTTATATGTCCCCTCCCCCAGGCACCTTTGATTTGAAAAATCTTTTTTAAACTCTTTTATTCTAGGGTTCATTTTTTCTTTTCCTCCTTTTTTAAGAGTTCTAAAACCGCAAGGTTAATGAAATGTTTTTTATTTGCGTATTTTATCTTTTTCTCTCCTTTTTTTAAGAGATTTTCCACCCTTTCTAGGATTTTACTATCAATTTTCACAGTATCTGCCATGGTAACTTTTAGTAACTTTTAGTAACCTTTACATCTTTAACATTAAATGAACTATATAAAATCTTTCTAAATGTCTCTTACCCCCTCCTTTTAATTATCCTTCCTACTAAAGCTTAATTTTTAGTAACTTTTAGTAACTTTTAGTAACTAAAGGGGGCGAGCATATTTTATAAATATTTCTAAGTCTAAGTTTCCTTTAAAATGGACGTTAAATTCTCGAAGATAAACTAAATAGAGTATAATAAGATTTATTAATTACCTCGATTATTTCTAATTATGCGTAAAAAAAAGGATTCTTTTATGACTACTATCAGAAATGAAGTTCTTAAAAGTAAAAAAGAGAGGATTATTTACAGCTTTTTAATAATTCTTTTTCTTTTTTCCTCGGTTTATCTAACTTGGGTAATCTTTATTCAACATGTTTATCCTACAGGGTATTCAACATATTTAGATAGCAAAGCAGGATATATCACCTACATTAATCTTACCTATAAAAAACAGACCTTTAGTTGGGGGGGCATTTATGGGCTTGCTTTAAGGGTCCCGGATTTTATGGAACAAATTTATAGGGATATCCCCGGTGGGAGTATCGAGAGAGTTGATTTATTCTTTGATTGTATTCAACACGATCTTCCAGATGGTCCTTTAATTTTTGCAGCTACTTCTCCCACGCTTAACTTTGATAATATTGAGAATATCCAACCTGCAACCCACGAAATGATTAACGATTTTATGGAATGTCCCGAAGATGCAGTTGTTTGTTCAGAAGATACCTTTGTCCTCCAAAAGAACTTTACTATCGGAGAGGAAATTATTGAAAACGTTCTTTATACTTATACTTACAAGTATGATGGAAATAATGAGGTATTTGATATTGGGGCACTTAATATTTCGGGGGAGCTTGTTTTTGTAAGTCATGTTTCAACAGAATTTCAATCAGGATATGACCCTGATCTTACCATTAATTATCAAATGATATTACCTATGCCTGAGGGAACGACTGTTAGGTATTACTTTTTTTCAAATCCCTATGATTTTTGTCCGCAGGGGGGAGTGGGAGTTACATTGCTCGCAACTGCGTATGGTTATGTAAGGGACATATACGGAAATCCTCTAGAAAATGCATCTATAAACGTTGCAGGATATCCCACAGAAAGTGATTTGGAAGGATTTTATAATCTTTCTTTTTTAGTTGTTCCAGGAGAATACCACCTTGTTTCATCTAAACCGGGGTATGGCCTTTTTGTTGACACCATTGGAGTTAATTTCACAAATTACTTAATCGAAAAAAATATTACTCTTCCACCCGAAACCGAAGGAGAATCAATTCAACCACAAGTTTATGGCTGGGTCTCTGATGGGGGAGGAACCCCCCTTTCAAGTGTAATTGTATACTTGGGAGATTCTTCAACTGTTTCAAACTCAGAGGGATATTATTCTATGACCCCTACCGTGATAGTTGGTGAAAATCCCCTTGTAGCATTTAAACAGAATTACGATAACTATTACCATCTTTTAGATTTCAACTCCTCTGTTACCTTCTTAGAACATAATATAACTATGGAAGTAGCAAATCCTTTTTTGACAGGGCCGTATACTGAAATTCCTATAGAAAAAGAAATCTTAATAGAAGGAAAAGATTATATGATCCTTCCAGATGAAATCAAAAAACAGATTAGACAAAACACCTTCATTAGAGACTCTTTAAAAATTTACAACTTTCGTTCAGATCCTATGAGGCTATTCTTTTATTTGAGTGGAGATGCCGCAAATTTGATGAGGCTTTCTGAAAATTTTTTAGAAATATCCTCCAATAACTCCCAACTTTTAGAATATGCAATTTACGCAACAGAACCTTTAGGAGTCTATACCGGAACCTTAGAAATTTCAGGAAATCTTAATGTTACGATTCCTATCAGAATCGAGATTGTGGATCGTAGATTGAATATTGAAACATTACTGGTTGAATTAAATCTCTTAAAGGACGTTATTCAACCCAACGAAGAACTAAGGTTTAGAGTTAATTTACAAAATTTATTGACAGATCAGAGTTATAAGGTTTCTTTAACTTACAGAATCTTAGATAGTAATAACACTGAAGTTTATGCCTCGGATTCTGAAGAAGTAGAATTAATTTCTTCTGTTACTTTATTAAAATCTTTAATTTTTGAAAACCCCCTTCCCGAAGGTGATTATATACTGGTTACAGACGCAAGATATTCTAACCTTTTTTCAACTGCAATAGCCCCCTTCAAAGTTGTAAAACCCTTTTATCTAAATACCTTTTTTGGAATACCCTTATGGACTATCCTTGTGGGCGTTGTTTTTTTGAGTTTTGTAAGCCTTAATCTTTTTGCATATAAATTACATATGGACAAAAAGAAGAGATACAAAATTTCTAGAGATTTTTCTTCTTTGCCTAAAGAGGGAGAAAGAGCCTTAAAAATAGGAAAAATTGCTGAAACAAATGTTGATGCTTATTACAATATGGACGATCTTACAACACACATGGTTGTTGCGGGAGCAACAGGAGGAGGTAAAAGTATCTCTGCCCAGGTTTTTGTTGAGGAGGCATTAAAAAAGAATATTGCTGTTGTAGTTTT
>JAHYJW010000002.1 GCA_019428815.1 Patescibacteria group bacterium | reverse complement strand
TTTTCCTTAAAACCCCTTCCCCTAGCAATTAGTTCAGAATATTAGAAAAAGGATTTTTTTCTTTTTTTGCAATAAAAACAAGATATTGAAAAAAAAAGGGTTCTTTTTTAATTCCAATACCCTTTATTTTTTTGTTTATTTTAAAAATTTTATAGAAAAATTTCTTTGAGTAATACCCCCCCCCCCCGCCATAATAATTTAAGAATAATATCTTAAGATTATTCTCTTTTGCAATTTTCCTGAAATAAGCCTTTTTCATAATACTTAGATTATGCCTTTTCAATTTTTCTTTATTTATAAATAGATACAAAAAGTGCCTAAAATACCTGAAGTTGGGAACCGTAATGATTGTTAATCCCTTTTCATTTAACAGATTTAAACTTTTTTTTATAATTAAACTGTTTTCTTTTCCGCTAAAATGTTCAATAAACCCAAAAGACATGACTAAATCATACTTTTTTTTAGGTATCCATTTAAAAAAATCTTCTTCATAGATCTTATAATCCTTTTTTCCATTATTGATAAGAGTCTCTTCTGTTGTTTTTTTTGAACCTCTTGCATAATCTATCCCCTCAGGAAAATATCCAAAATTTTTAGAGATATATGCTAAAAATCTGCCCCCATTAGATCCAATTTCTAAACAATTTTTATTTTTAACTGGAAAGAGATATTCTCGAAATAAATCTGAAAATAAAATAGAATCTAATTTCGGATAAGAAACCTGGGATTCCCACATCTTTGGAGAAGTTAATTTTGGCATAATCCATTCATTAAGATTTTATTAATAAATCTTTGGGGGGCATAACTCTTATTATGCTATCAAAATTGTTTTAGTTTTAACAAACAGGAGCGGATTATTTTAAAATGAAAATAATTGATACCTGGAATTTTCTTTTCCCAAACCCCCCATTAAAAAAATCCCCCTCAATATTTTTATCTTCTATCCAATATCTTAATTAATAAAATCGTAGCCTTTATTTTTAAAAATATCTTTTAATTTTAATTAACCCCCCCTTTATAATCATTAAAAAGAGACTTATTGGAACTAATCAAAAATAAATCTTTTAAAAATTTTAGTGACAAAATTAATTATTACGCCGCCCCTTTAAGATCAAAAGAACCTTTTTGAATTTAGGTTAAATAGCTTAAAGATCTAAGTCTTTGTAACTCATAAAATCCTTAAAGGAAAGCGGGCCATATTTAATTAAATAAAATGGTTACCCCTATTTTTTTAGTAAGCGAAAGATATCTTTCCCCTTTTTGAAGTTTTTCAAATAAGAGTTTACTTCTGAAAAAATGATTCTTATTTTCTTATTCTTTATAAACTTTTTGACCCCTTTCCAATAATTCTAATTCGTGCCTTTTTATATCTATTTTTAAAATATCAATTTTGCGTACTTTTCTTTCTTTTAAAAAAACTTTATAATTTTATTATCTTATAATTTTACCTTTTTATAATCTTGGAAGAACCCCCTTCTCTAAAGAATAATCATCAAAATCTTTCTAACAATTAATAAATCCCCGTCTTTATAATTAGAAAGATCACCACTAATTATCTCTCAGTTCTTTTAAATGCCAGGATATGCTATCCTGAAGGCCCAAAAGAATAAACTTTTTGGGCATCTTTTTTTGATAATCCAATACGAACTAAACTCTTATTCGTGCCAATGTCGATACTAAGACTCTTTTTTATTTTTCTCTTAAAGTTTAAGGGCTATAAACCGCTTTTAAACTATTAACTAATAACTTGATTATTCTTTTTATCCTGCTCATCCGCCCCAATCCCCTTTAAAATAAACAATAGAAATCTTTCGGTTTAGTCTAATCTCTTTTATAAGCTTAAAACCCGAGACTTTAAACTTTCTCTTTAAAAGAGAGTTTATTTCTTTATTATGAGTCTCTATCTGCCACAGAGGGATACCTTTTAATAGCTTCCAATCACAAAAAGCAAGATACCTCTCCCCCCCCTCGCAATCTACTTTGGCGATATCATAGTTCCCCCTTCTTAATACAGAATCCCAACCTAGAGTCTTTATACTAATCTTTTCTTTACCTTCCATAATACCAAAATTTTTTCGTCCGATACTCTTTTTATCCACATAAAAATTTTTTTCCCCGTCATTGGAATATAATGCATAATCCAAAATTTTTAATTTTTTTTCTTTTATCTCTTTTTTGAAATTTTTTTTAATTAAATCTACATTTTCTTTTATAGGTTCATAAGCTTCTACATAAATCGCCCCCTTTGAAAGAAAAAATAATGCGGTATCTCCAATATATGCGCCCACGTCTAAAACTTTTTTATTTTTATAATCAAAGATTCCATAAAGTTCGTTAAAATCCTCTGAAAAAATATCCTTTTTTTCAAAAGGAATCTCTAAAATCCTCCCATCTCCTTTATTTTTATATTTAAAACTTTTTCCTTCTTCAATTACCCACCCAAAATAGTAAGCATAAGCAATATCTTTCGCATCTTTCCAAGATAAAGGTACAGAAAAACCCTTTAGTCTAATCTTTTTGCTTTTATTTAGGTAAGCTATAATAATCTCTAAGGAAGAGCTAATAGCATATTTCTTAACTATGCTAAAAGTTTTTATTTTTCTCTTAATTTTATTTATCATCTATAATCTTAAAAAAAAGAGTATAAAAAGATTTTTAATCTTCTTATAACTTCAAAAGATATGCCCTATCTTTTTGATTTATGTGGTACCTTATCCCCTTTAAATAATACTTGGGATTTTATAAGATTTGTCTATTTTAAGAAAAATAAAAGAATGCTCTTTTTTTGGAGAAAATTAATCTCTAAAATTATTTCAATAATCTTTAAAAAAAATCCTTATAAATCTAGAAGATTAAGAATTAAACTTTTTTATGGGGGTTTCCATAGAGAGGAACTAGAAAAAATGTCTGAAGAATACTTTAATTTGGTTTTTTATCCTTCTTTATTTAAAAATCTAAAGAAATTTTTAAAAAATAAAAAAAAAGTTCTTTTTACTGCTTCTCCAGATTACCCCGCTAAAAAAATAGGAGAATTATTAGGCTTTAGTAAAAAAGATATTTATTCATCTGTTTTGGAATTTAAAAAATCCAAAATTTGCACAGGAAATTTAATTTGGGACAATTATTTAGAAAATAAAGCTAGATTATTTGAAAAATCTAACCTAAATAAAAATTTTATCTTTTTTACGAATAATCTAAAGGAAGATTTTTCTTTACTTAAATACTCTAAAAAAGTTTATTTAGTTTCGAGGGGTGAGATTAAAAAAATAAAATGAATAAAAAACTTCTATTTTTTTGTCCGTTTTATTACGATTTTTTTGTAAGAGAAAATAAGTCTCCCTTAAAGAAAGTTGCAGGTTATTTTTTAATCTTTTCTTTTATCCCCTTTTATTTATTCTTCTTTAGAAAAGATACTCTTCTGGATACCCTTTTGATTTATTTCTTTTCTATTATCACCTGTAATTTTGTTTATGAATTAGGCCATATTTATAACGATTTTTTTTCAATTAAAATAGAAAAAAATCCCACAATAAAACATAAAAAAACCTTAAAAAAGAGAGATTATTATCTTATTCTCTTTTTTAGATTTGGTTTAATTTCCCTTTTTTTATACCTAACGAGATTTTATTATTTGGGTTTCCCCCTACTATTTCTTCTTTTTATTCTTTATTCTGCTCATAACAACCTAAAAGAAAAATTTAGACCAATTACTTTTGTTTTATTAAGACTTTGGAAAGTTTTTTGGGTTCTTTCTTTTTTTAGGTTTAACTTGATAGAAATTATAACTATCTTATTTATTTTTTGGGGTTATAACTATCTAGAAATTTGGGGATATTCGATAAGAAAAACGAAATCAAAGAAAAAAGATTTTTTAAATAATCTCAAAATTTTTAAAAATAAAAAAATTTACTATTCCTTAACCCTCCTTCTTGTCTTTTTTCTTAACCTATTCTTATTGATTTTTAATTTAAACACCAACGGGCTGTTTTATTCTTTTTATATAACATATACCCTCCCAAGGTTAAAAGAATTTTTTAAAAGGCCTAATCTTTTGATTAATCTTAAGACTCTTCAGATGCACTCTTAACGATTACTTTTAAAATTCTTTCAGCAGTTTTCCCATCCCATTTTTCTGGGTTCTTCACTCTAGGTTTAAAATTTTCAATCAAATTTTTTATTTTTTCTAATACCCCCTCTTCGTGAATGTTTGAGATTAGGTGATTTGTTCCTCTTTTAATCGTTATTGGCCTTTCAGTATTCTCTCGGAGGGTTATACACGGGACTCCCAAAAAGGTTGTTTCTTCTTGAACCCCCCCCGAATCTGTTAAAACCCCTTTAGAATTTTTGACAAGAGAGATAAAATCTAAGTATCCTAAAGGTTCTGTTACCTTAATATTTTTTAAATACCCTCCTATTTCTTTTAGTTTATAATCTTCTAACGCCTTTTTTGTTCTGGGGTGAATTGGAAAAACAATAACCATGTCTTTAGAAAGGTCTTTTATATACCCTAAAAGTTTAGAAAGAATTTCTTTATTCTCCACATTAGAAGGTCTATGAAATGTGATAACAAGATAGTCTTTTTTGTTTAAATTAAGATTTTCAATTATTTTACGATTATTTATCTCTCTCAAATTTTTAACTAAAGAATCAATCATTATATTCCCCACAAAGAATATTTTTTTGGGGGGGATATTTTCATTTTGGAGATTTTTCTTGCCAGATTCTTCAGTTACAAATAAAAAATCGGATAGATGGTCTGTTAAAATTCTGTTTATTTCTTCAGGCATTGATTCATCGAAACTCCTAAGCCCAGCCTCTACATGTGCAACATTTATATTCATCTTTTTTGCTACTAAAGCACATGCAACCGTAGAATTAACATCTCCTACAACAACAACTAAATCTGGTTTTTCTTTAATACAAACTTTTTCAAAAGAAAGCATTATCCTAGCCGTTTGCTGTGCATGGCTTCCCGAACCAATTCCAAGGTTATAATCTGGTTTAGAAATTTTTAATTCATCAAAAAATCTTTGGCTCATATTAAAATCATAATGTTGTCCAGTGTGTACTAAAAGAGATTTTATTTTAGGCCATTTTTTATATTCCTCTAATAATGGAGCAATTTTTATGAAATTAGGCCTAGCGCCTACAACATTAATAATTTTCATTTGAATGTCTTTTGAAATATTTTAATCATTAGGTTTATACCTGTTTTTTTTGTTACCGATAATTGGCACTTCTTCTTGAGGTTTTTATTTTCTTTGATTAAAACATAAGTCTTTTTTATCTTTTCATAAATTTCCTTAGAAGAATTTTCTTTTAAAATATAACCATTCTTTCCTTCTTCTATTAAGTCTAAGGATGTTCCGTCAGCTAAAGAAGTAATAACAGGTTTGCCACATACAAGTGCATGATTAATCGCTAAACCCCCCAATCCGGGGAGAACAACAATATCTGCAAGGTTTAAGTATTTTTCCGAATCTTTTAAAATTTCCCCCAAAAAAATTACTTGATCCTGTAAACATAATTCTCTGACCCTTTTTTTCAAATTTTTTTTATAAGGTCCCTTCCCAATAATTAACAAAAAATATTCTTTTCCTAATCTTGAAATAGCTTCTAATAATTCTTTTATTTTTTTTCTTTTGTGTAATCCCCCAATAAACACAATCACTCTTTTGTTAATTAAATTTAAGTTATCTTTTAGTTTATTTGTCTCCCCATTTTTAACGAATTTTTCAGAATTTTTCTTTATCTCAAGATTATCTAGGCTATTGGGTGCAACAAATATCTTATTTCGGGGGATATCATAGACTTCATTAAAAACCTTTAAACCTGAATTGGAATATGTTAAAAAGTGGGTTACATCTTTAAACAAAAATTTAAGTATTCTCATTCTAAAATAAAAATAAACATTTTTAATAAAGACATCCTTCCAATTTGGAGGATTCCACCATAAAATTCTCTTCTTTATGCCCTTTTTTTTAGCCTTTTTTAAGGATAAGTAAAAGTTTAATAATTCAAAGGGGCCGTCTGGGGGAGGAAGTAAGATAATGTTATAATTTTGCTTTATCTCTTTTAAGAATTCTAAACTTATCCTAAAATGGCGCTTCTTTATACCGAGTAAATAATGGGATTGGGGGATATAATATTTAACCTTTAATCCCCTAGGAGATTTATCTTCGTGAGTAAAAAAAAACTTAATCTCTTCACGTTTCCCAAGTTCATTAAATAAGGGGACTCTATAATGGGGGCATTTATTTGTAAAGAAGAGGATGTGGTTTTTATCACCCATATTCTAAAACCTCCTTTAATCTATTAATCTGTTTTCGTATATCAAAATCTTTTGAAAATACCCTCCATTTCTCAGAAGAATTTTTTATATTCATTGTTTTTATTTTTTTAATATACTCATCAACAGAATCGCAACCAAATTCTTGGACTAATTTATTATTTTTCATTTCCCCCACTTTAGAAAGCAAAAGGGGGACCCCACAACTCGCAGATTCTATAACTGAGACAGAATTACCCTCGTATCTTGAAGGGAAGATGCACCAGTCTGCACAATTATAAACCTCCGGCATTTTTTCATTATCAACTTCCCCAATAAATTTTATATTCTTTAATGAGGAGTCTCCCTTTCCTAAAACAAACATAAAATAATCTTCCCCCAATTTTTCCAAAATTCTCTCAGCAATATCAAATCCTTTTCCAAAAGAAGCCCTTCCTGGGAAAAAAATTACCTTTTTATTTAGAGGTAACCCCAATTTTTTTCTTAAAACTTTTTTTTCTTTTATTGGGCAAAATTTTTTAAGATTTATCCCATTTTTTATAATAAATATCTTCTCGGGGGGAATTCTGAAGTATTCAACCATCTCTTTTTTTACAGAATCTGAAACAGCGATTATTTTATCTGCGTTTTTATAAGATCTTTTCTCAAAGTAAGAAATAATAAATTTATAGAAAAGATACACCCCCCAATTTTTACTTCTAAAAGTTAAACCTGCTAGAGTATAGGACCCATGATTATAACAAATTCTTTTAGCAATTGTTTTTATTTTTGGCCAACCAAATATCTTATCGTAGATAATTACTAATGGAGATTCTTTCTCTGCCTGTTTTAATAGGTAATTAGAAGAAAAAATTTCTTTTAGATGAAATACGTTTGGGACTTTTTTTAACAATTTAGGTAGTGTTTTTTCTTCTAAAGAAAGATTCTTAAACAAAAAACCGTTTTCTTGAAGATTTTTCCAAACAATTTCCGATCCTCCAAAACTAGAGGGTCCTTTAACACTGATAGAGACTATTTTGGGTATCTTATTTTTTTCATTTATTTTTTTCATCTTAAACCTTTCAAAAAGTTTCTTCATTTAAAATCTCCCTAAATGTCATTTCATATTCCGCGGCTGCTTTATCCCATCCAAAATTTTTACTAAATTTTAAAGCATTTTTCCCCATATCATACCTTAATTTTTTGTTTTTTATTAAATCTTTTACTTTTTTCTTAAATTCATTAAAATTTTTAACTACAAAACCTGATTTTTTGTTTGAGATCACTTCGGGAATAGATCCTTTTTTATACCCTACAGCTGCCTTTTTGCAGGCAGCAGCTTCTATGAAAATTAACCCAAAACCTTCCCATATAGATCCCGAAACAAAAAAACTGCATTGCTGATATTGTTTTATTAAATCTTCTCTTGGGACTTTCCCTAAGAAGATCACTTTTTTTGCTTGAATATTTTGGGCATATTCTCTTAGTTCTTTTTCAAGGGGTCCCGAACCACATAAATGTAAAGGAAAATTAGTCTCCTTACTTAATTTTATCAAATCTTGAACTCTTTTATGTTGTTCAAATCTTCCTACATACAACATATACCCTTTATCATATCCCTTTATTTTAGGTTTAAATTCTTCACTGATTCCATTATAAATTTTTTTTATCTTTTTTTCAGGAATTACTAATGAAAGTTCATTTTTCATATAGTCAGAGATTGTTATTGTTATCTTATTCTTTTTTAATTTTCTTAGGAGAAACCGATTAAAAAAAATTCTTAACTTATTCCTTGAAGGGGGTGTTCCATGCCAAGTAACTATTCGAGGAAGACCTTTTAATGCATTATTTAAAGCAGAATGATGGACATTAAAAACCTCAATTTGATACTTTTTTTGAATTTTTAATATTTCTTTTTTAAATTTCCTTAAATTTGGAAAATAATTCATAGCACTTTCTAAAGAATTTCCCGTAAAAAGTTTTTTTGCTTTTATTAAAATTATCTCAAAATTTTCTTCTTTAATGTTAGCTTCTGAGGCAATAACATAAACCTTATGTTTTTTTCCAAGTCTTCTAGCTAATTCATAAATAACTACATCTGCCCCACGGCCCTCTAAAAAGGTATCGTTAACAAAAGCAATTTTCATTTTTATAAATCTCCTAAAAAAGCAGCTATTTTAAAGATTGTGAAAAAGGATTCTAATTATAGTTTATTTAAACACTAAAACTTAGGTTATCTAATGTCGCCCAAGGACCAGTTACAGGATTAAATCCTTCAGGTAAAAATTCTAGGAATTCTTCTCTTTTAAGGATATTACCCGGAAAATTAACCTCCCAAATCTTTATAGGCCCCCTAAGCCCTTGGTAGTAAACAAAAGAACCTAAATCAATCCCCTGTTGTTTAAGGTTTTTTATGATAAAGTCATCTTCAATATGCGCAATTTTTAATGTGGGATAAAGATTTTCAGGATCATCTAATAAATAAAGTTGTACAAGAAGAGAATCTTTTGTTTTTTCAGATAAATACATAACCGCCCCCATCTGACTTATACTCAAACCTTGTTTGTTATCTTGAGAAAGACCTGGAACGATTTTAATCATAGAATTTACACCTGAATTGAAATCGATAATTTGGTTGTTATAATAAAGATATCTTAAAGGTAAGTCATATCTTTGATTGTTATAAACAAAAATCCCCTTTGGTTGTGAGAAGGAAACTTTTTCTTCTTTTGTGGAATATTCTAAAATAATGCCCCCTAATCCCGCTTTATTCTCGGGTAAGAATAACTGTTTTCCTTCTTCTTGGTTATAAATGATGTCCCCATCAAGGGCTGTTCCCCCAATAAACAAAAGTTTTGTACTATTACCTGTTTCGTACACTTGGCTTGGTTCCAGGGGCATTATTGGTATCCAAGATCTCCGGTCTTTACCTGTATCATCTGATCCAATTGTGGAAAAAGCAGCATATTTCCCTATGTCTGTTGAATCTATAAGAAGATAAGAAACGTTATGAGACTTCATTAGACTTAAGGCTGTTTCTGGCGTAGGGGATGTTAAAAGATACCTGCCTACTGTATGATCCCACCAATTTGTTATGTGTTGACCATCACTCACAGTTGGTCTTTTTCCTAAAGTTTGAACCCAGTAACCATAATCCCACCAGTGTGTAAAAATTGCTCCTTCAGGGGTATTTTCAGAAACCCAGTACATAGCATTGTGCCATTGTTGGTTATATACACTTGGAACCATATTTGATGCACTTAAAATAGTGCTATTTGCATAGGTTAAGAAGGATAATCCTAAAATTAAAATGCTTAAAAAAATTGTTACCCCCAGAAAAATTTTAGATAATTCTTCTTTTGTCTTTTTATAATCCATTATCTTAATAAAAAAATAAACCGATATTAATATCACCATGGGCCCGATTATAAAAAACAATCTAACTGCACCCCTCATAGAAATGATGGCCCAAAATCCAAATGAAATAAAAATTAAATAAGTGATATCTATTTCCGAAAATTTTTTGAATGCCGTATCATCTTTTTTTGATTTTTTTTCTAACCAAGACAGAACATATGTGTATAAAGCAACCCCCCCAAATAAAATAAATCCTCCAAAGAACAAAATTTTAGATATTAAATTCTCCCCATCTAATAGGTGATTATTAGATATTCGGCTAAAAGTAATAGCAAATAAAAACAAAATAAAAGAGGAAAGTAACATTAATCTTTTTTTTAAATCAAAATTCTTTATTGTTTCATAAAAAATTAAAATCAGACCTATTAAGAATAACCAAATGAGAATCCCGAAACTACCTAAAATTTCGTTGAAGTAAGGGGCTCTATTCTCTGCAACAGTTAGGCCAATCCGACTTTCACCAAAAGGTTGTAAAAGTCTCCCAGCAATATTCAAGACGAAATCAGAAAAAACACCTGGATTTGAAATTAAGACAAAAACAATGAGAAGAATGAATAAAATTAAGATAGTCAAGAGATTTTCTGGAAGATTTATTTTTCTTTTGATGATTTTTATCCCCCTTGTATCTTTTATTTTACTTGAAAAGAGAATAAAGTTTCCTATAAGGATCAAAAAAACCCCCAACGCAAATCCGGTGTCATTAAAACTTGTTGCGATAATAATCAAAGACTCTTTGATACTAAAAAAACCATTGTATTTGAGGAATTCTCCCAAAACCCCTAAGAATAAGAAAGAACTAAATATTGTCAAGTTTTTCTTAAATTGAATATTAAATAAAAACCCTAAAAAAGTTGCTAAAGAAATAACCATATAAATGTAGGTATAACCTCCCCAAGACCAAGACATTAATCCTGTAAATAACCCAGAGATTAATCCTAAGATGATTATTTTTATCTTAACTTTGTTCTTAGTTCTATTTTCTTCTGGAACTTTTTGTTTCCAAGCTAATGCAAAGAACAAAAAAGCGAGCCAAAACCAAACCATCCCTAAGCTCTCTATTTCTGGAATTCCCGCAGTTGTTCTATGCAACATGGAAGGAATAAAAGCATAAAAGAAACTGGCTATTGTTGCTCCTGTTAAAGATTTTTTTTCAGAAAGTTTAAAGGAAAATAAAACATATGTAAAAAAGAAAAATCCTATTAAAGAAAGAATGAATAGGATAACAGGAGTTATTATAGCTGCCTGTGTAACTGAATACTCCCCAAAAATATTTATAACATAGTAAATTCCTACAATCGTCCAAGGCATTAGACTTCTTTTAAGGTAACTCGGAGCACCAATGGGGGCATATCTCATATAGTCTATATCTCCTAGATTTTCTCCATTAATGATATCCTCCGCATGCCTAAGGTATAAAAAAGGGTCTAAATCTGGGCCTAATACAGGTTCTCCTGTTGCCGCATTTATGAGAAGAGGGATATTTGAAGTTCTAACATAAACAGTTATAATCAAAAGCCAGATTAATATGGGAATAAACATCAATTTAAATTTTTTGTGATAAGCCAATATGCCCGATAGAGCTGACATAGTACTAAAGAAAAACCAAAATCCCCCAGAAAAAAGCCCGATTAGTTGCTCTAAAAAAGGAATTCCTAAAGGGACTTCAAACAATTTTAAGATTCCTATAAGAACAGATAAAAAGGCAAGGATACTAAAGGTTAAAACAAAGTTATTTTTCAAAAAATAATTTTTTAGGTTACTGAATATCTCTAAGTTAACAGTTATTGTATCTTTTTTTTCTACCATTTCTAAAAATTAAGGAAAAAACCTTTTAAAATCTTTGTTAAGGTCTTAATAGACAAATAAGAAAAAAGCAAGAATAATTATTAATATCTGGAATCCATGGATAAGATAAACAACCTCTTTTTCATAAACCTTCTTACTCGGCTTAATTTTTTTAAGAAGATAAATTGCCAAGTGTTCTAACCCATAAATTTTATCATATCTGAGTTCTAAACTTCCATCTTCATTTGCTTTCCCAAATGATTGTTTCTCTAACCTCCCCCTGATTTTTAAGATCATCTCAAGAAGATATGGAATAAAAATAAAAAGTGCAATTCTTTGAAAATCACCCAAAATAGCCATCCCTGCAGCAAGAGCTCCAATAGACCAAGTTAAAGAATCCCCCGGAAAAACTTTTGCAGGGCATTTATTAAAAAATAAAAAACCAATCAAAGCAGTAACCATTGTTAACCCAACAACTGCAAGCCAAGGATTCCCGGTTATATAAGCAACATAAGATAAGAACCCAATAATAAGTATCCCTTGACCAGCCTCTAATCCGTTAAATCCTGCTAAAAAATTATAAGTTATAGCTGCCCCTGCAACTCCTAGGGGGATAAATAACAAAGGATAAAATAATCCTAGGTTTATTATACCTAAAAAAGGGAAAGCCATTGTAGATGCTCCTGCATTTATCACTACTAAAGGAATAGCAGCAGCAATTGCAAGCAAAATTCTTGATTTTTTAGATAGACCTTTATTATGCCAACCGAATAAGTCATCAACAAGCCCTACAATTGCAAATATAAGGATAACGCTTAATAAAGCAAAGATTTCTAGACTTACCGAAGCCTCTCTCGAGAAAAATGTCCTCGTTGCAATATAATACAAAATCCCAATTGTAAATGCTAAAACGACAACCATTCCACCAGAACCTGCAACATTCTTTGGTTGTTTTGGTTTATTCATATCTTCCCAAATAAGCCCTGCTTTCTTGGCTTTCCTTATCCAGAAAGGCATTACAAGAATAGTGCCTAAAAAACTGATAACTAATGAAAAAAGTAAGATTAATTCCATGCCTTAATTAATCAATAATTGTTTTTAAAGTTTATAGAATTGGGCTACACCCCTTATTTTAAATTTAACAAGACTTTAAATTTAACAAAAAGGATAATCAAAATTATTTAATAAATCAAGGAGGAGATGAAGCTATTTTTTATTTTCTGGAGTTTAAAATATCAAAGAAGTAAAATAAACCTCTATTACCGCTGCGAGAATGATTACTATTAAAGCTAAGAAAAGAAGTACAATTGTGTTTTCAAGAATTTTAAGAAACTTCCTCCCTCTAACACCATTTCGTAAAACTCCTATCCCAAACATTCCCCCTGCAAGAGCAGCAATGAAATAAGCTGTTATTTCAGGGAATCCATGAATCATATATCTAAGTAAACCTAAGGGAATCTCTTTTAGTTGATGTTGTGTGAATATTGCTATTGCTGCTGCGATAACACTCGCATTCCAAGCAAGAACAAACATTGCTCCTGCACCGAATATTAAAGAAAGTAAAAGAGTGAATATCATCACATAAACATTATTCTCTATAATTGCAAAAAATCTCATCCCTCTAGTCACAGCCCCTGTTCCAGTACTTGCGCTAATTCCAGAAGCTGAAAAATCATACCTCTGAACACATCCCGAAACATCTCCGGGGCTATTAATCATACAATAAGTTTCTATCTGAGCATTAAAAAGATTAGAATCGCCTAAGACAATATACCAAAATGAAAAAGCAATAATAAATCCTAAAAATAAACCCATAAGTGCATAAATAGCATCTTTATGGGTATTCCATACCCCTAAAAAACCATAAACTTCTTCATCCTCCTTTTCTTCTTGTCTTATAATAAAGTACATGAAAGGTAAAGAAAACATTACTGAAAATGTTACAACAATAACTCCTGAATATTGCGAAAGTACTGCATCTCCGGAGAAAAACCACTTTACAAAAAGAAGGGATAAAGATGCATAAAGGATCCCTACAAGAAACATCTTTAAAAAATTTCTTTCAACTTTCCTTGGATCAATTAAACTTTCTAACATTAATCCAATAGTCAAAATGAATTTTTAAATGTTGTCTGGTATTCTAATCTTTTAAAATCTTTTAAAAAATTTAGAATAGTTTTTATATCCCTTATTTTTTATTTTATTATGCTTAAGATAAATTCAAAAAAAAACAAACAAAAAACCTTTGATAAGATAGTTAAAAAAATAAAATCTGTTAAAATACAAGGTGCTAGAAATATTGCTAAAGCTGCATTTGAGGCCTATTCATTAATCCCCAACAAAAATTCTAAAAAAATTCTTCTTTCTTCTAGGCCCACAGAACCAATGGTAGGAAATGTTTTGGATATGGCAGAAAAAAAAATTCCTTCTGAAGAAATTCTAAAACATTTTGATAATGCTCAGGAAAAGATTAACAAAGAACTCTATAAATTAATTAAAAAGAATTTTGTAATTTTTACACACTGCCACTCTTCAAATGTCTGTAATGCACTTATTTATTCAAAAGAACAAGGTAAAAAATTTGAAGCATATGTTACTGAAACAAGGCCCCTCCTTCAAGGTAGAAAAACAGCTAAAAGCTTAAAAAAAGCTAAAATAGAAACAACACTATTTGTTGATTCTGCAATAGGAATTGCTCTTTCTAAAGAACAAGGAACAAAAAAGGCCGATATTGTTTTTCTAGGTGCAGACGCCTTATTAGAAGAGGGTATAATCAATAAAGTGGGTTCAGAAATTATTGCTAGAATTGCTAAAGAAGAGAAAATTCCCCTTTATATTGTTGCTGACTCCTGGAAATTTACCAAGAAAGAGGTCCCTATAGAACAAAGAGAACTAAATGAAGTTTGGGATAAAGCTCCAAAAAAAATAAAAATAAAAAATCCTGCATTTGAATTTGTACCTAAGAAGTATCTTACAGGAATAATAACAGAATTGGGTTTAATGAATTACGATTCTTTTGTTAAAAAAATATTAAAATAAAAATTTAAGTCTCATAAGAAAAATTTCATAAGAAGATTATTCAGGATTTTCAGAATTTTTATTTTGTGCTTTAATTATCATTTCTGTTAATTCTTGATCTATCTCTCGTGCATTTTTTTCTAAATCTTTCTTAATCTCATTTAATTTCCCAGATTGAGTTTTTATTATTTCTTTAGTCTCAGGAATACTTTTCTTAACAAAATTTTTACCCCCGACATCGACAGTTAAATCTTCTGATAAAAGTTTAGCTTTTACGAATATCCCTCTTCCTACAGGCGCAAGAATTTCTTTTCCTATAGCCCCTTTAAGCTCATCTAAACCTAAGCTAATCGAGTTTATATCTAGAATTCCTTCTTCAACTGCTTGAAGCTGTTGCTCAATAAGCTTAAGATTTTGTTCAGCCATACTTAATCTAAATAAAAGTTCTTTTTGTTTTTCTTCCATATGTTTTTGAATAAATTGTAATTTAAAATTATTAAGTCTAATTTCAGGAGTGAGGGTTAAATAGACAATTAAACAACTTTCATAATCTTTCTTAAAATACTACTTATGATAATTGAGAATAAGAAATAAAACCAAAACCATGTAAAAATTCCAAAAAATTTAGGGTTTCCAGCACTGACAAAATAATCGCTAAACCATCTAAAGAATAAAACAAAAGGTACCATTGTGTATGTTGTTCCTCTAAAACTGACTTTTAACATTTTTGGTATAAACTCCATTTGTTTTTTCTGCAATTCCATTAATTTTTCAGGATGTTCTTTATATTTTTTCATTTCTTCTTGCAGTTCTTTTTGTTCTTTTTTCATTTCTCGCATAGCATTCTGATCAGTTAGATACTTCTGAACAAAAGTTGTAAGAATTGTGATTACCATAACAATTAACATCATTCCAAATTCTAAATTCCATCTTAATAATGCTCCTGCAGTTGGATCTAATAATGCACTAACAGTATCTTTCAGAATAGGGATACTATCCCAAAAAAGTGCAATTAGCATGACTAATAAGAAAACTAATAAGATACTCCTAAATCGTCCTTCTTTTTTCTGATTACCCATTTTATAAAAAAACAAACTTAGTTTTTAAACATTAACCTTGATATTTTATTTTAAATTTTATAAAAGAATTTTAAATTTTATCAAGGAGCTTATTTAACAAATTTTCTAATTGCGGGATGCATATCCATTTGGTGTTGCTGAGCAATATTCTGATAAAATTGGTAGATAATCATGATTACAAGAAGAATTGCTGTTCCAGAGATTAAGGCTCCGATAAGGTTTGTTAATGCTGCCAATAAACCGATTGCTAAACCCCCCATTACAGTTAATGGCATGATATATCTGTCTAAAATACTCTCTAAAATTCTTTCATCTTGTCTGAAACCAGAAACTTGAAGTCCAGAAGAAAGGATTTTTTCTGCTTGGCTTTTAGAATCCATTCCAGAGGTCTTAACCCAAAATATTGCAAAGAGGGTAGATAATATCATAAAGAACAATACGTGAATTACCCCCTGAAGGAGATAAATGGGTAAAAATCCCCCCCGAATAATTAATTCTACCATATTCGTTGAACTAATCCAAAAAGCAAGACCAGAAACTGGTTGTCCTTCAATGAATCTTCCTAAAAAAGTAAAATAAGACGCAATCTTTGCGCTTCCAACACATTCTCCAGCAACTCCTAAAAGACAAGGCTGTGCAGCATTATAAATAATTCCTCCAAAAAGTTGGATATTCGCAACTAAAGCTGCTGTTAAAATAACAGGTATAACAGAAGCATAGAAAAATGATAATGGCCATTTCATTCCATAACCTCTAATCCTCCCAAAAGATAAAGGAATTTCAATCTTAAGAGACTGTGCCCAAACTACCACTAAAAATATCAAGACAGTCACAACAATTGCTGTTCCAGCAGAGAGTAACTCAATAGGATACTGGTTTATCACAGATTGTATAAAAACTAAAACTCTACCTGTACAGGGGGTATTAGTAAAATCTAGGAGACAGTTTCTTCCTTGAGAATCGATAAACTGAAACGCCCTTGTTATCAAACTTCTTGAAACTCCTGCAGCAATAAATAAACTTACTCCAGAACCAAAACCCCATTTTGTAGAGAGTTCATCCATGTAAAATATCATTAATCCTCCAACTATTAATTGAAAAATTAAAATACCTGCAAAACCGGGTTGAGCTTTTAATCCTTGCATTAAAACAAATACACAAGCCTCAAAGACTATAAAGAAGAATACCAAAAGTTTTTGTAATCCCTGAAAGAACATTCGTCCTTCTTCTGTACTGGTGTCAATGTTGATTATTTTAGAACCAGTGAGTAATTGTAAGATAATAGATGCAGTAACAATTGGCCCGATACCTAGAGAAATAAGGCTACCAAAATCTGTTGCAAGAACTATTGCTAAAAATTCAAACTGGGCTAAAGCATTTATATCCAAACCAAACAGAGGGATATTGGCTAAAACAAAAAATGCAACAAGGATAATTAATGTCCATTTTGCCTTTTCATTAAAACCAAGTTTTTTTTCTTCTGGTTTTTTTACTTCGGGAATATAGCTCAAAATTTTTTTTAAATTAACCATCTTATTTTTGAATAATCCTTAGTTTCTAACTTTTATGTTCAATATTTCTGAGACTAAATTAGGCTCTTAATTGTTAATATTTAATAATTCTTAAATTTTAGCTATCCCTAAAATTTCCCCTTTATTTTTTGACTGTTTTAGGTTTATCCTTCCCAACTTTTTCCTTAGGGATAAGTTCTTTACCTTTTCTTTTTTCTAATTTTTTAAGTAATATTATCTCTCCTCCAGATTCTTTGATTTTTTCAATTGCAGATTTTGATGCTTCTTTTGCAATTATGGTAATTTTTTCTTTACCAACATATTCTGCTCGATTAGAACCCCCAAGAATTTTATAGTCCTTTAAATTAATCTCAACTCCAGAAGAAGTTTTTTTAGCAATCCCTTTTTTCAGGTATTTTTCAAGATTTAATTCAACTTCAAAAAGATTTATTCTTTTTCTTTTATCTCTTTCTGTTTTTTTACTCGTGATACCTTGCTTCCCAAAATAACCACTTCCATAAAGTTTAGTTATAAGAGTTTTTTTATGATCTGCCCTTTTTCCAGAACCAGACATTCCAACACCTCCTCTATGCCCAGATTTTTTCCTTTTCTTTCTAGCTCCTCCTCCATGGGTTCCCATACCCTTTCCCCTCATTCTAATATTCTTTTTCCTTTTTTTTACCTTTAATGTCATTTTATTTTTCCTTTTTTATTTTTATTATCTATCTGCACCTGATCCATGTAACTGATCTCTTTCTTTCCTTGAACTTAACTTTTCTATATTCAACTCCGCAATTTTATTTAAATCTAAACCTAATTCTGTGGATAATGTTGCAAGATACCACAAAACATCCCCCATCTCTTTTTCAATATTCTTTTTCCTTTCTTCACTAACCTTTGAATTATCGTCTCTAAGAACTCTTTTTATCTCTTCAAGAACCTCTCCTGTTTCTCCTCCAAGGCCTAAAGCAGGATAAGTAATATTGTTTCCTCTGTTAGGGTAAATCGCGGTTTCTTCTGCTTTTTTTTGGTATTCAGTAAATTCCATTTGATTATAACATCCTTTCAAGTAATTCATTTATTTTTTCGTTATGTCCTAAGATTCCTTTCCCTTCTCCAACATGCTTTTTACTTTCTATTCCGCCTCTTGGGGGATGTAACCTAAAAAATGGCTTAAGATTTAAATCTTCATAACGCTTCCCCCTGTCTAATTCCTCAATAATTTTCTTTGGATCAATCTGTTCTTTCTTTGATTTATTTTTATCAATAACCTGAGCTCTTTTTTCAATCAATTTCTCAAATGTATCTTTTTTTATTTCGCCATAAGTTACAAAACTTCTGATTCTTTTAATCATCCCTTCTTGATCTTTATTTGGGATTATGACAACACAAGAATATTTCCTTCTGATTCTAAGTCTATCTAGGGTTTCTTTTACATCTTTTTTTAACCCCACACGTCCCCTAATCCTTATAATACAAGTTCTTTTTTCCATATTTTTTTATTTTTTAAATTATTTATTTGAGTTAAGTTTAATATTTGTTTTTTGTAATGCATTCATACATGCTTTAACAAGATTAAATGTAGTTCTTTGTTTTCCAAAAGTCATACTGTATACGTCTTCAATACCTGCAAATTTTAGAACTTTTTTTAATTCTCCTCCAACAACAAGACCTGTTCCTTGTGGTGCCGGAATAAGCACAACTTTTGTACTTCCTTCTTTTCCAGTTACTTTAAATGGAACTGTGTGAAGTTCTGAACATGCACAATCAAAACTAGCGCAAGCCCTTTTGACTTTTATCACATTTAACTTAGCCTTTCTGATAGCTTTATCTCTTGCAGGAAGAGTTTCTTTCGCTTTTCCGACTCCTATACCCACATGCCCCCTTCCATCTCCAATTACAGCCATTGCAGAGAAAGTTGGGATATTCCCCTCTTTAGTTTTCTTTTGAGTTTGACGCCAAACTCTTCTTTTTCCTCCTCCAAATTTTCCCTTCGCTTGTCCCATCGATATTAAATCTGTTTGGGGATTGATGAGTATATCCACTATTTGTTCTTCAAGGATTTTGTTGTTGTTATCTAAAATTTCATCTATATTCTTAATTTTTCCATCTTTAACTTCTCGACCTAATTTTGTTTTAGGTTCCCAACCTAGAACCAACTCCTCTTTTGCTCTTTCAATCGCAATTTCTTTTTCTGTCCTGTACTCTTTGATATCTTCTACTTCTTTTTCTAAGATTTTTTTATCTTTTATAGCCTTCTCTTTCTTATTTTCTTCCTCAATCTCAGATTCTAAAAGTTCTTTTGTGATTTTTTCACTATCTTTAGCTCTTTCTTCAGATTCTTCTTCAGAAATTGTTTTGTGAGCTTCTATTGTTTTCTTTAAAGCATTGAATTCTTCTTTTTTTGCGTTTTTATCTTTATTTTCTTCCATTTTATTTACCAAATTTACTTTCAATATTTTGCTTTATTTTTTCAAACATGCTTGAAAAATCTTCCTTGAGATGTTTACCCTTTATCCTTTCTTCGTCTGGGAAGAATTTATCTTCACAAGTTATTTGCATTCCTGAATCTTTGATTCCCTTTAAAAATGCAAAGAATCTATTTTTGTGTATTTTTCTAATCATCCCAGAATCTACAGAGAAGTTTTTAAGGTTCTTTATTTCTTTTTGGACTATTTTTCCGAATAATAATCCTGTGAGGTAAACTGCAGGTAAAGATTTAAGACTTCCTTTTAGGTTTTTTGACCAACCATACTTCTCAAGTTCTAGAGATGTTAATCCGATTTTAATCTTATCTTTAGCTTCTTCACTAACTATAAACTGAGAAATCACATACCTATTAGTCTTCCTGAAGACAATCCTTGAATCTCCGCCCTTTAAAAGTTTCATTCTTCTCAAATAATCTGTTTTTGCTTGTTTTCTTCTTTTTTGTATCCTCATATTAATATTCTCCTTGTAACTGGGCTTTTAAATGTGCTTTACTTCTAAAAGCCTTGTTTCTTATTTTCTTTCTTAAATCTTCTGATTGCTCTTTTGAAATTTTTCCTTGTTTTTTAAGTTCTGAAAGGTACTTCCTTAATTTTCTAGTTAGGATAACATAATCTTGTTTTCGTTTACTTACCTTTTTTCTTACACTCCCTGCTCCCCTAACTTTTCTTCTTGTTATTTTTTTTCTTCCTTTAACTTCCTTGATTAATATTGCTCCATCTTGATGTAAATCTCTTATATCCTGTTTTGTTATAGCATCTTTTATGTCTTTCAGTCTAGATTTTACAAAGATTATTCTTTTTTTTCCTAAACCAAAAGTTCTTTCAGCAAGTTCCTTTTTTTTCTTTAAATTCATTTTTTATTTTCCTCTTTGTTTTTCTTAATAACTTCTTTTTTGGATTCTTTTAAATTTGCTGACTTTTTGGAAGAAAGTTCCTTTTTTTTCTTTTTCTTTTCAATTTCTTTTAAAAACTTTTTTTCATTGATATTACTGAATTTTATTTTCTCTTCAGAAGCTTTTTTTAATATTTCCAATTTTTTCTTTTTTCCAACATTCCCTAAAAGGATTAAATCTTCTTTGGAGATATTCTTTAAATCATTAACATTTCTAATAAAAATAATCTTTTTCTTTTCGCTTTTTGGAGTTTTATAACCAATACTAACAACAGCTGGATAACCCTTCCTTTTTTCCCTCATCTTGTTGTCTCTACCAGTAGGTCTCCTCCAAATCTGTTTTTTCTTTCTTCTTTTTCCTAATTTGGAATATCTGCCCCAAATTCTCCTCAAAAATTTTGTTTTTTTCATTTTATCTTAAATTTCTTTTCCATTTTTACTTATTATAAATATCCCGTCTTGGAATATCCTTCTATCTTTACGCCTTATCCTAGTTAACTTTTCTAAACTTGCTGAAAATTGTCCTGCCAGTTCTTTATCTGAAGATTGTACTGTGATTATTTCTTTTCCTAAATCAACTTCAACCCCCTGAGGGATTATTACCCTTCGAGGTACTTTTTCTCCAATGAAGTTTTTTACTGAAACTTCTTCACCTTTCTTTTCAACAGTGATTGGGAAATGACTATAACAAATTTTTAATTTATATTCAAATTTTTTATTTACCCCTAAGATCATATTTCTGATATGGGCAGCAATTGTATTCATTAATTTCTTTTCATTTTTTGAAGCTTTTTTATTACCCACAATCAGAGTATCTCCTTCTTTTTTCAGTTCAAGTTTTTTTATTCTAAACTCTCTCTTATTTTCTCCTTCTGGGCCTTTTATAGTTAATAAAGAGCCTACTAGCTCAACATCCACTCCCTTAGGAATTTCTATTTCTTGATAAAGTTCTTTTTTCATTTTGAAGTATCCTTGTTTTCTTTGATAGCATATCTCAGTAAAAGTAAGATATCAAACTTCCTCCAATACCTTTCTCATATGCTTCTTCATGAGTCATTAATCCCTGATTTGTTGAGATAATAATTACTCCAATATTTCTCGCAGGGAGATATCTTCGTTTGTACTTCTCAATTTCAGTTTTTTCTACAGTAAATCTGGGTTTTATGACCTTACATTCTAAAAAATCTCCAAGAGTTATTTCAATAGATTTTTCTTTGGTTTCAATTTTGTACTTTTTAATTGCCCCAAATCTTTTCATTATCTTCAAAATCTCAATTAAGACATTTGAAATTCTCTTTACCTTTATTACTTCTTTCTTCGCCTTTTTTGCATTAAGCATCATATTCAACGCATCTGCAACAATATCTTGTGACATTTTTTATTTATCCTAGTTATATTTTTTAAATCCAATATCTACAGCAACTTCTCTAAAACAGTGTCTGCATAAGTTTAAACCATAAGATTTTATATGGGCCCCAAATCTCCCACATATTTCACATTTCTTCTTTGCAATCCCAATTTTCCTTTCTTTTGGTTTATTATGTTTTAAGAATTTCTCTGTTTTTTCAGGCTTATTCTTTAGTTGTTTTAGTATTTTTCTCCAATCACTTGCTGTCATTTTTGTTTTGATTTACAAAGCTTTTTTATTTTAAACAAACTTTGTGTTAAATCTCTCCTTCATAAATTTAATTATCTCTTCTTTTGAAACATTTTGTTTTTTTGGAATTTTATTTCTCCTAATTTTTCTTAATTTTACCCTTTTTCCAGCTTTTATAAAAGTTAAAGTAACGTCTAATCCCAAAATTCCTAATTCCCTTTGGTATTCAACTCCGGGAATTTCAATATATTCTTTAACTCCAAAAGAAAAAGTATTCTCACTTACTTGTTTTTTCTTAAGAGTATTATTAATAGGCGCCAACATTCTTTTGATTACCTCTTCCGGATTTTTTCTTATTGTTACTAATGCCCCAATTTCAAGTTTTGGTCGAACGCCTAATGTTGGAATTCTTTTTCTCGTTTTCATTTTAGCTGGAGTTCGCCCAGTAAGTATTTTTAAAAGTTTATACCCCTTCTCGAGATTTTCAGCAGTTCCACCTACGCTTAAAACAACTTTTTCTAACTTAATTTCCTCCATAAGGTTATTCTCTTTTGATTCTTTAACGTTGTTCATTTTATTACCATTAATTGTTTAATTAAAACATTAATTGATTTATCTTCAAATTCTACTTGGGCAATCTTTTTTTCTTTATCTAATCCTTTTATAATCCCCTTTTTCCCAGAATGTTTCCCAGCAAAGATAATCGCCTCTGAACCTTCTTTTAAGGCGAGACATTTGTCAATTTTTTTATTTTTAAAGTTGAGAATAACAGAATCGTTTATGTTACATTTTAAATCTGAGAGAATATTCCTCCCATCAGAGAGATTTAATTGTGTTCTTTTTCCCTTGAGAACTTTTTTATCAACTATTTTTGAAATTTTTTCATTCGCCTCACTTAATTTAATTTCGTTTATTAAAAACTTTCCATTTTCAGTTAATTCCAGTCTAAATGCTTTTTTTGAAGGAACAATTTCAATAACATCAAACAAGAGTATTCCTTCTCTTTCATCAAGAGAGTACTTACTGTTAACTAAGATATTCCTTTCATGAATTGCTCTTTTTGCTTCCTTTCTGTTAGTAATAATCCCCAACATGTCCCTTAGGACTACCAAAAGAGGAATCCCATTTCTAAGGTCATTTTTTGGTCTAACTACATACCTCGTTCCTTTACGATATATTGGCCAGTTTTTTGGAACTTTTTGTCTTTTTAAGTGCATTATTTTTTACTCTCCATTTGATTTTTTTTATTTTGATTTTTTTTATTTTCTTCTGATTTTTCTTGTTTTTCTAATTTTTTTTCAGGAAGTTCTTTTTTTTCTTTAGTTCTTTCTTCTTTGACTATTTTTTTCAAGGAGTTGTTTCTTTTTTTGTCTTCTAAATTAAGTTCTATAATTTGCAGATTAGATGGTCTTAAAGATATGTTTACTTTAGCACCATCCTGTTTTTTTACTTGAATTCCTTCAACCCAAATTTTTTGAGTTTTTACCATAACTTTGATAATCTTACCTTTCTTTCCCTTAAATTTGCCCCTCATTAACTTAACCAAATCCCCTTTTCTTAATGGAAGTGCTCTTTTCCCATATTTTTTTCTTAGATCTTTAGACAAATTTGAGCTTATAAATTTCCTTTTTAAGTGAAGGGGAGCATTAGCTTTGTATTTTCTCTGCTTCCTTGGTTGTTTACTTGATTTCCACGACGTGCTAAATTTCTTTTTCATCTTAATATACTATTGCTGCAATTCTAGAGACTTGAGGCCATCTTTCCATAACCTCCCTTGCAACAGGTCCTTTTATTTGAGTTCCTTTTGGATTACCTTTAGTATCCTTGAGTATAGCAACAGCATTATCTTGAAATGCGACTCTTTCACCATCTCTTCTTCGGTATGATTTTTTTTGTCTTACAATTACTCCATCAAATACCTTACCCCTCATATCAGGGATTCCTTTTCTGATACTTACCTTAACCATATCTGCAACTTTTGCACAACCCTGTTTACCCTTTGTACCTTTACCTCTTTTTACCGAGACTAATCTTGCTACCTTTCCTCCACTGTTATCTGAGACAAAAAGTGTTGCACCAAGGTTTAATCCAGGAGTTATTTTTGCTGATACTGCTTTCATTTTTGTTTTTTGTTTTTTGTTTTTAACGGCTGTTTAATTTTGTGTTCAGATTCTTTTAATTTTTTTAATACAACAAAGTGTATAATCTTGCTTAAAGGCCTACATTCCTGAACCCGAATTATATCCCCCACATTAATCTGTTTAATCATACATGAAGGTAATCTCGCATGAACTTTTGTCTTAGCCTTTGCATATCTTTCATATTTCCTAATATAAATCATTCTTTCAAATTCTAAAGCAACTCTTCTAGGGAACTTCTTTTTAACTTCCCCTTCAAATGCTCTCCCCCTGACTTTTAAATTCCCATGGAAAGGGCAATCTCTATCATTGCATGAACCTTCGGTTACTTCGGGTTTTTCTTTTACTTCTAATTTTTTCTTTTGTTCTTTTCTTTTCATTTTCTATTTAGGTATGTTTTCAGATTTTTTAGTTCTCTACGGAATCTCCTTCAAAACCCATCTTTACCAAGGCATCTTTTATCTTCTCTCGATGATCCCCTTGGAGCTCAATTGAATCTCCCTTGTAGGTTCCCCCACAAGCAAGACGGTTTTTAAGGTCTTTTGCAATCTGTTTTATATCAATTCCGTCTGCAAAACCAGTAACAATCGTTACAATCTTTCCGTATCTCTTCTTATCAGTTGTTACTCGTATTTTCTGCGAACTCTTTACAATCTGTTCACATACACATGCCTGTTTTGGCAGGCCACATTTTGGACATATCTCCATATTATTTTTTGTTGAGTGTAATCGTTTTATCTCTTTGATTTTTTTCTTTATCTTTGAGATTATTTATAGTGAGTATCCTTGCAATCATTTTTCTTATTTCTTTAGCTCTTGAACTTCCAGATTTTGAAGAATCTATTCTTGATTTTATTAATTCTATTTTTAATTCTTTTAATTTACTTTCTCTTTCCTTTTCGTTAAGTTTTACGAGATCTTTGTTTTTTATTTTTGCCATTTTTTACTTATTTTTGTTTATTCTTCTTTTTAGGTACTGCTATCTTTTCCATTTGAGTATTTTCTTTAATCTCTTCGATCATTTGATCATTAACAGATATTTTATCTGTAAGTATAGCTTCTGGTGAAAGAATTGCTACTTTTATCCCCACTGTTCCAGGTTTTGTTTGTGCTACTGCTTTAGCCCTATCTACTACCTTTGCAGAATCTCCTGTTTTTTTAAGATAACCTTGTGCAAACCTCCAAGTTTTAGCTCTTGCTCCAGGCAATTTCCCATTCAATCTTATTTCTGCGCCCAATGCTCCAGAATTCATTATCTTTTGAAGTGTTCTGTATGCTGTAACTTTAAATTTTAATGGGCCAAATCTTTCTAGAGACATTGCAATATCATCTGCCATTATCTGGGCATCAAATTCCGGTTTTTGAATATCGTCTATTTCTATTCTAGGATTTCCAAGCTTAAACTTATTTTTTAAAACATTAGTTAATTCATCAATTTTTTCCCCTCTTCTTCCAATTATCAAACCAGGTTTACTTGTAGAAACAATAATCCTTTCACCTACAGGAGTGTATTCTATCTTTACTTTACTAACTCTTCCTCTACTTAATGAATTTCTTACATAATTTCGAATAGCAAATTCTTCTTTCTTAAACTTAACAATACTTTTTTCTTCCATCTTATTTTTTATTTTTCCCCATCTTTTTATTCCCCGTCTCTTTTTTTGAGCTGATAATTAATCTGATGTGGGTTCTTTTTCTTCTTACTCTCCCAAATCTTCCATAGGGTCTGATACCAATATTAGATACTGCTTCTAAAATAAAGGGGTTTTCTATCCCATTATAAATTGCATTTGCAGATGCGCTCTTCAATATTTTTATAAAGTTCATTGTAGCTTTTTTTGGAAATCTCCCCGACATAACTCCCCTTCCTTTTCGATGAGGAATCTCTCCGGTCATGGGTATAGACTTTTTCAATCTTAAAACATCTTCTAAATAAGGAATAATCTGGGCAATTTCTTTTTTTCTAATAAAATTACAGATTGCTATTGAGTGTTTTGTCGAGATTGGAACATTTTTTATATCAACTAGTGTTTGACTTTTCTTTATTGTACTCTTCTTACCTTCAGTAGTTTTTTTCTCTTCTTTTGATTCTTCATTTTCTTTTACTTTAACATCTTCTTCTTTTGAATCAATTTTTGGATTAGCTTTTGAATCATCTGACTTTTCTTCTTCTGAAGTCTTTTCAGTAGGTTTTTTAATCTGAACTTTCTGTTCTAAACTTTCTTCTTTTTCTTTTTCAACTATTTCTTTTTCTTTTTTTTCAGTCATCTTATTTTTATTTCTTTGATTTATGTTTAGATCCTTTTGTTGCGCCTACTCCGCTTTTGCTATGTTTAACTTTATTTCTTGTTAATGCAAATTCCCCAAAAAGATGGCCAACACTGTCTTCTGTAATATCTTTTGCGATAAAACTTTTCCCATTATGAATATATATCCTCATCCCAACCATCTGTGGAACAATAACCAAATCTCTTTGATGAGTTCTTATTGGTTTATTTTTCTTAATTTTTTCTTTTGATCGACTAATAAATTTCTCTATTTCATGAAATTGTCTTAAGACACTTCTTCTTTTTCTTGAAGGAAGATACTGTGCAGTTTCTCTTACATCTAGTTTACTTAATTCATCAATAGTTTTCCCTCTATATGTGAATTCTTTTTTCTTTATTTCCTCAACATCAAAATTTGTTTTTTCGTCTTCCATTTTTATTTCCTTTTTCCAGTTCTTCTAGCTCTTAGCAATCCTACTTTCCTTCCAGGAGGAGCATTTCTTTTTGGAATTTTACTCTTAGGATTTTTACCCCTTCCAGAACCAAAGGGATGGTCTATAACATTTACTTTAACCGCGGAGGTTCTTGGCCAGAGTTTTCCTTTAGATTTATGAATATAATGTCCTCTTCCTGCTTTAACAATTGGTTTGTCTAATCTCCCTGATCCAGCTGCTACTCCAACTATTGCTCTACAGTCTTGGTTAAATGCTTTTTCTTTTTTAGAGGGCATTTGAATATATGTTTTTTTACCAACTACTTTACTAATTACCCCGCTACTACCAGCACTTTTCATAAAAACTCCTCCGTCCCCAGGTTTTGATTCAACACAGTATACTTGTTTTTTAATAGGTATGTCTGCTAATCGTAATACGCTCCCTATTTTAGCTTCTTTATCATCAAGAATAATCTTTTGCCCTTCATACATTTCTTTAAATGCGGGGATATAGAAACATTCTCTCTTTCCATTTTTTTGATAACTAACTTTTGCTAGAGGAGCAGAATGGCCTGTAGAATTTAGAAGTTTAACCACTTGTCCCTCTCCTTGGAGGTTTAAAGGGTATCCTGTTTTAAATCTAAATGCTCTTCTTTTTACTCTATATGTTCCACTTCCATGTCCTCTTGCCTGTTGAATTATTCTTTTACCCATTTTGTTTAAATCATACCTAATTTCGTTGCAACATCAATTGCTGGAAATTCTTTTTTTAGTTTTATATAAACATACTTTTGGTTTTTTCGAACTAAGGTTCTTATTTTTTCAGCTTTAACTCCAAATAGGGTTTCAATCTCTTCTTTTATTTCAGTTTTACTAAATTTTTTCTCTGTTTGAAATGTTAAGATATTCTGAGTTTCAATTATCATTACTGCCTTTTCTGTAACTACTGGTTTTAGTCTCATTCTTTTTCTCCCAATTTTTGTTTTAATTCATTTATTGCGTTTTCAGTGTAAATAGTTATCCTTCCTAATCCTCCCTTAGCTAAATCAGTCACACTTAAATTTTTGACATTTTTTGTTTCAATTATCTTAGTCTTAATCTTCTCACCATTACTTAAAACAATCAGAAGTCCTGCATTTCTTTTATATCTTCTTCCCCTAATCTTTCCTTTACCACTTCTAACTTTTTTCTTTACAGATCCAACACTAAACAATGGTTCTTTCAAAATGTTTTTTAAACTTTCAATTAAGTCTTTTGTTTTTAATGAAGTAATCTTTGACTCCACTATCAGAGGAAACTCGGGAAATTCTTTAGCATCCTTTTCATTTAAACTTTGATATTTAGAAAAAATCATTTTCTTGTTTGCGGTTGCACTTAATGCAGATAAAAAAGCAATTTTCATTTCTTTTTTGTTAATGCTTTTTGTGTTGATCATAGAAATTATTTTAGGAGGATGTGCTCTCCTTCCCCCCCTTACTGAAGGTACTTCTGCAGCCACCATATTGAACTGAGAACCTCTTTCAAGCATTATCTTTCTTGGAACTCTTGACATACCTCTTCCATAACCACTTCTCCATACATGTCTTCGGTGTACCATTTTACCAGAAGCAGATTGTTGTTTTCCTGCAACAGGAGAAGGGGAATAAGGTTGCTTAGTTTTTTTTGCTTCTAAAACTTTAGAAACAATATCTTCTCTTATTCTTTCTGAGAAAAATTTAGGCACCTCTATAGGTTTAGATGCACTTCCATTAGTATTTAGTATATGTCCTTTCATCTTAATTCAATAAATTCATAATTCTTTTTTAATTGTTTTTTAACTGGTCTTAGGGTAGCACTTAAAACAAGTTGTCTTTTCACTGGTCCTTGAACAGACCCATTTACAATGATAAAATCTGTCTTTAAATCCCCG
Source organism: Patescibacteria group bacterium (assembly GCA_019428815.1). Taxonomy (GTDB): domain Archaea; phylum Nanobdellota; class Nanobdellia; order Pacearchaeales; family GW2011-AR1; genus ASMP01. Next base: position 118,368 of record JAHYJW010000002.1, on the reverse strand, counting down.
TACTTCTTTCTACCCTTTAATCCAGGATTATCTTGAGACTTTCCCATTTCAACGATCTTATTATTATAAGAAACCCGAGTAAACATCCCCAACTGTCCTGCCATAGGTGTTCTGAATGTAACTCTTGCAGGATGCCATGGGCCAATTGAACCCGGTCCTCTTCTTCCTTTTTCAGATTTATGCTGTCTAAGACCTACACCAAATCTTTTCACTGGTCCCTGAAATCCTTTCCCTTTTGTAAGTCCTCTAAAATCAATCAACTCTCCTTTTTTGAATATATCTAAGATAGAAATCTCTTTATTTAGGTTTTCTTTAACAAAATTCAATTTTTCTTCTAATGTTCCCCAAATACCAATTTCACTTAAATCCGGAGTCTTCTTTATATTAGTTCTCTTTACCACAGAGTAACATAGAACAGTTACATCATCAAATTTTTCTTTTTCTATCTCCGCAAAATCAAATCTTTTAGGATTCTCTGATTTCTTTTTTGGAAGTTTTATTTTTCTCTTTAATTCTTTATCTAAATTTTCTCCTAAGATCTCATTAACTACCTTACCGTTTTTATAAAATCTAACAGAAAAAATCTTTAATGGGGGGCATTCTATTAAGGTTACTGGAATTACAATTTTTTTACCTTTAGTCATAGAATTAGGAGTATCGTCCTTGATATAAGCAGAAGCCATTCCTGCTTTGTATCCAATAAATCCCTTTAATTTTTTATTTTCAGAATTAGAAAGAATAGCACTCCAGTTAACTCTAGGTAAAAATTTACTGGCCCTTTTTCTTGGCCAATACTGCAAACTTCCTTTTCTTGGTGATTTCTTTGTAGGCATCTCTAATTAATCTAGCGGATAGCATTTTATTATTTGTTTTTTCCTAATGTGGGAAAAATAATTTTCATAGCTCTGGAATGTGGTATATCAAGAAAAAGAGGGTTTAAAAGCGTTGCGGGAAGTCCTTAAAGAATAATTCCCACTTTTTAAGCTGAAAATTTAAATTCTTTTTTAATCTCTTGGCCATCAATCTCAGCCATTCTTATAATTGTTCCCATTCTTTTGGCTTCTTCCCTCATTCTAGCAAAATCTTCTGTTTTTTTTAATTCTTCGGGTATTACAATTTCTTTAACTAAAAAAGTGTGATTTATATTTGCTTTTTTAAAGTCTGGCTTTTCAAAAATAAAGCTTTTTCCAAGTTCTTTATCTTTTGTAATAATCTTACAAAAATTTGGTTTTGAATCTCCAGATTCTTTTGTTTTTGGCTTACCAGATTTAGGAGCTTTAGGTTGTATTTTTAAGGTGGTTTCTTCAAAAGAAAAACTTAAAGCAAAAAATGCTTTTGGAAATTTTAGAATCAGTTCTTGGATTTCTGTTCCTGACATTTCTTTATCGATTAAGTATCTTTTTACGCCTTGAAATTGTTTTATTTCTTTGAATTCTATTTGCCCCTTAAGATCATTTGTTGAAATAATCGCCCCAGTAACTTTTGTTTTTTTTGAACCTAATTTTTTTGCAAGAAAGATTACTAATTCATTCGCGAATTCTGCACTAGTGTAAATAGAGTATTTTTCCCCGACCCTAGTTGCACTTATTAAGGCTCGATTTTGAAACTCACCTTTACTGAACTTTTGGAATTGTAAATGCAAAAAAAGATCTTCTTTCCCCTCTAAAATTTTATTTATAAAATTCATAATTTTAGTTGCAACATTTTACTTATAAAACTTACGATACTCCCTGATTTATTAAATATCTTCTAAACAAAGTTTTATAAATTTCCTTCATCTTAGATAATTGAAGTAAATTAATCTTTAATTCCCTAAAATGGACGATAAAAACTACCTCGGTAAAGCAATTTCTGCCTTGATTCTAGTTTCATTAGTAATTTTTTCTGTATTTATAATAAAACCTATAGCTCTATCAATTTTCATGGCCTTAGTTTTGGTTTTCATATTTGCCCCTATTTACAATTGGCTCTACAAAAAAACAAAACGTAAAACTCTCTCGGTTATTATTGTTCTTGCCCTCTTAATAATGATAATCGCTTTACCAATATGGTTCCTAACCCCTATTTTAATTTCTGAAGCTATTGAAATATTTCGTTTAACTTTCCAAATAGACTTCGTTTCTACAATACAATCCATTTCCCCGAAGTTGTTTGAATCTAGTCAATTTGCAGAAGAGGTGGGGTCAATTCTTTCTTCATTTACTTCTAATCTAGCTAATAATATTGTAAATTCACTTGCAAAAATAATACTCAATTTTCCAACAATATTGCTTAATTTTTTGGTCATTTTATTTACATTTTTCTTTGTTATGAGAGAAAAAGAAAACCTTTTATCTTATATCAGGACTATTCTTCCTTTTTCAAAAGATGTTATTAATAAATTATTCAAACATTCTTCAGAAATTACCCGCTCTTTGCTTTACGGACAGGTTGTTGTAGGAATACTCCAAGGTTTAATTCTCGGGATTGGCCTTTTTATCTTCGGAATTCCAAACGCATTATTTTTAACTGCTATTGCGATGATTGCAGGGATAATCCCAATAATTGGGCCATTTGTTATTTGGGTGCCTTTATGTATATACCTCTTTGTTACACAAGGATTTTCTCTAGATTTTTGGGGAGTTTTAATTTTCGGTAATGTTGCTTCATCAATTGATAATTACTTAAAACCTGCAATTGTATCTAAATCCACAAAAATACATCCTGCTGTAATTTTCATTTCAATGATTGGAGGAATGTTCTTTTTTGGTATATTAGGAATACTTCTCGGACCCCTGATTATTTCATATCTTTTGATATTCCTAGATATCTATAGGGGAAAAGAAGGTTCACCTCAGTTATTTAAATAATTTTAAGAAGATACAACATTAATTTTAAGCAAATAAAAACTAGTTAAATATAAAAACTATTTTTTCAAAATATTACTATAAAAAGAGGAATCTTTAATTAGAAAAGTAACATTCTTCTTTAGAATTTATAAAACTGAGATTCATTAGTATTTCAAATTAAAATAAAAAATGGAATTAAAAATAAAAAATCTAAACTGGTCAAAAGGCCTTCCTATTGCAATGTTACATTATAAAACTGCGAAGAAAATAGGGGTTCATTCTAGGGATATGATAACTTTAAAAGCTCTCTCAAAAGATGCAAAAGAAATTTCTACAACTATAGATGTCGTTAAAGATATTGTAAGACCTTCAGAAATTGCAATTTCATATGAATTAAGAAAGAAACTTGGTTTGAAGGTTGGTAAAAAAGTAGAGGTTAATATGTTAAGTCCTCCAATAAGTGTGGACTATATAAACAAGAAGAGAAGCGGAAAAAGGTTAACTGAAAAAGAAGTCGATGCAATAATCTCAGATGTTGTAAGTAACTCTTTATCTGAATCTGAAATTGCACTTTTTATTTCTTCAATAGATAAAAATGGAATGAACATGAAAGAAACTATTTATCTGATAAAGGCGATTTTAAAAACTGGGGAAAGATTAGATTTAAAGAATAAGTTCATCGTCGATAAACATTCCATCGGAGGGATTCCTGGAAATAGAACTACCCCCTTGGTGGTTTCAATTTGCGCTGCTGCAGGAGGTTTTGTAATGCCTAAGAATTCTTCCCGAGCCATAACAAGCGCTGCAGGAACAGCAGATGTCATAGAAGCTATCGCCGATGTTGAATTCTCTTTAGAAGAAGTAAAGAAGATCATTAAAGAGACTGACGCCTGTTTAATCTGGGGGGGAGGTTTAGGTATAGCTCCAGCAGATCAAAAGATAATCCGTATTGAAAAATCTTTAAAAATAGATCCAGAGCCAATGTTAATCGCTTCAATAATGTCTAAAAAACTTGCTGCTGGAAGTAATTATATCCTTATTGATATCCCTTATGGAAAAGGTGCAAAAGTAGACAAAAAAAGAGCTGTAAAACTAAAAAAGAAATTTAACTATTTGGGAAAATACTTTAAGAAAAATATCCGATGTGTTTTAACTGACGGGAGCCAACCAATAGGAGCTGGAATTGGTCCAGTTTTAGAATTAAGAGACATTATCAAAATTCTCGATCCTAAAGAAGTTGGCCCAGAAGATCTAAGAAAAAAAGCAATTTTTTTAGCAGGAGAAATTTTTGAAATGACTAAAAGATCAAAAAAAGGTCAAGGTAAAAAATTAGCAGAAGAAATCCTTAATTCTGGAAAAGCCTTTGAAAAATTTAAACAAATAATCAAAGCTCAAAGAGGGGAGTTAAGGAGATTAAGAATCTCTAAATTTAAAAAAGATATATTTGCGGGAAAGGCTTGCACAGTTGAAGAGATAGATAATAAGAAAATAAACTCTTTAGCAAGAACTGCGGGATGCCCAGTAGATAAGTCCTCAGGAATTTATTTACATATCCATCAGGGGGATAAAATAAAAAAGGGACAAAAGATTATTACTATTTATACTCAATCAAGTTCAAGATTAGAATCTGCTATAGATTATTACAAAAAAACAAAACCTATCTTACTAAAATAATATCCTTAATTTAATTTTTTTAAAAAATAAACTAAGATATCATAACTATCTTTTTAAACTTCTAAATGTTCTTTTTTTTATGGAAAGTTACCGAAAAAATATCTTAGAATACTTAAAAAAGAATATAAAAAAGGGTTATACCCTAGAATCATTAAAGTGGGCTTTGGTAGGACAAGGATATTCAAAACCTTCTATTGAAAGAGCTATTTCTGAATTAAATAAAGAGTTAGCAAGAAATGCCCCGATTCTTAAAGAAAAACCAGTTATCAAATATGAGATCTTTGATGAAAACGATAATCCCATAATTATCAAAAACCCTTGGTGGAAGAAAATTTTCAAGAAATAAATTCTACTAACTAAAAAATCTCTTTTTTCATACCCTTTTTTCTTATATCGCAATCTTTAAAACATATTAATTTATGTTTAATCTATGCCGTCATGCGGAGAATGGTATTCCACCTGGTTTGAGCCCAGGGCCCTTACGGGCATCCAGGTTCGATTCCTGGTGACGGCGTTTCTTAACTTTCAGGGAGTAACATATAGAAAGGTTTATAAATATCTCCCTCATAAGATTTTTATGAAAAAAACAAAAAATTTATTGACAAAAATAAAAGATTCTTATATTAGAAAACCAATAAGAAATACTATTCTTTTAGGTGGGTTAGTCGGTTTGACATTATTCACAAGTATAAAAGATAATGTTCATTTTTTACCAGCAGGAACAATGGAGATAAATAGTCCTCAAAAAGATCAGTATGTTTGGGGATTTTTTCCCTTTACTAAAATAACTGGAGAATCTGATGTAAGCATAACCAACTTTAGTATCATGGGGGAGAATTACATCGAAAGTAATTCCTCAACAGGAAATGTTAACGCATATGGCCTTATTTTTGGGGGTAATACTAGTGGGGATCAGTCTTTTGTAAGAAATATGAATTCTCAGGCTCTTATCATGGGATCAAATGATGTTAAAAATTATTCATCTGTAGGGGATATGAAAGCTAAAAGTCTTTTTTTTGGATTAAACAATGTTAAAGATAACTCTATTGTAGGAGACATGAATGCTGGGGGTATTATAGTGGGAGACAATGAGGTTAATGACAATTCATCTGTAGGAGACATGAAAGCTAAAAGTCTTCTTTTGGGACTGAACCGCGTTAATAAGGGAGGGAAGACATTAATCAATGGAAAAATAACCTCAAGAGGTTTAATTTCTCATACACCTAAAGGCACTAGTTTTGGAACAAGAATTGAAAATTATATTGATTACACGCATTAGTATACCTTAAAGATATCTTAATAATCTTAATAAAAAATCCTTTTAACTTGTGGTAATACCCTCTACTATAAACTTATAGTGAAAATCTAAAAAATAAAAAGGAGCCAAATTTAAAGAAAAATTAATGCCCCTTTAGATTAGTTTAATCCTAGAATTTTTCCAAATATCTAACTAAACAGAAAATTAAAAATTTTTAAAGATTAATAGTTATTATTTTTTAATAATCTTTTTCTCGTTTTGTTAGCCACGATAGTAATTTTACCTCGAACCTTTTGAAAATCCCATTCTGGGCTTTGTTCTACTTCACTAACAAAATCGTCATGAGATTTTCCCAAAACAAATCCTTCATCAAAAGTTATTTCTCGGCTAGATTCGTATAATGGAATTCTCCCTTCAAGAACCATCCTACTTGATTCTGCAATTTCCCCCCCTTCTATTGTTTACTCCCTCGAGAAATACATACTTTTTACAGAATACCCCTGGTTTATAGTTCATTCCTGTCCGGCTTTCAAGACCGTTAAATTTTACTTTGTCTGTTTCAACAGAGAGAGAATAAATTCCCTTCTCAATCGATTGTTGGTATGCTTCTAAGACTTCATGCTTTTCTGTATCATTTTTTGGCATTTTTCAGGCGAGAAAAATACATTAATAAAGTTTTGTATACTCTTTATTTGAATTAAAAACATTTCTTAAAATTCTTTCATTATCTAATACTTTTGGATATTCTCTTAAGCCTTCGCCGGGAGTTGAACCCGGGACCTCCACTTTACGAGAGTGGCGCTCTTCCAACTGAGCTACGAAGGCGAAAAGAGTATCCCCTAAAAACAAAATCAAAATTATAAAATTATCCCTTAAGAGATTTAAGAAATCTTTTAAATTATTTTTCTAATTCCTAACCCAAGGTAAGAAAAAGCTCTTCAGATATAAAAATTCAAAATTAATTATCCGAAGAGCGCACTAAGTCCTTCTGCTGCTGCAACTTTCTTTTCTTCTTTTGGCTTTTCTTCTTTCTTTTCTTCTGCTGGGGCTGTTCCACTCACAGATGGTGCGGCAGAAATAAGACTTGCATTTTCAAGTTCTTTTTCTATATCAACACCCTTCAAGCTTGCAACTAGAGACTTTATTCTTGATTCTTCTTCAGAACCAATCTCTGTGCCAGCAGCAACTAAAACTTTCTTAAGATTTCCTTCATTAACTTCCTTACCTAACTTGTGTAGTAACAAAGCTGCATAGATATAATCCATTTTAAACCTCCTTGGAATTTTCTTGATTGTTTAATTCATTTTTTGAGTCAATATCCTTTTTTTCAGAAGCCTTAGATTCAACAAACCTTTCTAATGCTTTTTTAGAAATACTTGCTTCACTAATCATAAAAGTTATAGTCTCCTTTGTAGGATATCCAATTTCTACCGCAAAAGGCAATGCCTTTGAGAAAGCTTCTTTTAAACTTTTAATACTTTCTTCCTTATTAATTCTAATATCAACATAAATTTTCTTTTCCTTTGTATCAATAGCTGCAAGAGGTATAAATCCAATTGAAAAGGGTTTCATATCTAGCTTACTCATGATATCAGCACTCGCCCTTGAAATTTTTTCTCCTTTTTTTACAATTATCTTTGGTTCTTTTATGTGTATCTTTCCTTTTTCAATCTGAATCTGGATTCCTAGTGCACCTAGTTCACTTATTGCAGGGCCTGGAACAAGATCTGTGGGTCCTGCCTGAATTTCTAAATCTTCAAGTGCTACTTGACCAGTTTTTGCCTTTGCGGGAGTTTTTTTACTGAGCAATTCTCCTGCAAGATCAAAAGCATCTAAATCAGAGAATAAAAGTGCAGAGCTTTCCTTTATGTACCCTTCAAGTTTTTTTATAATCTCTTCTCCAGAATTTTCAATAGCCCTAAAAGTTACACTTTTTTTAGGCACCTTAACAATAGCTTTCCTCCTAAATTTTTTTACAATTTCTTGATACTGTGATGCAGGAATACTTTTTATAGAAGCTATAAGAAGAGTTCTTTTTTCTTTTATTAATTTCTCTAATTCTGAAACAGCCTTTACTTTCTTTTCTGGAATTTTATGCTTTTTATTAGTCATTTTCCCTTGGATTAATCTTTTGAGGTTTAGTCATAGTGAATTTTAATTCTAGATTCTTTATGTTTTCTTTACCCTTTGTAAGTTCTTTTAGAAGTGATTCATAAACAGAAAGAATGTTTTCAATTAGAGCTTCATCTTTCATATTTTCTTTTCCAATAGCTAACTTTACACTTGGTTCTTTAACTCTAATTCTCACACTACTCTCAATCTTTTTTTTCAGGTTCTCTATTTCTTTTTCATCAACTTTCATAAGAATTCCTTTTTGAGGAGAGGGCATTTTACCTGCAGGTCCTAAAACTCTTCCAAACGTTGTTGCAACTTTTGGCATTAAACTTGCTTGTGCAATAAAAAAATCATAATTTTTTACTAATCCTTTTAATGCATTCTTATCAGAATATTTTTTAAATTTGTCAGGGGTTATCGTCTCTACCGCACTATTTTTTTCTTCAAGAAAAGCACAGATTTTCTTATCTTTAATTTTATGTGGAACCTCCACAAAGATATTTATCTGGTTTCTTTTAGCATCAAACTTTTGGAGGTTTATCACTAAATCTAATGTTTGTTCAAATTTTCTTTTCTTTTCTTTTCTAAGTTCTATTAAAGCTAGTTTTATTTTTTCTTCAATTTCCATTTTACCTCCCACATTATGCGCCAGTATCCTAGAATAATTCTCTTAAAATATTGGCGATATGGTTCAATCGGTATTTTTCACAAATAAATGTGCTTTATAAATCTTACCACAACAATGCTTATAAATCACCTCATTTTTTTTTAGAGATGGAACTCGTTGCATTATTATCCTCTGGTAAAGGAACCTGGGCTCAAGTTGCTGGACTTATCAAACATGGTAATTGGGATAAAGTTATAATCCTTGGAGATGATTTTGCTAAAAATTTCACACATGAAAAACCCTTTGAATTTATTAAAGTTGACTTAAATAAAAAACTTGTAGATCTAAAAGAAGAATTCTCTAAAAAACTTAAAGGGAAGTTAGAAGAATTAGAAGTTGCATTGAGTATTGCTTCTGGAGATGGAAAAGAACATATGGCCTTGATTTCTGCTTTGATTAATATGCCTGTGGGCGTAAGATTTGCAGCTTTAACTAGAGAAGGAATTGTTGATTTATAATCCTAATAAAAACTCTTCATAAAAAACTTTTTTAAAAATTTTTTTTAAATCTAAATAAAAGTACAATTTGAATAAGTCTTTAGAATTAATAAAATAGGATTATCTAAAGAATGAAACTCCCCAAAGTATAATTAATAACAAGGCTATCAACAAGAAAAACTTAGTTGAAAATGAGAACATCTTTTTGGAAAGTTTTTCATTTTTAGTTATTGAAAGAACAGTCAGATAAAAGAATCTTCCCCCATCAAAGACTCCCATAGGAAGCATGTTTATCAAAGCAACACTGATACTAATTAAGAAAACCCACCAGAATAAGTGATATATAAAAAATCCTAAATCCCCAAGTTTAGACTCATGATACACTCCTGATTCTGTAAGTGAAAGCGGATTCATCAGTTTCATTAAGATATTATTACCAGAATAAGCTTGAGGTACTGTTATTCCTAACCAAGCTCTTCCACCAAGCTCAGGATTTGGGTGTTCTCCCAATTCTATTTCTGTTGTTTTAACACCTCCTTGGAAAAGAGTTGTGATTGTTATTTTATCTCCAGGGCTATATTTTAAAAGTTCTTTTGTTAAGCTATCCCAACCGTAAATAGGCACATCATTAATCTCTGTTATGATGCTACTAAGATTCGCTTTAATTGCAGGAGCAGAAACATATGCAAGTATTTCTTCTTCTCCCTCTTCATTTTGTTCTTCAAACATCTTTCTTGTGATAAGGTACTCTTTTTCATCAAAGACAAGAACGTTAAGATCTTCCTCAAGGTTGTCTAAAACCGAATCATAAGTGGGATTATTCAAAGCAATTCCATTAACAGAACTAATTCCCCCGATTGTAATAAAAGACATAGCATAATTATCAAAGATAACACCAGAAGGGACGAAAGCCATAGCAGAAAAGATTAATAAAATTGCACCAAATAAAATTGCGGTTAAAACATTAGCAAAAGTTCCCGCACTCAATATAGCTCTTTGCGAAAAGTTTTTCTTTTTTTGCATAATCTTTTCATCAAGCTCAACAAAAGCTGCTAAGAATATAGGTAAGAAAAAAGGAAAGAAACCAAAACCAGTTTTTTTGATTCTTACATCATTATAAGCCGCTAATATCCCGTGAGCCATTTCATGCGTTATTGCAATCACAGCTAAAATTAATATCCAATAAGTAAAATAAAAAGGGGGGAGGAATTCAAGATTGAATATCTGAGGGAGATATGGAACTAAAGGTGTTATTGGAGGGACCTTTATTGCCTTAACTGCATCAGGCATAAAAATGTAAAGTTTAACAAGAGTATAAACAAGATAAAACATCCCTATCATTAACATATAACCACAGGTTATACATGCATAACTCAGAACCTTCATGGTTTTTTGATACTTTTTGCCGATACGATTAATGAGATTTATTCCCCAATTAGCTCTATAAAGATAAAAAAGTCCATCTTTTTTGATATTCTTCTTTTTTTTATAAAGAAAAATTATAGAGACTGTTAAGAAAAACCCAAGAAATATTAAATCATAAACTAAAAAACTCATACTTTCTTAAAACCTCTTTTTATTAATACCATTATTTTTTCTTTAAAGGGCGAAAAGACTTTTTTTGACATTTTCTACATTTAACCTTACCCTTTAGTATTTTCTGTGGATCAGCCTTCATCTTTGTTTGACATTTCTTACAAACAAACATATTCTTAAAAAGTCTATTTTGAGCTTCTAAAATTTTTGCCATGTTTATCTATTTTTATTATTATATTCTTTTTTAGTTTATACCTTCCTTTTTATTACCTTCCTTCCTTCAATGTCCCAATACTCCACTGTAGAGTTAACTTCTAACTGGGATTTAATATCTTCACTACAATCCATTTCAATTGTCTCAAAACTCTCTAAATCCATAATGCTTATTTTCTCACCTACGGAAAGAACCTGCCCTTTTCTTTTATCGACCATTGGAACTTCAAATCTTTCATGTCCTGGAACAGCAACAATCTTTTTTTGTTCGCTTATTATCCCTATTGCTTCTATCCTACATTTACTTGCGCCGTGTTTTCCAGTCTTACTTACATCACTTTTTTTGACAGTATAAGGTTCTCCATCAATTATGATATTTGTACCTGATTTTGCTTCTGTCGCACTTATTATTTTTAAAACCATAAAGGAAAAAACAAAAATATCTTTAAAAAGTTTTACTATACCCATACTTGTGGTTTTTTAACAATTCTTTAGCTTATTTTAGACATTACTCTGAGAAGAGTGTCTTTTTGCTAAAAAAAGAAAAAAACCTCTAAACCTTTGTTTTTTGAATGTGTTAAAACACAAGATGCTCTAAAAGGATGGGTGAAAGGGGAGAATAAACAAAAATTTAAAAACGTATTATTAATTTCCATTAGATATGCTTAACAAGAAATGTTACAGAAAGCATAAAATAAACTTAAATTTTTAATTTGTAATGGAAATAAAAGAAAAAGATTTTATTGAAGTTAATTTTACTGGAAAGACTCAAGATGGAGAAACTTTTGATTCTACACTTAAAGAAGAGCTGGATAAAATAGACCCCGCTGATGGAAACAAAATAAATCCTAAACCCTTTATTTTTTGTGTTGGTAAAGATATGTTTCTTAAATCCTTAGATAAATTTCTTATAGGAAAAGAAATTGGAAAGAAATATTCTGTGAAATTAAAACCAGAAGAAGCGTTTGGTAAAAGAAGTCCTTCTTTAATACAAAGGGTCCCTATTAGACTATTCCATGAACAGAAGATTAAACCAATCATGGGAACAACTTTAAACTTTGATGGGAGAATTGGAAAAATCCTCATTGTTTCTGGAGGGAGGGTTATGGTTGATTTTAATCATCTTCTTGCAGGGAAAGATGTTCAATATGAGATTGAAGTCATAAGAAAAGTAGAAGATACAAAAGAGAAAATTAAAGCGCTTACAGATTTTTTATTCAAAAGAGAATTAGAGTTTGATTTAAGAGAAAAAGATAAAAAAATAATCTTCAAGGTAGAAAAACCTTTAGTAGAATTTTTAAAATTATTCAACGATAAATTCAAAGAAACTTTAGATTTAGAAATAGAAACTGAGATTATTAATGAACCGAAAGAGTTTTCTAAAAATCTCTCTAAAGAAAATTCTGAAAATGATAAAAAATCACAGCAATCCTTATAAATCTAAATAAGTTAATTCTTTTATGGACGAAATTTATGGGGCAAATTCTCTGAAGATGAAAGAAATCGATCAGGAATTAGAAGAATTACTGAAAAAACAACGCACAAAAATAAAAGTTATAGGTGTTGGTGGTGGTGGAAATAATTCTTTAAGCAGGATGAGGGAGATAGGGATTCGTGGTGGAGAATTAATTGCTATTAATACAGATGCTCAAGATCTTTTATACACAAATGCAGATTATAAGATCCTTATGGGAAAAGAGCTTACTCAAGGATTGGGGGCAGGGAGTAATCCTAAAATTGGTGAAGAATCAGCAAGGGAGTCAGAATCAGAGATAAAGAAAAAACTTTCCGGCAGTGATATGATATTCATTACTTGTGGTTTAGGGGGGGGAACTGGAACAGGAGGAGCTCCAGTAATAACTTCTATAGCTAAAAAATTAGGTGCATTAACAATTGGGGTTGTCACATTACCTTTTACAATAGAAGGTAAAAAGAGAATTGAAAATGCTATGAATGGTTTAGAAAAGATGGAGGCTGCAGCAGATACTTTAATTGTAATCCCAAATGACAAGCTTCTTGAACTTGCCCCTGAATTGCCATTACATACTGCCTTTAAAATCGCTGATGAAATTCTTACAAATGCTGTCAAAGGGATAACTGAACTTGTAACAACTTCAGGTTTAGTTAACTTAGATTTTGCAGATATAAAATCCGTAATGTCCAATGGGGGAGTTTCTTTGATAGGGATGGGAGAAGCTGATAGTACAAATAGAGCAATGGAAGCAGTTGAAAAAGCAATTAACAATCCCTTATTAGATGTTGATATCTCAAATGCTACAGGGGCCTTAGTTAATGTAATTGGAGGTCCAGACATGAGTCTTGATGAGTGTAAGTCTATAATTGAAACAGTAGGAGAAAAGCTAAGCCCAGATGCAAAACTTATATGGGGGGCTCAAATCTCTGCAGATATGGATAAATCCATTCGTGTTCTTTTAATTGCAACAGGAGTGAATAGTTCTCAGATTCTAGGTCATGGGGAGACTATGGAAAGCGTAAAGCATCGAGAAATTGAAGAAGAATTAGGAATTGAATTCTTTGAGTAGCTCTAAAAAAGCTCTAAAAATATTTTTAAAAAAAGATTGAATAATTTTAAAAACTCATAATCTCTATCTTGTTTATGAAAATTGTCAAAGAAAAAATAAAAGATTTGAAATCATTTGTTGCAAAATCAAAAAGGGTTTGGCTTGTTTTAAAAAAACCTTCTAAAAAAGAATTTGAAATGGTAGCAAAAATCTCTGCAATAGGAATAGGGGTAATTGGTGCAGGGGGATTTATAATCTCTCTAATTATACAGCTTTTCATTTGATTACTATTCTTAAAATTTCTATAAAACTTAAAGGAATCGTTTTAATTATTACCCCCTTAAAAGGATTCTCTGAATTATAATAATAAGAGCAGTAAGTTTTATAAAGCCAAAATATTAAATAAACTTAACTACTTCTTAAAGAGTTAAGGGGTAGACGGAGCTAAAAAACTTAAAAAATTAAGATAAAATGATTTTTATAATAAAAGTTACAACAAATAAAGAAGAAAAAGCTGTGGATATGATTTCTGAAAGAGTAGAAAAAAAACAGCTTAATGTATTCTCTATTTTGAGGGCACACGGTTTAAGAGGTTATATTCTTCTCGAAGCTGAGGATAGAGAAAGTGCAGAAGAAGCAGTGTTTAATTTACCTTATGTTAAGGGTATTATCGGTAAAACGATTGGATACGAAGAAATAAAAAATATGGTTGAACCTTCTGCAGTTGAAATTTCTATAAAAGAAGGAGATATTGTTGAAATAATCGGGGCAACACTCAAAGGAGAAAAAGCAAGAGTTTTAAGGGTTGATAAACAAAAAGAAGAAGTTGTTGTTGTTTTATTAGGAGCAGCAGTTCAATTGCCGGTAACTATAAAAATAGATAATGTCAGAGCAATAAGAAGAGAAGAAGAAAACAACGAAAATAATTAAAGTTAGTTTAATGCTCAATTTAAGTAAATATAAAAAAATATCAATTTAATAGAAAAAATAAAATGCAAATAAAAATACTCGCTGAAGGCGGAGAAATGAAACCCGGTCCGGCACTTAGTCAAAAGCTTGGTCCAGCAGGAATCCCCTTAAACGAGGTTATTAAAAAAGTTAACGAAGCAACAAAATCTTTTCAAGGAATGAAAGTTCCAGTAGTTTTAGATGTAAACCCGTCAACAAAAGAATTTAGCGTAGAAGTTTTTTCCCCCCCAATTTCAGAACTATTAAAAAAGGAGTTAGGTGTAGATAAAGGTTCTGGAAGTCAAAAAAAGTTTAAATGTGCTAACGCTTCAATAGAGCAAATCATTTCTGTTGCTAAGACTAAATTCCCCAATCTTTTATGCAAAGATCTTAAAGCAGCAGTTAAGATTACTCTGGGGAGTTGTTTAAGTTTAGGCATCCTCGTTGAAAGCAAAAGTCCAGTAGAGGTAATATCTGAAGTTGAAGAAGGATTATATGACTCTGAAATTTCTCAAGAGAAGATAGAAACCCCTGAAGAAAAAAAGAAGATTCTCGATTCCTTTTTTAATGATTTAAAGGTAGAACAAGATAAAAAGTTAAAGATTGAAAAAGATGCAGAGAAAGAAGCAGAAGAGAAAAAACAAAAAGGCGTTAAAGCTCCTGAAAAACCTAAATAATTTTTTTAAAAACTTTTTGAGATTATTAAAAAATAGATTTTTTGATAACATTCTTAGAAAAGGTTAAAAACCATTAACTACTAAATTTTTAAAGGGGTCGTAGTATAACCTGGCTAGTATTCCAGGTTTGGGACCTGGAGATCTGGGTTCAAATCCCAGCGACCCCATTTATCTCAGACTTTAGGATTATTTTAAGAGAATTTGTCTGAATATCAGAAAAAAGCCAATACAAATAATTTAAAAACCACTATTTTCACTTATTAACAGGGTAAAGATAAGATGGCATCAAAACTTAAAAAAACAAAAGCCGCAGGTCGTTTTGGAGCAAGGTATGGAAAAAGAGTTAGAGATAAACTCGTTGGAGTAGAAGATAAACAAAGAGTAAAACAAAAATGCCCTTTTTGTGGTAAGTTGGGAGCTAAAAGATTGTCCAAAGGAATTTGGCAATGTAGTAGAAAGAAATGTAATAAAAAATTTGCTTCAGATACTTACTACTTAGAACCTTAAAATAACTAAATAAATTTAACTGAATAAAAATGCCTACCTATAAATGTTTTAAGTGCGAAAAGAAAATTCAGAGTAATAAACTAGATAAAAGATTTATGTGTCCCCATTGTGGTTGTAAAATTTTTTATAAACCTAGAACACGAGTTAAGAAAATAAAAACAGAATAAATACTCTGTTGTTTTGTCTTTGGTTTGATTACTCAGATTAATTACTCAAAGATTATTTTTCCCTTTAAGAAACTTAAGAGATATAGAATTACCCCAGAGAAATAATAATTTAAAAATGACCATGGATAAAAAAGATAAACAGAAAAAAATTCAAGAAATACAAATTATTGAACAAAATCTTCAAAATTTACTTCTTCAAAAACAAGCATTTCAACTTGAACTTTCAGAAACTAAATCTGCTAAAATGGAAATTGAAAAATCAGAAGAGGTATTCAAAATAATTGGGCAATTAATGATCAAATCAGATAAAACTAAAATCAAAGATGAGTTAATAAATAAAGAGAAAATATTAGAATTGAGAGTTAAATCAATAGAGAACCAAGAGAATTCTTTACAAGAGAGATTTGAAGAACTTAAAAAAGAATTATTTGAATAAATATTCATCTGAAGCCCTCTTTTATTCGCCGATAATTGAACATCTTTTTTAAAAATTAAATCTTTAAAATATAAAGATTAAAAATTAAATCTGAAACATAAAAAGACAGAAATAAAGGGGTAACTAAAACAAAAATTTAACTTTTTTTCATTTAACTCCTTCTATAAAAAATCACAAATAACTGCCTTTTTGTATACTCAAAACTTACGAAATCTTTATAAATATTTGTAAGCTGAAAATGTTATGGTTTTCAAAAAAATAAGGAAATTTATATCCGAAAAAAAATCTTCAGGTGATTTTGACGAAGATTATATAGAAATTGATTTAAGTCAAAAAGAGAAAGAAAATAAAGTTTTTGTAAAATTATTTGTATTAAAAGATTACGATGATGTTAACCCTATCCTTAACTCATTAAGAGAGGGATATACTATTGCAGTTATTGAAATTAAAACATTAAGACAAAAAGATTCGATTGAGTTGAAAAGAGCTATTTCTAAAATAAAGAAAACAATTGATGCTTTAGAAGGAAACATAGCCGGATTCGGAGAAAACATTGTTATTGCAACCCCTTCTTTTGCCAAAATCCACAAAGAAGAACCACAACCAAAAGAAGAAAAGAAAAAATTTGATTATTAACTCTTTTGATTATTAACTCTTAATTAGTTTCTTTTATACTCCTGAAGTGATTTTTAATATTTATGAAGTAATTATTAATTATCCCTTAATTATTCCCCAAACCGATTTTATATTAGACTACTTTTAGATTATAAAGATTTTAGATTATAAAGAAATTCTACAGTTAAAGGGTTGGGCATATTATGCGATATCTTGAGGCTTATATATCACATATTACCTGTTTGTAGAGTTTTAAACATCTTTTTAGAGTTTTAAGGTATTTACTTTTACTAGATAGTCTTGAATTGTTTTTTCTGGCTTATATCTTAGAAATTGAAAAAACAGATTTTAGAGCGACCACAATTGTTGCAGGAACAAATAACGCTAAAAAAGCTCCAAAAATGGCCGCAACAGCATCACCAACTCCCACTCCAATTATCGAACCTCTTACACCATCCATACCAAACCTACTTACAACAACTAGTGCTGTTCCGGCCATTAAGAAAGTTTGAGAATCTTTTCCGGGAATGTTTACAAATCCAATAACTAAACCTAAGATCACTAAAATTCCATAGATTTGAGCACTATATGTAACTACATAAGGTATAGAGAAAATTGTGCTAGATAATCCGACAAGTGTTGCTAAAACGACTCCTATAAGAAATGCCCATGCTCCTACAGAATTTTCTTTGGATTTTATTGCCATTTTTCTTTTGAATCTCTATTGAAAAGAAGTTTTCTACTTATATAAATTTTCTCTTTTAAAGTTTTAAAAGATAAGTAAATCCTGATTTTTATTACTAGGCATTACTAAAAATAGGGAGCCTCTCAGAAGGTTACCCTAAACATATATTTTAAGAGACACAAATCTTTATAAATTAATCCTCACTTTGAAATGACAATAGAAAATGGAAAAGAAAACGAAAAATAAATTTATCTTCGGTTATTTATTCTTAGCATTGATGACATTGTTGGTTTTTTCTATATCTAGTGGGACCACTACGAACTATATGTCTCTTTCTCCAGAAACATTAACTTTCTCTAAAACCGAATCTACCCAGACATTTACAATTAAGAACCTAAACCAGGATTACTCTATGAATGTTACCTTTGGAGATTCTTTAATCTTAATCCCTATCGGAACTTCAAATTTAGAAGTAACATTTAATCAAAATTCAGATTTTAATTTAAACCCTGAACAAGTAAAAGAAATATCTGCAAATATAAACTTAGATTCTCTTCCTAGTTCATTACCTCTAGGGGTTTTTACCCAAAAAAAATCTATAACTGCTTTTAATGAAACAATTGAAGAAGAATCAGAAGATTCAATAATTAATATTAATGAAACAAAAGAATTAAATCTTGATTTTTTAAATTCTTTTTGTAAATATGGAACTTTAGATGATAATAGAGATTTAGAAATAACTAGAGCAAGGATAACTAATCTTGGGAGGGGGGATAATAATGAATGGAAACCTTTGGATACTCTTGAAGTAGAAGTTGAATTTAAAAATGATCGTGAAGACACAATCGAAAATAGGCTAGACAAAGTAATCCTTGAATTGGGGTTATTCAAAAAGGGTTCTACCACTAACATAATCAGTGAAATGATTTGGTTAAGTAATGATGAAGAAGAAGTAAACTTAGGTAGAGTTAGGGGCGGAGAAAGAAAAACTCACATCTTTAAATTCAGAATTGATCCATCAGCTATGGATTTTGGGGATTATATCCTGGTTGTTAAAGCTTACCCTGATGGAGGAGAAGATGAATTTTGTGTTGATTTTTCAACAGATTCTACCTCAAAAGGCTTTGGAGGAAATTCCTTTACCTCTTCATTCAAAGGAGATTACAAGGGATATTTCGCAGAATTAATACTTGATAAAGAATCTGATGAAGATAATATGATTATCGTTGATGACGACAGTTATCCCAATTTAATTGAAGTTAGATGCGGGGATTATGTTTCTTTAACTGCAGATATCTATAACATTGGTGATATTGATTTTGAAGAACAAGTTAAAGTAGTTCTTTATAATTCAGAGTTAGGGATTTTTGAAGAAGAAGTTATCCCTCGAGGACTTTATGAAGGGGATAAAGAAAGTGTATCTTTTGCATTCAATATCCCAAGAAATGCAACTGAAAAACAATACACCCTTTCTATGAAAACATATTATGATTATGATGAAGATAACGATAGGTATGATCTTTCTTCAGATAAAACTTTTGAAGCACTTTTAAAAGTAGAAGGAAATTGTATTATACGCCCAAATATTGAAATTTTCCCAAGTTTAGTTTCTGAAGCTAAAGCTGGAGAAGAGGTTGTAATAAAAGTCCTTTTGAGTAATAAAGCAGATAACTCTAGGTCTTTTAATGTTGGAGTTTCTGGTTATGAAACTTGGGCAGGAATTAGCGAACTTCCAGAATTAGTATTCCTTGAGGGTGGGGAAATGAAAGAAGTTTTCATTAAGTTGAATGTAAACAAAGATGTTTCTGGCGAAAAAGGATTTAATGTTAATGTATTCTCTGATGGAAGTTTTATCGGTACAGAGTATATATCCTTCAATATTGAAAAAAGAAAAGGCCTCTTTGATTTTTCAGGAACTACTGGATTTGTAATCTCTGGAGAAGATGCATATCTATGGGGTCTTGGACTTTTGAACATCTTACTTATTTTGATAATAGTGTTTGTTGCAATAAGAATAGCAAGAAGGAAAAATAAGGATAAACCTAAGCCTGATACTAAATCTAGTTCTAAATCTGGTTCCAATTAGTAAGAAATAAGACTCAAAGAGAAAACCCCTTAATCAATTTTTATCTAAATTTTATATAGCAGCTTTGATTTAACTTTGATTTAACTTCTACCTTTAACTTTGATATAACCCCTATCAATTACTCAATTTTATTCATTTTTTAAAACTGACTGTTTACTTCAAGAATTTAAGGATTCTTAGATTAAAATATGCTTAATTTTGGAATTTGAGCTTTTTAATTGATTGAATTAAAAATATGGATTATGGGCAAACTATTTAAATTAAATCTCTTTTTAAAATAAATGGTAAGGAAAAAAAGGGGGCCTATTAATTCTAAGAAATCCTCTTTAAATAAGAGATCCGAAAATAAATCTTTCCCTCTTAATGTTTTTGATTTGATGTCAAGATACTTAATCCTTGTATTGGCTGGAACCCCTGGGCTTTTTATATTTTATTTTATTTTTACACCACTTACTGTTTATCCAGTTTACCTTATTTTAAAATTATTTTTTGACGTGATTCTCTTTTCTGAAACAATCTTGATATTAGGACATATTTTTCCCATAGAACTGATTCCTGCATGTATTGCAGGTTCTGCTTATTATCTATTACTTGTACTAAACTTATCTACTCCTGGTTTAAAGTTTAAAAAGAGACTTTCTGCAATTTTCTTTTCCTTTGGTATATTCCTAGTTATTAATATCCTCAGAATTGTCCTTTTATCTTTTTTAGCGTACACTGAATCAGCATTCTTTGATGTAACCCATCAATTTTTATGGTATGCGGTAAGCACTTTATTTGTTGTGGGAATATGGTTTGTTGAAGTAAAGATCTTTAAGATAACTGAAATTCCCTTCTATTCGGACTTAAAAAAATTGTTTAGCCTTTCTAAAACTAAAAAGAAGAAAAATTAAAAGATAAACTCAAATAGAGAATAACATTAATTGCTTTTTTCATTTACCCATACAAGTGTTTCAAGCATAAATCTTTCAGAACCTTTTAGAATTTCGCATTCTTTTACAATTATTCGATAACACGAAGGCCCAAATTGTTCAATTTTAGTTTTATCTCCTTCCTGAATAACCACAAAGGTATTTTCTCCAGAATAATCACAACTAGCATTTTCTCCATTTATGATATTAACTCCTGCTATCTGGTGTAAGTTACCAAAATTTACAATTGCAATAGTTTCATCTCCTTCACAGTACTGATTAAAGTCTATTTTAACAAAAAAATCTTTTTTTAAGACAAAGTCCCCCTCAAAAGGGATTTTTTCATCTAATTTTCTAGGATCGTTTCTTAAATAAAAGTTATAATTTGCTTTTTGATTTTTATAAACAAAAGGAACTGCAGTTTGATAAGTTCTCAAACACGAGATATTGTTATCTCCACAAAAATCAACAATTGAAAAATTTATTCCCCGATATTCAAAATTTCCTTCTTCAACAGGACGATAGGTTAATAAGAAAATCACTAAAAAAGCTATTCCTGCTAAAACAAAAAAAGCTGTCAAGATTCTATTCTGATTTTTTGAAACCTCATCCTCTTTTTTGGACTTTTCTTCTATAACCTTCTTTTTATTTTGTTTTTCAGTTTTTATTTTGTTTTTCCCCTTAAACTTGAGATTTTTACTAAATGTTCCTTTTATTAGTCCCCCCTCTTTTTGTTCTAAATCTTCCCCCTTATCCTCAACATCCTCCTCTTTTTCACTTAATCCCTTTGTTTTATCTTCTGTCTTTTCTTTTTCACTTAATTTTTCCTTTTTTTTAGCCATTTTACTTTATTGTTAAGATTTTAAATAAGAATTGGTCTGTTAACTTTAATAATTCTTCTTTAGGACCTGTTATATAGACACATCCTTCTTCCTGAAAAATTGAATTATTCATTCCTTCTCGAATTATTATAAAATTTTCTGAACAACTCTTAAAAGGAACATCTTCAAGACATTGAACACTTTCATTTAAAACATTCTCTGCAGGGCAAGCTTCTTGATATCTTTGGACAATCTGTCTTAAATTCATTATTACCTCTATAGTAGATTCCTCATTTTCCGAAAATATATACAATGGTTGTTCAGCATAATACGTAGCGTCCCTTAGCCCACTCCCAATATCTGGAACTTCTGAAGGATTATAAGAAAAAACAAAATTGTCAAGAATCCAAAACCCATTTGAATGAACAAACTTAAAACCATTGTAAGTTAAAAAATCTTCATTATTCTGAGAGTTATCATCGGGGTTATATTGTAGTGCAAATCCTAGAACACTTAAAAACATTATCATCATTAATAAAACACCTATCCATGTTTGATTTTGCCTATTTTTTTTCTTTCTTTGATTTTTTGAAACCAGT
Organism: Patescibacteria group bacterium; assembly: GCA_019428815.1. Classification (GTDB taxonomy): domain Archaea; phylum Nanobdellota; class Nanobdellia; order Pacearchaeales; family GW2011-AR1; genus ASMP01. Next base: position 96,666 of record JAHYJW010000002.1, on the reverse strand, counting down.
CTTTTAATTTTTTCCATATAAGATAATCACAAAATGTATTTATAAATTTAATTTTTGAGATTTAACTCCATCAGAATTCCTTTTCATGCTTTTAATAATTTTTATAATTTAAGCCTTTTCTGTTTTAAAGTTCCAACTAGAGTCTAATAAAAAAATAAAGAAAAAAATAAAGAAAAAAATAAAGTAAGTTTATACTGTACTTTCTGTTAGAATTGCAGTATTTCCAGTAGTACCACTACCAATGTACTTCTTTCCCACAGATAGGTCTTTAGTACCCATATTGAATTTCAAGTGGTTTATTGCAGCAACAGTATTTTCAGCCTGGTAACCTGCAACAAGAAGTGCAATCTTACTTGAATGACCTGGTCTTTCAAAACTCTGTATTAAGAATTTATCAGCTCCTACTCCAGTTTCAGCGCTGAAAGCGCTGTCACAAGAAGGATAACTTAAGTCAAGTAATTGTGCAGCAACAGTATTGATACAACTTCCTCCTACAACAATCAAGTTCTTAGTACTAGCAATGCTACTCATCTCGCTATCTTTGAAGACTGGTAAATCAACAGTTGGAATGTCTGATTCTGCTGAAGAACCTATGTAGACATTGTATTCTGTAGTTTCTTCAGGAATCCAAAGCTCTATCCAACGATAATCATCATTTTCTGTTTTTAGATAACTTCCCAATTCAGTTAGGAAATATCCATATTCTGATTCTTTGTCTAAAGATCCACTTAAGGTTGAACTTAATTTTACTGTTGTTTCATCATCCAAATTTAGTCCTATATCAAAAGCAATAGTCACAGGAGTATGGCTTCCATCTGAATGTTCTAAAATGCTTATCGTAGAAGCGTTAGATGCTGCAGCTGTAAAGGTAACATTAACCTCATTCTTTGCTTCAAACCAATCGAAAGTATCCAATATACTGGAGCTGCTAACAGTGTCTCCAGCTAAGAAGATAGCAAAATCTGCTCCTCCTGTTAACACATTATCTAAGTAAGCACCAGATGTGTTAAGAGTGTCATAGAATACTACCCGGTATTCATTTCTTAACATAAGATCACCATTTTCTACAGTAAAGGTTGTTCCATCTGTTTTATCCCTAAATCGAACACTGCTGTCTTCCCCATAATTGTTATTAACTCTATCAATCTCAATAGCTTTAGATTTTCCTCTTTCTGGAAGGATTATCGTTGTTTTTTCATTATCTCTGTCTAACCCATCTAAAGTGGTTCCAACAAGAACCTTATCTCTTAAAGCTCCTTCTTTGTATTCATATGCCGTAAATTCATAGATTTTTCCTGCCCCATTTGAAATCTTAATAATAGCAGTTGAGCTACCTGAAGCGTCAATTTTAAAGTATTCTCCATCTTCAAATTCTTGACTTCCTGAATCAAAGGTTAAAGCAATAGTCCCAAATACTGGATCAACAATTGTTCCTCCAATTTCAAGATAATCAAATTCATCTCTTTCTGCCTCCATATCTGAAGGTGTGAAGATAAATTCTAAGCTGTCTATTTGATCAATAGTTCCTCCTTCAAAATGGCCAGTAACACCTCTAACAATCTCATCGTTAATTTCAACTTCTCTATTCACATCTGAAATTTCTAATTTTTGAGAACCGGCAAATATCTCAACTTCAGCCCCCTCAGGGAATTGCCAAACAGAGATATCATTTATGTAGAAAGTTTGGTCTCCAACCTCTATTTCACCACCAATAGAAACTGTTTCTATTACATTATTAATCTTTATTCTTGCACTTGCAGCATTTTCTGCAACACTCTGCACTGTTACTTGGAAAGAGTCTCCTCCAATTGTAGCTATTTCTGTTTCTCCATAGTCAACATTCATAGTTAATGCAGATTGATATAAAACAAGAGTTGTGTCATCAAATTCTAAATTTGGTTTAACAGACCATTCAGTTCCTGCGATATTTAATATTTCTCCAGCTCTAACATTACTAGCATTAAAGGAATCATCAAAATCTATGTTCAATGTCCAAGCTTCATTAGCCATGTTAACATGTAAGACTGGTATTAAATCTGCTGCAAGATTTGTATTAACTAAATAGTTCTCTTCATAACCCAGATTACCAAATTCAATTACATTATCCCCGATTGCTATAGTAGTGAAATATTCTACATCGATTCCTCCCGCTCTAATTTTTCTATCTTGGAGTAATGTTGGAAGTTCCACATCTGCGACTCCTGAAAAGATATTTAGGCTTGTTCCTAAAATCAAATCTGAAGCAGATTCTTCACCAAGACTAATGTATTCACTTCCTAAACCAATTCCAGGTCCAGTAGGTAATAAGCCTTGAAGGTGAGTTGCAATTGTGTTTGCGCTAGATAAATCGCTTCCAGTGATATCTGTAGGTGCTGCATTACCATAAACAACAGCAAAGTTGCCTTGGCTTCCTTCAACAAATGGTTGAGGATAACTTGTAGCACTAGCGATACCTCCTGCGGTTAATCCTACCAACATCGCACTAGCTAATACTGCGGAAATTTGTTTAAATTTCATATTTATTTTTTTTAAACCTCCTTTCAACTCTATGAATATACTGCCTATGACAGTTTTCACCATCTAAGTAGCCATAGGGTAAGACCACTAAATTGGGTGAATATGAATTGTGAGATTTATTATACGGATTACAATCTTCAGAATTTCTTACAAATGAAAAATCTTTTTGGAATATTTTTTTTAACATTTTGATATTAGATATTTTACTTTGATTGTTTTATCTTTTATGTTTTTTACAATCCCCTATTAGAACACCATAAATAACCTCAAATAAAACCCTCTTAACTTTTTCTTTATCTGTATCAATTTAATCATCCATCGTCTCTAATTGATACACTCTATGGTGTTTATCTTAAACACAAAAAATGATTTTTATTTAAAAAGCTTGTGGTATTGTTTTTGAAACCCCTTTAAAAAAGATGTTTTTTTGAGGTTTTATTTATAAAGCTTTTGCTGTTACTCTTTTATAAGACAAAATACTTGAATCACTAAAACAAAAGGTTTATTAATACCTCTTACATTTTTAATAATATGTTACAAAGATGAATATATATCCCGAATATATATGCTCTAGATATATATTAAAAAATAATATACATCTAAGGATTACCCTCGAGAATCAATAAAAATTGGGTTAAAATAAACACCCAAGAATAAATCACAATGCCAAAGACTAAAACAAGAGAAATAACTATACTTCAATCAAAAGGAACCTTCTCAGTTTTTAAAAAAGCAGGTTTTTCCAAAAAAGATTATGATTTTGAAGGAATTTCTGCTTTAAGACATCTACTTAGCAATGAAAAAGCTAGGCTTTTGAATGTTATAAAGAATCAAAAACCCGGGTCAATTTACGATCTAGCTAGAAAAACAGGCCGTAGTTTTAAGTCTGTAAGTGATGACATTAAGCTTTTTGAAAGGTTTGGGTTTATAGAACTAATACAAGAAAAAACCAAAAAGAGAATACGCCATAAACCAGTAATAGCAGTAGATTCAATTATCATTGAAGTAAAGGTCTAAAATTCTGTTATTTTTAATTTCCTCCCCTATATCTTGATTATTAAATACAACTTGTTCCTAATGTAAAACTGATGTAAAATCAAGGCTTTTTTCCTTTAATAACCCTAATTTCAGTAATAAGTTTCAGTAATAAGTCCTAAAATAAATCCTTATTGAGTAAGGAACAACTGTAAAATCCTGAGAAGATCCCTTGTAATTATTTGTCTCATTTCCCCCTTTTAAGTCTACTATACTCCTAGAACTAGTTTCATCAGTACTAACAATGTCTAAAATGTTCATAAAATAACCTTTAATTGGTCTATTTTCTCCATAGGGCCAACTTTTTTCAATTATCCCTCTAAGAGTATCATTTAACATTTCACAAGGATCTTCACCCCCCTGACAATGTTCATTCCTTACACATTTAAAAATAAGTTTTCTAACATCCACATAACCAGAATATTCCTTACATTCTGTCGTATAATGTAAAGAAGTTTGGATAAAACTATTCACCTCATAACTCTCTACCCCTTGTTTACTATCGCTTCTCAAAAAAAGAAACAAAAGAAAGATAATTGCAATTGATACAATGATAACTATCAAAGCAAACCCTAACATCTCTTCTTGAGCTTTTTTTTGCTTAATTTTTAACATTTTTAATAATATTTAGTTAATTTATATCTTTAATTTCATTTTTTTAGTTTATGATTCATAATAAACAAATATCTTAGCAATTTCACATTTATTCTGGACAAGACCCTCTTTTTGTTCTTTTCTACATAAAGCAACAAAATTAGAAACCCCAATTCCTTTATCTTGAGGGTCTAAAACTTTAAACTCGCTACATTCTGGATAATTTTCAGGGCTACATTCAAAACCCTGATAAGATGAGTCTTGGGGGTATATTTTTCTCACTGTTATTCCATCTACTTTCCAGAAATTAGCTCCTTGAATACGATAATCTTCTATATTATCAATTAATGCTATTAATTTATCCCCATCAATACAGTTTATTTTAAATGTACCAAAAGATTCCCCACAAGAGAATTCTGGGGAATTTGCTAATTTTGAAACTAATAGTAATGCATCTCTCTCTTTGATTTCTTCTGCTGCCTTTTGGACATTAGAAAAAATTATCCTAGCAAAAAATAAACCCACAAAAAGGAAGAAAATTGTAACCCCAATCATCATAAAAGCCATTTGTTGAAGCTTCATTTGACCTTTAGTACCCCTATTTGCTATTTTTCTGTTTTTATTATGTTTCATCTGGTTTCTTATCCTTTGTTTTTTATTTTATTAACTTAAATTTTCATATTTAATCTCTAATTCTTCACTACCATAACTCACATCTAGAGCCAATAGACCTTCTATTCCCCTCATTGATTCTTTCTGATTCAATAAATGCCCCAATAAGCTCTTCTGAACTTTCGATATTAGATAACATTGAACTAAAAGAAGAAAGCTCAAAATTAATGAAACATCCTTCTTGTATAAGCCTATTTAATTTATTTTGATATAATCCTGAAAGTTTTTCTGCCCTTTTCATCAGCCTTTTTATCTGACATTCATAAATTAAAGGTTCTGAAAAGATAGCTCCGTACATTAAAGAGTCTGTTATAAAATACATTAATTCATTGTCCTTCTCAACAGTTTTACCTCCGTAATCAACTTTGATATCACAATTCATACTTGGATTATATGAATTAAAACAGACATTTATACTACCTTCTGGACAATTTTCTCTACCTATGTAGATATTCCCTTGATTTAAATCATTTAATTCTTCTTTTATTCTGTCTGGAAAAGAAGTAGATTCAATAAAACAGTACTTATCTTCTGAGGAGGTAATATAAACAATATCAGAAACTTTAAAGGGGAATTCAAAGGGTTTTGAAAAAATATAAAATTCTTTACCTTCAAGATTATAATCAGAAAACAGATATTTGTTAAAAAAACCAACATCAATATCTGCCTTTGCCCATTCTCCAAAACTTTTTTGTGAAACCACTATTCCCTGTCTTCCAAAACTCCCCTCACTTTCACACCTATTTTGAATCCTAGTTTCTTTTGGCATCTTTAAGAGGGTAACTCTCCCACTTTCAAAACCAGTTTCTAAGGGATTCAATAAAACCCCAATCTCAGCACTAGTCTCAGCACTTGTTAATTCTCTTCCCATATTTAAAACTCTAATAGAACCATAAATCGCTAAAAAGATAATAAAAGCCCCTACAATTATTGCAAAAAGCCAAGAAAAAGAAATTTCAATACCTTTCTTATTTTTTAACATTTTTTTAATCTTTAATTTTTAAGATTTTTTTATTAAAATCCTTAAATCCAAAAATCTTAAAGTTTTTTAAATTATCTTTGGGATTAAGTACTAACTTATGTATTTTATCTAATTTAATCCTATTAAAGCTCTTTATTCTATTCTTACTAAAGCTTCACTAATCCCTTTTATTAAAGTTAATTTAACCTCACCCTTAACATTTTCTATACAATATGGATTACCCTGAGAGATAATTGATTCTAAATTTATGTTCTTTATTTCGACAGATTCAATATCAGAAGACCTAAGAGGATAAAAGGCAAGATTATTTGTTGATTGTGCTGCAAAAGAAACATCTTCAAAAAAAGATTGATATCTTCCTTGGGGTTCTTGAGTATTATCAACAAAACAAATATATCTTATCTTCGAAGGAAGCGAATATTCTCTTTCTTGAGAGCCTTCCGCATGCCATAAATTGTTTACATCTTCTTGTAAATCCTCTAAAAAAATTCCTATAGAAACATTCTCTTGCATTTTAAGAAACGTCCTTATTGCATAAAAAGCAACAGTTAGAAAAACAATAACTAAAATCACTGAGAAAATCATCCCAAATGAGATATTCATCTGCCCTCCTTTTTCCATAAATTAATATCTTAAAATAAGTTTATTAATTTATCTTATTCTCGGTTTAATCATGCCTACGAGAATATCAAATAATCGTTTTTTATTATCTTTAAGAAATTATAACTTTTATTTGGGGCAAGGTCATTTATGATAGTTCTAAAAAAATTACCGCAATTATTCCTAATATTATTCCTGCTATTTGTAATGGAGATAAAGTTTCTTTAAAATAAAACCAACTTACAAGAGATAAGATAATTATATTAAAAATTACAAGCATAACAGAAGCAATAGCAATATTCTTGAATTTAAAACTTTGAGCTAAGAAATTCAATCCAATAAGATAAGCTACTAAGCCAACAAAATAAAAAATTTGGGTATTTGTGTTTACCCATTTTTTCATAAATAAATCTCCTGCTGTTAAAACAATTGCCCCAATCAGTAGAAGAATAAGAGCGAGGTTCATGATAAATAAAATCTCATTTAGGATTTAAGCTTTACTTTATTTTTATTAAATATTTTCTTAAGACTTTCCTTTAATTCTAAAAAAAGAAGATATAACACTCTAAACAGAAAATGGCCTTAAAACAATACTACACTGGTTGGGGTATGGTTTATTATCAAACTGGTCTTTACATTTGATATAAAATGTTTCGGAAGGATTCCAAGGAAGAGTGTGAAGTATTTTATTTACCTCACTACTTATAGAAATCCCATCTTCAAAGAGGTATTGACAATCTAAGTTACTATAAACACATTCTGCTTCTTCATTTGTAACAATTTTCAAATTGCTAGTTTCCCAATAAACTCTTACTATTCTGGGTGAATAAGTATCTGTTTCTACCTCAAAACTTATTTCTTTTGTATCTGAATTTCCTGCTGAATCAATACATCTGATAAAGAAGTCATAATCTCCCTCTTCTAGATATACATTTGTAGAATGTGAATGAGAGTCTGTTTGGGAGAATAATACATAACTTCCTTGATTTCCGGTATTACTATATAAACAAGTAGATTCTCCTTCCCTATAACCCGCAGAAGTTATTGCTTCTAAAGTTACTTTTATAACATCTGTAGATCCTTTTATGGTTATTGAATCAGGGCTTGCAGAATTTATGTATAATGGTTGGGTTCCGATTAAAGTTAATTTTTTAGATTCTATGTTCACATTTCTATTTTCTTCAGGGGAATTAGGTTGATCTTTACATCTGAAATAAAAATCATTTTCTTGATTATTCTCTAGTCCTGTAAGTTTCCCTGAACAAACATAAGTAAGTTGTGCATTAAAATTAACCATGCTCGATTGGCAGTCAAGTTCATTGTTCATATTTGAGTAGTCTTTGTCTTCCCAGTCCCATTTACATTCAGACGGTTCATTTACATAAACTTGAACATCTACTTCCCTTGTATCTCCTTCCTTAAAATAAGCAATTGGAGCTTCATCTCGCCAGTTAAATCCCTTAATTATTGGAGCTGTTGTATCTGGCCCTTTATCAATACAAAACTTAAACAAGAATTCTTCAACATTTTTTATTCCGTTAACTGACATACACCTTACATACATCTCAATATTTGAATCAACAGTTATATTCAGAGCATTTTGTTGAATCGCTTCTTCTAAATGTACAACCCCCGGGAAAGTCATTTGTTGAGTATGTTCTTTTTGATAAAGGTTTTTTCCGCCAAAGTCAAATTTCATTTCTTCAAAACTTCCAGTTCTCTCAAATTCTATTCTACAGTATCCCTCCCTATCTAATTCAATTCCAAAACTGAATGGTTGGAATGCAGGAAGACATCCGTCTGTTGACTCTTGATAGGTTATTTCAACCCCTCCGCTTCCTAGAGCAGGAGTAAGTGGCTCATAATTATATCCTTCTGTTAATGAATCACTTAAAGGTGTTATTCTAGGAGGATTTATGTCCCTATCTGCAATCCAAACACATCTAGGTTCACTTGTGTCTTTATTTATTAACTGACAAGCAGTCCCAAAACTTTTACATTGATATTCTGTACATGGGAAAAGTTGGTCATTACATCTAGAACAATCTTCTTCTCCTCCAATTTGAGCTTGCCAAGGTTTACACAAAAAGGAAACCTGTCTTTCTGAATCTCTTTTTAAGTATTTATTAAATAACCATATACCGATTGCGCTAACCCCTGCAGCTATTAGGCCTGCGGGACCACCAACAAGACCGGCAATCATATACCCTAGAAAAGCTCCTGTCGCTGCACCAGAACCTACTCGGACTCCACTTTCAAGTGCCCTGGACCAATCCCCAGTTGTTATTCCTACAATAAGGGTTTCTACTATGAAAGACAGAAGAAAGGCTACGCCTGAAGCAGCAGTTGCTGTATTAAAAACCGCTGCCACTCCATCAGAAAATTTTAAAGACTTTGTTAGTTCCGTCCATATACTCTTAAATATCCCCCCACTAGAAGCGGGGGATGGTGGGGAGATAGTTGACACCTGTTGTAATTTTGTTGGGGGAATTATCTTTTCAGTCCGTACAAAAGGTTTGGACATGGCTAAAGTTTCTTTAGCTAAATTTGTTTTAGATTCCTCTATAGATTCATTTATAACTTCTGTTATAGCTTTCGTAAAATCTTCTGTACCGAGGGTAGACGATGGTGTCCCTGCACTTCCACTTACAACAGGCAAGCTTTCTCCAACTAAATACGAAAAGGCAATTATGCTCAGAATTAAAATTATTATTTCATTTAAAGCTAGATTCTTTTTTATGCTCCAAACATGATCTTTTTTATTTTCAGACTTTATCTCAATCATTTTCTTTTTTTATTTTTTTTATTTTTTATTTTGTTTTATTTAATCCAATTTTTATTCTGGGATATTATCTAATTTAACATGATTTCCAGGGATGAATAAATCTTTCCAACTGTTATATCCCGATGTGCCCATATAATTTGAACCAGCCCCGCAATCTCCTAAAGAAGAGCATAAATTTTGCCAACTTTTAGCCCACTTAAATGCAACATAAACATCAAATCTAGTATTACTTCTTTGATCAGTAAATCCATCAAAACAAATAGGGGTACACTGTCTAGTACAACTCCACGCTCCTCCTCCTTCTTTTTTACATAGCTCAACACATTCTGGGAAAGGATCTGCTCTCCAGACACTTGTCCAAATTAATTCCTGAGTGTAATGAACATAACAAACAACATTTGAAAGTTCACAGATACTTCCAGGATTTTCTGAACTTAAAGAGGGAATTGTTCCTGTTGGGTCCCAAAATTTAAATCCTGGGGAATATTTTGGAACACAAGAAGCTCTTATCATTTCACCTGAGGTACTATTCAACATTAATTGTTCTGTTCCATAACTTGTTCTGAATACTCCTACATTTTCTAAAACTTTACAATCTCTAAGATTTTCACAATCTCTTGTGTTATCTTGAAAAATACACCCTGTCCATTCATTAAGGGTACAACCAGCATAAGTGGTTCTTCCATCAGATGCTTTTTCTTCATAACATAAACTATTTCTATAATGATCACAGAGTTCATATTTCACCTCTCCATTATAGCAATATAACAAATAAGAAATATCTCCCGGTTTGGCATTTTCAAAATATTCAAGTGGTTTTGAACACCAAGACTCTCCGTGTTCTCTTTTAATTCCTCCAGTTAGAGAACTTTCTGGGCAACTTAAATCTCTGCAAACATAATTCCCATAATCTGGTTTCGCATTTGAACCATCTATTGATCTGTCATATCTTGCACAAGTACTTCCAAGAAGATAATCGCAACTTCCTAAGATCCTAGAACCAGCGTTAGAATCTGGTCCCCAATCAATTTCCACACCTTCAACACCTGGGACATAACTCCAATATGCAATATCATCTATTTTATTAGCATCATAAACATTTGCGATATTCCCACAAGAATCAACAAAATAAACTTCATTTTTCCCAGAGACACAGGTTGTTCTTTGTGTCATTGCACAAACTGTTCCAAGAATAGGATTAGTACATAGAAGATCCTCATGAAATTCTCCTTGAGAACTTTGGCATTCTTCCCTTGTTATAAAACTACAACTTCTACCTACCTCTGTTCCTAAAACGCAAGCACCCTTTGATTTTGGAGAAGCCATTGCAAGACAGACTAATTCCTCTGTAATTCCTGCTCTAAATTCTGCATTTAAGTTGTATTCTCTTCCTAATGCATCACACTTTACTCTTTCTACCATTGCAGCTCCATCGCCTAAAAAACAACATCCAATTTTACATTCTGCAACTTCATCTTTATCTTTATTATAAAAATACCCTCCCTTTTCAGGGTCACAAGTTGCTTGAGGACCTGGTAAACATTTTCCAGTTAAAGTATTAACACAGGTTCCTACTGAACAGTATTCTGTAGATTCACAAGATGTTCTAGAGTATCTATAATTAGTATTAACCTCATCAAGAGGAACCATTTGACACCAAGCTCCCCCATTTGGCCAGTTTGTTTTTTCAGCACAATAAAGTTCTTCTTGGTTTGCTTTAACAAAATTCAAAGAAGGAATAATCAATAAAAAAACTATTACTAAAAGAATGCTCTGTTTAAAATTTAAGTTTATTGCCTTTTTCATTTTATTATTTTAATATCCGGGAAGAGTTACCAAACTCCTCGATGCAAATTGAAATTTATTTTCAGTATCTCTTTCACTTATAATATAAATTTTAGTTCCATCATCCCTAAGATTTTTTTCAACACTTATATCTGGATAAAATAACATATAAGACCTTGGATCAGCATTTCCATAAATAGCCTCCCACTCTAAAATGCTATTAGCTATTTCTATACTCTCATAAAGATTGTTATTAAGAGTTATACTAAAAGAGTCGTGCCTATCTGTTATACTTTTTGTTACAGTTAAAACATAATTAAATCTTGTTGTGATTCTGTTGGGCAAAATTTCAACACTGGTTCTTCCAGGGTCCATTTTAACATCAAAACCCCTTCTTTCATAGTGGTCTTTTAGGGAACTAAAACAGATATCAACATCTCCTTGAATTTCATTTTCAACTTCAATTTCAACATGTTGTCTAAGTAAGGGTTGTTGTATTACACATGTTTTATAATTCTCATTAGTAAAACAGAGATACTCTATTGGTTTATCGTCATATGTAAAATGGTGGGTTGGTTCCATACTCCCCCCTTGTAAAGAAATTGTTTTAACAGTATCTTCTATTTTTTCTTCAAGACACATTTGAATAAAATCTTGAGGGTTATCTTCATCAAAAACTATTCTTGTTTGAAATTTAGGGAGTAAAAAATAGAATAAAAGAGCTACCCCTATAAGGACTACAGCGATAATAATAAAAATTGTTACTTGGCCTCTTTTATTTTTGATGTGATGATAATCCATATTTTTTAAGGGGATTCAATTTTTGATCTTTTTCATCTCTTTAATTGAATTTTTTAAGTATAACCTGAATCTTAAAATCTTTATAATCCAATACCCTTTTTTTACGAGGGGAGTATTTATAAATTTTAGTGAAATAAACTACAAGTTAGAATTAAAATTTTTTTACTTTTTTATTAGTCCCCCTGATTAATTTTTTTGTGCTAAACTTAATCCTATTATTCAAATTCAAAGGGTTTTATAATTATACTACAACCTCCTGAACCAGCACCATAAGGTTGATTTTCAAACTCATCTTTACACTTTATATAAAAGATTTTTCTGTAATCCCAAGATGTAGAATGAATCTTATTACTAGATGTTCTTGTCATAGTTTGTCCATCTTCAAAATTATACATACATCCGGTGTTTATTACATTGCTGTAAACACAGGTTGCTTCTTCGTTCGTAATAATTTTTAAATTATTTGCTTCACGGTATACTCTTATAACTATTGGAGGTGAAGTATCTGTTTCGACATTGAAAGACACGACTCCTGTTTTTGAATTTCCTGCATTATCATAACATCTTATGTGATACCCGTAACTTCCTTCTTCTAAATATAAATTTGTAGAGTGTTGTTGTGAGTTTGTATTTGAAAAAGTAGAATATGTCCCCGGATTTCCTGAAGAGCTGTATTGACAGGTTGCAACTCCATTTTGATATCCTGCATAAGTTCTAACTTCAAGAGGTACTGTTACTGGACTTGTGCCACTTTTTACAGTTGTTACATTTGGTGAAATTGAAGTTATATCAAGAGGGGTTGTTCCAATTAAAGTAAGTCTTTTAGATTCACTATTCATAACTCCAAATGAACTATTACATCTGAAATAAAAATCATTTTCTTGATTATTTTCTAGTCCTGTTAATTCTCCATCACAAAAATACGCAAGATGGTTATTAAAAATTTCATCTTCACCTTGGCAATTTAAACTATTTTCCATACTTTCATAAGTTTTATCTTCCAAACTCCATTTACATTGAGAAGGTTTATTTATGTAAACTTTAACGTTTATCTTTCTTGTTTCACCTTCTCCAAAAAAGGCAAGTGGTGATTCATTTTGCCAGTCAAATCCCCTAATTATTGGGGGGGTTATATCGTCTTGGTCTTCCATACAGAATTTGAACATAAATTCTTCGATATTATAAGCATTATTAAGAGACTTACATCTTACATAAACCTCATACTCACCGTTTAAATGCAATGAAGGTCTTATTAATTCCATAATACTCTCAAATTCTTCAATTTCTTCTAGTGAGCCATATTCATAAGCGTCTGTCTCTTCTGATTCATATTCTTCTTGAACATGTTTAACCCCTGGTAAACTAAATGTTTGGGTATAATTCAAAGCAAAGGTATTTCTATCTTCATTCCCAAAAGTGAATTCCATTTCATCGAAATCTTCTGTACGTTCATAATCAAATTTACAATAACCTAATTTATCCAATTCAATTCCAAAAGAGAATGGTTCAAATGCAGGAAGACACCCATCTTCAGATTGAGTATATTCAATTTCTACCCCTAATTTTCTAGATGTTGGAGAATGGATTTCTTTGTAAACATAATCTTCAATGAGTGATTCCTCTCTTTCATTAATTATTGGGGGTATAACATCTTCATCGTCTATATAAATGCATAAGGGATTGTCACTATCCCCTTGGATGAACTGACAAGCCTTACCTAAACTTCTACATTGGTATTCCGTACATGGGAAAAGTTGCCCATTACATTTAGAACAATCCTCACCCCCTAATATTGGTTGCCATGGTTTACAAGTAAAATCTACAGTTCCATGAGCTCTTCTTGCCCACCATCCTTCACGGGCCATAACCTTCCCCCATCCACCACGCCCGCTAGAAGCTGCAAACTCTAAAAAATGAAAAATACCGCTAATATCTAAGAAATTGGGATTAGGATTAGTATTTGAATAGCCTCCACAATCTGCGGTTAATGTACAAATATCGTTTTGGTATATAACCCAATCATTGTTAAGGTTTTCTTGTTTCCCACGATCATTATTGTAGATTCTGTCTTCATCCTTTAACCCTATACATAAACAGTTATTTCCTTCACACCTTACTGAAGTTCCCCAAGGTAACCATCCTGAAGATTTCCTATAGTATTGTACTTTACAAACATCACTTGAGATATCACAGATACTACTTAATTCAGAATTAAGTTCTAAATTCTTTAAATTATCCAGAACTGCTGAAGGAATTATTGGTTCTGCTTCCCAAAATTTTAATCCCGGGGGGTATTTTGGAATACACTGAACTTCTGTTCCTGCGGAAAGAGTGATACCTTTGCTGGTTGCATCTTCTGTCAGAATAAACGTATTTGCATTGGTAGGATATTCATTGGTAGGGACCACAGAGCACTTCTTATCTGATCCTAAACAAAATCTTTCTTCATCTTGACCAAAACATTCTTGCCATTTATTAAGAATACAACCTGCAGAACTTATTGCATTGGCTCCTGTTCCAGTTCTTTCTTCATAACATAAACTATTTCTATAATGGTCACAGAGTTCATATTTTACCTCTCCATTATAACAATATAACAAATAAGAAACATCTCCCGGTTTGGCATTTTCAAAATATTCAAGTGGTTTTGAACACCAAGATTCCCCATGTTTTCTTTCTAGATTACCTGTTAAAGGACTCTTGCGGCAGTTTAAATTTCTACAGACATAATTTCCTAAAGCTGGTTTGGCCTGAAGCCCATCTTTTAGAACATCATACCTTGCGCAGGTGCTTCCTTTTGTATAATCACAATATCCATGACGGGGGTTTCTTATATTCCCTAAGTTATCCCCAGTACTTAATTCAACGTTTCCATAACCTGGAAAATAGCTCCAATAAAGGGTACTAGCTCTTCGACTAAAGTCATAAACATTTGCAATATTACCACAAGAATCCATAAAATAAACTTCATTCTTTCCAGAAACACAGGTGGTTCTATTTGACATTAAACACCCGGTTCCCAATTGAGGATTGCTGCATAAAAAACCTTCATGAAATTCTCCTTGAGAACTTTGACATTCTCCTCCAGTTTTATGATAACAAGTTCTTCTGGAATTTGTTTCAATTATACAAGCCCCTAAATTAGAAGAAGCAACTTGAGCAGAGCATTCTGCCTCAGTATTTATACTTGGTATAAAATTATAAACAAGGTTTAGGTGTCTTGAGAGAGCAGTACATTGTATTTTTCTAACGATCCTAGCACCATTTGAGAGGATACAACAGCCCTTTTTACAATCTTCTATTTGGTTTATTTCACTAGAATTAAAATAGCCGCCTTGTTCAGGATTACACAATGTTTTAGGAGAGGTTTGACAGCTTCCAGATTCAACGCTGATACAAGTTCCTATTGAACAATATTCTGTAAACTCACAAGAAGTCCTAGAATAACTATAACTAGTATCTACCTCTTCAATTGGCACCATCTGACACCATTCATTATTTATTGTTTTTTCAGCACAATAAAATTCTGCTTGATCAGCTTTAATAAAATTTAAAGAAGAGATTATTACAAATATTCCTAAAATTAAAATTATGCTTTGTTTAAAATTTAAGTTTATTGCCTTTTTCATTTTATTATTTTATCATTTTAATATCCTGGGGGAATTACCAAACTCCTCGATGCAAATTGAAATTTATTTTCAGTATCCATTTCACTTATAATGTAAATTTTAGTCCCATCATCTCTAAGATTTTTTTCAATCTCAAAACCTTGGTTCAAAAACATTAGAGAAATTACATTGGAATTTCCATCTAGAATCTCTTCTTCTATAATATCCTGACTAATCACTATAAGTTCATAAAGATTATTGCTTAAGGGAATAGTAAAAGAATCATACCTATCTGTTTGACCTTTTTTTAAGGTTAAAACATAATTTAGCCTAGTAATAATTCGATTAGGTAAAATTTCAACAACAGTTCTACCTGAATTTAATTGAACCTCATAGTTTCTAGATTCATAACTTTCTTTTAGGGAATTAAAACAGACAATAACATCTTCTTGAATTTCATTTTCAATTTCTTCTTGAATATGGGCCCTTAGTAAAGGTATTTGTTCGACACACCGTTGTTCATATTCATTAGTATAACAGAGGTATCCAATAGGGATATCATTATAATTAAAGTACCTTTCAGGATTTACACTCCCACCTCTTAAAGAAACAGCTCTAATAGTGTCTGTCAACTTGTCTTCTAAACAATTTTTGATGAACATTTGGGGATTAGTTTCATCTGATGGGGCGATTATCTCAGGGCCAAATCCTAGGAAGTATAACAATAAAACTGCTAGAATTAAGAGTATTGCAATTATGATAAAAATTGTTACTTGGCCTCTTTTATTCCTTAAAAAAATAAATTTATTCATTTATATCTATCTAATCATTAAATCTTTTATTTATCTCTAATTAAATAACTTCATACTTATAAATTTTAGTAAAAAGAAAATGCATAATAAATTTAAATTTTAATAAAAGAGGTATTAGCACAAAGTAAAAATCTTTTTTTTAAGCTCAAATCTTAAAATAAATTTTGTAAAATAAAATTGAATCAAAATTAATTAAATTTCTTTTATTCTATCTCGCCCTTTAATTTTTAGTTAATCTTCTGTTTCAACTCTTGGAGCTAATAGAAAATACAACTCCATAAACTCATTTTTTATGTCTATTCTCAGAGGGTGGTCATTAGCAAATCTTAAAACTGTTTTATCCACAAGTTTTGAAGCTTTTATGAATTTTTGGAGATACTCTAAACTATATCTCGATTTACAATTTTCTGCTTGAATTTTTGCCTCATCTTCAGAAAACTTTGACATCGCAGAATTTAATCCTTTAGCCTCTAAAATAAAATTTCCATCTTTTATAATAAAACTAGCAACATCTGAAACAACTAAACAATCTTCAATAGAATCTAAAAAATCTTGAGAACTAAGCTCAACACGAGAACTAAACTCTAAAGCGGGCATTTCTTTATCTTCTGTACCAATATCTATAAGACTAAGATTAAAACTTCTTTTGATTCTATCATAAATCTGAATGTTCAAGATATTTTCTTTTTTTTCCATAGTTAAGGTACTCCGGGGGTTACATCTCTTTAGAATTTTTTTCAAATTATCTAGGTTTATCCCTAAAGTTTCTTCACCAGATTCAAAAACAGAAAAAGACTTTTTTGGTAGAATAAAATTAACCATAGAAACATTTGCAGGATCCATTGCGGTGATACTTAATCCAGACTCATTAAACTTTATCCTCACTTCTGTTACTAAATCTGAGATTATTTCTACAACTCTGGATAAAATTGCAGGATTTTCAAGCTTCATTAACATTTTATTATACCTCAAAGATAACTTCGTTTTTATTTATTTAAGTCTATTAAAATAGACATCTTTTTTTGGGGGTTTAGAGTGAATTCTTTTTTACTCTAAAAATTTTAGATATCCCCTGCTTTTAAGCATTATTATTATCCAAGTCCTATTATCCCTTTTGGGTTGTATAAGACATATACCTTTATTTGGGGTAATTATATAAATCTTTGTCTATAATTTTCATAAAATGGAAGAAAAAGAGACTCAACCAAAACAGAAAAGTGAAAAAGAAAAGAGGATTAAGAATATAACCCATCTTTATTATTCCAGAAAAGATATACAAAAAGCCATCTTTGATTTTTCTAAAAATCGAGAGATAGCTCCTAGTTATATGATGGAAAGTTTTGGAAAACGTCCAGATAGTTTACAATATTCTGGGGACATATTTGAGATGGTAAAGAAAGGTGCAACTTCTTTTCATTGTTCTCAAGAGCTATGGGCTGACCCCTTAAGGATATCTACAAATCTAAAAGAAAACGAATTAAACGAATTAAGAGAAGGATGGGACCTTTTATTAGATATTGACAGTAAGTATCTAGACTATAGTAAAGTTTTAACAGAAATAATAATCACTATTCTAAATTTTTATGGAGTTAAAAACTCAAAAATAAAATTTTCAGGAAGCAAAGGATTTCATATTATAGTTCCATGGAAGGCTTTTCCAAAGGAGATAAATGGCATTCAAACTTCAGATATGTTTCCAGAATGGCCAAGAATTGTTACAAAGTTTATCATGGAAGTTTCAAAAAAGAAATTAATTGAAAAAATAACTAACTTAACAAAAGAAAAGCAAAGCAAGTATGTAAAAGATTTTGAAGCCCCAAAAGAGGTAATTCCAGATTTAGTTTTAGTTTCATCAAGACATCTGTTTAGAATGCCTTATTCTTTACATGAAAAAACTGCTTTAGCAAGCGTTGTATTAAATCCCGAAGAGATTAAAGATTTTCAACCTAAAGATGCTAATCCCCTTAAAGTTAAAGTTAGAAATTTTATGTCTGATCCTTCTGAAGGTGAAGCTTCAGAATTATTAAGAGAAGCGTTAGATTGGGATAAAAATAAGAATCCTGAAAATAAAACTGAAAAAGAGTATAAGAATAAAAATTTTAACCCGGTAAAAATCTCTGTTTTATCTGAAGACATTTTTCCTCCAACAATACAAAAAATATTAAAGGGGATGGAAGACGGAAGGAAAAGGGCTTTGTTTATCTTAATTAATTTTTTTAGGGCAATTAATCTTGACAGAGATGAATTAGAGAAGATAATTAATGAATGGAATAAAAAAAATCCAAGTCCTCTAAAAGGGGGGTATATTCAAACCCAAATTTCTTGGAGTTATAGAAACAAGATTATTTTGCCCCCAAATTATGATAAAGATTATTACAAAGGATTAGGAATAAGTCCTACAGAAGAAGAATTACGTTATAAAAATCCTGTTAATTATATTGCCAAAAAGAATTTTCAAAAAAACAAAACGCCCCAAAAAAGAATAAAAAATAACAAAGGTAGTAAAAAAGAAGTTGATGCACTAAAGGATTAATTTATTTATTTAACTTAGATATATTAAAAATAAGAGAAATTAAAGATAATTTTAAAAACATGGATTCTCTTTATATTAAATGAAAAAAGAGAATTGGTATAGCTTGTTAATTCTTACTTTTATATTTATGAGCATACTTCTTCTAAGAGCAGATTTAGTCTTAGGTGAAGAGGAAGAACAAATTGATGATGCTTATGAATGTCTTATTAATATAATCACAAATAGAACTTGTCAGTCTATTACAAATGAACAGAGAATCTTTTCTCTTCTTGCCGTTAATAGGTGTAAAAATGAGGTAATTTCTGATTCTTTTAATGACAAAGAATGTTGGCCTGCTGGACATTGTACACTAAAAACAACTTCTCAAGCAGTTTTAGCATTAAAAAATGTTGGAGAAAATACAGAGAAAGCAGAAGAATGGCTTTTTTCACAAAAAGGTGTTCCTCAAGAGGTAATATGGTATTTACAAATAGACAGCCAAGAACCTTCCACTTGCGTAATTACCTATGGATCAGAAAGCCAACCAGGTTCTTATTATAGTGTTCAAATTAATGAGGATAAAAAAATAAGTTCATCTGCTGGGGTAGGATCTTGCCTTCAAGTTTCAACAAGCGGATACTGGCTCGAAATTACAAGGAGTTTGCAATGCATGGAACAAAACTTTATGATATCTTGTAACAAATCTTTTACAACAACACTCTTGTTTAGCCAGGTTGATTCTTCAACAATACATGTTTCTCAAGAATTACATTCTTCTCAACAAGGAGGTATGACGGAGGAGAAGGTTGAATCTTATTGTTTTGTAGAAGATGGTCCCTGTAATTATGAGGGTAGTCTTTGGGCAGCTTTAGCATTAAATTCTTTAGGGGAAGATGTATCTTCTTATCTTCCATATCTTATCACACTTTCAGGGGATTCTGATAAAGAAAGATTTATCCCAGATTCTTTTTTATTCTCAATCACTTCTAGTTTAGATTATAAGACTTCACTTCTTTCGAAACAAATAAATAACCAATATTGGGCTCTTTCAGGAGATAGGTATTATGATACTGCTCTTGCATTATTACCTTTTCAATCTCAAAGTTTACCTGAAAAAGATAATTCTAAAACATGGCTTTTAAGTGTTCAAGAAAATAGTGGGTGTTGGTGGGGAAATGACTTAACAAATACGGCATTTATCCTTGCCTCTATATGGCCAAGAGAATTTAGCGGGGGAAGCGGAGGCGGAGGTTCTAATAATTATTGTCAACTCTCTGGTTATCATTGTGTTCAAAGTGGAAATTGCGTTGATTATGGGGGTGAAGTTTTAGATGATTATTACTGTTCTGGATTTTCTTCAGAATGTTGTACTGCTCCTAGACCTCCTGAAAATTGTGTTGCAGATTTAGAAGGAGAGATTTGCACTTCAAATGAGTATTGTAGAAATGGTAGTTCTGTTTCTTCTGATGATTCAACTAGATGTTGTATAAATGGTGGAACTTGCACATTACAAACAAGCACTACATCAGAATGTGTGTCTGAGGGCGGAGTTTGTAGAATTTTGGATTGTGGGAGCAATGAAGAATCCAACTCTATTTATGAATGTACAAATCCAACAGATTTATGTTGTTTTCCAAAAACAGATTCTGAAGAAAAAGAAAGTTTAATCTGGTTGTGGATATTCCTCGTGTTAGTTGTTTTAGTTACATTGGGAATTATATTTAAGGATAAACTAAGAAGATTCTTTATTAAACCAAAATCTGGTCCAAGAGGACCCCCCAGAGGGCCAACGAGATTTGGACCTGGTTTTAGACCAAGGCCTGGACCAAGACCTTCAGGATATCCCCCTAATTTATCTTCTAGGAACTCCCAAAATCGTTTTCCCCAAAAATCAAGACCTTCATTTGAAAGAAGAGTAATTCCCAATCCTCCCTCTAATCCTAGACGTAACACCTTAACAAGAGTAGGTAAATCTGGTTCAGATAAAGAATTAGATGATGTTCTTAAAAAACTAAAAGAAATGGGAAATTAAAAAAGTAAAAAGGTCCTTTTAACAAACTCTTATTTTTTTAGCATGTTTTAGCATATTCTTTTTAGTACGTTTTGAATTTAAAAACAAAAACCAAAAATTTTTAATTTCTTTTAAAAAACAATTCAACATAAAAATTAAATCTCATAATACACCCTAGCGTAAAAATCAAATCTCATAATTAAAACGTTACTTAATCTTTTATTCGAGAACATTAAAATTTATTAACTCCTTTTTTCTTTAATAAACATGAAAAAGAGGAAATTAAAATTGTCTGGTAAGTTAGTGATTTTAATTATAGCGATAGTTTTAATGTTTGTTTTATTTTATACCCCTAAACCTACTCTTACAGGTTTTGCAATCATTGAACAAGATATCCAATTTGACCAAGGAGAAAATCTAATTGCAGTGATCTCTGGAAATTTTATTGAACAGATAACAAAAGAGAACATTATATTCTACAGAGGTCATATTAGTGGTATCCCTATGAATTATGATGTTGTAAAAATTGGGACAGACTTTTATGTTTACGCATTACTTTTGGGAAAACCAGCTGGAAATTATTCTTTAGTTGTAGATGGAGTCAGTTATTGGAATGGAATTCAAATAAGTGAAGAAAGAATCATAAAAAATTTTACGATTACAGAAAATTCAACAGATTTTTTCGTTAACCCTGGAGTTGTTTTAACAAATGGAAATTTCTCTTTTGAGATTACAAATTTTAAAAATGTGAGAAGAACAATAGAATTAACTCCCCCAGATTCTTTTATTACGCAAGAAAATTCTTTTGATTTAATTTCTGGTCAAACTAAGGTGATTAATTTTGAAATAAATCTAGATTCTAATTTAACTTCTCAAACTTTAGAATACATTCAGATTACTTCAGAAAGTACAGAATATCAACTTCCAGTATTTTTTTATCCAGAATTAATAAATAATCAGACAAATCCCATAGAAGTAGACGGCCCTGAAACGAATGATTCTAATTTTAAGATTACCCCCTCGGGGATAAATCTTTCCATGTATACTAATTCAAACTTAACAAAAATATTTTATATTCTTAATCAAGGTTTAAGGACAGAGAATATTTCTTTAGTAACTTCCCAGAATATGGAATCTTATTTGAATGTCTCTCCTGAATTTATAAGTGTCTTAGAAGAAAACTCTACAGAACAAATTGAAATAAACTTTACTTCTGGCGAAGAAGAGATAAGGATAAGTGGGCACTTATTTGCAATTAGTGAGAATTTTACAACGCCTCTTTTTATTAATTTAGAAATAATAGAGAACCCAAATTCTTCTGAACCTAGTCCAAGAGAGAACTCTCTTCCTTATTGTAGGGATTTAGAAGGGGGAAAAGTTTGTCCTAGTGGGGAAATGTGTTCTATCTCAACTAATCTTGCAATGGATGAAGATAATGAGATGGTTTATTGCTGTTTAGGAAATTGTGAACCCCTCCCTGAAAAACCTGCTACCGGGAAAATTATTGGTTGGATTATCATTGTTGTGATAATTGTTGTTCTCGTTTTATTTTTTCTTAAACATAAAAGAATAAGGCCTAAGGTTGATTTATTAGATATTGCTAAAGGTAAAAAGAGGAGCCATTCAGAATTTAAGCCACGTAATAATTATGGGGATAATAAAATGGATTTTGAACAAAAAAATAGGATAAATAGAAAAAGGGATGATTTTTTGCCTTAATCTTTTTTCTTCTCATCTTTTGGTGATTCATCACCTTCTTTTTCTTCAATTACTTTTAATTTATCCATTAATTTCTTATTCTCTAATTGCATGATTCTTGCTATTTCATCATAAACATGGAGTCTTCTTAAAAGTTCATTCAAAACTTCTCCAAAATCATTATTAGAAGTTTTAATTGTTTCTGGTGAAACAATTTCTACATGTGCAGGCATATACTTAAACATCAAAAATAAAAGTTGTAATAACTCATTAACTTCAAGCTCGATTTCTGCAAAATTTGAATAAAAATCCTTTTGATCTTTTAATAAAACAGATTTATTTATCTTTTTTGAAATAACAAAAACCCCCTTTTCATTTCCGATTCCTTCTGCTAATTTTTCTAAGGTCTCAACAAGATGTTCAGGAGGCTTTCCAATAACCTCTAGAATAATAATTGCTTTAATTCTTGTTTCCAGGTTTTTATCTTCACTCATTTTTTCTTTAGGGTTTAAACGGAAAAAATCTCATAACCGCCGTAAATGTTGGTTATGAATACCCTTAATTCTCAATCTTTCAAAAATTTTAACTCTTTTTATACTTTTTGGGGATGAAAAAGAGCGTGATATTTATCTTTTCTCTCAAAAATTTTATTTTTCTTTATTTTTCATACTTTTCTATGAAATCAACATATTCAATTTGTCCAGGTTTTTTCCCTTTTTTTGCAATAAGAACCTTAGAAAAGATTTTGTTTTTTAATAACCACCAACATTTTTCTTTTTCTGTTTTATCAAGCCAACCATTTATCTTAACTTCTACTCCCATAACATCATATCCATTAGAAACTTTTTTTATTCCAATAAAATCTGGAAATCCTGTACCAATTCCTAGAA
Source organism: Patescibacteria group bacterium (assembly GCA_019428815.1). Lineage (GTDB taxonomy): Archaea > Nanobdellota > Nanobdellia > Pacearchaeales > GW2011-AR1 > ASMP01. Next base: position 73,364 of record JAHYJW010000002.1, on the reverse strand, counting down.
CTTTTAAGTAGGGATTAAACTTTCTTTTAGCTTTGACTAATTTCCCTGTCTCTAAATCAATGTTGTTTGTCCATTTATCAATAATCCACCCCTTAGATTCTAACTCATTCCTAACCTTTAATTCAAACCTTGACCCTGCTGCCCTATTCTTCTTTCCTTGAAGTGAATTTTTCTCAGATTTTTTTTTATCTTGAATTTTTTGGGAGTATTCCATAACCACTACAATTTCTTAAACTATAAAAACCTAACCAGGAAAACCTAACCAAGAAAAATTAAAAAAGCATTTATTTAAAAAGAAAATAAAAGAAATTCAGATAATAAGGAAATTAATAACTTTTATAAGATATAACCACTTTGAGTATAGATGAATAAATACAATTCTAACACTCAAGAAAAGAAAAAGGTTTTATATTTTCCTTCAGGGACTAATCCTCCCAAAAAATCTGGGCTGAATACTTTTTTGATTATCCTCGCGGTAGTATTTTTTATAGGAATCATTTTTTTAGTTCTCTTTATTTTAGGATTTTTCCAAACAACAATTCCTGAATTAGAAATAATGTCTGGGAAAAATATTAATTTAAGAGAAGGTAAAAGTGTAAGATTCATTTTAGAAGACGTTACTCATACCCTTAGAGTTATTTCCACAAACAATAATTCCGCAAGTTTAACCTTGGAGAGTGATCCTATTGATTTTATCCTAGAAGAAGGACAAGAAAAAAAGTTTAATTTAAATGGCGCGGGAACTTATAATCTAAAAATTAAACTGATAAGGATAGAAGAAGGGACCTTAGAAGTTTATATCAAAAAGATTAATGAGGCTATTTGTACTGAAAACTGGAGCTGTACCATTTGGTCTAATTGTTCTCAAGGTGGAACTCAAACAAGAAATTGTACAGACTTAAATCAATGTGGGACAATATTAAGTAAACCTCCGATAACTCAGGAATGTGATCCTCTTTCTTGTGCTGAAAACTGGAGCTGCACTGCTTGGAGTACGTGTTCGGGGAATGAGACTCAAACAAGAAATTGTACAGACTTAAATCAATGTGGAACTACGCTAAACAAACCTTCAGAAGTGAGAATTTGTACTTTAGATATTTTGGACTGCGGAACATCTTTTTTAATTTTTATGGAAACAAGTGGTGATAGCCAAAATTTAAACTTATCACCTCAACATTGTTTTGCCGAAGCTTTAGAAAACTGTGAACCTGCAAAATTAACTCAGTTTACAGTATTTGAAATTTTAGGAATTGTTACAACTAGTATATCCAATCTAGAGATAATAGGGATTAACGAATCAGACGATACTTGTATTTACTATTCTAAACTAACGAATCAAACTATCTATTTTTCTAACTGGCTTATGGAAGCCCTTTTATCTTTAGGAAATACCGCTCTTGAGATTGAAGAACAAATAGAAGTAGCAAATAATTATTCTATGTTACTTTGGGGAATGGAAACTTTTTGTTATTTTGATCTAGATGATTTACCAGAAATCTCAGATGCCTTTTATGATGCTGACTGGTCTGGGGAGGCAAATTGTATTTTTATTAATGAAGAATTAGAGTGTACTTACGGTGGAAACGCTAGTTATTATAACTCTTGTGAATATTTCTTAGAAGATTAGGCCCTAAGATCCTAAATTCACTTTGGACTTTGAACTTCGAATTTCTCAATTTTTTGTTCTTTTATTCTCTAAATCTATTAAATATCATTCCAACTGCGATTATCCCAAGGATAATTGGTATCCAGGGAATATTCATATGGAGATACCCTATATCACTAAAAAACCAAGTTAAAGCAAATATTAAAAGAATTACTGCCAAAACTGGAAATTTTGGCTTTGTCATTTTAATAAAACCTCCTTTTAATTATTTTTAATTTCTTTTTAATAATTATAAATCTCTTGCTTGAAGAGTTCTCCTTCCATTAGCTCTTGCTCTTCTTATTGCTTCTACGAGAATTCCTTCAACTTTTCTTTCTAAAGCTAAACCAACTTCATCTGCTACGCTGGAAATTGATTCACCCTTATCTAATTCTTTTACAACTTTTCTTATATTGTTTTTTACTATTAAGCCCATATTTTTTTAAAGAATTTAATCTTTTTATTTTTTACTCTAGACCTACCTGGTTTTTTATTTTTTTGATACCTTCTATTGAGATTTTAAAAAAATCATCTAAGCTTAAACCAACCTTTTCACATTCTTTTATGATCTCACGATTAACCTTTGCTGCAAAAGATTTATCTTTAAATTTTTTTTTCAAACCTTTATAGTCCATATCTTCTATTTTTTTACCACGCATTAAAGCATATGCATGAATTAAACCAGTGATTGTTTCAGAAGCAGCTAAAGCATGTTCAATTCTTTTTGTTCTTTTTTTATCTCTTAGATGGGGGATTTCCTCACAACCATAACCATGACTAATCACAGTCTCAATAAATTCTTCTGAAAAACCTTCTTTTTTTAAGATTTCAGGAGCTTTTTTTAAATGAGTTTGAACATCATTCTTTGTAAGGCCCCAATCAATATCATGAATTAATCCTATAATTGCCCAATAATTGACTTCTTCGTCCTTTAGTTCTATTTTTTTGGCTAATTCTCTCATAACCGCTTCGCTTTCTAAAAAATGAATAAAATCTGAATCTTGAGAATTATATTTTTTTAGAATTTCTAAAACCTTTTCTCTCTTCATAATATCTAAATTATCCATGTTATCTCTCTTTTTTTAATGTTTCATACAGTAAGAAAAATTTCCTTTATTTCCTTTATTTTATTTTTTGATAATTTTAATAATTTTAAATATGAAGTATCTTGAAACTTTTAAAATCTTGAAATCTTTCAGGCTTTAATTGAACTTTTTTTACTTGAGAATGTTTTGGGCCTTTTTTTGAAAGTTCTATCATTTTGTTTACATCATCTATTCCCCCTTCTAAAAAAACCTCTACACGTCCATCTTCTAGATTTCTCACAAACCCCTTTACATTATACCTTTCAGCATTTTCTTTGATAAACGACCTAAAAAATAATCCTTGCACAATACCTTCAATATAAAGTCTTACTGATTTCTTCATATAATATAAAAAGAAAGAGGGATTTATTAAGTTTTATCTGATTGTTTTTTTAAATTTCTATTGCAATACTGTTAAAAATTCATTTACATTAATTTTTTTAAGAATTTTGTTTCAGTTATCTAATCCCTAAAACTTGAGATATCCTATTTTCTTTAAGATTAAAGACCAAATGTTCTTTCAAGTTCCCTAATCTGAGAATATTTCTCTAAGAATTCTTGGCCTTGTTTAGTAATAAATATCCGAAAACCTGCTTTATCCCCTTCTTTTTTTATGAGGCTTTTTTCAATTAGCTCTTCGAGGTAAATTTTCATTTGATTATGTGATAAATTTGCCTTGTACATTAGATGTGTTGGTTTAATGCCCTTATTTTTTCCTTGAGCGATTGTTAACATATCTGAGATTATTTCCATTCTTCCTCGTTTCCTTTCCATTTTTTAGTATTTTAATGATAAGGCCTAAGAAGACTGTATAACTTATTAATTCTAAAAAACTTCCGGTAATGAACATAAAATCAAAATTTCCAAAGACCATAATCAAATTTGTTAGGGTTAGCATCATGAATCCCATAAATAAAATTTTCGTATTAAAAAATTTATTCTTTTTGTATAAGTCATAATAATTAATAGAAATTAAAACTAAGAGAAATAGTGCTGTTAAGTTAAAAATATACGACTGTTCCTTACTTATGAAAGCAGAGATTAGAATAAAGAAAATTACTAAAGCAAAATCTCCTCCATACCCTTTCTTTTCTTTTGGGAGTCTGTAAATAAGATAAAAACCAAGTAAAGAAAGAAATCTATGAAAAAAGAAACTTAACCCATAAAGGATACTTACTGAATTTACAACTCCTGATTGGATAATCATTGTTCCAATAGAGGAAATCAGAGGGGTGTCATAATAAATAACAAATTTTGTTAGAAGATTTGCAATTTGTGCGAGGGCTATTAAACCAAAGCCAATTCCTAAATTTAATAAACTTTTATTCTTGCTTAAGCGGTATCCTTTAAAAGCTAAAACAAAAAATACAATTAAAACAATTAAGACAAAAATTCCCATCATAATATCCTTTCCTAAAAACCACTCGGGAGCAAGAAACGCCATCAAAAAAGATAAAGCTTTTTCTTTAAAAAGATTATGGAACAATTCTCTATATCCTGGTTCTTTAGAGGGTTTTCATAAGCGATATATAAACCCTTTTTTTAGTATACTTATCATTCAGGTTGTATAAGATATTTACAAATAAAACCTCTTTTCCAAAGCCCCTAAATTTTAATTTTGGGGGCACATAATCAACAAAAATCTTCAAATTTGAGATAACCTACTAGAAAATGAATCAAAACTTTTTTTTAGAAAGAATACCCAAAAACATAAACGAAGAAATGAACTTTCTTTATGATATTGGAGTAGATTTAGAAGACTTAGAATATCTACTTAAAGTTAAGTTTAGATATTATGTAAATTTTTGTTTGATAGACTAAAGGCCCCGAATATCAAGTTCATTGTTTAATATTGTAACAATTTGACTAGCAAAATAAACTACTGGACCAGCAGAGATTTTACTAGAAACACCCCTTAATCTTTTTAATTCTTTTTTTGGAAGTCCTAAATGATCCCCGATTATGAAAACACTATCTTCTGGGATTTTTGTATCTCTAAGGGGTTTGCCATCTTTTTCTAAAATAAAGATTTCTTTTTCTTCTTCTAAAAGTTCATCAATTAATTTAAGAAGACTTTTTTTTTCAACATAACATCCAGGATGAGCTTCTATCTTTTGATTAGGTTTATACTTATAAAGGATTTTCTTAATTAAATTAGCTACATCTTTTTTGCTAATTTCTGTATCAGGTTTAATTTGAATTTCTATATGTTTAGGCGGATCTGGAGGCCCATAAAAAATAAGATGTAATTTTACATCATCCCTTAAGTTATGTGAAAGAAAAAAGGTATTTATTATGAAATGGACAACAATATCCATTCTCCCAGATTTCATTAAGTTATTAACATCAAAATTTCCTGAAGTTCTAGCTGTTCCAGAAAAATAAACAAAATTTCTCATCATAATTTGTAAAGAGAGAGGTATTAAAAATCTATCTTATTTATTATATTTTATAAGACTTGTTTAATATATTATATTTTATAAGACTTGTTTAATAAATTTCAATAGTTTAACTTTCAATTGGTTGTAAAACAAATTGCGGCCTAGCAAATATCTCTCCTTCAGAAGTAACCTCATAAATTCCCATAAACTTTTCTTTGTTAAACGCACAAAATCTCCAATCGTTTTTTTTATCTTCTGGGTTGATTAAATGAGAATAATGTATTGGGCTTCCATGAAGAATCTTTTCTACGTATTCATCTTTTATTTGAACAATGGGATATAACTCTGAGATAATCTCCCCCGGGATTATAATTTCTTTTAATGCCGCTTCATTTTCTTTAGGATCTTTTTGAAAATCTTTAACTATCCTCTCAAAATCATAAAGGTTTATCATTGGCCCTGGATTTTCCAAATCAGATTCTTCTTTAAATATCCCTGCTCTTGTCCTTCTTAACTCAAGCATATGTGCGCCACATTTGAGATAAATCCCCAAATCATGAACTAACTTCCTGATGTATGTCCCCCCTTGACAAACAACTCTGAAGAGTATATCTTGACCTTCTTTTTCAAGAATCTCAAAAACTTTTATCTCCCTTTCTCTTTCTTGTCTTTTAACCCTCGATTTTACAGGAGGAGTTTGTTTAATTATACCCTTAAAATTTTTAGTTATAGCTTCTCGAATTTTTTCTATTTCTAAATCTTCATGGATTCTCATTATTCCGACGTATTCTTTATCCTCTCCAATAAAGAATCCCGTTAATTTACAAGCACGATTTAAAGCAATTGGTAAAACACCAGTCACCTTAGGGTCTAGGGTTCCAAAGTGAGATGTTTTTTTCAATGATAGTGTTTTTCTTACAAAGTCTGAAATATCAAAACTTGTTGGTCCAGAAGATTTATCAATATTTAAGATACCAAATTCTAATAGCTCTTTTATGGTTTTTTTCTCCTTTAATTCTTTTAAATTTGTTTTCATATTTCTCCTTTTAGGTATCTCTTCCTTTCTTCTGGTGAAAATTTTTCAATAGCATACCTCAACATTGTTCTAGGCATTTTTTTATATCTTGGTAATAAAAATAATTCTAAAACCGATTTATTCCTTTTTCCTAACTCTCTTAACATCCATCCAACAGCTTTATGGATTAAATCATGTTGGTCATTTAATAAGATTTCTGATATTGCAAGGGTTTCTCCTAAAATATTTTTTTTGATAAATGCATAAGTTGAAACAACTGATATCCTTCTTTCCCACAAATTTTCAGATTTAGCAAGATCCCTTAAAAGACTCGATTTCTCTTTTAAGATAAAATCACCCAATATCTTTGGTGCAGAAATGTCAACTAAATCCCAACTGTTTACTCTACTTAAATTTTTCAAATAAAAATTAACTATCTCTCTTTTTTCATACTTACTTTTATTAGCTTTTTTGTATTTTTCAATTAGAATAATCAAAGCAATTAATCGATGTTCATGAATCTTACTTTCTAATAGCCTTTGTAGGTCTTTTAAATTTAGTTTAGAGTAATACTCCTTGGAGATTTTTCTTTGATCTGGCACACTAATCCCTAGGAATACCTCTCCTTCTCCGTATTCTCCTTTACCTGTTTTAAAAAAACGTTGTAAAATTCTTGCTTTTTCTGGGTTTGCAATTTTTTTTAATTTTAAAAATAAATCTTCCATAAGGTAACCATTTTTTTCTAATATAAAAACTTTTAAGATCACCTATGGTTATAATCTTCAGATTAAGAGATTTATTTCCAAATAATAAGATAAAATTAAGCCAATGAAAAAACAGATTAAACAACTTCATAAATTAAGAAAATTTTCTGAAAAAGAATCCCCAATGCGACTCGCAGCAGAATCTTGGGATTCTGATTTTAAAACATTAATCGCAATCATCCTTTCCGCAAGAACAAGAGATGAAACAACAATCAAAACAGCTGAAAAATTATTTATTAAATACCCTGATCCCTTCAGATTAGCAAAGGGAAGAATTAGAGATATAGAAAGATTAGTATTCTCTGTAAATTTTTATAAAAATAAAGCTAAAAATATAAGGGATTGTTCAAAGAAAATTGTTCTCAAACATAAGGGAAAAGTTCCTTATGAATTTGAAGATTTAATAACCCTCCCTGGTGTTGGTAGAAAAACAGCTAATGTTTTCTTATCTGAAGTAGGTTTTGATACCATTGGGGTAGATACTCATTTGTCTTATATTTCTAATTACTTGGGTTGGACTAGCCATAAGAAACAAAAAAAAATTGAAGAAGACCTTAAAAAAATCTTTCCTAAAATTTACTGGAAGGAAATAAACCCAACGTTAGTTAAGTTTGGTAAGACATATACCAGCAAAAAACAAAAAGATGTTTTATTAGAAAAGATTAAAAAAATAAAATGAGGAGAGTAATAAAATTAGTTGAGAACTTAAAAAATAAAGAAGTATCGAAGTTGATAAAAAAGCGTATTAAAGAATTTGAGGATTTGGGTCAAAGAGACAATAAAGAAATTTTTAAAGAATTATGTTATTGTATCTTAACTGCAAATTTTAATGCTCTTAAATCAATTGAGATTTCTAAAGAAATTAATGATGGATTTTTGTTTTTAAGTTTAAAAGAACTTACAGGAGAATTGTACCGGTTGGGTCATAGATTCCCAAATATGAGATCTAAGTTTATTTTTGATGCTAGAAAATATTCCTCTAATTTAAAGGAGATTCTTAATTCATTTAAAACAGAATATGAAATGAGAGACTGGTTGGTAAAAAATATAAAAGGTTATGGGCTAAAAGAAGCAAGCCATTTTCTTAGGAATATTGGTAAAAAAAATCTCGCAATAATAGACTTTCACATAATAGATTTTTTGGTAAGAAATAAACTAATTGCCCCCTTAGATAAAAAAGCTCTAAATCGAAAAAAATATTTAGAAATAGAAAAAAAACTCCTTTCTCTTTCAAAAAAATTAAGATTGACACTCGGAGAATTAGACTTATACCTTTGGTATTCTGAAACTGGGAATGTTTTAAAATAACCAAAAGATATAAAAAAGGTAATTTATAACATCTAATATTAAAAATTATGAAAATTTAATATGACTGACGAAAAAACAGAAAAAAAAGAAGAAGATTTAGAAAAAGAAATAAAAACAACTGAAAAAGAATCGGTTTCTAACGAAAAAACAGAAAAAAAAGAAGAAGATTTAGAAAAAGAAATAAAAACAACTGAAAAAGAATCGGTTTCTAACGAAAAAACAGAAAAAAAAGAAGAGAAGGTAAAAAAATCTGAAAAAAAATCCTTTAAAATAAACAAAGCTGATATTTGGAAATACACCACTTTTATTCTTTTGGGTATCTTACTAATTTTAGGGATTGTTAGTATTAGTAAAGGAGGATTCTTTACTGGCCAAGTTATATTAAACGAAGATGAAATAGGTGACAAATTAGTTACTTTTTTAGGAGAATTAGTTCCTGGAGGACAGTTTACAATTATTGATTCAGAAGACTTAGGTTATATCTACGAATTTACAGTTAATTATGAAGGGGATGTATTCCCTCTTTATATCACCAAAGATGGAGAATATTTTATTCCGGATTTGATCCCAACATCTACAAGTCTTGAATTTAATCCTGATCAAAATAATAATCCTGATTCTTCTACAATGTACTCTGAAGAAGAAGTAGCCTTACTTACAGAATTTAATGAGTGCCTTGCAGATAAAGGAACTGTAATCTATGGTTCTGCTACTTGTCCTTATTGTGCTCAGTTAGTCGAATTATTAGGGGGCCATGAAGCAGTAAGTTCTATTTATGTAGAATGTGAGTCTAATTATGAAAGATGCACTCAAGAGATGCAAGGCCAAGGAGTTCCTGAAATACAATTTAACGGGATACTTCATACTGGCCAAAGAACACTTGAAATATTTTCAGAAGCAACAGGTTGCCCTCTTCCATTTTAGATCTCTACTTTTTATTTTTTATGAATTTTAAACAAATGCTAAAAGTTATTCTTTAATATTTATTCTACGCTTTAGTAACAGTTTATCTTTTTATAGGGTAATGAGTATAATAAACAAAATGAGATATGAATTTGCTCCAGATTTACAAAGCATAATGGAAGATGTTTCAAAAGCTATTTTTCCTAAAGTTAGAATCGACAGGGTTAGATGTTTTAGAAGTTACGGAAGCTCTTCTAAGATGACCATAGCAAGATGCCACACCATCGGAAAATTAATCCAAAAAGCAATGAATGTTCCTCCTTTTTATGCATTAGAATTTATCTCTGAGAGATTTGATAAACTGGACAAAGAAGAACAACTTAAAATAATCATACATGAAATCATGCATATCCCTATGAGCTTTGGGGGAGGATTTAGGCACCATGATCACGTATGTGAAAGAAATATACAACAAAAATATCGCCTTTATAAAAAACATCAATTACATCAGTTAAATAATTTTGAGGAAAACCTCCAGGCAGGTCAAAATGAAAGAAAAGAAAAAGAAAATTTCTTTAGATTTTGAAAATCATAGATTAGAAGTTATAGTTAGACAATGTAATTTCTTTGAAAGATTTCTAGGACTTATGTTTACAAGAAGAAAAAATGCAGAAGCATTATTATTTGAATTTAATCAACCGACAAGTATAAGGATTCATTCATTTTTTGTTTTTTTCCCATTTATCGCAATTTGGCTTGATGAAAAAGATAAGATAATAAATGTTGAAAAAGTGAATCCCTTTAAATTAGATATTAAAGGTCCTAGAAATTTTAAAAAACTTTTAGAGATACCTCTAAACAAAAAATATTCAAAGGAATTTAGCTTTGTCGTCGATAATTAGAAACATTTAAATATCATCTTCCTTTATAATTTGTAATATAATACTAAAAGGAGGTAACACAAATGGGAAAAATTCTTATAAAAGGTATTGTTCAGAGAAAGCCAGGCCATCTTTATTATGTTGACGGACTAGGAAATGTTTGTGAAGCAAAAATGGCTAGAGGTGGCAAGAAAAAGAAAAGTGCAAAAAAAGCACCTGCAAAGAAAAAAGCTACTAAAGTAAAAGCAACAACTAAAAAAAAGAAAAAATAATTTTCTAAGTTTTTCTTTTTAAATTTTTTTTAAATTTTTTAATTCCTCTCTCACTTTTTCTTCATCTTCAGGATTAGTTACTCCGAACCATTTATCAGGGGTAGGATAAATTCTCATGATTATTTCTCCCCTCTTAATCATATTCCCTAATTCTTGTGAAAGAAGGCATTCTGCTTTTCGATCCCCCTTTTTTTCTTTTTTAAATCTCTCCAAAGATTGTTTTAAATTGTTTAAGATGCTTTGTCCAAAACCAAAAATATTCATACTACAGGGGGTGTTTCCTTTAAGTCCTTTATCAATAAAATTCTCTTTAGAAATCTCAAAAACTTCTTTTATTGATTTTACTAAATCCCCTTCAAGTTCAAATATCCCCCTATTAACTGTTCCTTCTTCTGAAAGAACATTTTTTAATTCATAACCAATTGTTGCAGGGGTATTTTCTTTTTTTAAATGATTAAATAATATTTCAAAAGTCTTTTCTCCATAGATATCATCTCCATTACAAACAACAAATGGAGAGTCAATCAACTCTTCTGCAGAGCATAATGCATCAACCGTTCCCCAAGGTTTATCTCTTTCTTTGGGATCAAAATTTTGTAGTGCATAGTCCACTTTAATTCCCTTGTATTCTTTACCAAACATCTCTTTGAATTGTTTTTCTGTTTTTTCTCCAACAATAAAAATTATTTTATTAAACCCTACATTTATCGCTTGATTTATAGAATACTCAATGAGAGTTTCATTTTTTGGTCCAACTTTAGCAAATTGTTTTATCTTGCCCCCAAATCTTGAAGAAAGTCCGGCAACCATATAAACAACAGCTAAGTCCATAAATGTTAAAATGAAAAGTTATTTATAATTATTTTGATGGTTATACAAATGGCCATAGTTTTAGGTATAGAGTCTACTGCACATACTTTCGGAGTCGGAGTAGTTAAAGACGGGAAAATTATTTCGAATATCAAAGATAGTTATACAACAAAAAAAGGGGGGATTATTCCCTTAGAATCTGCTAAACATCATGAAATAATAAAAAAAGAAGTTTATTCTAAAGCACTAAAAGAAGCTAAAATAAAAGAAAAGGAGATTGATGCAGTTGCATTTTCTCAAGGCCCTGGGCTATCCCCCTGTCTTCTTGTAGGTATAAGATTTGCAAAAGAGATTTCAAAAAATTTGAACATTCCCCTGATTCCCGTAAATCATTGTATTGCGCATCTTGAGGTAGGAAAAATTACTGGAACAAAAGATCCGGTAATGTTGTATGTTTCTGGAGCAAATACTCAAATTATCGCTTATGCCTCCCAAAAATTTAGAGTTTTTGGTGAAACTTTAGATGTTGGGGTGGGAAATTTTATTGATAACTTTGCAAGATATTCTGGAATCGGTTTCCCTGGAGGTCCAATTGTTGAAAAATTAGCAAAAGAGGGTTCTAAAAGAAAAAACTTTATTGAATTACCTTACACTGTAAAGGGGATGGATATTGCTCTTTCAGGAATTCTTACAAACTTAAGACAAAAAATAGAAACAGGGAAATACTCTCTTGAGGATTTAGCTTATTCAATGCAGGAAACAGTTTTTGCTATGTTAGTTGAAACTGCTGAAAGAGCTTTAGCGCACACTGAAAAAAATGAGCTTCTTTTAGGAGGGGGTGTATCTTGTAATCTTAGACTTCAGGAAATGTGTAAGATTATGTGTAAGGAAAGAGGAACCAAATTTTTTTGCCCTGAAAAACAATTTCTTATGGATCAAGGCGCTATGATAGCATTCTTAGGGGAGATTATATTAAAATCTGGGATAAAGATTAAGCCAGAACTTGCAGATACCTTAGATATTATGCCAAGACAAAGAACAGATGAGGTAGAGGTTAAATGGAAGAAGGAATGTCTATAAACTCTTAAAGACAAACTAAAGATCATGGAATTAATTATACTCTTAGGATTAGTTGCAGTAATTTTTACAAACGCATCATTTTTACCACAAGCAATAAAGACTATAAAAACTAAGCATACTAAAGATTTATCTTTGGGAATGTATCTAATGCTTGCTACTGGTCTTTTTTTATGGCTTTTATATGGAATTTTAATTAAAGATTTTCCTTTGATTCTTTCAAATGGGATAAGTTTAACTTTTACACTTACAATATTATTCTTAATAATCAGATATAAATGAAGTCTTTTAATGTCCCGAATATGATAACATTTGGTGTTTATTGAACTTTGGGGATTTAGAAATTATTATACTCCAATTACAAAACATTTTTAAATGAAAATTTGTCATAATACCTATCCGATGAACGAATTTTCGGGAGGAAAAAATTCGTTCTCAATAAATTAAAATAAAATGGCAGATATATACTCTATAATAGAAAAAGCAAGAAAGACAGGAAAAGTAGAAAAAGGAACAAATGAAGTTACAAAAGCTATAGAAAGGGGAACTGCTAAACTTGTGGTTTATGCTTTAGACGTTGAGCCAAAGGAAATCGTTCAACATCTCCCTATTTTGTGCAAAGAAAAAAATGTTTTATGTAAGGAAGTTGAGAGTAAACAAAAATTAGGAATTGCAGTAGGAATTCCTGTACCAGCTTCATCAGTAGTGGTTATTCAATCTGGTGATGCTGAAAAAGATATAACTTCTTTGAAATAAATCGAGTTTACAAAGCTTGTGACTTTGAAAGTTCCTTATTATAAACTCCTAAATAAAAATGAAAAACCAAAAAAATCAAGGAGAAGAACGAAAATCTAAAGCTAAAAAAAGCGATAGAATAGTCGGAGAAACTTCCCCTGCATTAGTTCAAGAGATAATCGGTAGAACTGGGTTTAGGGGTGAGGTTACCCAGGTGAAATGTTTAGTAAAAGAAGGAAGAGACAAGGGAAGGGTAATGAGGAGAAACGTTAAAGGACCAGTAAGAATTGGCGATTATTTAATTTTAAGAGAAACTGAAATCGAAGCAAGAAGAATAAAATCAAAGGTCACAAAAGGAGCATATACATAAAAAGGAAATTCAAAATGGGTAAATTCGAAAGATCTCAAGCTAAACTAAAAAATTTAGAAAGAAGAGTATTCTCAACCCTAGAGGAACATCCCTCAGAGGTTGTAGAAATAGACCACCTTTCAAAGTATTTTTATGATACTTTAAGAGAAAAATTAGAAAAAGATTATTTTGTTAAAGGTTCAGTTAATCTTTCAGGAAATAAAGAAAGCAAAGATGAAAGAAAAAATAGGTATATTCTCCATATATTGGGCCCTCGAGAAGAGGTTACTAGAGGGGGAACAGTTGAAAAATTAAATGGATTACTTGAAGTTATTAAAAATGAAGAGTTAGGATGTTCTCTTTCAGACACTGAGAAAGAATTTTTGGAAAACATGAAATACCTCCAACATTGTTGTGGGAGACTCTTTAGAGAATTTACTAGAAAATACAATGACATTAATCTCCAAAAGAACCCCCCTTTTGAAGAGTATTCAAATTAAAAATTAAATTAAATTTCAAAAAAATAAAAATGCCTAAGTGTGTATATTGCGGAAAACAATACGAAATCCCAAAAGGAACTACCCTAGTTATGAATGACGGGACAATTAACTATCTTTGTTCTTCAAAGTGCAGAAAAAATATGCAAATGAAAAAAAGAAAGGTAAGATGGGTTTCTAAACAAAAAAAAGATAATGAAAAATCTGACCTCAAAAGTTTATCTTAAATAAAAGACAAATCTTTTTTTAAATTTAAATTAACAAACTAAAAAGAACCTTTTTTTAAAAAAAATTTTAATTTTAAAAATAACATACTCTTTTTTCGAAAATTTTTATTTAGAACCTAAGTCTTACTTAGCACATATTATCCTTCAATCTTTCTGGCCTTAAATCTTCCCAGTTCTTTGGAAATTGAACTGATGATTCCGTAGAAATAATCTCTACAATCTTTTCATTATAACAAAAAAACTCAAAATCTTTACAAAGGTTTTTTTCATCGCAGATTGCTTGTGTATAAGAATGTGTGAAATATACTTGAGCATTAGAATTATCTAAATCAAAAAGATTGAAACTTTTTGAATTTTGAGATTCTCTAAAAATCAAAAATCCAGTGGGATTATAATCAAATTTATTTTCTTTAGTTATTAAGCTTAAGTTAGATGCTGAGTCTGTTGTTAGTGTTAAAATTAAGAAAAATAAAAAAAAGGAAAAAATTTTCCGATAAAAAGATCTTTTTTTTAAAACCATCTTAAACAAAATGAAACAAATTTAGAATCATTTTTTTAAAGCCATTCTTTTTTGATGTTTTGGTTCTTTAACTTTACTCTTTGACATATGTTTTTCTCTTATTGAAGCTTCTTTTTCTAACTTTTTCATTGATTCTTCTCCTGAAATAGTTTTTTCTTTCTCTTTCTTTTCATCTTCTTCTGTTCTTTCAGGCGTTTTCTTTTCACTCATTTCTTCTTCATTTTTTTTAACTTCTTCTTTCTTTTTTTCAATAGATTTATGAGCCTTTTCTTCCATTTTTTGTTCTCTTTCTTTTTTGAATTTTAATTTCTCTGGAAGTTCAGAAAGTTTTGCTCTCACAATTTCTCCATCTTTAAACACCTTCACTTTTATTTTAACTGGGGGTTTTTTTATTCCCTTTAACCAAACAAATTCGTTAATGTAACCTTCTAATTTAATTTTATTTAAGTCTCTGTCCCGAACTTTCATATGCCTCGCTAAGAATTCTTTTATTGTTTTTACTGCTTTATTTGCTCTCTTATACCTTGGAACCTTTGTCCAGTTAGCTCTAAGAGGAATGATGTACTCTCTTTCTTCTCTTTCTTCAGTTTTCTTTCCTTTTTTTTCTGCCATATTCTTCTTAGATTTATTTTATTTAACCAAAATGAGACTTTCTTTGTTTTCTTGGTTTAATATGAAGTTTAGTTCTTTTCCAGGACCTTCTATGTCTAGTTAAGCTAGATGGATGGATCTTTTTTCCCACACCATACTTTTTTAAAACAGCCCAAATAGGAGCCCACTTGGTTTGTTTAGCTTTCTTTTCAAGAGTTGCCTTTTTTTTCGGATTTTTTATTCCCATTTTAATTTATTTGATATTTTCTAAAAAAGATTTTCCTTTTTGTGTTAATTTTCTTCCAGGTTTTTTTCCTTTTTCAACCTCTGTAAAACCTGCAGAATCAGATTGTTGTAAAATTGTCCTGATTATTTTTCCTCCAGCTCTTCTGAATCTTTCTGGTCTATTTCCCCTCTTTTTTTTACTTCCGTATCTTGTTCTTAAACGACTAACCCCTACTATCTTTTTTTTGTAAATTTGTCTTAAGATACTTGCAGCTCTTTTATGCCAGAAATCAGGGTCATTAATGGGTCTTTCTTTTCCAGAACTTGATTTAATGAACATTGCCCATTCTGGCTCTTTAAACTCTGAAACCTCTTTCAAAGCTTTTGCTAGCTTAAGATTATATTCCTGAGCATTAAGTTCATAAACTGAATTCTTGTTATCTTTTTCCATTCTGATTGTTATGGCATGTCTTTCGACATTAGAACAGCTCTAGGCTGTTGACCTAAAAAGTAATATGCTATCGGTTTATAAAAGTATCTCTTTAGATTTTTAAAGAATTGAAATAAAGAGTTTGCATTATAGGATCATCTGTTTAAATGATAATTGACTCCATCTTTCTATCTTTATCTTTTTCGTCATCAAAATCTGTTACTAAAGCCTCTGTTGTTAATACCATTGAAGAAACAGAAGCAGCATTTTGTAGTGAGGTTCTAACCACTTTAGTAGGGTCAATGACTCCTGCATCAAAAAGATCTTCAAAAAGATTTTTTTTAGCATTATAACCATAAGTTTTTCCCTTTCCATTAATTTCTGAGATAATCTCAGCTTCTTCTTTTCCAGAATTTCTTGCAATCTGCCTTAATGGTTCTTCTAAGACTCTTTTTATTATATTTACACCAATCTGTTGATCGCCTTTTAATTTTAAGAAATTTAATACATCTTTAGAGTTGTATAATGTTAAGCCTCCGCCTACAACAACCCCTTCTTCAACAGCTGCTTTTGTAGCATTTAAAGCATCATCAATTCTCATCTTTTTCTCTTCAAGTTCTGTTTCAGTAACTGCCCCAACTTTGATAACCCCCACCCCAGAACCTAATTTTGCTAATCTTTTCCTTAATTCGTCTTTTTTATATTCAGAATCTGTATTTCTCATTTGTGCTTCAATAATTCTCTTCCTTTTTTCAATATCAGATTTATCTCCTTTTCCTTCTACAATTATGGTTTTATCACTGTCAATAACAATTCTTCTTGCAGAGCCTAAATAACTCTCTTTTAGTTCTTCTAATTTCATATCTTTTTCATTAGAGATAACTTGCCCCCCGGTTAATACCGCTAAGTCTTCTAGTAGTTCTTTTTGTTCTTCTCCAAATCCAGGTGTCTTTACTGCACAAGCCTTTAGAGAACCTTTTATTATGTTTATTATTAATGTTGCTTGAGCTTCACTTTCAATGTCTTCTCCAATAAGAAATAAGGGCCTTCCTTCTCCAGCTGCCTTTTCAAGTGCAGGGATTATCTGTTTTATTGAAGTAATCTTTTTATCTGTTATTAGTACATAGGGGTGTTCTAATTCACAAGTCATTTTTTCAGGATCTGTAACCATGTAAGGACTAATAAAACCCCTATCGAATTGCATACCTTCTACAATTTCTAATTCTGTTTCAATACTCTTCCCGTCTTCTACAGTTATCACCCCATCATGCCCCACTTTTTCCATTGCATTAGCAATTAGATTCCCTATCTCGGGATCATTATTCGCAGAGATTGTTGCAACTTGAGAAATCATTTCTTTTCCTTTTACTGGAACAGAATTTTCTTTTATGTGGTTAACTAATTCTTTTACAGCCTTTTCAATTCCCTTTCTTATTTCTATTGGGTTACTTCCTGCAGTTATATTCTTTATTCCTTCTCTTATTATCGCTTGACCGAGCATTACAGCTGTTGTAGTTCCATCTCCACAATCATCTTGAGTTTTTGAAGCAATTTCTTTTATCAACTTAGCACCCATATTTTCGAATTTATCAACTAGCTCAATTTCTTTTGCAATAGTAACCCCATCATTAGTTACTAAGGGCGTAGTCCTTTTATCTAAAATAACATTTCTTCCTTTTGGGCCTAAAGTTATCTTTACAGTATTTGAAATCTTATCAATTCCTTTAAGTAATGCTTGTCTAGCATTTTCACTAAAAACTATTTGTTTTGGTTCTGCCATTTTAATTTTGGATTATAGCTAAAATATCTTTAAAATCAATTATTAAAAACTTTTGTTCATTAACTTCAAATTCTTCTGAAGAATATCCCCCATACAAGATTTTATCTCCTTTTTGGAGAGGTAGTTCTTTTCCATCTTTAAATTTTCCTAATTCTACCACAATCCCCTGTTTTTTATCTTCTTTAGCTTCTTCAGGAATATAGATTCCTCCAGGAGTTTTTTCCTGTGTTTTAATAGGCTTAATTAAAACTCTTTCTCCAATTGGTTTTATATCCATTTTATTTTTTCCTTATCTATTTTAAAAATCTCTTTTTTTAAAATTTTCTATTCTGTAAATCAATCTTTACTTAAACTAAAAATTAACAATTTATCTTTGAGGCCTTCTCCATTTTTTTAGAGATATAGTAAATCCAATTATCCTTGCTGTATAATTAACCCCCATCTTTTCTAATATTTCATTAGCATATAGTCTGATGTTTTCTTTTTTAGTATCTGCACTTTTCAAAACTGAAATTTTTACAGTGTCATGTTTTTTAAAGTGGCTTTTTAAAGTTTCGATAAAGTTCTCAGTTATTCTATTCTTTCCTAGTTGGATGTTTGTTTGTCTCATTTTTTCTTAGTCTTACTTTCAAATTTTAATATATCTTCTTTTTTAATTTGGACAATTTCAGCCTTTTTCTTTACTTTCCAAGTACCTTTTTTAGCAAATAATGTTTTTTTAACATCCTTACCAGTAAAAACATGTAAGTCTACATTAGAGTGGTGATCCCTCCAATTTTGACTTTTAGATGCACAGATTATCGAAGCCTCTTTTATCTCTTCTCTATTTGGATTTAGTTTTTCAATAACACAAAAAGGGCTTCCAGGGGCAATTGTATGGATAATCACGTTAGGTTTTCCTTTAAAATAACTAACAAGCTTGTCATTATTATCTGCATTTTTCCCTAAGAATATCTCTGCACCTGAACTCAATGTAAAATTTCTAAACTTTTTAATATCCATATATCTAAACTGTAAAATCTCTTTATATAAGTTTATCCCTCATTCAAGGTTAGGTTGAAGTTAAGGAGATATCTTAATAAATGCCCTTATTTTAACTTTTTTATGTTGTATTTAATAGGATTAGGTTTAAATGAAAATTCTTATAATAAAGAAACAGAAAGAATAATCTCTGAAGCTAAAGCAGTATATCTTGAAAACTATACTGTTGATTTCCCCTATGATCTCCAAGATTTAGAAAATCAGTTAAATCTTAAGGGAAAAATAATTCAGGTTGATAGGGGTTTTGTTGAACAAGAAATGGAAAAACTTTTTTTGGAATCTAAAGATTCAGACATTGTTCTATTAATCTATGGTTCTCCTCTTATGGCAACTACCCATATTTCTTTAATAAATGAAGCTAAAAAATCGAACGTTAAAACCAGGGTTATTCATAATGCATCTATCTTTGATGCTGTTTCTGAAACCGGTCTTCAACTATACAAGTTTGGTAAGATTACTTCTATGCCTGATTTTGAGGCTTCTAGTTACACTGAAGTTATTAAGGAAAATCAGAGTATCCAAGCACATACCTTAATATTAGTGGACATCGGATTAAATTTTAATGTTGCATTAGAAAAACTAAGAAAAGATTGTGAGAATAATGAAGTTCCTCTAACAAAAATAGTTGTTTGTTCAAGACTTGGATGTAAAAATTCAAAAGTTTACTACGAAGATATCTCCAATCTAAAACAAAAAGATTTAGAAAAACCTTTTTGTTTTATCATTCCTGGAAAACTCCATTTCACAGAAAAAGAATTTTTAAATGAAATTTAATTTTTTATATCTAAACTAACTATTTAAAAATATGGTACTCTTAAAATTTAAGAGGTTAAAAAGTTCATACAATTCAATAAAATGGAAATTAATGATGTTGAAGAAGAAATTTTAAAGTTTTGGAATAAAAACAAGATTTTTGAAAAATCTTTAATAAAGACTAAATCCAAAAAACCTTATTTATTCTATGATGGCCCCCCATTTGCAACAGGAACCCCCCATTATGGTCATATTTTAGGATCTGTTACAAAAGACATCTTTGGGAGATTTTGGACTATGAAAGGAAAATATGTTCGAAGAGTTTGGGGATGGGATTGTCATGGATTACCAGTAGAAAATATTGCTGAAAAAGGGTTAAAGATAAATTCTAAAACAGAGATTAGAGAACTTGGCGTAAAAAAATTCAATGAATACTGTAAGAATAGTGTTATGGGTTATTCTTCTGAATGGAAAAAAGTTATTGAAAGAATAGCTAGGTGGGTTGATATGGACAAAGCCTATAAAACTATGGATAAGGAGTATATAGAATCTGTTTGGTGGGCATTTAAACAACTGTGGGAAAAAGGTTTTATTTATGAAGGGGAAAAGGTATTAATGTACTGTCCTAGATGTTCTACACCTTTGGCTAAAGCTGAGATTGCTATGGATAATTCTTATAGAACTATAAAAGAAGATTCTATAGTTGTGAAGTTTAAACTTTTAGATGAGGATGTTTATGCACTTGCATGGACTACTACTCCCTGGACCTTGCCTTCAAACCTTGCTCTAACAATAAATCCTTCTTTGAACTATGTTTACTTAAAGGACAAATCTGATGAAAAAACTTACCTTCTTGTTAAAGATGTGATTGATAAGTTCTTTAAGAGTAAGGACAGTTATGATATAATAAAAGAGATAAAAGGAAAGGATTTGGAAAATAAAAGATATGAGCCTCTATTCCCTTATTTTAAAGACACCCCTAATGCTTTTAGATTTCTTTTAGGTAAGTTTGTAACTGCTGAAGACGGAACAGGTATTGTTCATACAGCCCCAGCTTTTGGAGAAGATGATTATGAAATATGCAAAAAAAATAATATCCCCCTAGTTAATCCCATCGATGATCAAGGCAAATTTCAACCGGTTGTTAAAGATTTCAAAGGGAGATTTGTTCACGATTCAAATCAAGAAATAATAAATTTTTTGAAGAGAGATAACAAGATTGTTCTTATTAAGAAAACAGAACATGAATACCCCTTCTGTTGCAGATGTGATACCAAACTGATATATCGGGCTATACCTGCATGGTTTGTTGATATACAAAAAATAAAACCCCGACTTCTTGAAATAAGTCAAAAAATAAACTGGTATCCTAGCTTTCTTAAAAAAGGAAGGGTAAGGTATACAATAGAAACTGCTCCAGATTGGAATATCTCTAGAAATAGGTATTGGGCAAGTGCTATGCCCGTGTGGGTTTCTGTAGACGGAGAAAAACTTGTTATTGGAAGTATAGATGAACTAAAAAAATATGCAAAAAATCTTAAGGGGGAGATTAATCTCCATAAAGATTATTTAGATGAATTAATCTTAGAAAAAAATGGAAAAGAATTCAAAAGAATTCCTGAAGTTCTGGATTGTTGGTTTGAGTCCGGAGCTATGACCTTTGCCCAATTTCATTATCCTTTTGAAAATAAAGAACTCTTTAAAAAAAGTTTTCCTTCAGATTTTGTTGCAGAGTACATTGCTCAAGTAAGAACTTGGTTTTACTATATGATGGTTCTTTCAGCAATTTTATTCGATGAAGCTCCATTTGAGAACGTGGTAACCACTGGGACTATTCTTGCTGAAGATGGTCAAAAAATGAGTAAAAGTAAGAATAATTTTACAGATCCAATGATTTTAATTAAAAAGTATGGTGTAGATGCCTTGAGGTTTTATCTTATGTCAAGCTCTGTTATGAATGCAGAAGATATTAATTTCTCAGATAAGGGTGTTGAAGAGGTTTATAGAAAAGTGATTCTTATCCTCTATAATGTGTTGAGATTTTACGAAATAACCAGAAAAGAAGAAAAGATTAAAAATCCTTTAAGTAAAAACTTAACTGATAAGTGGATTATCTCTAGGTTAAATGACTTTGGAATTAAAATAAACCAATATTTAGAGGATTATGATACCCTTCATGCATGTGTAGAGATAAAATCCTTTGTTGAAGATTTATCTACCTGGTATGTTAGAATTAATCGAAATAGATTTGAAGAAGAAAAAAATGCAATACAAACATTAGGTTATGTATTAGATGTTTTTTCAAAAACTATCGCACCAGTTTTACCTTTTGTTTCTGAAGAAATATTTCATAAACTAAATCCTAACTTAAAATCTGTTCATCTTGAAAATTTTCCTAGATTTGATAAAAAAAAGATAGAAAAGAAAATATCCGAAAAAATGACAAAAATAAGGGAGATAATCTCTTTGGGTTTAAGGGAAAGAGATAAGATTGGTATTGGCTTAAAATGGCCCTTACTTAATGCCAATATATCTATTGATAATTTTATTCTAAATAAAGAAGAAGAATCTCTAATAAAAGAACAACTAAATGTCAAAAAATTAACTTACTCAAAGGGAATAGAGAATAATAAAATTTTGGTAGAACTTGATTCAAAGGTTTCTAAAGATCTTGAAGCAGAAGGTTATGCTAGAGAGATTTCTCGGAAAGTCCAGGACTTCAGGAAAAGTTTAGGCCTCGAGAAAAAAGAAAAAATAAAATTGCTTATAGTAACTGATAAGGAATTTAAAGAAATCTTAGATCAAAATCTCATTTTTATAAAAGAGAGAACTAACTCGGTTTCTTTAGAGATAATAGAAAACAAGAAACTCGAAAGTGAATACAAGGAAAACTTTAAAAACAAAATAAGGTTTAGTATAAAGGACAAAAGAGGAGATATTGTAATTATCATCACCGCAAGGTAATTGCGATAGGTTACTCTTTTATCATAACAATCTTTAAAAAGAGTTCCCATTAATAAGGGATATAGAAACAGTCATAAACTAAAATGATAGTCAAAGAAGAATTTTTAAGCAGATTACGAAAAATATTTGATTTAAACCTTTATGAAGTCAAAGTCTGGACAGCTCTTCTTTCAAGAGGGACTTCAACAGCAGGAGAACTGAGTAATATTTCTGATGTTCCTAGATCTAGGACATATGATATCTTAGAGAGTTTAGAGAAAAAAGGATTTATCATAATGAAATTGGGTAAACCGATTAAGTTTGTTGCTTTGGGGCCAGAAGAGGTAGTAGAAAGAGTTAAGAAAAACCTTTTAGTCGAGGCAAAGGAAAAATCCCAAAGACTTGAAACTTTAAAGGGCGATGATGTTCTTAATGAGTTAAACTCCTTATTTACAAAAGGGGTAAAATTCGTAGAGCCTTCAGATTTATCCGGTAGTATAAGGGGCAGACAAAATCTTTATAATCATTTAGATATGATGGTTCGTGATGCAGAAAAATCAATAACTATGATCACTACTTCTGAAGGCTTAAACCGAAAATTAGAATTTTTACTTCCTGCATTAGAAAAGTGTAAGAAAAGGGGTGTAAAAATTAGAATTGCTGCACCAATTGATAGTAATAACCAAAAAATAGCAAAAGATTTTAAAAAAGTTGCAGAAGTTAGAAGTCTTAGTCAATTTAAAGCGAGATTTATCGTAATAGACTCTAATCAAGTTATGTTCATGCTTTTAGATGATGAAAAATTCCATCCTAATTATGACATTGGAATTTGGATTAATACTGAATTCTTTGCTCAAGCATTAGAACAACTTTTTGATCTTGCTTGGAAAGACATGGAACCTGTAAAATAATAAAGGAGTTCTAACTAATCTTCTCTGGATTAATTCTTAATAGATTAAATAACTTAATCTTTAAATTAATTAAAAAATAAAAGTTTTACGAACTCCTTATTTGATTATTGTTAGGATGACACTAACAAATGTTGTTATAACAAGAATCCATCCTGCAATTGCAGCTAAAATATGCCCCCCTAACCAAACTGGCAGACTTAATGTTCCCCCAATCATTGCAAATCCCAAAGCTAGAGAAACAATTATCCCCGTAATCCAAGAAATAAGATTTAAGAGTTTATTTTCTTTTTTTGCCATTTTATTCATTTATTAAATCTTCGATTTTTAAAACTTAAAAATAAACTAAAAAAATAAAAAATTAAATTAAAATTATTTCTTTTTTACTGCTGCCTTCTTTACTGACTTTTTCTTTACTACCTTTTTTTGCGCTTTTTTTGGTACGCTTTTTTTCACAGTTACCTTTTTTGCAGGCGCTTTCTTTTTCACAGTTACCTTTTTTGCAGGCGCTTTCTTCTTAGCAGCCTTTTTCTTCTTAGCTTTTCCAGGTCCACCAGAGATACCAGACATTGTTGCTCTATATGCGATAGGTGCTTGAGCCCCTAAAAGTTTTGAAGCTTTTTCTGCACTTTTTCTACCTTTTGAAATAGCTTCTCTTACTTCTTTATCAAGTCTTTGCAACTCTTTATTTGTTTTAGCTACTGAGAGACTTAAGACTTTCTCTGAAATCTTACCAAAGAAAAACCTTTTGCAAGCTTCATCGAAATCATTCAAAAGTCCTTGTTTTTCATCCTGTCTAGCTCCAACAAATTCTCCTGCGTCATTGAATTCTTTAAGGATATCTGCGAAGTAGGTTTCATTCAATGTTTTTAGTTTAACCATCTTCTCTTTTTAACAACAAAGTAAAAACTTTGTTTTGCATTAAACCTCCTTTTATAGTATACAAAGTAAAATCTTATTTAAATATGTTTTGGATTTTTTAAATTAATCTCAATCTTTCCTTCAAATAAAATTTTTAGATTAACCCTCGATAAAATTATTTCTAAAAAAGAAACCTAAGATTAAATTTAAACTGACTAAAAAATTTAGATTTTTTATCCGTATGCTTCTTCAATATTTTTTAATTTAAATTCTTTAAATCTAATCTTTCTTGATAAGATTTTTTTAAAAACCCTAAGAAATTTTTTAGAATAAATATCTAAAAATTTTTTAGAATAAATAGTCAAAATCAACGCTCTGATTAAAAGTCTCCATAATCTGGGAATCCTCCCTTGCCCATCATAGGGTTGGTCCCTTTTATTCCTAAAGAATTTTTTTTACCCACTGCAGAGATTATGTCATCAATTCTTAGAATCATTATGGCAACATCGCTAGCAGAATTTATGGCCTGGCTTTTTATTTTTAAGGGTTCTATTATACGAGATTCTAAAACGTTTTCAATTCTATTTGTGAATAGGTTCAATCCCGCATTTTTTTCTCCAGAATCATGTCGGGACTTTAATTCAGTCAAAATATCTATGGGATCTATTCCTGCGTTTTCTGCAAGAGTTGCAGGTAAAAACTCAAGTGCAGAAGCAAATTCTTCTATGGCAAGTTGTTCTCTTCCAGTCAATCCCTGTGAAAATTCTCTAAGTCTTTTTGAAAGTTCCATCTCAATTGCTCCCCCTCCGGGAACAACTAATCCAGATTTTAAGACACATGCTACATCTCCTAAACCATCCTTTATTGCTCTTTTAACTTCTTCAATGACATGGTCTGTTCCCCCATGAATTAAAATTGTTAGAGATTTAGGATTTTGACATCCTCTTATGTAAGTGAAGGTATCTTCTCCCTGTTTAATCTCTTCAACTTTTTTTGCATTTCCTAGCTCAAAAGGAGTTAATTCATTTAGGTTACTTATAATCCTACCTCCAGTTGCTTTAGAGATTTTTTCTAAATCACTTCTGGAAACTCTTCGACAAGCATAAATTTTCTCTTTTGAAAGTAAATATCTTGCAAAATCATCAATCCCCTTTTGACAAAAGATAACATTAGCTCCAGAAAGTTTTACTTTTTCAATCATTTCTTTTATACTTCTTTCCTCTTCTATCACAAAACTTTGAAGTTGGTCGGGAGAATTTATTGAAATTTTTGTATCTATCTCGGGGTTTTTTATTTCAAGAGGAAAATCAACTAAAGCTATTTTTGCATCTAAAATAAAATTAGGCATATCATAAGAAGCCCTTTCTTTATCAATTACTATTCCTTGAATTATCTCTGTATCTTTTATCCCTAATCCTTTTGATGAGTCAATTTTTATATCCTTTAAATCTAATTGCCCATTATTCTCTACTTGTTTAATTGCTTGGACAATTATCTCTGAGAGTTTTTCTTTGGCGTCTTCTGCACCCTTACCTGTCATAGCAGTCATTGCAATTTGTTTTAGTATTTTTTCATCATTGGGGGTTATTTTCAAAGCTAAATCTAAAAGAATTTCTTGAGATTTATCAGCTGCAATTCTGTATCCTTTTGTAATCACAGTTGGGTGTATTTTTTTATCAAGAAGTTTTTCAGCATTTTCAAGTAATTTACCTGCAATCATAACTGCAGTTGTAGTTCCATCTCCAACCTCACTTTCTTGGGTTTTTGCAATTTCAACCATCATTTTTGCAGCTGGATGTTCTATTTGCATTTCTTCAAGTATTGTAACTCCGTCATTTGTAATGATAATGTCATTTGTTGGAGAAACTAACATCTTATCCATTCCTTTTGGGCCTAAAGTAGTTTTAACTATTTCAGAGACCATTTTTGCAGCCATTATATTATTTCTTTGCGCATCTTTTCCAAGAATTCTTTGTACATCTTCAGGCATTAAAACGATTGGTTTTTCAGGCATATCCATTGTTTTTTTTAGAGTTATTTAAACATTATTGTTGTAAACTATTCAGAGCTATTTAACAAAATTCCCCTAAATATGAAAATAAGGTTTACTTTCAGAAGATTTATAAGACTTTAAAGACTTTTATAAACATGGTAGAAAGAACTGTTTCAGACATAATGACTCGTAATCCAATCACTGCTAAACCTAATGAAAGCCTTCTTTCTTGTGCAAAAAAGATGATAAAAAAAAGGATTGGAAGTCTTGTTTTAGTAGAAAAAGGAAAACTTAAGGGGATAGTTAGTCAAAAAGATATACTCTGGGCAATAGTTAAAAAATCTGATCTTTCTAAGGTTAAAGCTAAGGATGTTTCTCCTAAAAAGTTAATTACCCTAAAACCTTCTGCAAAGATTTCTGAAGCAATAAGTAAAATAAATAAAAATCATTTTTATCGACTTCCAGTTGTTAAAGAAGGAAAATTAATGGGTTTGTTAACATTAAAAGATATTCTAAGCATGCATCCAGAAGTTTATTCTAATCTAAAAGAAATAGAATTCATTAGAGAAGAAGAAGAGAAAATTAAGAGACTTAAGGATACAGACTCTTATGTTAAAGTTAGTGTAAGAGATGGAATCTGTAATGAATGTGGGCAAAGAGCACCATTGTATAAAAGTAATGGGACTTTAGTTTGTGCATCTTGTTTAGATTCTATATAATTCTATCAGAAAGAGGTATCTTAGAAATTAATAGGTGGAAATTAGGGATTGATAAAAGAAGACTGAGAATTTACAAAAAAAGTTCTTTAATTAGACCTAAAATCTGGGCTCTTTTAACTCCTTGAGGTTTAAAACCTAACTGTTGCGCTTTGAAGGATACTAAATCTTCTAAAAAGAGCCCTTTTCTTTTAGATTCATATTCTGCTTCAGAAAGATTATTAACTCCTACTGTTTTGTAGAGTATCGCTAGAATTCCTCTATTCCCTAAAAGTTTCTTCTTTTCTAAATCCCAGGCAATTGATTGGATTGTTAAGGGTGAATTTCTTAAAATGTTTTCTATTGTGGCTTCGCATTCATTTGAAGTGATGCTATGGAAGGTGTTCATATCATTAATGTCTATTTTATACTTCCCTTTCATCATACAAGGGTCTCCAAAATCTGTTTTTCCACTTTTCCATCCCTCCGGAACATACCGCTCTTCTGACATTCTTTGTGTAAGAAAATCAATATCTACTTGTTCTTTTTTAGTATCTGAGTGATAGATATGGTCAATTATTGTTCTATAAACATAGCCCCCTAAAATCCATAATCCTTCTTCAGAATTTCTTTTTCCCACCTCAAGGATTTCTTCATATAAAGGATCTTTTTCAAATTCTCCTCTGAAAATTCTTCCATATTTTTCTTTTAATCCTAAATCTTCTATTAAATTTTTAGATAGCATCATGAGAGGTTTTTTATTTTTTCTTTAAATTTTATCACATAGCCTCTTCTAAAAATGGCATCCGAAGGTTATTTAAATATATTTCTGTTATAAAAAATATGGTTGAAAAAGAGACAATATTCTCGAGCACGATTAAGTATGATGGATTATTTTCATTTAAAGATTTTTACAAATTTTGTTATGAATGGTTAAACCAGGATAAAGGGTTTGAACAATTAATAGAAGAAAAATATGAAGAAAAAATAAAAGATAATGAGAAAGAATTGCTTATCCAATGGGTTGGATTAAGGAATATTACAGATTATTTTCGATTTGAGATAAAGGTTAAATTTGAAATAAAGAGGTTACAGGAAGTAGAGATTATGCAAGGGCAAGCAAAGATCAGAATGAATAAAGGTTCTTTAAAAGTCTCTATAAAAGGGGACCTTGTAAGGGATTATCAGGGTAAATTCGAGATGTCTGCCTTTAATAAATTTCTTAGGGGTATCTATGAAAAATGGGTCATAACTTCAAGAGTGGAGGAATATGATAACAAATTGGCAGAATTATGCGACGAATTTTTAGGTCAAGCAAAGGCTTATTTAGACTTAGAAGGGAAAAAATAGGAATCCCTTTAAAAAATACCGAAATCCTTAAATAGAATTTTTCCATAACTTTTTATATGAAAAACTTAATCGACAAAAAGAATCAAAAATTAAAATTTAAGCTCTTTTTTTTAGTTATACTCTTTTCTTTTTTATCCACTCTGCCTCTTTTTTCTGCCTTGGATATTGATTTACAAAAAAAAAGTAATGACGAAGTCTATATTCACGATTTAAAAAATTCTCTCTTTCTGGATTTAGAAATAACCAATCTTGGAAGATCTGGTTCCTTTGAATTTTATAATCTAATTGGATTTTTAATTTATCCTTCTGAGGGTATTTACATTGAAAGGAACGAAACTAAAAGAATTACCTTAGAAGTTATTCCTTTGGGAAATCTTCCTGAAAAAGGATATTATACTCTAACTTATTATATAATCAAAGATAACAGTGAGAGTATTGAAGAAAGTTTTACTTTTAAAATTACAAAATTAAATAGTACGTTTAGCATAGGTTCTGGAGAAATTGATCCAGAGTCAGAATCTGTTGAAATTTTTATTATTAACAATGAAAATATTGATTTTGGGGAAATTGACGCAACTTTTTCATCACCCTTTTTTAATACTGAAAAAACTTTTGATATTGGACCAAAAGAAAATGTAACCTTTTTAATTCCCTTAGATAAAGAAGATTTTAAAGATTTAACAGCGGGATTTTATACTCTTAAAGCAGAAATTGAAGTATGGGATAAGGAAACAATCATCGAGGATGTAATAAGATTTGCAGAAAAAAATATTGTGACAACATCAAAAACAGAATTTGGTGTTTTCGTAACCACTCAAATAATTGAAAAAAATAACGAGGGAAATATGATCGAAACTTCTGAAACTGTTTTAAGAAAGAATATTATTTCTCGATTGTTTACTACCTTTAATCCAGAACCTTTCGCAGTAGAAAGAGAAGGTACTGCTGTTTATTATACCTGGATAAGTGAAATAAAACCTGGTGAAAATTATCAAATTTTAGTAAGAACCAATTGGTTTTTCCCCTTTATCATAATATTCTTTATTTGTCTTATTGTTTTTTTGGCAAGTCAATATCTTAAGACGAATATAATCCTTAAAAAGAAAGTTTCTTTTATAAAATCTAAAGGGGGGGAATTTGCTATTAAGGTATCTATTCTGGTAACTGCTAGAAAATTTGCAGAAAGAATTAATATCGTTGATAAGCTTCCGCCTTTAGTTGAGATTTATGAAAGATTCGGAGGAGAAAACCCTTCTAAGGTTGACAAGAAAAACAGAAGATTAGAATGGAATTTTGAAAAATTAGAAGAAGGTGAAAAAAGAGTTCTTTCATATGTGGTTTATTCTAAGGTAGGCGTATTAGGAAAATTTGCATTCCCTACAGCGACAGCAATATATGAAAAAAGTGGAAAAATACATGAAGCAGAATCTAATATGGCGTTTTTTGTTGTTGAACAAAGAGGCAAAGAAGAAGGAGAATAAATTTCCCCTCGGCCTTAATTCTTAAAAAATAAAACCCTATTTTTATTCCCGCTTCTCATTAAAAAAATTTAAAAGGAATTAAATATTCTTTATTAAATGCAAGATAAAAAAAAGAATAAGAATAAAGAGACAAAGAAGACTAAAAAAAATGAGGGGGGAAACATTAAAAAAAATAAAAAAGAAATCAATAAAAAAAAGAAAAGAACCTTAAGAGAGCATATAAAGCATAAGTCTAAAATAACACTTCTTTTATTGATTAAGATTATTTTAGTTTTTTTAGTTTCTTCATTTATAATTTTTGTAGTAATGAACTATTTATCTGGTATAATAGGTATAATTCCTGCTTTTATTACTTCTTTTATCTTAGCACTTTTTATTTATATGATTTTAATTCTTAATGTCTTAAAATTAATTAAATTTTGAAAAATAAAACGACGGGTACTATTAAAAGAAATTATTTCTAAAAGTATAAACAAAAAGGTTTTAAAATCAATTCATTTATCTAATTCAAGGTCTTGAAGGTCAGTTACTTTATGCCTCTTCAGACTAAATGAAAATCCCTCCGTAGCTTAGTGGTTAAAGCGCCTGGCTGTAGGTTTTTACCTAAGGTGGAGATTCAATTATGATAACTATGAAACCCCAAAAGCCAGTAATAAAAAATCCCTTGAAGATTCATTTTTCAAGTTTTTTTAAAAGCAGAACCCGGGAGACCCCCAGTTCGAATCTGGGCGGAGGGATTCTTTTTAGGAATAAATAAGTTTAAAAAATGGTTAAAGAAAATAAAAAGAGGGGATTAGACAAAACAATTTATAGCATTGTAATGTTTGCTTTAATCTTTGCTTTGTTTATAAGTTTTGTTTTTACAATCGAAAGGCTTTTCTTAGAACGGCCTGAAGATAATTGTTCTTTTGGGGACTATCCTTATTTTAAAGATTATTCTACCCCTTATGTCCAAACTTCTTCCTTAGAAGAGTTAAACTGTTCTTATGATGAAGGATTCATAACAGAATGTTTACAGAATGAAGGTAACCTGATTTACAAAAAGGATTGTGAAGTAGAATGTAGTTATTGTTATCGGGATTTCCTTTCTGAAATAAAGAGTTATAATAACAGAATTAATCTGGGCCGAATGATTTTTACTTTTATTTTTGCATTAACACTTGCTTTTATAAAAATCTCAGATAAAATAATCAAATATTCTTTATTAAGCGCGAGTCTTGTTTCATTGTTGATAACTACAATTATGGCTTTGGAATTTTTAGGTAGAACAATGCCTTTGATTATACTCACTGAATTTTTGTTGGTTATATTTATCTACAAAAAAACAAATAATTTAGAAAAAAATTAATTTAATTTTTAAGATTTAATTCGAATTCTCTTTTTTTGTTTTATTGTTCAAGCTAGTAAGATTTTTTATTTTTTATTTTCGGGGAAGTTATTTAAAGTTCGTATACTTTTCTGAAAGATATGAAAAAGAGAAAAAAAGTGGGTATTGCTTTAAGTGGAGGGGGTGCAAGAGGATTAGCACATATTGGAGTTCTAAAAGTTTTACAAGAAAATCATATCCCTATAGATTATATAGCCGGAACAAGTATGGGGGCTGTAATCGGAGCTTTTTATTCTGCAGAACTTAATATAAAAAAACTAGAGAGAGAAGTTCTAGACATTAATTGGAAAGACCTTTTTAGTTATCATTTTCCGGTAAAAGGGTTAATGAAATCAAATAAAATAGAAAAATTTCTTAGAAGTAAGTTGGGGAATATTACTTTTGACGATTTGACAATTCCTCTTTTTATAACAGCATTTGATATCGAAAGTAAAAGGGAAATTGTGTTCACTAAAGGAGATGTAGTAAAAGCAATAAGGGCTAGTATCTCAATTCCGGCTTTATTTGCCCCTGTTTCAAATAAAGGGAGAGTCTTAGTAGATGGGGGGATAGTTGATCCTGTTCCCACAGAAATTTTGAAAGAAAAGGCAGACATAATTATAGCAGTAAATGTTAATAAAAGAAGAATTAGAGAACCAATCTTGAATGAAGAAGCAGTCTCTAATGAAAGAGATAAAAAAACAACTGTCCCAAACATTTTAGCATGTGCTGCCAAATCTTTACAAATTTTTACTTCAGAGTTAAGTACAGCAGACTTGATTGGAGATGAGATTGATTTTCTTATAAATGTAAATTTAGAAGATGTGAGTGCATTAGACTTCTCAGATTCTCAAAGGATAATCAAAAAAGGAGAACAAAAAGCTAGAGAAGTTATTGAAGATATAAAAGCAACTTCTAAACCAAATTTATTCAAAGATTTCTTGAAAGAGTTAGAAGAAGCCTTTCCGGTAAAAATACTCCGGCCAGAAAATTTAAAATTGGGTTTTAAGTGATTGAATGGCTTGATTCAATTTTTAAGATATAATCCAAGAGTAGTGTCATTTTAGTAATAATTATAAAGTAACAACAAATTAGAAAGATTTATAAACTCAGGAATTAATAAAAAAATAATCTAAAATGACACTCAAAAAGATTTTAGCTGGGGCAACAATTGCATTCTTGTTAGGTTCACCAAATGTTAACTTTGCTACTAACACCAAAAAGAATAACAGAGTATATTCTGAAGATTCAAGACTCTCTGTTTCTGGAGATGGAGTAATCTTAAAAGATTTTGGTTTTGATATGTACTTAAACCCAGATTCTGAAACTTCTCTTTCTGAATATCTAAATAAATTTAAATTAAAACCCCTCGAAGGGGATATCAATTGGAGTATTGGGGATGCTAAAGAAGGTTTAAGAGATGTTATTAACTATTTAAAAAAAGACCTAAACTCTTTAGATTCTCTTTCAAAGAAGAAAGCAATTGCTACAATTAATCATTATGAAAGATTAATCAATGAAATACCTGAAAGCGATAAAAATTCTTTAAATAATTTAGAAAAACTCTTGTATAATGGAAGCCCTATCTCTAAAGATGATATGAAGAATATCCAAGAAGGGCCATATATGTTCATAGCAAAAAGTAATACAGATAGCGTTCCTGTTGTAGTTTATCTTAACTGGAAAACTCCTGAAGGCGGTGATTATCTAGATAAAAAAATTATTGATTCCCTAGATGACATCTCTCTAAGATTAAAACCGACGCCTGATAGAAGAAGGCCTTTAATATTCCCTTTGGACTGTTTGGATAGAAAAACTTCTAAAAATGAAGATTTTAGTTTTTCCCCATATGAGAATAATGGTGGAGAAAAAGATACTCTAAGAGAAGCTCAATCAGATTCCTTAAAAAGTTATGAACCGGAAGGATCACAAAAAGGCCAACCAGTTCCAAAAAAGATTAAATCTTCTTATGGGGCTAAAATCTTTGGAGGTCTTTCTGCAGGTAAAAATGGTTTTAGAAGGATAGAAGCAGGAGTTGGATATGGTCCTGTTTCTTTTGTGGTTAATTCTTCTGAAGCTGGAGATCAAAAAGTAAGGGAAATTTCTGTTCCTCTTTCAGAAGGAATATTGGGTGTTGGAGAGGAATATAACTCAAACTTTAGATCTGTTGGTGTTGGAGGGGAGATTGATATATCTAGATATCTTTCTGTAGGAGCAGGAGTTAATCAATGGACATCAACTAATCATGTTAAAGAGAGTATAGTTTCATCATCTGGAGAGATTATCAAAGAAAATGAAAACTCAAAAAATCAGAAATCAAAGTCTTACAATGTTAATTCAAGCATAAATTTTCCTATTCTAAATGATCTTAGTTTAGGCCTTACAGGTGGATATAATTGGATGAAAGATCATGGGGAAAGTGGAGCTTATGGGGGAATTAGGTTAAGTTATCACCCTAATAATAGGAGAAATAAAAATGAAAAATAAATATCTTTTATTAATCTTAGGGATATTAATCATTTTTTCAGTAAATAGTTTAAGTGCAATAGTTGTTCATGGAAATTGGGAAAATGGGAATCAGTTTATTGAGATAAATGATGGGGAAAATATTGGATTTAATGTAAATTTTTATAGCATGTCCCCGCCAATGGTTATTAATATTAAACTTTATGATTCAGATTATAATTTGATTTATACTTTTCAAAATAATCATGTTGTGAATGATTACGGTTATTTTAATACTTTCAATTTAGGAAAAAGTATTTATAACAGCCCCGGAAGCTATCGAGTAATTTTACAAGGTTCAGATAATTATCCTAGTGCAGATAACTATATTCTTCATATTTTAGTAAATCCCGTAATAATTCCTCCAGAAACTTTAAAAATTATCTCTAACCCAATTACCCAAGTTGATGAAGGAGTAATTTATAATTACCAAGTTATAGCTGATGGGGGAATATTACCTTATCAATTCTCATTAATCAACGCACCAAATTGGCTTTCAATAAACTCCCAAACAGGTTTGATAACTGGAAGAGCTCCTTTTGTTGATGGAGACACTGCATTTCAAATCAGACTAAAAGTTCAAGATGAAGCTGGCGATAGCGTATTCCAAGATTATGTCTTATCAGTAAAGAATATCATTCCCCCTCCTGAACAAGAAGACCCAATTTCACCGGGAACTGGAAGCGGTGTGAGGTTCATCCCCATTGATGAGTATTACTTTTCAAGATGGATAAATCAATTTAGATCAATATCTCCTTCAGACCAGTCAGATGAAGAAGGAAGAATACCTCTAAAATCCTCAGAAGGAATAAAGCTTGAAGAAATTGTTGTTTGGTTAATGATGTTGATTATTCTTTTGTTAATCCTTTTGATAGTAACATATTTAATCAAAGATAAAACTAGAAAAAAGAATAAATAAGTTCATTAGATTTTTCTTACTTTTGTGATAAGTTAGTTTCTATCTTTTTTCATTAATTCCTTTCTTTTTATCCTTGAATTTAATTCTTGTAAATTTTCTGTCCAAAAATGTTTTTTATTATTTAGGTACTTTAAAATATCAAATATCAAAATCACAGATAATGAAACAAGAATAGCTAAAACCCAGTAATTAAGATGTATTGGAACAGTTTCAAATATACTGTTTAAAAAGGGATTATATACAATAAGTAATGTCCCAAAGAGCACTATTAGGGATGCATAAACTAATGGCTTGTTTACAAATGGGGAACGGTTGCAAGTCAATTTTCTAAAAGATCTAAAATTATACGCATTTGTTATACCAAATAAGACCATAGTTACAAAAGTAGTTGTTCTAGCTACATTCTCTGGTTCTCCTACAATTTCATGTGTGTAATAAAAAACGAAAAGTGATCCAATACAAATTATTAATCCTGCTAAGATTAAGATTCTAAAGAGGGGTTTAGTTATTATATTAGATTTACTTCTAGGTTTAACACTCATTATATCCTTTGAATAAGGATTAAATGCTAAAGTTAATGCTGTAAGTTCATCAGAAAAAAGGTTCATAAAAAGTATTTGAATTGCCAATAAAGGAAGGGGCAATCCAATTAATATCCCTAGGAAAATCAAAAAAACTTGTGAAAAATTTACCGAAATCTGATAAGTTGAAAATTTTTGTATGTTTGTAAATATTCTTCTACCTTCTTTTATTGCATCAACAATAGTTGCAAAGTTATCATCTTTAAGAGTCAAATCAGATACAGACCTAGAAACATCTGTCCCATTTTTTCCCATTGCAACTCCAATATGGGCTTCTTTTAGTGCCGGAGAGTCATTCACCCCATCACCAGTCATAGTCACAATTTCTCCTTTTTCTTTAAGTGCTTTAACAATTCTTAATTTATGTTCTGGCCTTACTCTTGCAAAAATAACAACGTTATCTACAATTTTAACTAAATCTTCGTCATTTAAACTGTCTAAATCTCTGCCTTCAAGAACTTTTCCTTTATCAAATCCAATTTTTTTTGCAATAGCTATAGCTGTTTCTTTATTATCCCCTGTAATCATTTTAACTCTTATTCCAGCTTCTCTACAGGTTTCTATTGCTTCTTTTATTTCTTCTCTAGGCGGATCTTCAATTCCCACTAAACCAAGAAATATCAAATCTGATTCTAAATTTCCCTTTGAGCTCCCTTTTTCTACCTCTTTGTAAGCAAGAGCAATTGTTCTTAGGGCATTCGAAGTCATATTGCTGTCTGCTTCAAGAATTCTTTTTTTATCTCTTTCAAGTAATCTGAAAACCCCATTTTCTCTTTGAATAAAATTACACTTTTGAATAAGGACTTCTAATGCTCCTTTAGAATAAACTCTTTTTTTACCTTTTTCGTTACATAAAACTGTCATCATTTTTCTTTCAGAACTAAAGGGGATTTCTTTAATGACAGAATATTCTATACCCTCTCTAAAAAAATTCCCCTTAGCTGCCATTACTAACAATGCTGCTTCTGTTGGCATACCAATGGGTTGAAAGATGTTCTCTTCATCTGTTTTAGTAATCCTTGCTTCATTACATAAAATAGAACTTCTGAATATCATATTGAAATTGGGTTCCTTGTGGGGGTCTATCTTTCTTCCATTAAGAATAAAATCTCCCTCGGAGTCATATCCTACTCCTGTTATTTTATACCTTCTTTGATTAGTAAATAAATCTCCAGCAGTCATCTCCCCTTTTGTAATTGTTCCTGTTTTATCAGAACAAATAATTGTTGTTTCCCCTAAAGTTTCAATAATCGACATTCTGTTTACAATAGCATTCTTTTTTGCCATCTGGTATGATCCTGAAGCAAGAGCAGTTATAAGAACAACAGGAAAACCTTCAGGAAAAGATGCAACAGCTATTGCAATTACTGTAACTAAAACAGACATTATTAACTCATTATTTATTCCAGGGGTCTGAAGAAGAATTATCGCTCCTGTTAATACTGCCATAAATGAACCTGCAATTGCAAGATATTTACAAATCTTGTTAACTTTTTTTTGTAGAGGAAGTTCTTTTTCTGTTTCAGAAATCATTCCTGCAATTTTTCCAAATTTTGTTTGCATACCTGTTTTTATTACCTTCGCTTTACATTTCCCGCTAACAATAAAAGAGCCCATGAAGAGGGTATTTTTATCAGAATAATCTTCAATATCTTTAGGAATAAATTTTTTTACTTCCTTTGATTCTCCGGTAAGAATCGATTCATTAACAAGTAACTCTACTTGCTCAACAACAATAGAATCCGCAGGGATTCTCTCCCCTGTACGTAAGATTAAGATATCTCCTGGAACAATTTCATTAGAGGGAATTTCTCTTTCTTCTCCATTTCTAATCACCGTCGATATCGGTGTGATCATTCTTTTTAGAGCTACCATTGCTCTTTCAGCTTTGTATTCTTGTAAAAATCCGGTTGAGATAACTACGCCTAGAACAATAATTATTACATATGCGGTTAAATTTTTTCCAACAAGGAAGGAAATTATTGTAGCAAACAAAAGAAGATAAATCACAAAATTACTTCTAATTTGGCGAGCTAATATCTCAAGTACAGATATTTTATTTGTTTCTTTAAGCTCATTTGGACCATAATCTTCTAATCTTTTTTTAGCTTCTTCAGAATTAAGGCCCTTTTTTATTTCCCCCTCTTTTAACCCCATCTTAGAATAATGTCTAAATCAATTATAAACATTTTGTTTAAAGTAATCCCTTTTTGAAAAATAAAATTTAATCATAAAAAGTTAAAAGATTCTTTTAGAGAGAATCTGTCTTTCCTTAAGATTTTTAAGCTATAAAGTTCTTTATTTTTTATGGAAAAGAGAGAAAAAGGAAAACCTAAAGATTTGATTTCTTTTGAAGAGGATTCTGAACAAAGGGGACTAATCCTTTTGAAAAAAGTGACCAAGCATTACCAAATGGGGGAGTCTCTTGTAAGAGCAGTTGATGGAATAGACCTCAAGATAAAACCTGGAGAATTTGTCGCGATAATGGGTCCTTCTGGAAGCGGAAAATCAACGATGATGAATCTTGTTGGAAGTCTTGATATCCCCACAAAAGGAGAAATTTTCCTGGATAATTATAATATCTCAGACTTATCAGAATCAGAATTAGCAAGAATCAGGGGTCAAAAAATTGGATTTATTTTTCAACAATTTAATCTGATCCCAAATCTTAATGTTATAGAAAATGTC
This sequence comes from Patescibacteria group bacterium, assembly GCA_019428815.1. GTDB lineage: Archaea > Nanobdellota > Nanobdellia > Pacearchaeales > GW2011-AR1 > ASMP01. The sequence goes on along the minus strand of JAHYJW010000002.1, from coordinate 35,785 downwards.
TCTTTACCTATGTTTTTTCAAGATTACGAAGAAGATGAAAGAAGAGAAAGATCAGAGAAGTTACTGAAAAAAGTTGGATTGGGTCATAGAATGTATTCTTATCCAAATAAACTTTCAGGAGGTGAACAGCAAAGAGTTGCAATAGCCCGAGCTTTAATTAATGATCCTGAGGTGATACTTGCCGATGAACCAACTGGAAATCTAGATACAAAAAATGGGGAAATAATAATGTCTTTTTTAGATGAGTTAAATAAAAAAGGTAAGACAATCATAATTGTTACTCATGATTCAGAATTAGGAAAGAAACACGCGGGAATAATCTATTGGATTAAAGATGGAAAAATCGAAAAAACAATGAAAAAAGTTGGGGATGTTTGGAAAAATATTCGGAGGTAGTTATGATTAGCAAATATCCTTTTTTAGCCTTTAAAAATTTAAGAAGAAGAAAAATAAGAAGTTGGTTAACCATTTTAGGAATCTTTATAGGGATTGTCTCTGTTGTAGCATTAGTTTCTTTAGGTAATGCGATGGAAGAGGCTATCTCTAAACAATTTGTTGGAGAACTTAGTCCTGATAAAATAACAATTATTGGGCGGGGTATGATGGGTTTTGGTGGCGGAACTTTTTCTGAAGATGATATAAGTATTATTAACTCTATAAGGGGCGTTGAATCTGTTATCCCGAGATATACTACCTTTGCAGAAATAGAATACAGGGAAGATACCGGTTACTCAATTATCTCTAACATCCCTGAGGGTTTCTTAAAGTTAAATCATTTTTATGAATCTTACGGTTTCAATATTGAAGAAGGTAGATTAATAAATAGTGGGGATACAGGGGTTATCCTCATTGGTAATAAAGCAACAGAATCTAGACTTTTTAAAACAAAAATCGAAGTAGGGGATAACTTAAGAATTGAAGAAGAAAATTTTAGAGTTGTAGGAATTTTAAGTTCAACAGGAAATTCTCAAAAAGACCGAACAATTTTTTTACCTCAATATGAAATGGAACGAGTCTTTAATCTAAAAGAAGATTACCCTAGCCTTGATGTTAAAGTTCTTCATAGGGATGAGGTTGAAGAAATTGCAGGGTTAATAAGGGAGGAAATGAGAAATGATAGAAAACAAAAACCTGGAGAAGAAGATTTTGAAATTCAGACATCTGTAGAATCTGCAGAAACAGTAAGTAAAATCATTAATACTATAAGAATTTTCGTTTTAGGAATAGCTTTTATTTCATTGTTTGTGGGTGGTGTGGGAATAACAAACACAATGTATATGTCTATTTTAGAGCGTAGAAAAGAAATAGGAATTATGAAATCTGTTGGCGCTAAGAATAAAGATATCTTGGCTCTTTTCTTAACAGAATCTGGATTACTTGGTTTAATTGGAGGTATTACAGGATCCTTTTTTGGCCTTTTACTTGCTTTTGTTACTACATACTTTATAAAGGGTTTTATTCCTGGGGCAAATCTTAATGTAACTTTTTCAATTCCCTTATTAATAGGGGTTATTTTATTCTCATTCCTTGTTGGAACAATCTCTGGAATATTACCTGCAATGCAGGCATCTAAACTAACTCCTGTTGAAGCATTAAGAAAATGATTAAAGATTATTTTAAATTAGGCATTAAAAATGTAAAAGAAAAGAAAGTAAGGTCCTGGTTAACCATGATAGGAATAGTTGCTTCTATAGCCATTATATTCGTTATTGTTAGTTTATCTTTAGGTTTAAGCGATTTTGTAGAAAAAACCTTTGATGAAATGGGTATGGATATGATAATCATCTTACCTTCAGGAATGATGGGTATGGGGGGTTCTTCTTCAGAAAATCAGGGCATAATCACTACAGATCACATAAATCAAATCAAAAGAGTTCCAGGAGTTGAAGATGTAGTTTACGAATTAATTGGAACAGGAACTGTAGAATATAAAGGGGAGGGGAGATTTGCTATGATTTCAGGGATTAGTGAAAATTTATGGGATGTTTTGGGGGATATGTCTTTTTATTCTATCAAGGAAGGGGGGCATTTAAAAAAAGGGGATACTGGAAAAGTAGTTCTAGGTTCTGCCTATAGTGAAGATGAACTCTTTGGAAGACGAGTTTATGTTGGGGATACAATAATGATTAACGGTAAGAGGTTTCGGGTTGAGGGGATAACTACTAAAATTGGAACTGATGAGCATGATAAAGTTGTAATGATTTTATCAGACGATTTTAGGGAAATATTTGATATTGGAAATAAGGTAGATGAGGTAATTGTTAAAGTAGAATCTTATGAAATTATTGATGAGGTTGCAGAGGAGATAAAACTTAGATTAATTCGTTTTACTGATTTGGAAGAGGAAGACTTTTTTATCATAAAACCAGATCAAATTTTGAATATCTTTAATTCAATTTTGATTATAATAACCGGATTTTTTTTAGCTATTGCAGGAATTTCTCTTTTTGTTGGTGCTATAGGAATTGCGAACACAATGTACACTTCTATTTTGGAAAGAAGAAAAGAAATTGGATTAATGAAAGCCGTCGGAGCTGAAAATAAAAATATCTTTTATTTATTTTTGATAGAATCTGGGCTTTTAGGACTCGTTGGGGGGATCTTGGGGGTTATTTTAGGATTTTTAATGGGTAAAGGGGTAGAATATGCGATATATTTTTTTACAGGAGTAGATTACCTCAATGCTTCTACTCCTCTTTGGTTAGTTTTATCTTGTATTTTATTTTCATTTTTTGTAGGCAGTTTATCTGGATCTATGCCCGCTTTACGCGCCGCAAAAACAAAACCTACTGAAGCATTAAGAGAAGAATAGGAGGTTGTTATTAAATAATTATAAGTTTCTTTTAGATTAAACAAATATCATTTAAGAAAAAAATTATTTAATCAAAACTTTTTTTCTTTAAGTTTTTTTCTACTCTTTTTTCTTTTATAAAAACAATAACCTACAATAGCTATAACTACAATTATTAAGAAATAATTAGAAAAACTTAAACCTTTCTTTTCTTCTTCGAGTTTAAACAACTTGGGATTAAATGAAATCTCTTTGATAACTTCTCTTCTTTCATTAATCACATCGTTATACCTAATTATTAATTTTAATCTGCCCTCTTTTACTTCTGAAACGCTAAATCTAACCGTGGTATCTTCGTTGGAATCCAAAATTCCAATTGTTTGTTTGTTACTTCCGATAACATCTAATGTTTCTTGTTCAGGTAGTTCTATAAGCAAAGATTCAACATTATTCTTTCCTACATTCATCACACTAAGAGTTAGGGTCTTACTTAAACTGTTATAGTCTCTTATGTAAACCTCAAATTCTGTTTTTACTTCTTCAATTTCAATATCAAAACTTTGTATGACTCCTCCTGTTGCCCCATTTTTAGAGACTAAAATATCTAATTCATTTAAACCCCTTTCTGCATCTTTACTTACTCTTATAGTATAAGGTACTGTCCAGGAATTGTAATTGTAACCTATTGCAAAAACTCCGGACTGGATTGTTTTTTCAGGGGACATACTTGGGTCTATTGTGAATGGAAAATTTTCCATAACTTTAAGTCTAACTAAACCACAATCAGAACTTCCCACTCCCGTTACTTGGAATAAAACCTTTACACTTTCTCCTGGGCTTACAGGATATGGTTCTTGGTTAATTAAAATAACGTCTAAAGTGCAAGCGCTAGAAATCGTTAAAGAAAATATTAAGATTAAAAAGATTAAATAAAATTTCAATCCTCTTCTTTTTGTTTTCATAATAAAAATATCCTTTTTTTAGTTTTAAATCTTTCCATTAAAGATTTTTAATTTAAAAATTGGTAATTTAGGATTATTTACATTAATTATTTTTTATAGAAATATTTAAAAATAAGACACCTCTATTAAAAAATATAAAAAGAGGGCACAAAATGGGAAATAACTTTTTTCAGGGGCCTGAAGAACAACAGTTAGAAGATGATTTTGATGAGGTCGTTGAAGATTTAGATCTTGACGATATGGATTGATTTTCTAACTAAACTTATTTTTTTTCTTTTTATTAATTGTTTATCTCTAAAAGAACCCTGTTATTTTTTTTATTAAGTTCATCTTCAGAGTAGTTTATAAAAAGTTCTATCTCATTAGGATTCGTTAAAGTAAAAATATTTGTTAAGGAGATTATTCTTCCTGAACCTATACTAATAGAAGAGATGTCCACTTCACTAAGTACTTTATTCTTCCCATAAACAATTACCTTGGATTCTTCAGAATTTTTTAGGCCATTATTTCTAATCGTCATATTTACATCGAGATATTTCCCTTTTAGTTTTGCCGAAGCATTTTCAAATGAAAGGTCTGGAACAGAAGGAAAACTATACAAATAATCTATTTCTTTTATCAAGTCCTCTCCGATTATCTGATTACAGTTAACTGTGGGGTACATAATATTATTCGGATTCTCAGAATGCTCAAAACCTAAGGCATGAAGTAACTCATGAGTTCCGATTATTGGATCTGGACATTGACTTTCCCTAATTAAAATTACTTTTCCTTGGAGAATAACATGAAAATTATTTGTTATTGCAACATTAGTCACCCCTCCTTCGCCAGCTATAAATGCACCTCTTTCCCCTTTTATTAAGGTGTCTTTACAAGTTACACTTATTTCTTCATTTTGTTGTGTTTCATAAAAATTTAAGGTTGTTAAATTTTCAATCCATTCAAAAGAACGTTTCATTTCTACTTCTCTAGGAAGAGGGCAGTCTTCAATTTTGTAGGAGATATCAGATTTTTGATACCTCATATTCGTATAAAACTGCATATTTGTTCCTAAAGAAGAGTTTAGAGTAAAATTTGAATGCCCTGGTTTAGATAGAATAAAATTTTTTTCGTTGATTGGGAATATCCAATAAAAAAATAATAATCCTAAAACAAATAGGAAAAACACAAATTTTAAAATGCTTCCCCAGGAAAAACCTTTTTTATTTATCATAGTTTTAAAAAAATAATGAACTTTTTAAAACATGCGTGAAAACATATATAAAAATTATAAAAATAAAATTAAGTTAAAGATTTAAAATTTTGTTGGATATTTTATTTCTTTGAAGATCCTTTTTTCTTTATATCCCTCGCTTTATAAACTGCCATTGCTAAAAAACCTGCTCCTAAACCCATAAATAACCAAGCCACTAGATTTTCAAGAGCAAAGCCTAATCCCATCCCAACAAATAACCCTGCCGGGATAAAAAGTCCAGAGTTATCCTCTTCCTTTTGTTTTTTTATAGATTTTTTTAAAGTCTTCTTTTTTTTCATTTTACCTTATAAAAACAATAACCCTTCATTTTTAAAGTTTTAGAATATGCTTCTTTTTGGGTATTTTTTATTTTTAAAGAGACGAGGATTTTTGTCTTCAAAATTCTTAACAAAAGAACCAAATATCAACATACCTCTTTTTTTTAAATAAATATAACTGGAGACAGAAGCAATAAAAGCACCTATTCCGTTTAATATGAAATCCTGCATAGTATCATAAATTGCAATTCTGCTGCTGCCAAAGGTTTTTATAACCTCTAAAGAAAAAATAGCTCTTTGCATATTTAAACCAAAGATAGAATCCATCCAAAATTCAAAAATCTCCCATAAAACCCCCAAGGTGACAGAAAAACAAAAAGAAAAAATTGCAACCCAAATTGGATCAGATTTAAATTTCCCTGATCTATAAAGAACGTACAATAGCAAAAAACCTACAAAACCTAAAGCAATCCCTGAAGTAAGATGCAAGATAGAGTCCCACCAAATAAATTTTTCATAAAAGTTTCCTATTTCTCCTAAAAAAATACTCATATAAATAAAAAGAACCATTAATGTTTGAAAATCTAAAGGTAAAAAAATTTGAAATTTTTTCGAAAAAAGTTTAGGTAGATAAATTAAAAGTAATGTAAGAGAAATAACTAAAATGTTTATCCAATTTTTTTCGTAAATAGAGAGAAATATCGCGATAACTAAAGTAATTTGAATTAAAATTTGAATAAGAACATACCCCCTTTTATGAATTTCCCCCTCAAATTTTCTTATTTTTTTAAATTCTTTTTCCATAAGTATACATATTCTTTTTATTTAAAAAGGATAACCCTTAAAAAACCTCTTTTTAAATTTAAAATACTCTTTCTAAAAACAATAATCATTATAAACTAAAAATTTATTCTCTTTTAATGAGCATAACTAAATTAAAAGATGAATCCAATAAAAAACTGATTTTTAGGGTGACCCAATTTGAATTGGAAACAATAAGAGATAACTTAACTAATTATGGTGCAAGTTTAATTACGGAAGAAAAAGGTCTTTTGAGTAATTATTCTTCTCCCCTTTATATGTCTGTAATAGGGGTTTCAGATTTAGAAAATAGAAGTCAATTAAAAACCCCCATTAAAAGTATATTCTATCATGGGATTTGTAATTTAAAAAAAGGAGATAGAATAGCGGTTACACTATGTCCTTTAGAAGAAAAAATTTCTTCAGATTTTTATTCCGAAGATAACGACGAGAAAATAAAATCCCGCCCTAGGCAATTTAATGAGAACGAACAAGCATTAAAAATAGAGTTATTAAGCCCCGATAATCTTGAAGATGTTTTATCGATATATTCCCTAAAAGGATAAAAACTTCTTATTTTAAGTTTCTTGAAAAATACAAAACTAAAGATTTTCAGGATTTTTACGCCCACACCGGGAATTGAACCCGGGTCTCCAGCGCGACAGGCTAGCGTCATAGCCATTAGACCATGTGGGCATTTAGAATATTTACTCAAAAAGATAACTAATCTGATTTTTAAAACTTTGGATATCTTGGTGTGGATATTTTTGATTAATTTTATAATTTTTTAATAAAAGAGAACACTAAAGATTATTATAACTTTAAGATGAAAGAGGTGCACTAATCTCCTTTTTTCCGAAATATTTCCATAGAACTTGAGGGATCTTGATACTCCCGTCTTTTTTTAAGTAATTTTCAACAATACAAGTCATCATCCTTTGAGTTGCTATTGCGGTGTTGTTTATGGTATTCACATATCTTAATTCATTCCCTTCTTGATATCTAATATTACTCCTTCTAGCCTGATAATCTAAACAGTTACTACAAGATCCTAATTCACAATATTTTTTTTGACTAGGATACCACCCTTCCAAATCAATTGTTTTTGTAGAAGTTTTACTTGTTTCTTTTGAAGATAAAAGGACAACTCTAAAAGGAATTCCTAAAGCCTTGTAAATTTCAATAGAATTTTTTAGGATAAAATCAAATTCTTTCCATGAATCTTCAGGTTTACAAAAAACAAATTGTTCTATTTTCTCAAATTGGTGAACTCTGAATATCCCTTTGGTATCTTTTCCATGTGAACCTGCTTCTTTCCGAAAGCTAGTTGAAAATCCTCCAAATCTCAAGGGTAAATCTTTATTGGGTATGATCTCATTTGATTTAAACGCATTAATTGCATGTTCTGCAGTCCCAATTAAGTAAAGATCTTCATTTTCAATTTTATAAATTGCCTCTTCAAACAAATCCAAGGTTATTGCCCCCTCAAGAGCGTTTCTATTTAGCATATAGGGGGTTTGAATTAATTTTAATCCTTTTTTTGAAAGAAAGTCCATTGCAAAATTAATTAACGCAAAGTTTAATTTTACTAACTCATTTTTTAAATAATAAAACCTTGAAGCAGAGATCTGAGCAGCCTTTTCTGTATCTATAAGATTATATTTTTCCATAATCTCTGCATGTCCTAATTTAGGTATTTTATCTGAAATTTTCCCAAAGGTCTTTAAAACTTTATTTTTTTCTGCACCACCAATCGGAACATCCTCAGAGAGTATATTGGGAATGTTCTTCCATAAGCTCATTCTTTCTTTTTCTATTTCATCTAACTTTTTTTCTTTTGATTTTAAATTTAAAGGGATCTCTTTAGCTTCTTTTATAAAACTCGAAATAGAATTCCCTTGTTTCTTTGCAGAATTTATCTCTTCACTAATCTGGTTTCTTCTTGATCTAAGAGAATCTACATCTTTTTTGAGTTTTCTCCAAGAAATGTCTAAAGAAAGAAGTTTTTCAATTTTTTTCTCTTCGAAACCCCTTTTTTTTATATTCTTTTTATAAAATTCTGGTTTTTCTCTTATGTCTTTTATATCAATCATTAAAAGAAATAGAAAGAATTCTATTTAAACATTATGAAAACTTAAAAAATTTATTTTTAAAAAAGTATGATTTAATACTACACTGTTATATATATCTCTTAACCCCTCTCATAATACCTCAAATTAAAAGATTTTAAAAACCGTAACATTTAAATAGTATTATGAATATATATTCATAACTAAATTAGCCTAAAAGGCAGGAGGACAAAATGCCAGGATATGATGGAACAGGACCAAACGGACAAGGCCCTTTAACTGGAAGAGGTTTAGGATCTTGTGAAAACGATCAAATAGCAGAAGGTTACGGGAGAGGTTTTGCTAGAGGGAGAGGTTATGGATTCAGAGGAAGATTTGCACAACCTAAAATTTTTCAAAACTCTAGACCCCTAACCGAAGAAGAAGAAAGAGTATTACTCAAAAGGGAATTGAATTTACTTAATGAGGATAAGGAAAGAATTGAGAAGAGACTAGAAGAAATTAAGGAATAAAATTCTCTTCTTTCTTTTTTTTACTTTAGTAAATAATCTGAGAACTTAGAAAGAGATTTAAATTAAAAAATTCTTTAAGGAGTATCTATTAAAAAAATGGTGAGGCCAAGATTAAAAAGGAGGATTTTTTTCAAACCAGAAATAACTTATTTTAAACCTAGAGGAGTCCCTTTATCAGACCTCAAAGAAATTAAAATAAATTTTGAAGAATTAGAAGCAATTAGACTAATAGATGTAGAATCTATTAATCAAATAGAATGCGGAAAAAAGATGAACATTTCTCAATCAACATTATCAAGGTTGTTAAAAGAAGGTCGGAAAAAAATTGCAGAAGCAATTATTAGGGGCAATGCCCTAAAAATTGAGGGGGGTACCTTTGATATGGCAGTACCCGAGATTTCTAAAAGAATAAGCTTAAACAGGAGGGCGGAAGATAAAAAATTAAAATTTCTTGGTAGGGGGAGAATGGGCCAATCTGTAAAGGGGCCAGGGGGTATTTGTAAGTGTCCTAAATGTGGTTATGAAAAACCTCAGTTAAGAGCTCAACCATGTATAAAAGAAATTTGCCCTAAATGTGAGGTTATGATGGAAAGAGTTTAATAATAAATAAAATTTTTAACTGATTTCATCAAAACTTAATTTGGCAAGGGGCATCCAGTTATCACCGAAAGACTCTCTAAGGTTCTTGGCCCTTCATAAACTTCCCCATTAATTTGTATTTCTGGAACATAATTTGTCTTTTTTTCTTCATTACACCTCTCTTGATTCTGTATACAATCTATATAAACAGGAATAACAGATTCATAGCCTCCCAAAGTTTCAACTAAACTGGAACAAGCAGGACACCAAGTAGTTCCATAAAAAACTAACCCCTTTTCACTCAAACACTCATTAAAATCATTAAGTGTTGAGGTTTTATCCCTGTAAATTTTAAATATAAAAAAGATTAAAATTAAAGCAATTAAAATTATGATGGGTGTTCCAATCTGCTTCTTTTTTCTCTGCAGCGGTTTCTTTTTTTCTGGCATATGTTCCTAATTAAATAGAATTTGTTTAAAAATCTTATGCTTTTTATTAGTTTCTTATATTAGAAACATTAATACCTATAAATAAATCTAAGAGATTAAGGTTACATTTTAATGAAACTAACGAAAGTTTTATAAAATAAAAAAATTCATTAAAACTAATGGGAAAAAAAGAAGTTGTACTTATTTTTGGAGGTTTATCTTTCATAACTTTGATTATATTCTTAAGCCTACTCTTAGCAGATAGATTTAAAGTTGCTAGTTGTTCATGTCCTCGAGTCGTTTCTTATAATTTCATCTGGGTATTTATTTTATTGGCCATTTTTTTTGTTAGTTCAATATTTTACTATCTATTTTCTTTAAAAATGGGGGATAAACAAAAAACAATTCAAAAAAATCTAGAGATTATTTATGCGGTTTTAGATAAAGACGAAAAAAATGTTTTAGATAAAATAATCAAAAATAAAGGACAGATCAGACAAACAGAAATCTCTGCTGATTACGATAAGATAAAGGCACATAGAATAATTAAGAGATTAAAAGATAAAAGATTAATCAATACAAAGAAAGAAGGGAGAATGAATAAATTAGAACTAAAAAATGAATTAAAGAAAGAGTTAGTAAAATGAAAAAAGAAAAGATTATACTGGGGATATTTTTATTCTTTTTTTTATTTAGCTTATTTAATCTTAAAGGACTAGAACTTGAAAATTTAAACGAAAGCAATAATACAACCTCTTTACCTACACTTTACTTCTTTGAAGAAAGAGGCTGCCCAGATTGTGCTCGTCAAAAAGCATTTTTGGAGGAGTTTATTAAAAAAGAATATCCAAATATTGAAATAAAAATCTACTCTATTCAAGATTTACAAAATCAAGAACTTTTCCATCAGATGATGGAAGAAAGAGATGTTGAGGAATACTTGTTAGTTGTGCCGACGCTCTTTATTGAAGAAAATTATTTCCAAAAATTTTATGAGGCAGATGGAGAATTAATTAGAAGGGCAATAAATGGCGAAAATGTTCAAGAAGAAATAAACGACCTCAGAAAGAGTTCGATAATAAGAGTTCCTTTAATTGGTGAGGTTAACATAAAAGGTTTGAATCTTTTCTTATTAGCACTAATCATTGGGAGTTTAGATGGGCTAAATGTTTGTTCTATTGGAGCATTAATACTAATTTTAATGATTGTCTTGAGTTTTGATTCAAGGAAAAAAATAATTTTTTATGGGGGGATTTTTATTTTAACTACAGCTTTAGTTTATGGCGTCTTAGTTTTTATTTGGACTGCATTATTTGCCACACTTTCAAAGTTTATTGGATCGATAAATATGCTTGTAGGGATTGCCGCTTTAGGAGGGGGTATCTATTTTTTGATAAAATTTATTAAATTTTGTAAATATGGCCCTTCTTGCGAGTATAGTGGGAATAAACTAATCATAGGCGCAACAAATAAAATTCAAGAAGCATTTAAAAATAGGACAACTCAAACAATCTTTTTAGCAACAAGTGTAATAATTTTTGCTACGGTTATTACATTAGTTGAACTACCCTGTTCTTTTGGATTGCCCATGGTATTCGGAAGTATACTTGCTGGGGAAGGTCTTTCTTGGTGGGGGTACACTCTTTATATTATTTTGTACCTCTTTTTCTATCTCCTAATTGAAATTATAATTTTCTTAGGAGCAGTCGTTACAAAAGAAATTTGGTTTTCGGAATCTAAATTCATAACCTGGATTTATTTGGCGGGTACACTTTTATTATTCTTTCTTTCTTATTATTATTTGGTGGGATTTTAATTAAATAAATTTTTAAAGAACAGAAACAAACATAAGTGAAACAAAAATAAGTAAAAATAAAATGGTAAAAAAAGTGATTCTTTATACAACGCCCCTCTGCCCGCAATGTGAAAGAACAAAGAGATTCTTAAAAGAAAAGGGAATTAAATATACCGTAGTGGATGTTTTTAAAGATCAAAAAAAAGCTGAAGAAATTTTCGAGAGGTCGGGTAAAAAAGTAGTTCCAATCATTGAAATTGGCGAAAATTTGATTGTAGGTTTTAATAAAAAAATAATTGAAAAAAGTTTAGAATAAAAAAATGAGAGATTTAATCATTATTGGAGGTGGCCCTGGTGGATTGTGTGCAGGAGTTTACTCTGCAAGGAGGAAATTAGACACTCTTTTGATCACCGAAGAATTAGGGGGCTATGTTTCTAAGACCGACAAAATAGAAAATTATTTGGGGTTTAAGTCTATATCTGGTCCAGAATTAGCTAAAAAATTCATAGAACATCTTCGTTCGTATAAAGTTGAGGTTATGGAAGATATGTTAGTCAAAAGGGTTTATCAAAAAGGATCAAAGGTTATTGTAAACTTAGAAAACGGAGACTCTGTAGAAGCAAAGATTGCAATCGTAGCTGCTGGTGGAGGTAGAAAAAAACTTAACATCCCCGGAGAAGACAAATTTACCAAAAAGGGGATTACTTATTGTACAATTTGTGATGGCCCTTTATTTAAAGGTCAAGATGTGGCGATAATTGGGGGTGGATCTTCGGGGATTAGATCTGCCTTGTATCTAAGTAAAATTGCAAAAAAGATATACCTTTTAGAAGTTGAAGATAAACTAAAAGGAGAAGATGTACTTGTTGATGAATTAAAGAAGCTCCAAAATGTTACAATTATAACTAAAGCAAAAACACTTGAGATATTTGGAGGCAAAAGTGTGGAAGGTTTGAGGTATATTGATTTAGGAACTAAAAAAGAAAATGAACTAAAGGTAAAGGGGATTTCGGTAGAACTTGGAATTGGCCCACATTCGGAAATTGTAAATGTAAAAAAAGATAAAAGAGGCCATATTAAAGTAGACGGTAAGATGAGAACCTCTAGAAATCGTATTTTTGCAATAGGGGACATTAATGATAAAGGCCCAGAACAGATTGCAGTAGCTATTGGACAAGGGTGCATCGCTGCTTTAGAGGCAGATAAGATTATCAATTCTAAAAAAACCAGAAAAAGATAAAAACCAGAAAAAGAATCTCCATTGTACTAGATTTACTTTTTAACAGTAACTTTAGATTACATTTAAAAAGAATAAGATATAAAATAAATTTATGACCCTTGAAAGTTTTATATTAGAGTTTGGTAATACCTATAGAGAATTTATTTCAACTCTTCCATCATTTTTTCAAACTTTCTTAAATCTTTTTCTTTTAGTCATAGTTTTAGTTTTATATGCTTTATTCATCTGGAAATTTTACAGATTTATCGGAACAAAAAATATTTTTAAGTTTAATTTTAATAAATATAACAAATCTTCTAGACCTTTTATGGCCAAGATCATTGCGGGATTTCTTTATCTTTTAGAGTACATTTTAATAATCCCTTTTATTATCTTTTTTTGGTATTCAATCTTTACTTTTTTCCTGATTTTTCTTGTTGAAGAATCTGTGGGAATTGAGATGATCCTCCTAATCTCAGCTATAGTAATTGCTTCAATAAGGGTTGCATCTTATTTACCCAAAAGTGGAGAGAATATAGCAAAAGAACTCGCTAAAATCCTTCCCTTTACCTTTTTAGCATTATCCATCTTTAATCCTCAAATTTTTTCAGAATTTTTTGTAAGAATCTCCTCAAGATTAAGTGATCTGCCTTTGTTCTTTTCAGGGATATTAACCTACCTTTTGTTTATAGCTTCTATTGAGGTGATTTTAAGATTCTTTGAATTTGCATTTAATATTTTTGGAATAGAAGATGCAGTAATAAATGAAGAATCTGTGCCTTCCGCCGACGAAGAATAATAATCTAACCTCAAACTTAGGAATCTCTTTGATTAAAAAGACGACTTTTTAATAATTTCTCTTAATTAATTTTTCTCAATATCTGGATGTTCGTCTCCCCTCTTTATTCTTTCTTTAAGCATTTTGATGTGTTTTTCTTTTTCTTTTTTATATTTCTCTAAACGTGTGTCATTTTCTTTTAACATGTTTGAAATATACTCCCCCCCTAAGAAATGAGGCGTCAAAACATAATCAGCCCCTTGTGAATACAAGTCCATTGCATCTTGGATATTATGCGCCCTTAAAATTACAATTGTTTTTGGATTTTCAGATTTGATTGTTTCTAATAGTAATTTATTTGTTTCAAATTCGGGTATAGTCGATATAGCTAACTTAACTTTTTTAAGAGGCAGCTCTCTTATGAGGGCTTCATCTTCAACATCCCCATAAATAGCTGGCATCTCTAATTTTTTTAAATCTGAAATAACATCAGGATTAAAATCAATAACAAGATATTTTTTGTTTAGACTTTTTAAAGAATTAAGGATCCCAAATCCAATCCTGTTATACCCAAATAATAATGCTTCAGTATCTTTTTCTATTTTTACCTTCTCTTTTAATTTCTTTTTTTCAAATATAGACAATGTTTTAGAGATAAGGGGATAAATCTTATTGGAATAAATAACTGCATAAGTACAAATTCCAATTGTAATCAAACTTGTTAAAGTTATTAGAGAAAGGACTTCTGTTGATATATGCCCTACTCTCGCTCCCAAAGCTGCGACAATTAAAGAGAATTCGCCAATTTGAGCGACAGTCAATCCAGAGAAAAATCCAGTTCTTTTTGTAAACCCTTCTAACCCCATTAGGACCATCACAATAAGTGGATTTCCAATAAGGATTAGTAATGCAAAAATGAGGGATGGGAAGATCATATTCCCAAAATTACTTATAGCTACTTGAGCACCTAAAAGAAGGAAAAATGAGATGATAAAAAAGTCTCTCAAAGGTCTGAGTTTTGATCCCATTTCTATGTTATAAGGGGAAACAGATAACAAAACTCCGGCAATTAAGGCCCCCACCTCGATTGATAGCCCTGCAAAATAAAAAAGTGAAGCCATTCCAAGTCCCCATGCTAAAGAAAAAATGAAAAGATATTCTTGAGATTTAGCAAAGAACTTTTGAAATTTGGGAAGGACATAAATACTTATTGGAGCTAAAATTGCTACAAGTATGACTCCTTTCAATAAAGTTAAACCAATTGTACTCAGAAATTTTTCTCCTGTTGAAAGTGAAGAAATGACTACTAAAGCTAATATAGCCACAAAATCTTGAACAAGAAGAAACCCAATTGAAACTTTCCCATAAAGAGATTCTAGATCCCCTTTATCTGAAAGCAACTTTAGGATAATAATTGTAGAAGAAAAAGTAAGTGCTACTGCAATATAAATAGAGGTTAAAGGAGGAAATCCAAGGAGTATTGCGACAAGGTAACCACAAATTGCAGTAAAAGTTATCTGTCCTAATCCTGTGATTAAAGATATTTTCCCAACTTCTTTAATTACCTTTGGCGTTAGGTGTAACCCCACAATAAAAAGTAGGAGTGCTATTCCTATTTCAGAAAACGCATGGATTGCATCTATACCTGGCAAAAGTCCTAAAAAATAAGGCCCTAAGATTATTCCAGATAGGATATACCCTACAATTAAAGGTTGTTTAAGCAATCTCATAACTGTAGAAACACCAAATACTACCAAAATGATAAGACTTATTTGCGTAAAAACATCACCCATCTTTAAATACCCCCCACCTCTTTTTATTAAACCTAATTTATTAACCTGATATATTATGATAAAATAACTATAAAAAGGTTTTTAAACAAACAAGGAAATTTTATTCAGTAATAAAAATAAATTTTTTAAATATTATAAAATGCCTAAAGTAAGAATAAAACTAAACAGCACAGATATAGAGATGCTTAATGATATTTGTAATTCTATTAAAGAAATAGCAAAAAAATCTGGAATAGCTCTTTCAGGGCCAGTCCCTTTACCAACTAAAAAACTTAAGATAACTACAAGAAAATCTCCTTGTGGCGATGGAACTGCAACTTTTGATAACTTTGAAATGAGAATCCATAAACGTTTGATAGACCTCCCCGCAAATGAGAAGGTTTTACATCATATAATGAGAATGCAAATTCCCAAAACCGTTAATATCAAAATTGAAATGAAAGATTAATCTCTTTGAATAAAAAGGATTAATTAAAAATTAAAAATTTTTAATAACTTGGATTTATAAGGGGGTTTTCACTCTCTCCGATAATCTCTCTAGTTTTTTGAATAAAAAGTTCTATCTCTTTCTGATGTCTAAAATAATCCGAAATTTTTTTTGTTCCTCCTTTTTTTAAAGTAATCATAACAATCCCAAAACTGTGGTATGGTCGAGATAAGTAAGAAATACTTTTTATATTATTAAGTGGGACTGATTTGAAACTTTTAAGAAAATTCCCTGGATAAATAATCCTCTTATTTGTTAAGAAAATTCTTGCAGAAGAACCTTTAGATATATAATCATCTCTGATAATTGATTTTTCAATTATCCTTTCTCCTTTCTTAAGAAGAGATAAAATTTTTTTGTCCATTTTTCAAACTAATATCCTTTTAAAGAAAATTTCTTTTTTAATCTTTTTGATTTGATTTTAAATCTAGTCTTTTTAACGGGATCTTCTTTTAAACTTCATAATTCTACTTTCTTCAGAGATCCCCCCTAAACAGTCATATCCCTTATCCAAGTAATAAAGAACATATTCAATATCGTCTAAGACTTCTTCTGGCAATTCTCCCTCTTTTAATTCATAGATCTTACAATTAACTAACGGAAGTCTGATTAATTGAGGGCTTATATCTTCATCTTCATCACTGTCTTCATATTCATCTTCCTCATATTCTTCCTCTTCATCTTCATCACTTTCAGTTTCTTCATCACTGTCTTCATATTCTTCCTTATCATCCTCTTCAAAATCAATTTCCGGTAAGCTTCCCATTTCTTCTTTTTCATAGAGTTCCATATACTTTTCTTCAGCTTCTTCTTTACTTCCTGCTTCAATTTCAACTTCAGGAAGTCTTAAAATCAATTTGGGTTTAATCCTAAACTTTTTCATATTCTTCTTTTATTTTTTACGCCCACGCCAGGAATTGAACCTGGGAGCCCAAAGGGCCGGCATCTCCAGTGCCGTGCAATACCACTATGCGACGTGGGCATTTATTAATCTTTAGGTTTAAGCGTAACCGGTTTTGAGACTGTGAACGTTAATTTATGGGAAGTTCTTTTTGTTATTATAATATGCTATTTTAATAGGCTTTTTAATCCTTGGGGCAATGTCTCCCTAATTTATAAACATTATTTCTAATTTGGGTATAAATTAATTATAACACTTTTTAAGAATAAGCCCCTCCTTTAGAATTTTTCCTAAAAATACTTTCATACCCCCAGGACATTTAATAGTGTTTTGTGATGCATCTCGTTAAATTTTACCTAAAATAAGAACTATTTTGCATTAGTTTCACCAGGAGAAGCATCGCTAGAATCTTCCCTATTTTCAGAATTTCCCTCTTCAAATCGGTAATGTCTGGTTATTTTTATCTTAGCTGTATCTTCAATTACATCCCCCGTCTTATCGGGAAGTAACCTCATATTATGAATGTCAATTCCTTGAATTTCGATTTCGACTTTACGAATACTAGAATGATTGGGAGTAAGGACAATTGTTTTATGTTCCGGGCCCCATTTTTTCTCAAATGTTCCTGAAGTATAATTGAATTTAGATAAGGCAATCTTTGGAAGAATTGAATCTTCTGCTTTTAGGTAGATAATATAATCTCCATAGGTCATTATAGGTATTGTACCCTTCCCCTCTGCCTTACTCTCTTTTTCAAAATATCCCGAATCCTTTCGAGGTATACAATACAAACTATCCTCTTGATTTATACAATTTTTTATTTCATCTAATTTATCTTCTTTCGTTTTTTCCATTTTATTCACTTAATCTAAAAAATCGTCTAAAGTATCTTGAATGTTCCCCACCATATTTCTATGCCACTTCCAACAAAAAATACTCCCTTGAGCATTAATTCCCAAATCACAAGTATTGCCAATTTTGGACACTTGAGAACTTCCTATTAATCCCCACACAAGAAGAACAAGGAGAACAACCCCGATTATGACTACTACTGTAAATTTTTCCACTATATTATCCCAAAATATTTAAGTAAAAAATATCCCCCAAATACCACCAGTATGACTACTATCAGTTGTCCAATAAGTCCTTTTTTATTCATTTTTTTTCCTTTTAAATAAATCATTTTGATTGTTCCTGCCTACGAAATAATAAATAACTGCGGTAATTATGCTAAAGAAAATAGCACAAATTATCCAAAGAGCTTTCATACCATCAGATAATTTTTTATTGTTTGTAAGCACATCATAAATAACCCATATTGCTAAGATAAGTGCAATGATTCCGATTATTGTTCCATATGCCATTTTAAGCTCGTTTTATCGTTCCAGCGATTATTGTGACAATAAACAATACTACAAAGATTATTGCTAACCATTTTGCGATCGTAAAAGAAATTCCTGAAACAATTCCAAATCCAAATATCCCTGCAACTATCGCCACTACCAAAAACAGTATTGCCCAAATCAACCAACCGGTTATGCCTTTTTTATTCATTTTATCCTCCTTTATATTAAAGTTATTTTGTTATATATAGCTAAGCTGTATGATACTATACTCCAAAAAACTGATTTTTAGAATATTTCTTCATGTATATCTCCTCAGGCATAATTCTATAACCAAAATCTTCAATGAATTCATCACTAAAGTTTAGTTCGCCTAATATCCGATTTATGAGAACTGAAAAACAATAACGACATAAGACTACCTCTTCGCGATTACATAAAATACAAGAAGTATCATTTAAAGATTCCATAGGAAATCTTCTTTTTAATTTAGTTAAAATAACTTCACTAACTAGTGGATGTAATTTTAAGTCGTTTAATAAAATTCCCACTTGTTGGATATAACAACCTCGACAGATTGGATCGGAAATAGAATCCCCGCATAAGATGCATAAATTATTGTCTAACATATCTAATCACCATTTTGTATTTTATTAAAGAAAAAAATGTATATATAACAATGTAGTATCCAATGACGCTTTGTTGTATAAGGCTAAACTACCCCTTAGAATCCAATAGAGATAATAATTATTTGTTCATCAAAAATTTTTTTAGACCTCAAAATTTACAAAAAGCTTAATGACCTTATTTCAAGGAAGGTTTAAAAGATTATTAAGATTTCTTATTTATCTTACCCTCTTTTGTACTAAAGTTATTATTTTACATACTGTTTAATTGTATAAGATTATACCCTAGAAATTTTGGTCCCCACAAAAATATAATTTTTCATTGATTATTCTGTCTTCTTTCCAGTGTTGAACATTCACGCGATAAATTATTTTTTGTTCTCCTTTTTTATTTTCAATATTTATAGCCCATTCTGTCATTGAAACGTTATCATCATTTCCACCAAAAGTAACCGATTTTATTTCAGCATTATTTAATTTTTCTATTTCTTGGAGGAAAATCATTTCCCTTTTTCTATTTTTTTCTTTACCAACTATACCGGGGTTTCCATTTACTTGTATAATCACGCCTTCATCATAATATTTTTCAAATGCCTCTTGAATTTTACCATTTTTAATTAAAAGATTCAAATTTTCAACATTGTTTTTTAGTTTTTTCATTTTATTATTTTTATAAAAGCTCCTCAAAGGTTTTTAGAATTAAATTTTAAGTCATCCTTCAGGAGCCATTTTTTAAAGTCAAACCAGATGTTTAGTTTTTATACCAGATTCATAATAAGCCCCGCAATAACCACTACTTCTAAGGCTAAAACTACAAATAAGACAGTAGCTAATAATGCGGGCATCCTTTCCTTTTCATCTTTTACTTCTCTTCTAATAACGGTTGCTTCATCATTTCTCATTCTACTCTTTTCCGTTGCTTTATCTTCTTTGAATCTTTTTTCTCGAGTAGAGTAATCATTTTTATCCCGACTATTTATCATTGTCCTTTTTATAGGTTTTCCATTATCGATATCATACCTTCTTTGGATAGTTAGTTCATCATTTTTATCACGATTAACTTGTTTTAAATTATCTTCACTTTCTCTTCTCTCAGTTGTAGCTAGATCGTTTCTCATTCTTTGATTAGTTGTCATTTTTATTCCCCCTTGTAATCTATTAAGGGTTAAGAGGTATATATAACCGTGTAGTAGTGAACTATACTCTTTTAAAAATTATTCTAAACGTTTAGAATGGTCCCAAAGAATTTCATAAAGAGTTGCGTACTCTTTTGCAATAATCTCATTTTCAATTACAATTGTGCAAATAGGATCGACCCATAGAGTAACATAAACGTAATTACCACAGACAATTTGGGTTATTTTTGAAATTTTTGCTTGTTGACTTTTGGGTAAAAGTCTAGCTTCTGTAAATTTCAATTTACTAAGTGATTTAAGCTCCCCTTCCGGCGGCAATTTATAAAAAAGCAATTTAAGACTGAGATGTTTTTTTATTCTTTCTATCTGGAATGAGTTCATTAATTTGTCCTTAAGGAGATTCATCATATTCTCATCTTTTGCGAGCCCATATATCCAGCAGGCGTCTGTTTTTTTTTCTAATAGACTGAACAAAATGCTTTTTACTGGTCTTAATCCTTCAAGGGTATAAACCCTTGGAATCTGCTCAGGAACATAAATTGTCTTTATGTAGTCCATTGCTAACTTTAAATTTTCTAGTCTATCTTTTTCATTATTTATAATCAAATCTGTTGGAAGAGCCGCAAAAACTTGTTTTTCTCCGAGGGGGGACACATAGATCAGATTTCTCTCTTTTAGTTTTGTCAAGGTGTCATATACATTGGCCCTATGCATTCTTGTTCTTTTTGAAACCTCTGTGGCAGTGGAGGCTTTATGTTTTAAAAGATCCAAATAAACTAATGTTTGCATTTTGGGTATGCCTATTGATTCAAAAGTGGTCAAAATGTATTTTTCATCCATATTATTTTAAAGTAAACGTAGTATATATTTTTACCTATTGATAAAAATTAAACATTCTGTTTAATGAAGAAAAGGTTATTTTTAACACTAAGCGTAGAATGCGCGAGCCGGGATTCGAACCCGGGTCACCTCGTTCTTACACTCTCTGTTTCTATTAAAAGAAACAAAAAGGATATTATATCCTGTTATATGGCAACGAGAGATACTAACCACTATACTACTCGCGCTTAAATTTAACTGAATTCACTTAATCAAACAGAATTAATAGTTTTTAAAAATTTAGAAAATTTAAAACTCTCCTAAAAATTCAGTAAAACCTGACTAAAAAATTTAAGGGCTTAAAAGATAGTGGGTTCAGGTATTCTTTATTATGGCCTTTTTTTAATTTTTTTTCTCAACTTTTTTGTTTTTAGAAAGAAAAAAAATAATCCCCCCAAAGAAAAATATTGTTAAAAGGTACCCTAGAAAGTTTTGTTCGGGTTCGGGGAAAAAGAATAAAACCAAAATCCCAAGTATTACCATAAAAGGTATTAACCTGCTAGGTTCTTTAATCAAAACCATTCTTTTTTTAATTTAAGAAATAAACAAATTTCTTAAGATACTGAGATTTTTGAAGGTTAGGGTATAATTCCCTTATTTTTTCTTCTTATTCTTATACATAAAGTAGTACACAATTGCAGTTATTATGCTAAAGAAAATTGCAAGAACAGTCCACAAAACCTTCATACCTGTATCTAATTTCTTGTTATTTGCAAATACATCGTAAATAACCCAAATTGCACATACTAAACCAATAATGCCTCCTAAAATTACTTCAACCATATCTATTTTAAACCCCCTTTATAAACTCAAATAGTCCTTTAACTTTTTAAAGATATCTAAAAATGGTCCCGGCAGGAATCGAACCTGCGATCTTCTCGGTGTAAGATATCTTATAAGACACTTAATTTTTACAAAGACCCTTGTAGTATACTAAAACCAAAAAGTATATAAATACAAAAAGTATTCATTTTGTATGCAGCTTAGAATTAAAGAAGAAACCCATCTTGCAATGACGAAATTAAAAAAACAGCTTTTGTTGGATTCTTATGATGATGTCATTTGGCATTTCATCGAAGCTTATCTTCCCCTATCAAAAGAAAGTGAAAATTTAAGGAGAGAAGCCCTAGATGAATTTAAAAAAAGTGAAACAACTTCCTTTGATAAAATTTTAGCAGAGCATGAAAAAAATTGAATTCTCAAGTAAAGCAAAAAAGAAGTATTTCAGATTAGATTTTAACGTAAGAAATATCATTAATACAAAATTAAAAGATCTGCAGAGTGAAAAAAGAATTGATATTAAAAAATTACAGGGTTATAAAAGTTGTTTTCGTCTTAGGGTGGGGGGTTATAGAGTTTTATTAGAGTTACGAGATA
This sequence comes from Patescibacteria group bacterium, assembly GCA_019428815.1. GTDB lineage: Archaea > Nanobdellota > Nanobdellia > Pacearchaeales > GW2011-AR1 > ASMP01. The sequence continues at coordinate 13,796 of JAHYJW010000002.1, read as the reverse complement.
ATATTTGGATAGTGTTTGATATAGATACTAGAGAAAAAGTTTACGGATGATTTGTAAAGTAACCTGTATCAAAGGCGAGGTTTTGTAAATTCTGGGGATTTTTTACCTAAATCTATTTTACAATCTGTGATAACTAAAGCTTTTAAATATCATCCTTTTAGAAATGGGGGTTCTTAATATCTGGCATCCAATATGTTGCAACACCTTTGGACTTTATAACTTTTGATACAAATCCCTCCTTCCCTTCGTAATAAATTCCTGCACATTTATCTGCATCAAGAATCCTTTCCTTTGTTTTTGGGTCTTCCATTTCAATACGAATACTAAACTCTTTTTTGCTTTTTAATCCCGCTTTTTCATAAAAATCAACAAGATCCTTTTCACAGAATCCAAGGATGGTTTTTTTATTTTTTTTAGAGTAATCAATCATATTTTGGATTAAAATTGTTCCATACCCCTGACCTTTCTCTTCACTAATTATCATTATGCCTCCCAGAGCAAGAAGATTATACTTTTTGTTTTTATATCTCATTTCAGTAGGTCTTAAGAATCCGAATCCAACAATTTTTTTTTCATTTTTAACAAAAAAGAAGTTGCTTTTTTTGTGGTATTTTCTATTAAAAAGATTTGTTTTCTTACCATACTGATTAATCCTCTCTTTGTCCATAAAATCAAACAATTTCTTAGAAATTTTTTCACCTTTTTTTATTTCTACTGTTGGTTTCATCTTAAATTCTTTTTAATAAATGATAAAATTAATTATAAAAGATTGTTTAAAAAGTTGTATGGTCCCGGCAGGAATCGAACCTGCGATCTTCTCGGTGTAAACGAGACGTCGTAAACCACTAGACTACGGGACCCTTAGGATTAAACTTAAACAATCTCCTCCCTTTTAAGTTTTTTCTATGGGGGTAAAAACAACTAAAGGAGCACTTTTCTTTTTGAGATAATTTTTTTAAAAAAGGATTCTTTTGACAATTTCTTCAAAACCTTTATAAGTACAAAAGGATAATTTCATTGATGGATAAAGGCAATAAAATTAATTCTAAGTCTAAAGAAACCAACAATATTGTGGGTGAAGAAACAATTCCGGGTATGGATATTAATAAGTACTCTTCAAAAAGGGAGAATATCCCAGTGAATCTTGAAAAAACACAGAAAGAATTCGAAAAAACAAAAAAAGATTTAGAGAAAATTAAAATATTCATGATTAAGAAATATCCTTTTATAGAAGCAATAGGAATCCTTCCTCCCCAAGCATTAAAATTAATTCTTGAAGAAGAAATAGATGAAAATATTGCCCCCTCGGAAATTCAAAAAATTGAAAAAAAAGTTCATTTATGTATTATTGTTCCAGAAAGTAAAATCAAAGATATCCCTAAAATAAAAAAAGAGATTATCTCTGAGATTGAAAGAACAAAACAAGAAATTTGGATTCATATAAAAACCCCTGTGGATATATGGGAGTTTTGTCTTGATAGTAAATTTGAAGTTGTAAACGCCATAGGGATGTCTTTTCCTTTACATGATAGGGGTATTCTTTCTTCATTAAGAGTAGCAGAAATCCATAAAACACTGGTTCTTCAAAAATTTGACAAATATGTAGTGAGTTACGTTATTGCCGGGAGTCTGGTACGAGGAGAGACTACTAAAGAATCAGATGTAGACTCCTTTGTGATTATCAATGATACTGATGTTAAAAGAATGCCTAGACTTGAACTTAAAGAAAGACTTCGGGGAATGATTCACCAGTATATTGCTGAGGCAACTGCTTTAGCTGGAGTTAAAAAAAATATTCTAAATGTTCAAGTTTATTTACTCACTGATTTTTGGGAATCTGTTAAAGATGCACATCCTGTTATGTTTACTTTTATCCGAGATGGCGTCCCACTTTATGATAAAGGAACTTTCTTACCTTGGAAAGCATTACTTAAAATGGGAAGATTAAAACCTTCTCCAGAAGCGATTGATCTTTTTATGTCAATGGGAGATAAAACAACTAAAAGAGCAAAAGCCACTTTTTTAGATATCCTTGTTCATGATATCTATTGGGGAGTTTTAACCCCTAGTCAAGCTTTATTGATGCTTTATGGACTACCCCCTCCAACTCCAAAACAGACTATTGGTGAAATAAAAAGGGTTTTTGTTGAAAAAGAAAAAATGCTTGAAAAGAGATATTTTAACATTTTAGAAAATATAGTTAAAAGTTACAAGGATTACGAACATGAAAAAATCAAAGAGATTAAAGGCGCAGAATTAGATAAACTTCTAAAGGACATGGATGATTATCTTAATAGACTTAAAGAACTTAGAAAACAAATTGAAAAGAGAACTCAAGAAAAATTAATAGAACAAATTTATAAAGATCTTATCGACCTCCTTAGTGCTATTTTAGGTAAAAAATCTCAAGCATTAATTGTTTCTGAATTTGAAGAATTTGTCAAAAAAGGTAAATTTACTCAAAAACACCTAAGAATACTTAAGGAGATAATTCAAACCAGAACAGATTTCAAGAAAGGAAAAATAAATAATCATAATCTAGAAGAGGCGAGAAAAAATTCAACAATTTTAATTAATGAACTCATAGATTATTCTCAAAGATGTGACCTCATGAAACTAGAAAAAGGGAGAATGAGGATTAGATACAAAGATCCAGAAACAGGAAAAGACAGTCTTGCAGAGATCTTACACTGTAACGGAACCAGTTTCCTTTTCTTTAAGGGCTCGGTCAGGAAATTAACAAACAAGATTGAAAATTCTAATATGGAAGAAGTTTCTAACTGCATGGAACAACAGAAATCTGGGAAAGAACTAGAGATTAATCCAGAAGTCTTTGAATTATTAAGAAAGGAGTTTGGAGAATTTAAAATTGTTCTGTAATCATAAAACATAATCTTTTAATCTTGACTTATCTTAATTTTAAAGATCTAACATGGAATATTTATTTATTTTAGGGAGAAATATTGAACTTTCAATTGCAGAAGTAAAATCTTTTTTAGAAAAAGAAGGAGTCTCTTTTAAAGAAATCTCTATTTTTAAAAACAGTCTTCTTTTAAGAATCAGCCAGAATTTAGAAAAAGGGATTATAGAAAAATTAGGAGGGGTTATATCTATTGGCGAAGTTTTAATAGATGGAAACAAAAATCACATTTTGAAAAATTTAGATAATCTTCCGCTTTATTTAGGAGCGAAGAATAAATTAAATTATGTTATCTATGACTTTGAAGGAGAAGAATTTCAAGACATCTGTTTAGGACTTAAGAATAAATTCAAAAAAGAGGGTATTAAAGCCACAGAAAAAAATTTAACTAAGAATATAAAACTCCAAAATGGGGGAATTGTACCAAAAGTTTCTTCTAACCTTATTGATGAACAATACTTTTTATTTAAAAATAGATTCGGAAAAATAATCGAGACTACAGATTATGAGTCTATTGAAGCAAGAGATATGAACAAACCTGCAAGAAGAAACGAACTCTCTATTTCCCCTAGACTTGCTAAAATATTGATAAACCTATCTCAAGTAAAGAAAAATGAAACTTTAATTGACCCTTTTTGCGGTATAGGTGTCATTTTACAAGAAGCTCTTCTACAAAAAATAAAGGTTCTTGGTATAGACAAGGATAAAAGCGCTGTAGCCCATGCAAAGTTAAATCTTAATTGGTTTGGTTTTAGTAAAGATTCTTATCAAATTTTAGAAGGAGATTCTTCTAGGTTATCTATACCTCGAGTGAATTCACTTGTTACAGAACCCTACTTGGGAGAAATACAAAGAAAACGTCCTTCTTTTGAAAAAGCGAAACTTATAACAAATCATTTTGAATCCTTAATTATCAGAGTTTTGAAAAATTTAAAAAATAAAGTTGAAGGAAGGATAGTATTCACCTCTCCGTTGATTTTAGTTGGAAAAAAAAGATTTCCTTGTAACATTGAAAAAATTTGTTCTCTTGCAGGATTAGAACTAATCTTTGATCCTTTACCAGAATATAGGGAGGGTCAAATTATTGGAAGAAACATAATTGTGACCTCTAAAAAGAAAAAATAACTTAACTCACCATCTAATTTATTTTTAGACAAATAACCCTGAAAGCATTCTGTGATTTATTTTATAAAATTTATTAAGAAAAGCTTTTAAACTGATTTTCTTGATAGTAATTATGATAAAAGGAAAAGTTATACAATTTAGAAGGGGGAGACACACAATTCACGAAAGGCATTTTCTTTTAGATGTCGGAGCTAAAAATAAGAAAGAAGCTGAAAAATTTTTAGATAAAGGGGTAGAATGGAAATCTCCTGCTGGTAAAATTATCAAAGGCAAAATCAAATCTCCACACGGGAATAATGGATTAGTAAGAGCAATTTTTGAAAAAGGACTACCTGGGCAGGCAATTACCACAGAAGTAGAGATTAAATAACTAATTTCAAAAAGATAAAATGGCATTAAGAAAAGCAACAGCATATTCGAAAAAGAAAGTTACTCCATATACAAGGTTTAGTAAGAAAAAGGGTAAGTCTTATGTAAAGACAGTCCCACATCAAAAAATTGTAAAGTTTAATATGGGCTCTGAAGTCCTTTTTAGAGAAGGAAAATTACCTCATGTTCTCAATGTTATCTCAGATGAGAAAGTCCAGATGAGGCATAATGCTTTTGAGGCATGTAGGCAGTTCATAAATAAAAAATTAGATAAAGAGTTCTCTGGGCAGTATTTTTTTAAGGTTGTTCCATTCCCACACCACATTCAAAGAGAAAACAAAATGTTAACTGGTGCAGGAGCAGATAGAATGCAAACAGGAATGCAACGTGCTTTTGGAAAACCTGTAGGAAAAGCAGCTATATTGAATAAAGGAAGCCCAATTTTTAAAGTGGCCGTATCAAATGAAAAAGCAGTTAATTTTGCAAGAACTGTATTAAAAAGAGTAAATCCTAAACTCCCAGGTAAGATAAAAATCTCTTATGAATTTGTGGGTAAAGCATAGTAAATAATCCTCTAAAACAGCTTTCTTAAATTTGTTACTTTTTGTCAGGGGTAACAAATAGAAAGATTTATAAACTCACCATTCCTTAAAAGTATACAATAAAATGGCAACCCAAAACAAAAATAAATCAAACGAGGATTCGCAAAACAAAGAAGGCCAAAGAGAAATAGCTAAAAAAAACTTTTCAAATCCAGAACTTAGTAATTTAGCCTTAGCTTACTTTGTACACCAAGACCGTAATGGCTATGGAGAAAATTGTGATAGTGCAGTTGAACAATACAAGTATTTACCCTCTTTTGGTGGAGCAAATTACGTTGCTCCTAATGGAAGAGAATATGGTATTGTGGTCAGTGCATTATTGGAATCTAGATCAAGCGGTTCAAGATATAGTGGGCACGTTTCTGAGTCTGGGATAATTGAAAAAGCTGCTTCAATCTGGAACGATTCTCTCATCGCCCTTAATGTAGAAGATGTTGCATCTTATCTTGGGATAGGCTTAGAAGAAATTCCGGAGAATTTTAGAAGTAAGTCTATTAAAGAATTAGCAACCTCTGATAATGAGGCTATGAAAAAACTTGGCCAGAATTTGTTAGGTGGATTCTTAAACGGGTATTTTGTTCCAAAAGGGGTTTCAGAAGCGCTTAATATGACTGCTGAAGAATCTAAGAAGGGGCTTGAAGGAATCCTTAAGAATGGATTACCTAAAAAAGAGTAAAAAGGAAATTTCCTAAAAACTCTTTAATTTTTCTTTTTTTTCTTTTTTTTATTAAAATACTTATAACTCTATTTTTCATAGCCTTATTTAATCAAGGTTCTTACTAAATTTGCCATAACTTGAAGAAATTCTTCAGCTCTTGCCTGCCAAGCATCAATTTCAACCCCTCTCAGATCTTTAATTTCTTCATGAGAAATTTTTTTATGTAAACTTAAAAGATCTTGATACCATACAACATACTTCATTTTTAATTTTCCAGTATCAACAAAATTTTCTTTTAAATCTCCAGGAATATGTTCTGGTGAAACAGGGGGAACATTAGCCGCGATTAGTGCTGCATGTGATGAATCAACCATCGACCAGAATAAACCTTCTATTGCACCCATCTCCGCAGCCTTACTTCGTGCAATATGCATCGGAGCTCTTTGAAGAGCAGAATAAATTGCTTCTGGGGTAGATCTAATTTTTCCATGGATTAAAAGTGCCTTTAAAGGATTAAAAAAGCCAGCTAAATCAATTATTGATTCTCCATGTCTTAAAATATTCAGAATTAAGGGATCACCCCTCATTAAATCTTCCCACCATGTACTCAATTTTACAGTATTAATATGGAGATTAATTTGGTAAGGATTATCTTTAAGTAACTTCTCAAGTTCTGTTCTATACCACCCTATTAATTCTTGGTCCCAATTAATTGCCATATCATCAATAAGTAATATAATATCTATATCTGAACCACTTACTTGCGTTTGTTTAACAGTAGAACCAAAAAGAATAATCGATTTTATTATCTTATCAAATCTTTGATAAGCCTTTGTAGCAAAATCCATTGCGATATCCCTTTCTTTTTTTAATTTAAGGGTAGGGTGATTTTGTATTACTTTTTCTTTAGGAATCGTATTCTTTTTCTCAGGCTTTTTTTTGTAACTTGTTCCTCTTTTTAACTTTTTTTGAGTTTTCTTTTTTACCATTTTCCCTCTTTTATGTTCTACAAAGTATATTATAGAGTATACTTTTTAAATCTGATTGTTTATTTAAGATTTTTAATTAAGATTTTTAATTAATGTTTATTTATTGTCCTCTTTTTTACTATTCCATAGATCTTCCAGACATTCTTCCACCACCTAAACCTTGAACAGAACCTCCTAATTCAGAGGGTAGTCTTGAAAATCCTGCACCAAATGTTTCATAATTTATTTGAGGCAACATCTGGCCATAACCTGAAAAATAACCTTCTTGAAATCCTGGAGACTGGGACCAATAAGGAGACATCTTCATAGAATAAATTGGAGACCCTACAGCCTCGAGAGTTTCTTGGAAAGGGGGTGTTTTAAAATGCTCCCACCAACTTGAAGCTTCAATAATCTTTTTTCCTTCAAAGCCCTTTTCCCCTAATCTGTCCATTATTTCTTTTAAAGGAACATTCCCCATTCCCATTGGAAGTTCTGTATGCTCAAACCCAAAATTATCAGAAAGATGTAAGTGTTTAACATAAGGTGCAACTTTTTCTGTTTCTCTAATAATGTCTTTTTCAGTATAGCCAAATTTACGAAGCATGTTTATATGTCCAACGTCCCATGTTGCACCAATTAATTTTTTTGCCGCCTTAGATGCCTGAGCTTCAGAAATACCTTCTTTTTTAGCTTCTTCAATAAAATTTTTTCTTGATTCTTCTACAATATTCCTTATATCTTCTCCAGTACTCAATCCCCCTCCTGCAGGAGGATTTTCTATAACTAAAACCGGAGCATTATCTCCGAATTCTTTATATGCACTAAAAGCTGATTTTCCAAAAGTTTGGCCAGATTTTTCTGTAGAGAATTTTTCTAAAGGAACAAACATTTCAGGGGCTATTTCTGGATTTTTTAAATTATGAAGTAATCCTTGAAAAGCTTCAGATTCAACAAACGGATTGGGAATTGGGGCTTTAGGATCAACAGATTTTAAGATAAAATCTCCAAAGTTTTTTGAGATTTCATCAAGTTTTTTCTTTTGGTCTTCATTTGAAAATTGATAAGCCTTACTAAAAAGATTGTTTGCTTGTAAGTGTAAATCATCTAAGTATACTCTTGCATTCTGGTAATGTTGAAAAGCTTGATACTGTTCTTTAGAAAGGTTTCTTAAATCTTGGAGGTTTATTTTTCCGTTTTCAATATCTAAAATTAGGTGCTGAATGAATGGTCGGTTTCTTTCAAGAATTTCATCAGCTCTTTCTTTTTGAAATAAAACTTGAGATATCTCATTATCCCATTTTGTTATATTCAAACTTTTCATTCTTCTTTCTGGGGTTAGTTCCCTTACTTCAACTGGTCCAGCTATTCCAGGTGTATATTGTTTTTCAGTTTCTAGAGGAATCATCCTCCCATCTTCACGGTTTATAGCAATTAATTTGTGGTATCTAGTCTTTCCATCCTGAATTGAATCTGGAATAAACTGTGAGCCAGGTATTCCATTTGAAGAGTGAAATGTAACCGGTATATTCCCATTAGGATTTAATTCTTTAGATCTAAAAAGCGCTTCAGAGACTTTTCTTTGAGCAATTTCTCTTTCTACCTCACTATATCCACGTTCTTGGATTCCAGAAGGTTCTAAAAGAGGGCCATGTAAAGAAATGTCTACCCCTGTTAATTTAGCGAGCCTATTAACTTCTTTTAGATGTTGTTTTGGAATAGAATCAAATTTTTCAGGCATAATTCCTTCTACTTCTATGTTCTTTGTACCAGAAGATAATTTTGAAGATACCTCTTGGAGAATATTTGCAACTCTTGGATCTGTAGTCATTCCTAATGAACCAGCAGTCATGTATGAATCTGATGGAGGGTTTAAGCTTGAGTATCCCCCTTGGTATATATCTGATATTGAGAATCCCTTTCCATAATTTCCACTTACCATATCTTTTACAAACAATTCTATTTAAAAAATGTTTCTAATCCCTTAGGTTTTATTAGTTTCTAATCCCTTGGATTTTTTAGTAACTTTGATTTTTTTAGTAACCCTCAAAATCTTTTGACTTCTTGAGTTTGTAGGGTTTATACTTTTCTTCTACCTCAAAAGGATTTTCTCTTCCAATTTTTGAAGTATCAATTTTTTCTAAATTCCAAGTACCTTCTTTTAAATGAGATTCAGATGGAAAGGTTCCATTAAATCCCTTCGATGTTCCATTAAATCCATTAGAAATAAATGAAATTCCCAAATTAGAAAATAAATCTCTATGTCTCCCAATCTTTGATAAGCCATTTATATCAGAAATAAAACTCCGAGAGCTTATGGGGGATTCTTCTCTGTAAGAAGATTCGTATTTTGCTTCATTTTCTTCATATTTGTTTTCAAGATAGCCTACATCTCTTTTAATATTCTCTTCTCCAAAAGAACTCTCTTGTTTAAACCCCCTTCTAAAAAATATTGGACTTTCTTGTTCTTGAGTAATCTTTTCTAAAACAGGAGGCTTTGATTCTATTGGGGTAATTTCCCTACTGAAACCCTTCTCACTTTGATTAGCAATTTTTAAATTTGAGGGGAGTTTCTTATCCTCGCTTTTATTTGCCTCTTTTTTTTTACCTTCTTCTTCTAATTCTTCATTTTTTCTTTGTTCGTCTTTTTTAATTCTCTTTTTATTTTTGTCATTTTTTTGAGCCTTTTTTAATTTAAACTTTAATTTTTTTTCTAAACTTTTTCTAAACTTTTTAACTTTAGGCATCTAAAAATAAAGTATCTAAATTATATAAAACCTAACTTAATCTAAAATAAATATGCAAAATATATCCTTCTTATTCTAAGAATGAAATTTTTTTAAGAATTATTTTTTTAATATCTTTAAGGAATAATTAGTTTTTGTAACTAAGTATAACTTGCCATTCCATGAGCTTTTTTGTATATATCAAAAAGTTTAAAGGTGATCTCTTTTGCAATTTCTTCACTAAACGGTCTTAGGATTTGTTTTTCGGGGTATGTCTCTTGACGTATAATCACCTTTGATTTTACTTCTTTTTTTATCTCTTTTTTTGGAGCAGTTGTTTCTCCACCGTATTTTCCAAATAAAGCCATAAAAGGATTAGAATAATCTTTTTGAGATGCTGTTTTTACTTCTTTATCTTTTTCATTAAGAAAGAAATCAATTTCATCTTGCATTTGGGTGAGGCTTTCTCCTGTAGACCCTTCAATTAATCTAAGAGCGTCATTTAAATCAGATTCTTCAAGACATTCTTCAAATTTTTTTAATTCATCTTCATTTAACGCATAAGAATTAAATGAGATTTCAACTCTGCCTCCAAAAACATAATGTGGTTGTTGGCTTACCCTCTGGGGAATGCCCCTAAATCTGAAACTTATAAGAACACAAGCATAATAATCTTTTGTTTTAACCTTTTTAAATTCTAAAGGGAGATTTCCAGAAATTGCTTCTTCTTTTGATTTTATTTTATTTTTACCTAATAATGTAAGCTCTAAAATTATAGTATTAAAAGCTTTAACTAAACCGGGATCTCTACCCAAATTACTCATCTCTAACTCTTGAGCTGCTCTCAAATAGGGTTTTGCCCATCTAGAATAAAGCTTTAAAGAATTAACCTGGCTTTTTAGATAGGTTTTTTCTAGTTCATATCTTTTCCTTAATTCTTTTTCTGAATGTTCTAACCATTGATTAAATTCTAATAACCTCGGTCTAAGAATTCTTATAACTCTATCATTTAAGTCCACTTTTCCAATATTTTTTTCATCATCAACAACTAAAAAAGCATCTAAGAGAGTTTGAAACCCTGCGTTTCCTAGAGCCATTGCTTTAATGCTTGAATTTCCTTTTTGGATATCTACTTTATCTAACCAAATCTGTTTAAGGGCTAAAACCGCTGATTCTTTCCTTTCTGTTTTTAAATCGTCGTATTGGCTTAGCCTTATTCTAAATTCTTTTAAATCATATATTATATTCAAAACACTTCTTAAGACTGTATTAATATCTCCTAGAATTTTTGAACCTTGTTGTTGCATTACTGTAGCTCTTTGACCTAATTCTGCAAAATGCCCAGAGCCTGGAGAAGAGGTAAAATTATCTATAAGTTTTTCAGCATTTAATCCAAAATCGTTCATTAAATCCACTATAAAAAAATAAACAGGTTCTAATGTTTCAGAACTTGAATCATAAACTAATTTATGCGTTGAAAGAGGTGTTGGCTTTGCTTTTTCTATAGCCTTTTGAATTCCTTGAGATTTAATTATCTCTTTGAACTTCCTTAGTTCATTCTTTGATTCTTCTTTATCCCCTGAAGGTTTGTAATACCTATCTGGATTAATAGCTGCTATTATTTTTGGGATTATGTCTACCATATTGCCTCTATTAAACTAAGAGCATCAAACACTTAAAAAATGTTTCTTTATATTCTTTCAAGTTTTATTATATTTTTTTAAAATTATTAGATTATAACTAACTTTAAAAATAAGGGTTCTTTTATTAAAAAATGGGTTTATTCAGTCGCGGTAAAAAAGATGAAGGAATTTTAGATCTGAGTGAAAGATACAAAAGGCAGAAAGAGAGGGAAAATGCAGAGATTGAGAAAAAAGAAAAAGTGAATACTTCTCCAGGAATTTTCTCTTTTTTTGATAGGTCTCCTTCAAATAGCCCTAAATCAGAAGAATCTAATGAGTTTATTGATTTAACAAACAAACCAGAAGAAAATTCCCAAGAGAAAAGGAGAAGATTAGCTAAAAGACTTTCTGATATGACAGGTAAAATAGAAGACTTATCTAATAAGATATACCACTTAGAACAAAGACTAGAAGTTTTAGAAAAGAAGAATGATATAAGGAACTTTGATTAGTTGTTTTAATTTATTAAAACCCCTCTTTTTTGTTTGAATTAAAATTTTTGTTTGTTTTCTTTTTTAGAGTTTTTTAGAATAATTTATTAATGTGAATTTCTTTTTTTATTGATGGAAAATTTAGAAAAGAAAATTCGTATTTATGCCTTAAAAAACGCAATATCTTACAATGGAAAAGCAAAAGTGGGTTCTGTAATCTCTGCATTATTTAATGAGGGGTTTAAACAAGAAGATATTAAAAAGAATTCTAAAAAAATTAATGAAATTGTTGATGAAATAAACAATTTATCTTTAAAAGAGCAATCAGAGGAATTTAGTTCTTTTGAGAATCTTGTTAAAAGTAGAAAAGGTAGGGAGGGCCTTCCAGAGTTACCTGGAGCTAGAAAAGGGAATGTACGAATGAGGATTGCTCCTTCTCCCTCAGGCCCTTTTCATATTGGACATGCCTTAACAGCTAGCATTTCTTTTCTTTTTGTAAAAAAATATGGGGGAAAATTTTATGTTAGAATTGAAGATACTAATCCTGAAAATATTTATCCTCCTGCTTACGAGATGTTAAAAAAAGAATCTGATTGGCTTTTTGATAAAAGCGCAGAAGTGGTAATTCAATCAGAAAGAATGCCTATTTATTACAAATACGCCGAAAAGATAATCAAAAAGGAAGGGGCATATGTTTGTACTTGTTCTTCTGAAAAATTTAAGGAGTTTGTTGAAAAAAAGAAAAACTGCCCTTGTAGGAAACTCAATGTTTCAGAAAATTTAGAACGATGGAAAAAAATGTTGGATAAAAATGGATTTAATCCTGGAGAAGCTGTTTTAAGATTTAAATCAGAAGAGAGTATGAAAGAAAAAAATCCTGCAATGAGAGATTTTCCCTTAGCAAGAATTAATTTAACAAAACATCCACTACAAGGTAGCAAGTATCGTGTTTGGCCACTAATGAATTTTTCTGTTTCTGTAGATGATATTGAACAAAAAATGACCCATATTATTAGAGGAAAGGATCATAGGGATAACTCTGAAAGGCAAAATAAAATTCATAAACTATTTGGAAAAAAGCCACCATGGGTAAGTTTCTTAGGAAGAATTAAGTTTAAAGATTTAGATTTATCTACCACAAAAATCAGGGATGAAATCGAATCTGGGAAGTATTCTGGGTGGGAAGATCCAAATCTTCCAACAATCGCTTCTTTGATAAAAAGAGGATATAAACCAGAATCATTTTGGAGATTTGCAGAAAGAATTGGGCTTTCAGAAAATGATAAGGTTATGGACAAAAAAGAATTCTTTAAGCTTCTTGAATATTTCAATAAAAATTAAAAATATTCAATTTTTTAATTTAACTATTAAACTTAATCCCCCTAGTTTTAATCTTTTTAATTAAACAAAATCTTTAACACCTTCGATTAAGACAAACATTTTTAAAGTTAAATTATTTAATTAAAATAAGTGCATATATTTGCATAAAGCACATTTATTGTGCATACTAATTAAATTAAAATGAGGTTAAAAATGTACAACAAAAGAGGTTTGTCGGATATTGTTGCTACCCTTATAATTATCCTTCTAGTTATCGTAGCTGCAGGGATTATTTGGGTTGTTGTAAGGAATATTGTTGGTAGTGGTGCAGATACTATATCTAACTCTCAGAAGTGTATTGCAATTGAATTACAATTTAAGAGTCTTAGTTATGACAGTACGGGCGATACTTGGGATTTAAAGTTCCAAAGAAGGCCTGGAGGAGAAGGAACACTTTCTGGAGTTGATGTTGTTTTATACGGTGTTGACGGAGGATCGATTAGTAGCCTTGATGAAGCAACTCCTTTAGATGACTTAACAGACATAGAAGAACTAGAGACTGTTTCGGTTTCTATCACCGGGGATAATACAGCAATTGATAAGACTACGGGGGTAATAAAGGTAGAACTTTTCCCTTACTTTATAAATCCAGATAATGGGGCAAAGTATATCTGTGAAACTCCCTTAGAACATAACTTCCAAACCGCGGTAGTAGAAATAACTCCGTAAATATTCGAAATTATTAAATTTTTTTTATTTTTTATCTTCTTCTTTATTTTTTATTTATTAGCGAAAGCTTTAATTTTAAATGATTTGATTACTTTTTTTTCTTAAAGATAACAGAAACTTTTTATAAGCTCAAAACTCCATAATTTGAGTTGTTTTGTTCAGGCCTATTGTTAATAATGGTGGATGTAGTTTAATGGTAGAACGTGTGGTTGTGGTCCGCAAAACGAGGGTTCGATTCCCTCCTTCCACCTACTCTTAAGCTAGGC
>JAHYJW010000004.1 GCA_019428815.1 Patescibacteria group bacterium | reverse complement strand
AAAACTACAACAGCAATATTCTTTTTTAATGCCTCCTCAACAAAAACCTGGGCAGAGATACTTTTACCTCCTCCTGTTGCTCCCGCAACAACCATGTGTGTTGTAAGATCGTCCATATTGTAATAAGTATTTGTATTTGTTTCCGCGATCTTTCCTAAATAGAATGACCTTTCTCCAGCTTTAGGAATTGTTTTAAATTCTAATTTCATTTTATATTTCTTCTTTTTTTCAAGAATTTTTTTCGCGATTAAAGTTCCCCCAATCCCTAAAGCAACAATCCCTAGAGCGGTGATAATTATCCATAACGGAATTCCCAAAAATTTTTTAAGCCAAAAGGGTAAAATTATTTTAAGTTGAGATTTTGAAACAACTGTTTCGTCTTCTAACTTCATAATCAATTCAATGTTATAAACTCCTTCTGTAACATTTTTTGGTATCTCAAATGTTTTTTTTATTTGCGTAGAATACGAAACGTTTAAGGTCTCTTCCTCAAGAAAAAAAGATTCTCCTCCTCCTTTTAGATAATACTCTGCTTCTATGATGTCTTCTTTGGAATCTTGAATTAATTTTCTTATATTCAACAAAAATAAAAGTTCTTCCCCCATGAGGTAAGATTCTTTTAAGGAGTTTATCTCAATTAAAAAGCGGGTCCCTTCTATTTTATCCCTTACTTTTATTAAAACCGGAATTTCTTGAGATACTCCCCCCGTTAAAGAAATATGTCCGGTGTATTCCCCTTCGTTTAGTCCTACTATCTGGAAGGTTAGTTCTTCATAATTATAGGGCTCAATGATTAATCCATCTGCAGAAAGGCTAATTATCTCTTCAACCCCTCCCATTATCATAAAAGAAACACTCATTGATGAACTTCCTAAGTTTTTTATAATTATATTATCCTGTAAAATTCGCCCTTCAGAAATTATTCTTTTAACCCAGCTCCTTGAGATTTCATATTGTTCTGTGACGATAGGATTTCCAAAAGCAGATTCTGAGTCTTCCATTTCTGCAGAAGTTATAAAACTACTTGAAATAAGGATAGACACCACAAAAATTAGGATCAACCCTTTTTTTAGTAAATCCATTTTGTTATTTTTTCTTTGTTTTTGGTTTATCAGTCTTTAAAGAATTTTTTTTCGTTTCATTACCTCTTTTTTTAGGTTTGTTCAAACTTTTCTTTAATTTTTGATTTTTAATCTTATTCTGAGATTTTTTGTTTTCATTTAATCCATCTCGTTTCTTAACTACCTCTTCCTCTATCTTATTTTCTTTCTCTTCCTTTAATTCCTCGCCATTTTCTTTTTTATTCATTAAATGCTCATCTTTAATATTTTCTTCTTTGTTCATTTTTTCTTTGACTATCTCCCTTTTAATTGAACCTTTCTTTTCTAGATTTTTTTCTTCAATCTCCTCACCCTCTTTTTTTTCTTTGTCATTATCTTCAACCTCTTTAGAAATCTCTTTTAATCCAGAATTTTTTTTATCAAAACTATCTGCTAATCTTTGCATTTCTTCTTTAAGCTTTTCTTTGTTATCCAAAATCTTCTCTGAAACCGGTTCACCATATTCGGATTTAATTTTTATGTAATACTCTATTGCTTTATCTAACTGTTTTTGGTTTATTAGTTCTTTTAACTCATTTACTTTAAGATATAAGTTTAAGATTTTTAGTCTCTCTCTATTCCTGCGGCTCCGAATAATCAAAAGAGCAGTTATTAAAGAGATCAAGATTATTAAAATCAAAATAAAGTTTAATTTTATAAAACCTGCAACATCAAATCTTGCTCCTACTTCAAAATTATCTGTTGCAATGGAAGTCTCTTTTTCTAAATTTCCTCTAACATAAACTATATAATACCCTTTTAGGGTATCAGTAGGAATTTTTAAGGTTCTTATAAAGAATTCTTCATCTTTCAATTCAAATTCTTCTTGAGAAAAGTCAAGTGTCTTCCCGTAAACATCCTTTATTGCATAATAAAAAGTTCCATTTTCCCTTGCATAATCTCCTAGATTTGTGATCCTTATTTCAATTTCTACCTCTTTTCCCGGTAAAACTCGTTTGTCTTTATTTTTAACCTGAACACCTACCTCAAAGTCTATTTCTAAGGGATTTATTTCTAGAATTATGGGCACTCTTCTGGTTTTACTATCTCCGATAATGTCAATATACCCAAAATATAAATCCGGAAATGTTCTTTCGCCAACCTTAAAATCTAAGGTAATGGTCTGAGAAGTTCTCCCAGGGATTGTTACTTCTGTTTTATCTAAAACCAAAAACTCCTCTAGTCCGTTTAGAACAATTTTAAAGTTAGAAGATTCTCTTCCCTCATTTTGAATTCTTAAAAATCGGGTAATCTCTTCACCCTGTTTCATTTTTAATTCGATTATTCCGGGGGTAACTGAAAATTCTGAAATTATTTCTTCTGGATCTATAATAACTTCTTCTCCAGGGCCTGGTTCTGTTGGAGTTTCGGTAATTTCTACAGTAAAGGTTTGAATACTTGTCCGGTTTATATTTCCCGAGGTGTCCCAAGCATAAAATGCCCAACTAACCCCAGTACCTCCAGGAGCACTTATCTGGATTGTTTGTTTAGAAAAATTAGAAACCCCTGAAAAATAAACTCTTGATCCATTAACCCATCCTGAACCCTGGTTTATCGAAAAAAGAAAACTATCTAATGCTAGGTTATCTGTCCAGTTTGTATAAAATCTGATAAAGTCACTTTGAAATATGTCTGTTCTACTCTTTTGAGGATTACTCCATTTTGGTGATTCTTCATCTAAAAGAACTTCTAATTGAACAAAGTTACTACTTGCATTGTATAATCCCACAATACCTGCAGCTTGTGCGTGGAATACAACTTCTCTAATTCCCTCAAAATTTAAATCCGGGTAAAATGAAACAAAACCTTCTTCATCTATGAGGATGGTTATATTTTCTACTTCAGTTACATTGAAAGTAGTATTTGTTCCCATATAGTTGGTAAAATGATTGTTAAGATTCAAGGCATTTGTATGATTTGTGTTTGTGGCCCAAATTTGATTTGGTATAGGTACTTCAAAAACTAGAGGTGAAGAGACAGGAACTTCTAATAATGTTTCTACTTCATCTGGGGAAGTAAAAGTGATAAATGAAATTCCAATTAGGACTATTGATAAAAAGATGAATAATCCCCCTTTTTTAACCATATTCTCTAATAAATATTTAAGCTATTTATATCTTTTTTATATACAATCATCCTTTATTGAACGAAATTAATAAATTTCTGATTTAGAAAAATACAACTCTTTCATTTTGCTTCAGAAACTTCTTTAAATTACAATGTCAAGTCTAATAACCTTTAGTATAATAAAAGAAAATTTGAATAAATAATCTTCAGTAGGCTAATTGTTAGGCAAACTTAATCTATCTGCTATTTTAGGCCTATTCTTTTTTTATTAGAAAGGTTTAAATAAAAAAGATTCCTGAAAAGTAAACTTAAAGAATATTAAAAGAGGTTAAAAAGTAAACATAAAGATGTCTAAAGGTTCCCCAAAAGTGTCTAAGAAAGAAAAAATCCCCGTAACATTTAGTTCTCATCAAATTGGACAAATAGAGAAGTATAAAGGAATTCTGGGAAATACTAAGGCTGAGATAATCAGGAATATTGTTATTTACTGGATATTAGACAAAAAAAATAATGAAAAAAATGAAAATTAGAATTTTATTTAGTTTTTTGATACTGATTATTTTAGTAGAAACTACAAGTGCAGCTATCTTGGGGGTTAGTCCCGGAAATTTAAATTATGAAAGAGTCTTAAGGGGGGGATATGCTGAAAGGAATATACGGGTTACTTTTGGTTCTGATGAATTAGTAATGGTTTCTTTAGAACCCCGAGGCCAGATTTCAAGTTGGCTTAATTTTTCTCAATCAGAATTTGAGATTTCCAAAGAGAATTCTCAATTGATCACTGTTTCTGTTTCTCCTCCAGAAGACATGCCTAACGGAAATTATACCGGATATCTTAGACTTTTTGTAGATGCTATTGACAGCCCTACTGAAGACGGAATGGCAACAGGCTTTGTTAAAACTGTTCTTGATGTTGCTATCCTTGTAGAAGTAACAGACATTGAATATGTTGATTGTCGAGCAAGAAATTTTTATGTAGAATCTGTTGAACAAGGGGACGACATTGTTTTTAGTGTTGATGTTTTGAATAAAGGAAATATTCGCCTTAAACCTTTAGTAGAAATCGAGATATGGGATAATGAAATGTTAAACTTGATTGATACATCATCTATTCGGGGGGAAGAGATCACTCCTACACAAGAAAAAAAATTATCTTTTAAATTTCCCAGTCGTTATCTCGATAAGATGCAATATTGGGCAGAATTTTCAGTAATTGAATGTTTAGCCTCCGATTTCTTAACATTTGATATTCTTGAGCCTGGAGAGTTAAGAGCAAAGGGGATTATAAAAGGAATTTATACTACACTTTGGACAGAAGTGAGAGAGACAGTCCCAATTGAAATAGAATTTGAAAATATCGGAGAAAAAAATGTAGTAGCTAGATTCAAGGGTGAAATATCTCTCGGAGGAAGAATAATTAGGCTTCTAGAAAGCGAGGAAATCATCGTCCCCGAAAGTGGAACTGAGAACTTTACTTTTTTCTTTACTCCCGAAGATCCAGGCAGACACATAATTACGGGGAGGGTTTTTTATGATAAAAAAAAGACCTTTGAATCTGCGGCGATCATGAATGTTGAAAAAAGGGGAGTTGATCCCGCATTTTTAACCCTCTTTATTTATGGAATCGCAATACTTACCTTAATCTTTTTAATTTATAGTATCCGAAAAGAAAAAAGGAGGTACCTAAAAAAATTTGAATTTTTATTAAAGAAACATGAAAAATAAATCTCGTATTTTACTTAAGGCATTTCTTTCGTTTTTTATAATCCTTTTTTTATCACAAAATCTTTTTGCATCATCTCCTCCTGTTTTAGAGTATAGTTTTAATGTTTCTCTAGAGGATCCGCTTGCCTACGATTTTGGAAGTTCAATTCCTCTTGGAGGATGGAAATGGAATAATGCGATGATAAGAATCTTAACAAATGAAGAATCCCTTTGCAAATATGACTCTTCTTCTGGAAAAAATTACAACTCAATGGAGGGCAACTTTGAAAATTACGGACTTTTACACGAAAAGTCTTTTTTTGGATTAGATCAGGGCATTTTTTCTCTTTATGTTATTTGTGCTTATGATAATGAAAACAGTTTTAGTCCAGAATTAGAATTAAATTTTTATGTTAATCCTTTAGTTTCTGCAAGAATCTCTTTTTTAGAAACCCCGCCTTTGAAGGGGGGGAGTTATAAAGTAATGTTAACTACCTCTCGTTCACTTTCAGAAGTTCCTGAAATCAAATACTCTTTTAATGGGGTCGATTATATCCCTCTTCCTTTTTCTGGCTCTGGTCAAAATTGGTTTAGTTATCTAATTATCCCAGGAAATTTGGGCAATGCTGTTGGTTCTTTTTCTTTTAAAGGAACAGACTTAGAGGGAAGAATTGGAACTAAAATATCCTCTGGAAATGTTTTTCTTATTGATACTTTAAAGCCTTCCACTATTCAGAGTATTAGAAGCGAAGGAAGAAAAGGCGAAGCTTTTTTGGAGTGGTATTTAGAAGAAGACGTCTTAGGATTTAATATTTATAGGTCTGAATCCCCTACATTAGATAAATCCGATTTTTATAGATTTGTTGAAAAAAAATCTTTTTTAGATGCCTTTGTCGAAAAAGGTAAAACTTATTATTATAAAATTTCCGCTGTCGACGATGCAGGAAATATAGGGGATCTTTCTAGAACAATTGAGGTAACTGTTTTAAGAGAAGACATTAATCCTAACGAAGGAGGCCTTTCTCTTTCTTTAATTCCCCGTGTAGAAAGTCTTCTCATTGAATTAGAAAACATTTATTCAGAGATGAAAAGTATAGAGTCTTCTTTTAAAAATTCTGAAAATGAAAAAAAGGAGATTGTTGAGAGATTAGGTATCTTCCAAGAAATTGATAGGACTTTTTCAAATATGAACTCTATTAAAAATGAAATAGAATTATTCAAAACTCAAAATCTAAATGAGAATGAATTAGAAAATAAGTTAAGTTCTTCTAGGATTAAATTAGCTAATCTTAGAAAAAATTTCCCTGAAAATATCTTTATTCAAGAAGAAAGAGTAATTGATGAAGTTTTTAGTGAAGAAACTATTGAGAGATTATACCTAGAGATAATTCCCTATGCTCTTGATAATTTTGATAGCAGGATGATTAGAAAGTCTAGTGCAATAATAACAGAAAGAGGAATCTCTGTAAAAACAAGAGCTATTAATATAAATATTCAACAAATGGGGGGCGTAGATAAAGACGTATTTCTCTTAATTAGAGAAATTGGAGGAACCTTAAATAAAACTGATAGTTTTATCTTTTTAGAAGTTCTCCCAAGGGGTGTTGTTGAAAGTATCTCCGAATTGTCTATTAAAAATAAAAATTATCAAACTATTAAAGAATTGGTTATTTCTTTTTCTGCAGATACTAAGGAAATAAGTTACTTTATAGAAAAAGAAGTAGAATTAGATTCTTTAGAAGAAATTTTATTTGGGATTGTTTACCTTCCTCCTGAAACTAAAACATCTGGAACCGGAATAACCGGGTTTTTAGTACTAGAAGATTTAGATGAAATTTCTATGGGGGTTTCATTAGTAGTCCTTTTGATTTTAATCGCAGTTTTCTATTTAGGATTTATTAAATTGAGAAATCGGTCTCTTAAGTTAGTTGAAGAGATTATTCAAAAATCAAATGAAGCAAGATCTTTTTCTTCTAAAGGAAAAAAGGAAGAATCAGAAAAAACTTATCTTGAAATATCAGAGAAATATAAATCTCTTCCATACTCATCAAAAAAGAAAGTATATGGAACTTTAGAGGATTTACATAAGTTCCTAAAAGACTCTTAAAATCTGTTGTTAAAATCTTGAATATTTGGGGGATATTTTAAGAGGGGATGTTTCATAAACCTTTGAATTTCAAAAAAATAGGGCAATTTAAAGAATAAATTTAATTAAATGGAATTATCAGATTAAAAATACAAAAATGAATAAAAAGAGGTTAATCAAACGGGGGATATTAGCATTATCTGTCTTTTTTTTATTCTGTTTTATAATTCTTTTAAATAATCTTTCGATTTTTTCAGCAGGTTCAGTCCTTTATTATAATCTTGATGATTTTTTTCGTTTAGATTTAAGAGATCAGGGTGATTTTATCTTAAGAGTTAAAACCCCCTCTTCAACTTATCTAAAAGAAGGTTCAAGTGAGATTCTTATTTTTCCTTTAAATGAAATAGGTAATTATACCCTCACTTTACAAACTTCTAAAGGCAGAGAAGATTTGTATCTTTCTGTTAGGGAAAAAATAATTGAAGAAGAAAGTTCTTTTTTAACAGGAGGTTGTAACAATTCCTGTAACCTTATCTTAGAACAGAATTCTCCCTTAGATTATAAAACTAAACTAGATGAGCCGGTATCCTGGAATGAGGAGGTGTTTCCTAGTTTTTTAGGAAATTTCTCTTTTTTTATCCCCCTAGAATCTGACAAGATTCTTGTAAATAAGATTTTGTATAATCAAACTGAAGAACTTGAGATTTATATGAAAGAAGAAGTAATCTCCCCTGAAGGAGAAAAAAATTTTATAAAAAACCTTTTTTCTTGGCTAAACATTTTAGGAGAGAAAAATTTTTCTGAAAATAAAAAAATCCAAGTAACCTTTGATGTAGATAATCTTAGCGCAGAATATTGGATCACTTATGAGACTCCCGCCCCCTATTCTAAAGAAAAGAAAATTCCTAATGGTAAGATGATTACTGCAACTAGTCCAAGTAGTACTTTATACGAAGATGTTTTAGTTTTTACCTCTTTAGAAAATTCTTTTAAGATTAGGGATCCCTCTAGAATAAAAATCTTCTGGGTTGAAGAAGATTCTTTTATTGATAGTTTTAATTTGCAAGATAAAGATGGGGACGGGTTCTACGATTATCTTGAATGGGTTATCCCACAATTATCAACCCAAACCTTTGAGATTATAATTGAGGTTGCTAGTGCTGAACATTTAGATTCAGAAAAAAATTTTATTTCAAATATCTATGAGGAAGTTAAAAACTTAGATGGTATCTGGAGCCCCCCCATAAATGATGGAGAATATGTGAGAGTTATCTTTGAACAAAATTTATCTTTTTTGAATTACATTAAATTTTATCCAAGGATAATCTCTGGAGATCCTCAAATTAAGGTTTATGAATTAGGTGGGGAAGATATCGTAGGAGAGATAACCGAGATCTCTGAGCATAGCCCAAATTCAATTTATTTATTTGGTTTAGACTCTAGTCAAGATGGTTTTGATTTAAAGATTATAGGGGGTACCTTAGAATTTGATTACATAGTTGACCCTCTCGCATATCCTGGGGGAAGCGTTGAACTTAGAGCTCAAGAATGTTCACGACAGAGTTTACAAGGTAATAGGGATACCTTTGATTTAAACTGTGAGGGATTTTATCCTTCTTCATGTTCTTCTTCAGGGGATAGAGTAAGCTGTGATGATTCAAATTACGAAACCGCCCAATCTTATCGTTTTGGTAATACGCGAGAATATGGGGGAATAAAAATAGCCTCTTATAATTCCGGGATTACAGATTGTGAAACCATTACCAGTGTTGAAATTTGTTATAAGTTCTGGGGAGCTCCGGACGGAGAGAGTACTTGTTATGTAGATGTTAGTAATGATAGTGGAACAACCTGGTCGAGCAATACTCTTGCAAGTTGTTATGTCTCTGAACCCACCTCATTTGAATGTATTAACGTAACATCTGATTTTAATTGGCAGTGTTCTAATTTTTTTGGATCAACAGGAGCCAGAGCGATGGCAAGAACTCAAGCTTATAGTGCAAATAACAGGCAAACAAGAACCTGGTCTTTTGACGTTTTATTCTTTAATGTGAGTTATGAAGTACCGGAATTAGGGAATCTTTCTGTGACCTTAAATTCCCCATTTCATCAAGCAATTTTAAATTCTTATGATGTTATCTTTAATTATACTCCTCTTTCTTCAGACAACTTTCTAAATTGTAGTCTTTGGGATAATTCTACAGGAAATTGGCATATGAATAAAACCAATCAAACCTTAATCCTAAATGGGGAATATAACTATTTTAATAAAACTTATTCTCAACAGGGAAATTACTTGTGGAATATACAATGTTGTGACGATTTTAATGGATGTGAATTTTCTTTTTCAAACCGAACTTTTTCTTTTGATACTACAGAGCCAGTTGTTAATTTAATCTCTCCGTCTAATGGATCTACAATTACTAATGATTTCAACTTAACTTTTCAATATAACGTTTCAGATGAATCTCCAATTCAAAATTGTTCTATTTACTTAAATGACGAACTTAAACAAACAGATTATATAATCTTTAAAGATACTCCCTTGTTCTTTGATCTTTACGCTTCAAATGGAACCTATAACTGGAGTGTTTCTTGTACTGATGCTGGAGGTTTGATAGGTTGGAGCGAGAGTTGGATAGTTAATATAAATATCTCGCGGGAAATGATTCCCCAAACTTTTTATGAAACATTTACTCAAAATTTTACGGGAAATACCCTTGCTGAAATAATTCTTAGTGGTGCTAAAGATGGTACTTCAAATTCTGCAAGTTTTAGTTCTTATTCCGGGACACTTCTTAATCTTGTTAAAGCTACTTCTTATTACATGGGCCATAATGGTGCGATTATACATGCAAGTAGCCCTGTAACATTTCACTCTCTTTTCCAAAACACAGCTAATATAGATAGATATAGATTAACTTGGAAACTTTATGTAACTAACTCTTCCGAAGATACCCTGATTTGTTCTTATGGTAACGACGGAACAGGCGGAAAAATTGTTTCTGCATATACTTCTGAAACTGTTTCAGATTGTATAACCGAAGACCTTTATTTAAATCCTGAAGATCGTTTAATGCTTCTTGTAAATGCTTACAATGCCGACGGAAATCCTAGTAGAGAGACCACTTTAATCCATATTTGGGATAATCCCTTTGATCCAGATTCTGGGGTTGATTTGAATATCACCACCGAAGGATTTTTGGAAACAGATTTAATTTATCCTGTAGAAGATATTAATATCTCAACTAGTGAAGAGTTTAATGCAACTTGTTCAGTTTCATGTACTATTGGTTTTTGTTCTGAGACTAATGTTTATCTTCAGTATAACACCTCACAGCAAGGGTGGCAGAATATTTCTTCTTCGGGAAATCTTATTTTAGCACAAGGAGAAACAAATCCTCATAATTTAGGGGATATTGGTCAAGAATTAATAAATACTAATTTCACTTTAAGAGGTAACTTAGCCTCTGTTAATAATCTAAGATGTGTTGCAAATTCTCTTTTTGATTTGGAAATAGGAGAAACAACAAGAAAGGTTACAATAACTGAAGAAGAAATGCCCCCTTATGTAACTCTTATAACCCCCAATAATACTTGGTTTAATACCTCAACATTTTTTTTGGAATATCAAGTTAATAATTCAAGTAATTTAGTTGTTAATTCTACTTTAATTATTAATGGGGAAATTTATATGACAAACCAAACTCCTGTAACCATCGGGGAGATAAATAATTTTACTTTAAATTTAAGTGATGGAATTTACAACTGGACTGTTAATGTTACAGATAGTCAGGGTTTAGTGGGAACTGCTTCTCAAAGAAAATTTTATGTAGATACTTTGTCACCTAATATAACCCTTAATTCTCCAGAAGATCAAGAAAATATTTTCTCTTCAACAGTAGAATTTAATTATACAGTCACAGATAACCTCGCAGAAAATCTTTTTTGTGATATAAATGTAAATGGCATTGTCGTTGATTCTTTTAATGCAACAAATGCAACACTTACTTCCCGAGAAGTTTATTTTGAAGAAGGAGGAAATAAAAACTGGAATGTTACATGTCAAGATCCTGCAGGGAACTATCAGGTTTCAGAAACAAGATTCTTTATACTGTCTTTTGCACCCCTTGTAGAACTGATTTCTCCTCCAAATAATTCCTTTCATAATTCTTCTACACTAAACCTTACTTATTTTGTGATTGATGACAATGACGATATATCTAATGCAACGCTTTTGATTAATGGTGAACCTTATATGACAAATCAAACCTTTGTTGAAAACGACGCAGAGAATAATTTTACAGTCACCTTAGAAGATGGAACCTACTCTTGGTTTGTTTCAGTTAAAGATAAAACCGACTTAGAAGGGCATACAGAAACTTGGGTATTTACTATAGATACTGCACCCCCAGAAATTAGTTTAATATCCCCCGAAAAAAATGAAACTCTCGATTGGAACGAAATTAATTTTCAATTTAGAGTAATAGATAACATGGATTTTCCATTAAGTTGTGATTTTTTATTAAATGAAATCCCAATTTATGAAAATTTAAGTATAACCAACGGAAGCCTGAATCAATTAAATGTTTCAAGATCAGATGGAAACTACACTTGGCAGGTAAGATGTAGAGATATGGCGAAGAACCAAAATCTAAGTGGGGAAAGAAATTTTACTATCTACGCCCCCCCGAAAGTAACTCTTTTTGAACCTGTTAATTACGGACATTTAAATTCTTCTACCATTGAATTTATTTATCTTCCAGAAGATGCAATTGGTCTTTCGAGTTGTTCCCTTTATTTAGATGGTGGATTTAATAAAACAATTTCTTCTCCAGAGTTGGTTGCAAATATTAATAACTCTTTTATTGTGGAAGGAATTTTAGAGGGAATGCATAATTGGACTGTTTTATGTACTGATGTTTTCCCAGATTTTAATACCTTCTCACCAGAACCTTTTAATTTTACTATCGACTTAACTCCCCCAATTGTTTCTTTAAATTACCCTTTAAATCAGACTAATACCCTGAGAACAGTATTTTTTAATTTTAGTGCTCAAGACAACTTTTCTCCAAATTTGAGATGTAGACTCTATGTAGATAATATTCTAAATGCCTCAGAGATAAATCTAGAAAATGGGACTTCTATAGAGGTTATTCTTGGAAATTATTCTTTAGGAGAACATCTTTGGAATGTTACATGTTTGGATCAGGCTGGAAATTTTGAATGGTCAGAAACAAGGATGTTTAATGTTACTTTACCAGACCTTTTTGTAAGTTCAGAAGAAATAACCTTTGATACTAATTCCCCTGTTGAAAACGAAACTGTTAATTTAAGTGCCGTTCTTTATAACTTAGTTAACGTTACTGTACCAAATGTAACTGTCAGATTTTTTTTAGGAGATCCTCAAATAGACGGAGTTCAGCTTGGTGAAGATTTATTCATAGCTCCCTTTGGGGCTTTAGAAAACTATACCCTTTCTATTTTGTGGAATGCCATTATGGGAACTTCAAATTTATTTGTGGTTATTGATCCGGACGGTGAAATAGAAGAGGTGACAAAAGAAAACAACATTGCAAATAAATCAATTACTGTTGGTAGTTGGCATTTTTTTTATGGAGAACTAACCTCTGAGAGTACTTTTGAATTAGAAAATCAAAATGGTTCAAAGATTATTAGGTGGTTTGCGACTAATAACGAGGGGGGCAACATTTATGCAACAAATGTTGATTCCCTAATTTATTGGTTTAATCTTCAAGCTTTAGGAAGAAATGTTTCTGGGGGAGTTTCTTCTTTGGATTTTTCTAAACTAGATGAATTTTTGAATATGTCTAATTTTCAGGATTCGATTTCAGAGCTTTATTTAGAAGAGGGAGAGGTTAAAAATACCACGACATTGTTAGTATTCAATAATGAAATTCTTAATATTCCTATAACTATTTCTATTAATAGTAGTAATTTTCTTACTGGAATTTTATGGGATTATTCTAAAGACACCGATGGATCTTTTGGGGGGTTAGATAAAGAAGATGTTGTTTTTGTAACTGAAATCAACCTTCAACAAGAAGGGACCTACGGAACCTATGATTATGAAATGCGAATCCCCGCGAGTTTAAGAGAATATGGAGGTAATGGGAAAAAAAGTGTTGTTTTTTATACAGAAATAATCTAAAATTAATAGGGGTTAACCATTTTTCTAAATTTGTTTTTGTTTAATAAAGGAGAGTTTCCTTAATATTCAGGTTATTGTCTTTGTTTGTTAAATAAAACTTCTTAATTCAAAAAATTTATAAACTGATTATTGTTAATTAATCTAATTTGTTATTAATTAAACTAAATAAAAAGGAGGGGTGATATGAAAAAAGATAATAAAAGTGTGTACGGAATTCTTTTGATAGTTTCGAGTATAGTTTTAATCTTGTCTATGACTCCTTTTGTTTTTGCTGAGATTCAGGGAGCAGGAGTAGAAGAGGGTTCATCAACCACAGCGCCTATCGAAGCTCCAGGATCACATGATGCCTTTGCAGGTAATCTAACAGAACTAGTCCTACATAGTTTTTCAACTACTAAGACCTGGCAAGGTTACTTTGGGAATGTTAGCGGTACAATCCGATTAGCAGATGCAAGTAGTAATATCATGTATAATTGGAGTCAAGCACATCCAAGAGGACAGGTTTATGCAAGTACAAACGGAACAGGTATAGAATGGTTAGATATAATGTGTTTTAATCTTACTGCTGCCGGAACATTTGGAGCAGAAACACCAAACACACCTGGAGGAAGTGGATTAGTTAGCCAAAATGGTCTTAATTATACCCAGCTTCATAACATGTTTAACATCCCAGGTTATGCAGGGGATGGTGTAAATGATACATTTATTTCTGAAGACCATCGTGTTTTTTATACCTCGAGCTTAGAATTTAATGCATTGTGTCCAACGGCAAAACTTCTTACATATGAAGCAGGAGAGGTTTTTCAAAATGTACTTCTTTATGAACCTACTTCCAGAAGTGTAGTCTTTACAGCACTTTTAGAAGTTGAGAAATTGGGTTTTGATAACCGTTCACATGACTTCCAGATGGTTGTTCTTGAAGATGGGAGGGGAACCGATATTGATACCACAACTTATTATTTCTATTTAGATATAGAATAATTAGTTTTGTGTAAAATTCTTTTTCTTTTTCTTTTTCTTTTTCAGTTTTTATTCTTATAAATTTTAAATTCTCTTTTTAAAATTATTTTTAATAAAGGTAAGAGAATACCAAAAACAGAAAAACATTTATAAAGTATTTTTTACTGATTATCTTAATCATTAAGATATATTTAACATACTTATTATAAATGATTAAAAAGTGGTGATATGGATTTAAATAAAAAAATTAAATTGAAAAATTTTCCTTTAAACCTAATTGTTTTAATAGCCTCTTTAATTGTTATTCTTTTAACTACTTCTTTTGTTGTTGCAGAACAAACTGGCCCAGATTCAATAAACATCACCGGCAACGAAACAAAGTTAGCTTTGCCAGGAGTAGAGGTGAATATATCTGGGGGTTATATCTCCTCTTTGAATATCACTGCTTCAATCCAAAATCCTCGTTGGAAAGCATTTGTTGGATGGGTTTTTGGATTATTTACCCTTGATAACAGTAATGGTTCTACTATATATGACTGGCAACTTGCCACAATCTCTGGAAATGTTTATGCAACACGTAATGATACGCTTGTTCAATGGGACCAGATTAAATGTGCAAATAGTGATATCTTAGAATCAGAGAATATTATTTTGAACCATTCAAATCCAAATGATAATTTAACCGCTACTTTTTCGGGGAATACTCATGATGATTTTTATGTAGGTACTACACACATCCTCTCAGATTCCTGCCCTTCTCTTTATACTTATATAAACGATACCTCGCAAAACGAATCTTTTCAAGAAGTTGTTCTTTTTGATGGTGTTGATTACCTTTCCCCTGGGAATCTTATCTATACTACAATCTTAGAGGACTCTATTGAGGGATATGACGGTAATAAATATGATTTTCAGATGATTGTTCCTGAAAGAGGAAATTCTGATTGGGAGGGAGCCACAGCATATTACCTTTATATAGAATTAGTCTAATTAAAATTAAAAATAAAGTAAAGTTTATAAATAAAAAGATCATTATTAAATTAGCTTCTTAAATTTAAGCAGCTTCATAAAAAGAGATGAGAATAAAACTTAAAAATAAAAAAATAAAAATTAGTAAGAAATTTTTGTTTTTAGGAATCTTGATATTCGCTTTAGCTATTTTACAATTTTTAGCAATTAGTACTTTTTTTGTATTTTCATTTCCGAGAGTTTCTGCGGGTATAGGGGAAAATGTTACAGTTAATTCTCAACTGGATATTGGAAATGTTTATCCTGAGATATTATCTATTACTATTAATGATGGATATTCTATTGATTTAACACCTAATTCTACGACTCTTCTTTCAGTAATTGTTATTGCGAGAGATTTTAATGGGGAAGGAGACATAGATAATGTTTCTTTAGAATTTTTTGATAATTCTAATTCTCTTTATGGGGGAGCTGATAATAACAGCATCCATTATACAAACATCAGTTGTGATATAAACACCTCTTATGGGGACGAGTATGAAATTGAATCAAATTGTACCCTTTATTTAGAATACTATGCCAACGAAGGATTATGGAATGCAAGTGTTTTAGTTACAGATTCAGAGGGTTGGACAACTTTTAATAGTAGTACTCAGTCTGTTAATGAGCTGTTGGCTATTGGGCTTCCAGATTCAATAAATTATGGACAGGTTAATGCAACTTTTGTTTCAGATGAACAATTAGCAAATGTAACTAATTATGGTAATGTCGAACTAAATTTGACTTTAAGTGGTTATGCGCAGACTCCTGGGGATAATTATGCAATGAATTGTAGCCTAGGAGCTATCGGGTTTATTTCTATATTCTATGAAAAGTTCAATTTAACTGAATCAACTCCCGGGGCTCTTTCTTTTGGAGAATTTGAAGGAACATATACAAATTTAACAAAAACAACTGAAGTTAATGTTTATGAATTTAATTTAAATAAGCGAACAGATGATGTTATTAATAACGCCATTAAACCTAGTTTCTGGAGAATTTATGTTCCTATGGGCGTAGCTGGAAGTTGTACCGGGAATATAGTATTTGGAGCTGTTAGAGACCCTGCTTCTTAAAAAATATTTTCTTAAAGAAAAAGGGAAATTAAATTTATTTGATACATAAATAATTGAATCTTTATTGAACTACAAACTTTAAAATAAACTTTAAAAACTAAAATAATTTTATATCATAAACTTCGGAGTTAAAAAATAAAAGCAAAAAATGAAAAAGAGGGTTTTAAAAAAAGGAAGATTTTATGTTCCAACAAAAGATTCAAAAAATGAATCCTGGATTTCTGATGAAAAAATTTATGGCGAAGCTGCTAAAGATCCTATAAAATTCTGGGAGAAACTTGCAGAAGAAGGAATTTCCTGGAAGGAAAAATGGAAAAAGGGATACGAACAAAAAGGTGAGTTTTTTAAATGGTTTCTTGGAGGTAAACTGAATATATGTTATAATGCTTTAGATAGACATTTATATCGTTTGGGGGATAACAAAGCGATTATTTGGGTTCCAGAAAAAGAGGATGAAAAAGAAAGAATTTATACTTATAAAGAACTTTGGAAGGAGGTTAACAAATTCGCTAACGTTTTAAAACAAAAAGGAATTAAGAAAGGAGATGTGGTTTGTATTTATCTTCCTTTAATTCCGGAGGTTATTATTTCTATGTTAGCATGTGCAAGAATCGGAGCAATTCATAGTATTGTTTTTTCCGGTTTTTCTTCAGATGCACTTAAAGTTAGAGTTTTAGATGGAGAAGCAAAATTATTGATAACTGCGGACGGTTATTATAGAAAAGGAGAAAAAGAAAAATTACTCCAAAGGGCAGAAGAAGGAATAAAAGAGACAAAATTAAAGAGAACTATCGTAATAAACCGTTTTGATAAAAAAAGAGCTTTAAAAAAAGGTCAAGAATGGTACGATGAACTTTTATTAAAAGCAGGTGAATACTGTGAACCTGAAACAATGGAAAGTAATGAACCCCTTTTTATTTTGTATACTTCTGGGACAACTGGGAAACCTAAAGGTGTTATTCACGAAAGCGGGGGGTATTCTGTTCAAGCAATGTATACCACTAAATGGAATTTTAATCTTAAAGAAGGAGAAATAATTTGGTGTACTGCAGATATTGGATGGGTCACCGGACATACTTATTTATGTTACGGTCCTTTACTGAATGGTTTTACAACTTTGATGTATGAGGGGATCCCAAATTATCCTAACCCTGGGAGATTTTGGAAAATAATTAACAAGTATAAAGTATCTGCATTTTATACTGCTCCTACGGCATTAAGAATGTTTATTCTTTGGGGAGATAAATGGGTTCCTAAAAAAATGGATTCATTGAAAATTTTAGGTTCTGTAGGGGAACCAATTGATGAAGTGACTTGGAAATGGTACTTCAAAAAAATTGGGAAAGGAAATCTTCCGGTTATTGATACTTGGTGGCAAACTGAAACTGGAACAAATGTAATTAATTCTCTTCCAGGTGTTGGACCTTTTATGCCTGGAATTGCGGGAAGAAGTCTTCCTGGAACAAAGTACGGGGTTGTTAGTGAAACCGGGCGAATTTTAAAAAAAGGAAAAGGCCTTTTGGTTCAATTCCCCCCCTTTTCTCCAGCAATGTTGAGGGGAGTTTGGAAAAATGAAAAAAAATACAAAGAAACTTATTTTAAATTAAATGGAAAAAAAGTGGATTATTACATTACAGGAGATGCAGCTGTTCTTTACCCTAACGGATTTATAAAAATCCTTGGGAGAAGTGATGACGTGATTAAGGTTGCAGGACATCGGCTTTCAACAGCGGAGTTAGAACACGCAATTCATAAGAGTAAGAGTATCGGAGATGTTGCAGTTGTTTCAAGACCTGATAAAATTAAGGGTGAAGAAATCGTGGTATTTGCTATGCCAAAGAAAAAATTAGAGAGTAGAAAAGAAGAAAGGATTCGTAAAGAAATTACTTCTCTTGTTAATACCCAGATTGGGCCCATTGCAAGGCCTAAAGAAATTTATTTTGTAGAAGATCTTCCTAAAACTCGTTCCGGAAAAATAATGAGGAGAATTTTAAAGTCTTTATTAAGAGATGAAGAATTAGGTGAACTCTCTACTATTGTTAATAAGGAGTGCATTGACGAAATAAAGATTAAAATAAAAGAAGGATTTAAAAGGTAAAAATTCTTAAGTGGAATAAATCAAAAAAGAGGTAAAAAATGTTACTAGAGGTCGAAACAAAAGCACGAATTGATAATGTTGCCCTTCTAAGAAAAATTATAAAAAGCATTGCAATCCATGAAAAAACAGAAAGCCGGGGTGACGATTACTTTGCATTTAATCCTAAAGGTTATCCTAAAAAAGCATTCAGAATAAGATATGACGGTAAAAAGTATACTGTTAATTTTAAAAAACATCTTAAAAAACTTTGGAAAGAGGGCGTTGTTGTAAAAGAAGAATATGAATTTGAGATACTAAATCGAGATCAAATGAGGAATTTTTTAGCTCTTTTGGAGGATCTTAGTTTTGAACCATGGGTTAAGAAGAGAAAACATACAGAATCGTATCTTTATAAAAAAGATAAAAGAGTTGTAATTGAGATTAATCATGTTAAAAATGTAGGCACCTATCTTGAAATTGAATACCTTGCAAAAAGAAGTGAAGTTAGTAAGGCTCGAAATAAAATCTTGGAAGTTTTAAATGAACTAGGGATACAAGAGGATCAAATTGATAATGTGGGTTATACTAAGAGGCTTTACGATAAAGGAATAAAGGGCAAAAAGTATTTTATTACTAACAAATTCAAAAAGTGATTTGTGTTGTTTTTTATTTTTATTTTTTTTTAAAATTATCAAGTAAGATTTAAATAGCCTTTACTCTATTTTTTATGATGAGGTGGAATATTGTTTGTGGCGGCCCTGCGGGGCAAGGTCCCAATTTTCTTGCAGGTTTAATTTCTCAGGGATTGGCGCAAAAAGGTTATTATTTATTTTGCTCAAGAGAATATCAGTCTATGGTCCGAGGTGGCCATAATTATAACACTATTACTTTCTCAACAGAGAAGGTAATGAGCAATACCTCTGGTATTGATATTTTAATTCCTTTAGATAAACTTTCTAGAAAAATTCATGAAAAAAATACCCATAAAAAAACAATTATTTATCAGGAGGGAGAAGAAAATTCATTTTATATTGGCGCAATTTTTAAATTATTGAATTTAGGTTTTGATTCACTGGAAAATAATCTTAAAGGGGTTAGAAATGCAGAAGAAGCTTTAAAGGAAGCTAAAAAAGGTTATGATTCTGAGAAGAGAAAAATTGAACTTCCATTAATTAAAAAAAGAAAGAATATTCTTTTAATGGATGGGAGCGAAGCAATTGCTCTTTCTGCAATCAAATCTGGATTAGATTTTTATTATGCATATCCTATGACTCCTGCAACAGGGTTGTTAGTAGAATTAGCTAAAAGACAAAAGGATAATTCTCATTATGTTGTTGGTTTAGAAAATGAAATTGCAGATATTGCAGCTGCTACGGGAAGTGCTATTACTGGTGCTAAAGTTATGGTGGGAACCAGCGGAGGGGGTTTTGATTTAATGACTGAATTTCTTAGTTTTATTGGTGCTTCAGGAATACCTGTTGTTTTTTATCTCGCTCAAAGATTTGGTCCTGGAACTGGATTTCCAACTGGAACTGGACAAGGGGATTTAGATGTAGCTTGTTGTTCTGGACATGGAGAATTTACAAGAATAGTTGTTGCTCCAGGAGACCCTACTGAAGCAATGGAAAGGGTTTCAGAATTATTTTATTTAACCCAGAAATATAAGGTTCCAGGAATAATACTCTCGGATAAACACCTTGCAGAAAGTGTCTACTTAGAAACTCAAAAACCAAGATTAAAAAAATCTATAAAAAACATCTCTTGGCCCAAAAGATTTTCGAGCTACGAAACAGATATAAAAGGAGAGATTAGCGAAAAAGCAGAAGATCTTTTTAAAGCTGCAGAAAGGAGAAAACTTAAACGAGAGAAAATCCTTCAAGAATTAGAAAAATTAAATAGCCTTGAAGTTTTTGGCAATACCCAAAGCAAAAATCTCGTTTTAACTTGGGGGAGTACTAAGGGTCCAGTTTTAGATGCTACTAAAGAATTGAATTGTAAGATGATCCATGTGCCTTATCTTGAACCTTTACCAAAAAAATTAGAAAAAGAAATAAAATCTGCTAAAAAAGTTATTGTTGTTGAAAACAACTCCGACTCACCATTTTCTAAATTAATCTCTAAAAATTTTGGTTATGTAATCCCTGAAAAAAATAAAATTTTAAAATATGATGGGAGACAATTTTTTAGTGATGTAATTAAAAACGAGATAAAAAAAAGAATAAAATGAGTTCAGATAAAACAAAAATAAATAAAAATAAATCTTTAAGAACAACTATCTTACCTACCTGGTGTCCGGGATGTTTTAACTTTCAGATACTTTCTGGAGTTCAAAATTTTTTAGAGAATGAGATAAAAAAAGGAAAAAAATTAGATGATTTTGCAATTGTTTCTGGAATTGGTTGTAATTCTAAGATATTTGATTATCTAAACCTTCCAGGGGCAAATACCCTTCATGGAAGAGTTCCCCCTACTTGTACTGGAATTAAATTAGCCAAACCAAAATTGAAAGTTTTTGGTTTTTCAGGTGATGGAGATGCTTATGCAGAGGGAATCGAACATACTATCCATGCCGCGAGATTTAATACTGATTTTACATATATAGTCCATAATAATCAGGTATTTGCCTTGACTTTAGGCCAACCAACTCCTGTGACTGAAAAAGGGTATATCGATAAATCAAATCCTTCTGGAAATTTTTTATTACCCCTTAACCCCCTCAAATTAATGCTTTCTTCTGGAGCAAGTTTTGTGGCAAGAGTATTTGCAAATTCTGAGCAAGTTAGGGATATCCTCGAAAAATCAAAAAATCATAAGGGGTTTGTATTTATTGAGATTATTCAACCTTGTTTAATCTTCCATCATAACACTTACGAAAATAGATTTTATAATCTACAAGAATCTGGGCATAATAAAGAAGATTTATCTCAAGCATTTTGTAAATCCGAAGAATTTGATTACGTCTCTGTAGAATCAAAGATACCTTTAGGAATCTTTTATCAGAAAGAAAGAGAAACCTTTCAAGAATTAAAATTAGATAGGAGGTATAATGGGAAAAGTAAAAATTGATGAAGAGAAGTGTATTGGTTGTGGACTTTGTGCTTCAATTTGCCCTAAAAGTTTTGAAGTTTCTGATGGGAAGGCAAGAGTTAAAAAAATCTCCAAAGATTTAGTATGTGAGAAGAAAGCTGCAAATTCCTGCCCCCAAAAAGCTATCTCTCTTTAATTTGTAATTCTGGTTTTTTTAATATTTATTCTTTTTAATGAATGGAACAAAAACATTTAATAATTGGGGGTATGTAACTTATCTATGAGAAGAAAAATTGATGAGAAAATTGAACTGATAAAGATGAATACTGAAGAAATCATAAATGTACAACAAATTGAAAATTTTATGAAAAAAGGAGTTGCTTATTGTGGCTATGAGTGTTCAGGAGATATTCATCTTGGTCATTTGGTAACTGTAATGAAACTTTTAGATCTTCAAAAAGCAGGGATAAAAATAAAGATTCTTCTTGCTGATTGGCATACTTGGCTCAATCAAAAAGGGGATTGGGGTTTTGTAAATAGTCAAGTAAAACAATGGGAAAAAGCTTTCAAAGCTATGGGTTTAAAGGCAGAATTTATCAAAGGAACTGATTTTCAAAGAAAACCAGAATATATGGAGAATGTGCTTAAATTAGCATTAAAAACAACTCTTCAAAGGGGTATTC
Organism: Patescibacteria group bacterium; assembly: GCA_019428815.1. Classification (GTDB taxonomy): domain Archaea; phylum Nanobdellota; class Nanobdellia; order Pacearchaeales; family GW2011-AR1; genus ASMP01. The sequence continues at coordinate 39,913 of JAHYJW010000004.1, read as the reverse complement.
GTTCTATCCAACAAGTTGTAAGAAATACAGAAAATACGCGAATAAGTCAGATAATTTATCCACTTATGCAAATAGCAGATGTTCATGCACTAGGAACTAATTTTGTGGTTGCAGGCACAGACCAAAGAAAAATTTATATGCTGGGATTAGATATCGGAAAAGAAATTGATCTTCCTGAAGCAGTTTATTTGTACACCCCTATAATTCCGAGTCTTAAGGGACCTGGGGGAAAGATGTCTAGTTCTGTTCCGGAGAGTTTAATCTCTATTAAAGATAAAAAAGAGGATATTGAGAAAAAGATTGGGAGAGCTTATTGTAAAGTAGGAGACGTCACAAACAATCCTCTGTTGTCTATAGCTAAAACAATTATCTTCCCTCAATTTGGAGAATTGAAAATAAAAAGAGAGAAAAGATATGGGGGGGATATTTTAATTGAAGATTATCCTAAATTAGAGAAAATGTTTGAATCAGAAAAGATTCATCCTTCTGATTTAAAAAATGCAATATCCAGATATTTAGAGGAGATCATTTCTCTTATAAGGAAAAATCAATAAAATTGATAATCTTTTCTTTTTCTTAATACGTTTTAAATTCTACAACATCTAAATCTTTTAGAATATGTTTGATTCCAACCCTTTGCCCTGGAAATTTGGAACTAGGACCCCAAATTTTTATTTCTTTTATTTCTTTTACATTTTTAAGAATCCTTTCTGCAATTTCTTTTATTGTTGTGCCTGAATCTAAAATTATTGGCTTTTGAGATTTTCCCTTTCCCGGTTCTTTCGTAAAAATTCTAATCTTTTCAAAATTCTGAAAAATTTTTTCTTTTAAGTCTTCAATACCCTTACCATTTTTTGTTGAGATGCTCATAAAATTATACCTTTTACTTTGTAATGTAGCATTAATTTTCCTTTCATCTTCAAAACCCTGTAAATTAAATACTACCAGTTTTTTTCCGTGGGCATTTTTTAAGTCTTCTTTTATTCTTTCTATTTGTTCAAGAGAAGTCACTAAAATAATAATCAAATCTGCAGTATTAACTACCCCCCTATCATAATACTCAGACTCAAAAGAGGGGACCTCTATAATTTGAATAGGCGTTCCTTCATAGTTTAACATCCCAATTACTGGTTTTTTTGTTGTAAAATGGTAGGGGGTAATCTCTGGAGAAGCATTCGTTAAAATAGAAATTAATGAAGATTTTCCGGTATTTGTGAAACCTACTATAACCGCTTGTAAATCCTCCTTTTTTATTCCTTCCTTCTTCCCCTTCCCCCTTTTTTTTATTTTGTTTATTTTTTCTAAAAGTTTCTTCTTTCTCGTTTTTAATTGTGCAAGCATTTTTTCAGAAGATTTATGTTTGGGACATTCCCTGATCATTTCTTCAAGATATCTCAGTCTTTCTTCATCATTTCTTGCTTGTAAATACATTCCCTCTGCTTTTTGATATTGGGGAGATTGGTTTGTTGAGGCCATTTTAATATTAAGACTTTTTTAAAATTTTGATTTTATTTTGATAACGCGTTAAGTTAAGTTTACATACATCTTTTAAACAACTTTTCCTTAAAAAATTTATTAAACATTAATTAAATCGAATAGAATGGAAAAAGAAGAGATAATTAAAAAGATATCTTCAAAAAAAGAGTTTTCTAAACTTAGAGAAAAAGACATTTATTTAGCCTTTTCCCATTTTGAAAATAGGCAAACTTCAGATGAAGAAAAAATTAAGCTCACAAGAGAACTTTTACATAAAACTTTTGGTGCTTTTGGCAGTCAAAAACTTCTTTCAGGGAGATCTTTGGAAGATAAACCTCCAGAATGGTTTTTAAGAAAACATCTTTCTACTAGAGAGAGGATAGATTTCTATCCTGAAATTTATTCAAAGATTTTTAAACATATTCCTAAAAAATCAGAAAAACTTAGTATTATTGACCTTGGATCTGGAGTAAATTTTTTCAGTTATCCATATATAGATAAAAAGAGATCTAATCTAAGTTATTTTGTCATTGAATCCATTGGCCAGTTTGTTGATTTAGCTAAAATCTATTTTCGTAAGAGTAACCTTTTAGGTGATTCAATACACTTAAGCCTTTTTGAACTAAACCTCCTTAAAAGGTTGATAAAAAAAGAAAAATCCTTTAAAATTGTTTTTTTATTTAAGGTAATAGACTCTTTAGAATTGTTAAGTAGAGATTATTCAAAAAAACTTCTTTTAGAATTAACCCCTTTAGTTGATTTATTCATCCTTAGTTTACCAGTTGAGAGTATGGTGAAGAGAACAAAATTTAAAGCAAAGAGATACTGGATATTAAATTTTATAAAAGAAAATTTTTGGGTTTTAGATGAATTTAAAATGGGCAGTGAACAATTTTTAATTTTTAAAAAGATAAATAAGAGCCTATGAAAACTCCAGAAGGGATAACTTTATAACATAATCTTTCTTTTTTTATTTATGGTTCCTCCATCAAATATTCGAAGACCTTTAACTCAGAGATCAAGAAGAGTTCAATCCCCTCGTACAGGTCGCCAACCTATATCAACCCCACAAATTCCACCTCAAAATTCTCAACCACAGTTACCTAACCCCCCTCAACAGCCAACAACTACTCCGCAAACCGTACCAACCCCACAAATTCCACCTCAAAATTCTCAATCACAGTTACCTAACCCCCCTCAACAGCCAACAACTACTCCGCAAACTGTACCAACCCCACAAATTCCACCTCAAAATTCTCAACCACAATTGCCTAACCCCCCTCAACAATCAACACCTAACCTCCAAACTGTAACAACTCAACCTGGGGTTCCTCAAGGAACTTCTTCTGTTGCCCAACCCAAAAAATCAAAGTTGGGAATGTGGTTAATTGTAATCTTAGGATTCTTAATATTCTTAGGAATTGGAGCTTATTTGCTTTTTTTTAATTAAAGATTTAAAAACCCTGTTTTTATTCTGATATAATGGAACCTTTATTTTATAGAAAAGTCCTTCAAAACGGCATGACTGTCCTCTTTGAAAAAAGAGAAAACCCTGTCGTTAGTGTTGCTTTTGCAGTGAGGTGTGGGGGGATAAATGAATCTGAATCCAATAAAGGAATATCTCATTTTATTGAGCATCTTTTATATAAAGGAACCCCTAAAAGAAACTCAAAAAAAATTGCAGAAGAAATAGAAAAAAAGGGTGGAGAGTTAAATGGGTTTACAGATGAATCCATCACTGCTTATCATTGTAAAATGCCCAGTAAACATCTCGAAACCGCTTTAGAAGTTTTGAGTGATATGATCAAAAATCCTTTGTTTGAACCAGAAGAGATAAAAAAAGAAAGACAAGTTATTTTTGAAGAGATTAAAATGTACCAAGATAGTCCGCCTAGATATGTTCTTCAGGAAATCCAAAAATTTCTTTATAAGCCTCCATTTGGGATCCCCTTAATTGGTACAACAGACACATTAAATTCAATTACAAGAGGGGATATAATTAAGAGATTTAAAGAGGTTTATCAACCAAATAATATGATTCTTTGTGTAGTTGGTAATGCAGATTTTAATCAGATTGTTGACTTTGCTGAGAAAAATTTTGTAAAAAATGAAGGCCAAGTTCCTGTTTATAACATTGAAATTATGAACAATTCTAAAATTGAAAAAAGAAAAGGAATAGACCAGGCAAATTTTGCTTTAGCATACCACATCCCTTCTTCTAAGGATAAAAAGAATTACGCAGCAATTGTCTTGGGGGTATTGATGGGAGGGGGAATGTCCTCTAGACTATTCCAAGAAATAAGGGATAAACGTAATCTTGCTTATGCGGTTAGGGCTCAGTTAGAAGTAAACAAAGACTTTGCTTATAGTTTAATTTATGTTGGAACAAAAAAAGAGAAAGTAGAAGAGTGTAGAAGGGTGATACTGGATGAATTTGAGAAGATTTCTAAAGAACTAACAGAAGAAGAATTCTCCCAAGTAAAAGAACAAATCATTGGAAACCACTATATTTCTTGTGAAGATTCTCATAATCAATTAGCTAATTTACTCCATTATGAAATAAACGGGAATATAGAAGAGTTTTATGAATTTGAAAAGAATATAAGAGATGTAAAAATTGAAGATGTAAAAGAGATAGCAAAAATACCCCTAGAAAAAAATAGTTTCTTTGCTCTTGTTCCAGATTGAGGTTGTTTGCGCAAATTTTAGGATAGAATTATAAACCTTTTTTTCTGTTCAGAATTATGTTTATCGTTAAAGTTCCTGGGATTAATAGTTCTGGAAAAACAAATGGTTGTGAAAAATCGGGTAATTTGATTCTTTCTAATTTAAAAGAAATATCAAATAATGAAAAAGGAAATCTCATAGATACTAAACTTTTAGATTTAGAAGAGATACACTTAGATAACTCCAATTTAGAACTGACAAACAAACTTATCTATGAAAACTCTCTGGAGATATTTGAAGAAAAACCAAAAACAATATTTCTTGGAGGGGATCATTCTATTAGTTATTCTATAACCCTAGCTTTTTTGGATTATTGTAAAAAAATTCAAAAAGAACCGGGTTTAGTGGTCTTTGATTCTTCTCCTAACTGCTTTGAATCCGGTTCTAAGTTTCCTAAAAATAAAGAGTGGGTTAATCAATTAATCAAAACCGGGTTTCCTCCAGAAAATATCTTCTTAGTGGGAATTAGAAATTTCTCTTCTTCTGAAATTTCCTTTTTAAAAAAAAGAAACCTAAAGTTCATGCTTATGAATCCTTTTCACGAAAATTTAGAAGATTCTTGTGACACAATAATGGAATTCTTAAGAGATAAAGAGAGTTATGTTTCAATAGATTTGAGTATTATTGATCCCGCATTTGCTCCAGGGGTCTCTTTTAAAGAACCAGGGGGATTGACAAGTCGCGAATTTTTGTATGTTATCCAAAGAATTAACCTCCTTAAAAATTTACGAGGAGTAGATATTGTAGAAATCAACCCTGAAAAAGATATGGGGGACCTGACAGTTAAGCTTGGAGCAAAAATTTTATCAGAATTAATTTAAATTATCTTTTTAAATTTTAAAATAAAGTTAAATCTTTAACAGTGAGGCTTATTACTAAAAATGAAAAAAAGAGTATTCATTTCTTTAGACTTACCCCTAGAAATACAAAGAAAAATAAAAATTGTTCAAGATAAGCTTCCAGATTTTTTAGGTAAAAAAATTGAACCCTGGAATTTGCATCTTACTTTGAAGTTTATAGGAGAAATCGAAGAAAAACAAGTCGAAGAAATCACCAAGAAACTTAAGGAAGTTAATATAAAACCCTTTGAAATAGAAATTGAAAAGGTGGGTGTTTTTTCTGAGAATTTTATTAGGATTATTTGGTTGAGTGTAAAAAATTGTGAACAAATACAAGCGGAAATTGATCAAAGATTAAGTTCTTTTTATCCAATTGAAAAAAGATTTATGGGACATCTAACAATTGCTAGAGTTAAAACCATAAAAGATAAAGCGTCTTTTTTAGAAAACTTAAATCGAATAAAAATTCCTAAAATCATTTTTCCTGTCACAAATTTTAGATTAAAGGAATCAATTATGCAAGAAGAGGGGCCTGTATACAAAACGCTTGAGGAATATAACCTAAATTAATCCTTTTTATATAAACCCTCTTTATACTCCCCCTCAATTATTTTTTTTATTCCTTCTGTTTTTTTACCTAAGATCTTCTTTAAATCTTCTTCTGGCGCATTGATAAACTCTTTTAGAGTACCGAAGTTTTCAAGGAGTTTTTTGGAGGTCTTTGGCCCAATTCCTGGAAATCCCTCTAAGATGAACTCCTTTCTTTCCTTAGAATTCAGAGTTTTTTTATTTGCATTGAGGGACATTTCTTGAGTTTTTCTTTTTAAGATTACGGAAAAAAATTTAGCAGTATCTTTGTAATCTTTTGTAAAGATTATAGGAACTTTATACTTCAACAGTATTGAAAGAAGAAATCCCCTAATTGAGTTTGGGTGTATTCCTTTCCCATTTATAATCAAACTTTCATCAGGGTATAATTCCTGTTCTTCAAATCCCTCTATAATCAAAAGTCTGTTTGGATATTGAATTAGTTCTTCTATTTGAATTAAAAGACGCCTACTTAACATTGAATTAATAAAATCGGAGATAGTTTTTCTTTCTATTACAACATCTTTTACGATATAATCCCCTACTTTTAACGGTTTTATTTCTACCTCTATTCCCAAAGATTCTAATTCTTCAACTAGATGGAAATTCTTTTCTCTTGTGTCGACTATTATCTTTTCCATTTTTATAGGTGGTATGTTTTTAATATCTAATTTTTATTCAAGCGTTCTTTGTTTTTCTGTTTTTGTTTTTTTTGCTAAACCCTCTTTTATTGAACTTATTGCGTTATGCATCTTCTTTTCTTTAAACTTTGAAACATAAAAATAAGCTTCATCTCTGGTATTTTTTGTAATTAGAATAATTAGCTTCCCTTTCATCAATCTCGCTGTTCTACCCGCTCTTTGAATTGCCCTTATAGCAGAGGGTACGGGTTCATAAAAAATTACAGTATTTACTTCTGGGATATCTAACCCCTCTTCTCCAATAGAAGTAGCACAAAGAACATTTGTTTTTCCAGAAGAAAAATTCTCTATGATTTCTTTTTGTTCTTTTTGATTTAACCCTTTTATCGTTCCTCCATCAGAATCTATTTTTTTACCCTGACCTATAAACACCTCGGGGGATATACCCGGTATTTCTTTAAGTTTTTCAGAAATCATCTTTGCAGTATCTCTAAACTGAGCAAAGATTATTATTTTTCCCTTGTCATTTAATTCTTTCTCTTTTTTTACTAAATCCTGAATTTTTAGAACCTTTGGATGTTCTATTCCATTTCTTAAAAGGTCTTTAGACTTAGCAAGAGAGTAATTAAATTCGGGTTTAGAAGCCAATCTGATAACGCCTTTATTTTCTTTTTTTAAAGCTTTTTTTAGTAAAACGGTTAGATAATTGTTAAAACTCCAAATTGTTTGGGTTTCTAATAATTCTAATGCGTGTTGTATTTTTATAGACTGTGCACATGCACTTGAAGCAAGAAGAGTGTTATAATCTTTTTTCCCTTTAGAAATGTTTAGCATAATTTTTTTTTGTAACTTTATTAATTCTGTTTTTGTTGGCCTTCCAAAAAAAATTTTTCTATTTCTCAATTCACTTACATATTCCTGAAAAAGACGATTCAAAGCGCCCCTTATTTGTTCCATTTCAGGAGAAACCTCTAAGATTATCTTTTCAAATTTTAATTCTTGTAGATAATCTTTTACATCTGAACTTTCTCGGGTTCTTAATTCAACAGCTTCGATATGGAGATTATTACAAATTTCCTTTATTTTTACCCTTTCACTTCCCGGAGACGCAGTTAACCCCACTATCCTAGGGTTTGTGGATTGTTCAAGATACTTCTTTGCAATATATGTGTAATCATAGTTTCTTATGCACCTATGGGCTTCATCTTGAATTAATAAACAAACTTCTTCTAAACTATAAAGATTATTTTTTAGATCATTTGCTACACATTGAGGTGTTGAAAAAATTATGTCAGCAGTTCTCCAAACTGTTTTTCTCTTTTCAGGGGGAATCTGTCCAGTAAATAACTGCATTTCTCCAAAAAGTTCAGGTAAATGTTTTTTAAAGAAATTTAAATGCTGTTCTACAAGCGGCCTTGTTGGAGCTAAAAAGACAACTTTCTCACTAGGAAAACTTTCCATTCTTTTAATAGAAAGCATAAGAGCAATGAGGGTTTTTCCTAATCCTGTTGGTAAAACAACTAAACAATTTTTTTCAATACAGGCTTTTAAAATACTCTCCTGATAATCTCTGGGAGTTATCTTTTCTAGAAATTTCATAAATAAGAAAAAATAACCGCTTATAAAAAGATTCTTGTTTCTCTTAAGAAATAATTAATATTAAAAAATAAATCTTGATTTATTTTCGAATTATGTAAAAAGCAATAACTGCAGAACATAAAACAAAAAATAAACCCAAAAGGGGCCCAGTTTCTAAAGCAGGTAAGGATTCTAAAATGAAATTCCCCGTAATACTACTATTTAACAAAAAGAATCCCACGATTAACAAAATAACTGCAAGAACTCCTAAAAATTTTTTATTTTTCATTTCGGCCATTTTATTAAAGGTTAATTTAATTATTTTATAAAGACAGTCAGAGTTTAAATGTCTTTTGTTATTTTTTTCCTTAATTTCTATTTAAATTAGATCATAAAGAAGGAGTATGCTAATCCTATTCCGGTTAGTGTTGCGAGAAAAATCCATAAAACTTTATTGCCAAACAGGATTTTATTTCCATCTAAATCAGATAATGGTAAAATACTGAAAAAAGCAAGGTATATGTTTAATTTTGAAAATTCTGTGAAACCAATTAGGTATCCTATTACAGCAAAAAATAGGTTTACTAAAACCCCTGATGTAGCAATTAAACCAATATGGTCTTCCCCCATTTCAGAATAAGAGTACAATCCATGTCTTTTAGCAGCCCTATAAGTCTTGGGTTTTACATCAAAAGTTAAACAAGACATCCAAAGCAATTTTCCATAGGATATAATTGCAACAACAATTGGAAGAATTATTCCTAAAGGTAAAGCTTTTTTAAAATAACTTTGAGGACTAAAACCATATCTTTTTAAGGTCCATGTTCTGACTTCTATTTCAGAGTCTAAATAAAAACTAGTGATCTTTTTAGCTAGAATATTCAAAGAAAAAACAAAAAAAACTGCTATAAAAGTATAAAATAGGTCATTAATACTCCTAAATAACCCAATTGTAAGTGAAACTAGAATTATTACTGCTAATATCGAATAAACTTCTTGTGATTTGAACATTTTGTTTTTTTATTTTATATAATTAACCTCAATTTTTTTATAAACTTTGTTATGTTTCAGTTTAAACTTCTCTCTTAAAACATTCTAAAACATCTGTTAAATTACGGAAAAGTATTTAAATGAATTTGATTAAAATTAGATATGCGTATAAAAAAAATAACTGAAGTAATTGGCTGTAAGGTTTATACTGACTCAGGAGATTACTTTGGAGAAATAGAAGAAGCGAATCTTCAAGAGAATAAGGTAGATGGTTGGAAAATAAAAGTGGGGGGTAGTGTTATGTCTCTTGTTGGAGGTGCCCGTGGTGTTATTATACCCCATCAGTTTGTGAGGGCAATAAGCGATATTTTTATAATTAGTAAATCTGCTCTACCAAGTCCAGATCCAGAGATAGACGAAGTGCCTGAAGACTTAATTTAATTTTTAAGAACCTTCTTTTATAAACTCTGTATTATTCTTTGTATTTTGATGCCCTTTATAATCTAATTAAATGTCTGTCTTAATCCCAGAAAATTTAAATACTCTTAAATTATTTACTTTATATAATCACCAATTAAAATGGCTGAAGAAACAATTTTACAACATTGGATTTTTACTCAATTTGCATTCCCATTCCTTTTAGTTTTTTTCATAGTTTATGGAGTTCTTTCAAAGACTAAAGTTTTGGGTGAAGGTAAACAGCTAAATGCTTTAGTGGCATTTGTTATTGGTTTGATATTTGTAACTGCAATTACTCCTAAGTTAGTTGTTTCAAATATGATTCTTTTTCTAACTGTTGCTTTAATCGTGATGTTTGTTGCACTTTTACTTTGGGGATTTATTGGAGCAGGTAAAGATGGAATCCAGTTTAGTAATGCTCCAAAAGGATTGAAGTGGATTATAGGAATTGTCATTGTAATCGCAGTTGTATTTGGATTACTCTGGTCAATGGGGCAAGAATCTAAAGCTGTGGGTAGTATCTTTAACTTCCTTTTCGCTCAATCTTGGAGTAGTAGTTTTTGGACAAACTTTTTGTTTATAGCAGTTGTTTTAATCGCATTAGTTTTGATATTAAGAAACACTAAAAAATAGGTTTGATTAATCCCCCTTAAATGATTCTTTTTTATAAGATCAATATACCCTCATTAATTTTTTAATGGATATTATCCCGAAACATATTTAAACAATATTCCCTAAATTATTTTATGTTTGAGAAGATTTTGTCTTTACAAGTTGGAAGTTTTTTTGGAGGAGGGATAGGTTCACTTCTTTATGATTGGGAACAAATGGGCCTTTTTTCTTATGTTCTCCCCTTTTTATTAATCTTCGCGCTTGTTTTTGGAATTTTGACTAAAGTTAAGGTTTTTGATAATAAAAGTGTAAATGCAATTATCTCTTTAGTAGTTGGACTTTTAGCCTTACAATTTAATGTTGTTTCCACTTTCTTTTCTGAAATCTTTCCCAAACTGGGTATTGGTCTTGCAGTTCTTTTAGTATTTATGATATTAGTGGGACTTTTCCTTGATCCAAAGAATAAATACCAGAACTATTCCCTTTTGGGTGTAGCAGTGATTATCTTTATAGTTGTTTTAGTACAAACATTTGGGTGGTTTGACAGTTCTAATAGTTGGATGTTATATCAAAATTTGCCTCAAATTATTGGAGTGATTATTTTCTTAGTAATCTTAGGGGTGATTGTTATTTCAGGAGATTCTAATAAGAGGCGAAAGGGATTTACGCTTCCAGGACATAACCCCATCATCTTCCAAGGGGGTTAATAAAAATTAAGAAATCTGGTTTATTTTTTTAAAAAGATTTTGATACTTCTTATTTTTTATTCTTTTTTGTTTTATTAGGCACTTTTCTTTTTTTGGTTCTTCTAGTTCTTCTCACAAGTTTTTTTTCAGATTTATCTGCAAGGGTATTAACAACTTTTCCAAAAGAGTCTTGCATCATACTCATTTCTTGTTTAACTCCATCAAGACCTCTCCCATAAGCTCCTACTCTCTCAAGAATTTCAGATTGAAGTGAGTCGATATTAGCCTCTATTCTTTTTAATCTATCTGATATATTATCCACTTTTGTTTGAGTTGTTGTCTTAAATTCATTTAACTTGTCTAATTGTTCTTGAATTTTTTTTGATTTATCTAAAAATACTTGTTCTGCAATTTCTATAGTAATGTCTGTGTCCCCAACAGAAGATCCTTGGGGATATTCTTGATATTCATAACTCTGAGGAGAATATTCCCCGGTTTCTTCACCTCCCCCTTCATAATCTTGTGGAGGATAATCTTGTTGAGAATAATTTTCATAATCTTCAGGATATTCTTCATAATCAGATGATTGTTCGTTAGAGGGATAATTGGATTCTGGATACCCCTGTTCTTGATTTTCCGGATAATCGTAATCTCCTTCAGATCCATAATCTTGAGCATAATCATCGCCCCCTTCTCTTTCTGGCCAAGGAATATCTCTTTCGGAATAGTCTCTCCTCATCGGGCCTTTAAAAGCTCCTGGACCAAACCTTGAACTTGGTTGGGGGGGTGTTAAACTTTCATCAGGAATTTCTGCGTTTGTTGTATGACTTGTTGGTGCATAACTTTCCTCTAATCCTGTTCCCACCGATTGTTCCATTCCTTCTTGACCAACTCCCATTTCCATTTCTGCACCAGAAGAAACTGCTTCTTTTATCCTTGCTTGATTTAAAGCGTCATTAATTTGTTGAGGATAAAACCCTTGTTCTCCTAACCTCATAGCAATTTCATTTTCAGAAAAACCATTTCTCTTTAAATTAATAACTTGCTCTAATGCACCCATTTTAATATTATCCCTTTATTTTTTTTAAATCTTTTTTTCTTACAAATTCTAGAGGTTGAAACATTTTAGCTTGTTTAGATAAAATCTCTAAATCTTCTTTTCTCGCAAATTTTGAAAATTCTGAAGAAACAGTTTCTAAAAAAGATGTGAGTCTTTCCATACTTCTTTTTATAATCTCAATGTCCTTTTTTATTTCAAGTATTTCTGAATTTGTTTTTTCTTTTATTTCAATGAGATTTTGACCAACAAGCAATAATCTATCTTTTAAGAGAATATTTTTTTCTTCTAAATCTCTTATTTTAGTGTTAGTTTCTCCGATAAAAGGATTCTCATATACCGCCTGTTTTTCTGCCATAAATGGCTAAAGTTAGGGGAGTTTAAATTTCTTTGTGTTTACTATTGATATATATTCTAAGTTATCAAATTTTTTTACAAAAACTCTTTAAACTAAGACGTTTTTTATTATGAAATGGTTGAGAAAGAAAAAAATTTGGTTCAGAATCCAGATGAAAAACCAATTTATTCTTATGAAGTTAAAAGAGAAGGTGGTGAAGATGTTTTGTATATTAACTACCTTGGTGCACCTTTTGTTCCAAATATAGCAGACTCTCATGAAGTCATGGAAAGGACAATCCAGGTGTTGATAGAAAATCCAAATGTCTCAAGAGTTGTTTTTGTGCAACAAAAAAACTATAATTATGATACTAATGAAACTAACTATCTTCTAGAAATTGCGTATATTTATAATTACCTTTCTAAGCATGAAAAAATCCTCTCTAGAGAAAAGTTAATAAGAAATAAAGAAGAACTTTTTCCAAAAAGATATAACGAGATGTTCTCGTTTTTGATTCTTTTAAGAAGAGACCCCTTCGGAGCCTATTCACAATTAAGAAGACTAATAATTCAGAATAGAATCTTAATAGAAAAAGTGGATGTTTCTTCAAGACTAGATTATTCTATTTATTTACATCTCTTAGAGAGAATACTGGGAATGATTGAAAAATCTAAATTTTTTAGAGATGCTGCACCTTATCTAGAAGGTTATCGAAAAGGAGATCGGCAAATTTATTATAAACTCTTTAAACCAGATGTAATTCCCAATTTTACTTTTACTCGTCTTGTTTCAGACCTTCCTGAAGAGGCTGAAATGATTGATCAGTATAAAATTTCAAATAACGAATATGATGTTTCTGTGGTTACAATTTTAAAAAATAAAAACGACCCCAAATTTCTTTATCACCTAGTTCCTCCAGAAAATTCTTTAAGTGAGGATCATAACATGCTTCTGAATTTAGCTCGAGGGGTTTTGGTGGAACATCAACCTAAAGCTGAGGAGTTTACAGACCCCGAGAGAACAAGACAAGTTTTTTTTAATATAGCTAAAGATCTTTTACAAGACCTTGCAAAGGCAAAAGGAATTCGTGTTAGTTATCTAGACTTAAATAAACTGGCTATGATTTTAGTTAGGCATACGATTGGTTTTGGGCTTTTAGAAGTTTTACTACAAGATAAAAACTTACAGGATATTTCTCTTAATGCTCCAATTTCGATGATTCCTGTTTTTGTTCGTCATCAAGAATTTGATGAATGTATTACAAATGTTTTGCCCAGTCAGGAAGATGTTGAATCCTGGGCATCAAAATTCCGGTTGGTCTCAGGGAGACCTTTAGATGAATCAAATCCTATTTTGGATACTCAACTAGAGATAGGTAAAATTAGGGCTAGAATTGCAATTATTCAAGAACCCTTAAGTCCTGATGGATTAGCTTATTCTGTTAGAAGACACAGAGAAGAGCCTTGGACTTTTCCTCTTTTTTTAAAAAATAAGATGATGAATCCTCTCGCTTCTGGACTTCTTAGTTTTTTAATTGATGGTTCAAGGACAATGCTTGTTGCTGGAACAAGATCCAGTGGTAAAACCAGTCTTTTAGGAAGTTTAATGTTAGAAATAATCCCTAAATATAGGATTATTATCATAGAAGATTCTTTAGAGTTACCTGTTGAATCTTTGAGAAAACTGAAATATGATGTTTTAAGAATGAAGGTTAGATCTGCTTTATTGAAGACTACAACTGAAGTTTCTGCAGATGATGGAATTAGAACCTCCTTAAGATTAGGTGATAGTTGTTTGATAATTGGAGAGGTAAGGAGTGTTGAAGCCCAAGCACTTTATGAAGCTATGAGGGTCGGAGCTTTAGCAAATGTTGTTGCGGGAACTATTCATGGGGCTAGTCCTTATGGGGTTTTTGATAGAGTTGTTAATGACCTTGAAGTTCCTGCTACAAGTTTTAAGGCTACAGATATAATCGCTGTTGCTAATCCCATCAAAACCCCAGATGGATTACATTCTTTTAAGAGATTAGTTAGTATATCTGAAGTAAGAAAACATTGGAAGGAGGATCCACTCGAAGAAAAAGGGTTTGTAGACCTTCTTAGATACAATGTTGAAACAGATCAACTTGAACCAACAGAGGATCTTATTAACGGAGATTCGGAGATTATAAAAAACATTGCTGCAGACGTTAAGGGGTGGGCAGGAAACTGGGATGCAGTTTGGGATAATATTCAATTAAGATCTAGGATAAAGGAAGAACTTGTTAAAAAATCCGATCAAATAAACAACCCTCGTATTTTAGAAGCAGAATTCAGTACTTTATCTAATCAAGTTTTCCATAGAATTTCAGATGAAATTAGGCAAGAGATTGGGTTGCCGGTAGGAGATAGAGTTTTTTCAGAATGGCAAAAATGGCTTAATCAAGAGATTAAAAAAAGGAAATTGTAATATCACAATGTCCTTATCCCAAAATTTATTAAGTAAAATTCTTTACTTCTATTGAACTAAAAAATAAAGAGTGATGATGAATACCTCAGATAAAAATGTTGATGATATTTTGAAGAAATATGGAGATAAAATAAAATCTAAGATTTCTACAACAAATACCTCTTTTGCCATGTCCCCTAAAAGTTATAGTCAGGAATATACTAAGTTTAGGAAAGAGATGATTCCATCTATATCTCGTTATGAAAGATGGTGTAAGAGTTTAGGTAATATCATAAAAATGAATTTTTCTGAAAAAGACACTGTTCAAATTAAAAAAAGTTTAGAAATCTCTCACCTAGATTTAGAACCTTGGCAACCTTTAACTCTGTCAGTAATGTCTTTTTTGGGAGTGTTTCTTTTAGGATTATTCATTTCTATTTCTTTTGTTTTAATTCAGGGGGATTTAGATGCTTTTCCCTTGTTGTTCTTTTTTATGACTGTCATTATCTCTTTTTTTCTTTTTTTCTTTATGAAAGCATATCCAGCAAGAATTGCAAACAAATGGCGCTTGAAAGCAAGTAGTCAAATGGTCTCTGCAATTCTTTATGTTGTTGTTTATATGAGACACACCCCTAATTTAGAAAGAGCTATAGCCTTTGCGTCACAACACCTACAATATCCTCTCGCTTTGGATTTAAAAAAAGTTTTTTATGATGTTCAAGTCGGTAAATTTTCTTCTATAAAAGAAAGTTTAGATAGTTATCTCGAAAATTGGAGAGATTATTCTAGTGAATTTATAGAGTCTTTTCACTTAATTGAGGGTAGCTTATATGAACCGGATGATACAAGAAGAATTCAAACTCTAGAAAAGGCTTTGAAAGTAGTCCTTGATGGGGTTTATGAAAAAATGTTAAAATTTACTCATGATGTTAAAAGTCCTTTAACAAATATTTACATGTTGGGAATTATACTCCCAACTTTAGGACTGGTTCTTTTACCTCTTGCAAGTGCAATGCTCGGGGGAATGATAAGATGGACACACGTTTTTCTTTTATTTAACATTTTAATTCCCCTCCTTGTTTTATACAGAACTGATTTAGTGACATTTTTAAGACCTGGGGGACATGGTAATAGTTCTTTACTAGAAAAAAACCCTCTTTATCATAAATATAAAAGTAAAAAACCTTATGTTAAATCTTTATTCTTAGCATTACCCCTCATAATTTTAGGTATTTTACCTTTGATCTTTCAGTACACTCCTTTCCCAGAAATGATGGGGCTTCAAAAAGATTATACTTTTTTAGAATTAGGTTTAGGATTTATTGGAGAAGGGAGCCTTTTTGGCATTATGGAAACAAATGCAGGTGTCAAAGGTCCCTTTGGTGTTGGGGCATTAATTTTGGGAATGTTTTTTCCATTAGGAATCGTAGTTTTCTTTTCCACAGCGTTTAAAGAAAAAACAAAAGAGTTAATTATTGAAAGAGAAAATACCCAACAATTAGAACTAGAGTTTAATAATTCTTTATTCCAATTAGGAAATCGTATTGGAAACGGGGTTCCCCCAGAAATTGTTTTTGGAAAAACCGCAGAATCTTCTAAAGGACTTAAAACAGAAGATTTCTTTAGAAAGGTAGACTACAACATAAGACAAGGGGGGATGAGTGTTGAAAAAGCTATTTTTGATACTAAAAAGGGTGCAATAATTTACTATCCTTCTGATTTAATTTCAATAAGTATGAAAATTCTTGTTGAATCTGTGAAAAAGGGCTTGAATATTGCAACTGTCTCTTTAATGAGTATCTCGGAATATGTTCGGAATATTCATAAGATTACTGCAAGACTTAGAGACCTTCTTGCAGAAGTAATCTCAGACATGAAATCCTACATGAGTTTTCTTGCACCTTTACTTGCAGGGGTTGTTATTGGTTTAGCTTCAATGATTACAGAGATTCTTACAAAATTAAAGTTAGAAGATTTTAGTGGTGATGCAGCAGGATCTGCCATGGGAGGTTTGGGAGGCGTTTTAGATATATTTGAAGTTTCACAAATGATTCCCCCTTATTTTCTTCAAATCATTGTTGGAGTATATTTAATTCAAATAACCTACATCTTAACTAAAACTTTAGTAATTGTAGATTCCGGAGACGATCAATTAAAAACAATGAATAGTCTTGGAAAAACTTTTATTTCTGCAATAAGCCTTTATTTCTTTACTGCACTTTTTGCTACCCTTACTCTTTTTATTTTGGTAAGTATTGTTCTAAGGGGACTCTAAATTTTTTATTTTTTTTATAAAAATCCTAATTTTATTTTAGAGGAATTAGATAAATTTATTAAACTCCTTTGTTTCTTTTTTTTATGTTGAAAGAATTAAAAGGGGAACTTTTTAAAATAAAAAGTAAAAGGGGAATTATATCTGATTATTTACCTTGGGTTTTAATTGCAGTAGCAGTTTTAGTAATACTGATTTTGGCTATTGCATTACTAAGGGGTAAAGGTGTATCTTTAGTAGATAAATTGTGGGATATTTTAAGGCCTTAAATAAAAAATGGTAGAACTAACTATTCAGAATCTTATAAAAATTATCATCGGTGTTTTGGTATTTGTTGTTATTGTATTAGCAATTTCCTTCTTTTTTAGAGACCATTTTATGGAAATCTTTAGGAGTAGCGATAATAACATTGATATAATCCTGTCAATTTTGAAATAAAATGAAAAAGAAAATTGATAATCTTAGAAGTAAGAACGGTTTTTTACTCGCAGAAGAGACTCTTAAAATAATCATAGCTGTAATCTGTATATTATTTCTAGCATATTTATTATTCTCTCTTTATTCAAGTAGGAGGAGTTCTATTAAAATACAACAAGCAGAAGGTTCTCTTCTTGAGCTTTTAGGGGCAATTCAAGACGGAAACGATAAAGTCATAATTAATAATCCTACAGATTGGTTTATTCATTCTTGGCCTAAATCTTACTCCAAAAAATTGTTTAATTGGGTGACGTTAAAGTGGGAATCTATAGAACAAACTAATGTTATACCCTTAACTTGCGAGACTATGGGCTGGGAATCATGTTTGTGTATCTGTAAAAAAGAAACCCATGACAGCTGTGAATCAGATGGTATTTGTTTAAGTCTGGTTGATGGATTTAAGATAAAGAATTCAATAGAAATAACCCCCCCTTCTATAGAATTATTAATAAATCAAACAAGTAAACTTATTCAAAAAAGGGGGTAAATTAAACTTAAATGGACATAGAATCTTTGATAAGATATTTAATATGGATTATCTTGTTTTCATTAGCTCTTGCAGGAATTTATCTGCTTTTAAAAAAATTAGGGTGGGAGGGTTTTTGAATTAAGAGACCAAATGAGAATTAAAAAAATTTTATCAAAAAGAGGAGAATTAACAACAAAGCAACTTGTGACTATAATAGTTATTATTGTCAGTTTTATAATAATTTTATTTTTAATTTTAAGGTTAAATTTGGGGGGAAAAACATTCAAAGAAGTTTGCCATAATTCTGTTATTTTAAATTCTCAATCTGGAGGTTTTTCTGGCCCTTTAGATTGTACTACCACCTCTGTTTGTATCTCTGGTGGAGGAAAATGTCAAAAAACAAATCCTTCTTCAACTATCAAGATTAATCTTAGGGGGGAGAATCCTAAAAAAGAAATTTTAGAGGCTATTGCAAAAGAGATGGTTGATTGTTGGTGGATGTTTGGAGAAGGAGAAGTAAAGTATGTTTCGGAAACGATTTTTACGAGTAAAACTAGCTGTGCTGTTTGTTCTATTATTGAATTTGACGAAAAAATCCAAAATTCCGGAATTGTAATAAACTACCGAAATCTTTATGATTATTTAAATGAAACCCCCAAAACATCTACACAAACTTATTTAGATTATTTATACTCTGAAAATGATTTAGGTATTATCATAGAATTAGGACTCTTTCCCAAGTTGGAACATATCCCCTTTAATTTTAGTAAGGATTATTCTATAATTACAGGTATTCATAATAATCCTATAGTTGGGTTTTGGGAAGATTCAATGTACCTTAAACCCCTTATTTTAGAGTCTACCCCTGAAAGTTATTCGTCTTTAGGGTGCGATAACATTCTCTCAAAATCAGGATAAGTTTTGGTAAAATTCAGGATTAAATTTCCTCATTTATAAAATTTAAAATGAACTTAAATAAAAAGAAAGGGGCAGAACTTTTAATTGAAGATACCGTCTTTATAATTTTAAACATTGTTTTTATTTCTCTTTTAATTGTTTTTGTTTTTTCTAAAACTGGTTCTGGGGCAAATTTAGAAGAAATTTACTCCAAGAAAATTGCTTTAATGATTGATGCAGCAGAACCGGGGATGCAGATTTATTTAAACATGGAAGATGCAATAAAAATAGCTGAAAAAGAAAAGGTAGACCTTAATGAAGGAGTAGTGACTATTAAGGATAACATTGTAACTGTAAAACTTAGAGAAAAAGGGGGGTATAGTTATTCTTTTTTTAATGATGTATCCGTAAGAAGAATTTCTCCTCCTCCAGAATCTGAAAATTTAAACAAGGGCTATATTTTTTTAATAGACAAAAAAAATGATGTATAAACATGGGGGTAAGTTAATTTCTGTTTATTGGTTTTTTATAATTTTTATAGTAGCGGCAGGAATAATCTATATGGTCCTTTCTTTTTATAATAAACCCTACGATGTTCGAAATATGGAAGTAGAACTTTTGATAGTGAAGATTTCTGACTGCCTTTCTTATGGAGGATATTTGAATGATTCCCTTATAAACTCTGGGGGGCATTTTAGCGAGGAATTCAAAGAGAATTTTGAGAAGATTTGTTCTTTAAATTTTAGTGTAGAAGATTTTTCTAATTGGAAAGAAAATGATCAATTTTATTTAAAGATAGACCTCTTTAATTTTGATATTATCGGAGAAAAAATAGACTCTTTTGAACAGGGGGATAGAGGATTAACTACTTTTTGCGATTTAGAGGGAGAGTATCTTCCGGTTTGTTCTAAAAGAAGTTTTTATGCTTTAGATAAAAATAATACTAAATACCAGATAGAGATATTATCTATCATCAAAAAAACAGAAAAAAATGCTTAATTTGAAAAGATTTTTTAAAATTAAAAGAGACGGACAAACAGGAGAAACCTTAACTTGGTTTATTGCAACTGTTATAATAATCTCTATTCTTTTAATATTCATCTTTATCTCTAATGCGGGAGGATACATTCAAGATTTTATGGGGAAAGAGCTAGATTATTCTGTAATGTCAAAAGTAAGATTAATGGATACCCCTAATTCTAAATCTTTTTATGCATATACTTTAACAAAAGACCCTGAAGGAAAAAAAATTTTTAAGGAATTAAGCGACTCTAAAAATTTCAATGAATTTACCGGCTCTTTAGCTAAAGAAATTTTTAATGAAACCCTTATAGGGGAGAATTATCCTTATACTTGGGCAGGAATTTTTTCAAGAAACGCTTATCCCAATAGTCTTAAAGCAAATGCATTTTTCGGTGTTTTATCAAATTCCGATTCAAATAAATGTGATAGAGACTCTATTTACCTCTCTAATGGGGTTTATTTTGTGAGAGTTTTTTGTTCATAATAAGCACACTCAAAAAATGATAATAAAATCAAAAAAAGGCAATGTTCCTATAACCATCCTTGTTATTGGTGTTTTTACAGTTTGTATGCTTACTCTTATAAGTTTTTTAATTTCAATTAATAAGTCAAAGGGAAATTTTGAGATTGTCTCGAGAATCGAACAAATGACCCTTTTAAAAGAGAAAATTTCTTTATACCAAAACTTAGGATTTAATAATACCCAAATAAAGAACATAATCATAGATGGTTATGAAAATAGTCAATGGGGGTATTTTAGTTTAATAGAAAGTGATATTTATGGTCCTTATGTTTTTTATTCTGATATAAGGGATTCTTCTTATATAATCTTCTTCCTTGAATTAGATGGGGGTTAATCTTTTTATCTTTAATCTCTTTAAATAAAAACATTTTTAAATAAGGAAGAGCTCAATAATTAATGGAGAATAAAAGAGGTCAAGGTCTTAGTACAGACGCAATAATTTTAATTATTATGGGTTTAGTAATTTTGGTTATTCTTATTTTAGGATTTAGTTTAGGGTGGGAGAGAATAAATCCTTTTATTAAGAAAAATAACGTAGACCAGATTGTTTCTAATTGTCAATTAGCATGTTCTATGGGAAATCAGTATGACTATTGTGGTTTAAACCGCATATTAAGGGCTGAAGGTTTATTAGATGAGAATAGAGATGAAGTAAAATTTGTAGAAAAAACTTGTTACGAACTTTCTCAAGGGGATTATACTCATTATGGTATTGCTTCTTGTCCCGGAATAACTTGCCCTTAAGATTAAGGTTGGTTTTTTGAACAGATAACTAATTTTTTCTTTTTATACTTTTTATAAAAAGAAAAATATATTAAGGTAAATTTATTTCTTGAGTTTATGGATTATGTTACCCCCCAACAAAGGAACAAAAGAAAAGATAAGAAAAAAGATAGAAAAAAACATCCCTATAAAAAAGGTGGAAGACAAAGAACAATAAGTCATAGTAAAGAAGATTAGTTTATTTGTGATAATAGTCAAATTAAAAAAGGACATTAATTTTTTGGTTTTTTATTCTTTAATTTAAAAAAACGAAGATTTTTCTTTTTTGTTCGAGCATTTTATAAATCTAAATTCATAAGATTATATATGTTACATTTGATATTCCTTTTTTCTTTAGCAATAATCTGGATTTTTTTTGCAACTATCCAAGATTTAAGAACAAAAGAGATTGCAAATTGGCTAAACTTTAGTTTGATAATCTTTGCTTTAGGATTTAGATTTTTCTTTAGTCTTTTTTCAGATAACTTCTCTTTATTTTATCAGGGATTAATCGGTTTAGCTATCTTCTTTGTCATCGGAAATCTTTTTTATTATGGTAAGTTTTTTGCAGGTGGAGATGCCAAACTTATGATTGCTTTAGGAGCAATCCTCCCGATATCAGATAATCTACTTCAAAATCTGAGATTTTTTGGTTTTTTTGTAATTTCTTTTTTTATCATTGGTGCAATGTACACTCTAATTTCTAGTATTCTCTTAAGTTTTATGAATTTTAATAATTTTAAAAAAGAGTTCCTTCATCTATTAAAGAAAAATAAAAAAATAGTCTATTTTTCTTTTTTGTTCAGCTTTTTTTTAATTCTTTTAGGTTTTTTTGAAAAAAGTCTTTTTATCCTTTTTTTAATCCCCTTATTCTTATGTCAACTTTATATTTATATCAAGGCAGTCGATGAATCTTGTTTGGTTAAAACGGTTAGTACAAATAAATTAACAGAAGGAGACTGGCTTTATCGTGATGTTAAACTAAAAAGAGGACTTATCAAAGCAAATTGGGGGGGACTTAGAAAAGAAGATATAATCAAAATAAAAAAAGAGAAAAAGAGGGTAAAAATTAGAGAAGGAATAGCTTTCTCGCCAGTTTTTCTAATAGCCTTTATAATTTTTATTTTTATAATCTTTTTAGGATTATTTGAAAATTTTTGGAGTTTTTTAAGGAATTCTCTTTGGTAGCCAGATACTTTTTTCTTTATTTGTATTTATAAGAGTCACTTTCTTTTTTTTGCTTTTTTTTATAACTTTTTCTTTCTGAGAGCTAGAAAGAAGTTCTTTAACTTCTTCTAATTCTTTTATATCTGCTTTTTTTCTTTCCTTATTTATTTCTTTTCCATAAACAGGAATTAAATTGATTATTCCATGACCCTCAATGTTTGATAACATAACCTCTATTCTTTCAGGATTTAGATTATCTTTTATTCTTTCAGTAAGCTCTTTTATAAAAGAAGAAACTGAAGAAGGAATTTTTTCTGAAAGAGGGATATGCTTTTTTGGAATTATGATTGTATGCCCCTTTGATAGGGGATTTATTTCAAGTACTGCAATAGCATTCTCATCTTCTTTAAGAGGGTAGGATCTTATTTTATTTGAAGCAATCAAACAGAAAATGCAAGAAGAGTCCTCCCTATCATCTTTTTTTTCAGTATTCAAACGGATACCATTTTCTTCTAAAAATTCCTCAAGTCGTTTATCTTCCATAGATAATATCTGACTTTTTGCAAAATCTTTTTTATCTTCTGGAAAATTTTTTTCAATATGACTGATTAATTCTTTTTTTATTGCTTCTGATTCTTTTCTATCTAACATCTTAATTTTTTGGTGTCTGTACCTAAGAAATTCCTTTTTAAATCAGGTTTTTTAGTTTAACCTAAAGCTCTTCTCATATCTATTATTTCTATAGAACCCACATTCTCTATTTCTCTAAGAGAATTTTCAAAGTCTTCTAAAACCTTTTCTTCTGGCCATTCAAAAGTCAAGATTAAGGCATTTAATCCGAATGCTATTGGTTGTATCTCAAAAAGCTTATTTTTTGTCCCCTCTTTTTCTAAGAGTCCTTCTACATTTTTTTGAATTTCTTCAATATTTGCTTCTAAAGATGTAGGCATAATCTTTATTTTTACTATTACTATCCCCATTATCTAGGTTAAGAAAAGGGATTTATAAACTTATTTTTTATTATCCCTAAAAGATTTCCCCCCTTTATTATCAAAATACTTAAAAAAGGAAATACTTTTGTTCTTTAATGACAAGTGGAAATTATGAGAGAATTGTTGAAAAAATTTCAAATATCTCAGGAATTAAAAAAGAAGAAATTGAAGAAAAGATAAAAGAAAAAAGATCTAAACTTTCTGGTCTTATCAGCAAAGAGGGGGCTGCCCAGGTTATTGCATCTGAATTAGGTGTTTCTTTTGAAGATGAGATACTAAAACTAGGAGAATTACTTCCCGGAATGAGAAATGTAAAGGTTTTGGGAAAGGTATTAAATATTTCCCCTGTCAGATCTTTTAAAACTAAAAGGGGCGACGAATCAAAAGTTGTTAACCTTTGGATTGCAGATGATTCATCTAATGTACGAGTAGTTCTTTGGGATACTAATCATGTAGCACTCATAGAAAAAGGGGACATCAAAGATGGAACAGTTATTGAAATTAAAAATGGGTCTATGAGAGACAATGAGATTCATTTAGGAAACTTTTCGGAAATAAATGTAAGTAAAGAGACTATTGAGGACATTGTAACTAAAAAAGTATTCAAAGAAAAGGAGATTGTAAATTTTTTAAAAGGAGAAAGTGTTAGTGTAAGAGCTTTTGTTGTTCAGGCATTCGAACCTAAATTTTTTAATGTTTGTCCAGAATGCAAAAAAAAGGTTGAAAAGGAAGGGGATATATTTCATTGTAACACCCACGGGAAGGTTGTTCCTGAAAAAAGGGCCATATTAACCTTAGTTCTTGACGATGGAACAGAGTCTATTCGTGCGGTTTTGTTTCAAGAACCTCTTAATAAATTAGGAATTACTGATTTTGAAGACTTAGAAAAACTTTCTAAACAAAAAGGAGACCTTTTAGGTAAAGAAATGATTTTTTCGGGTAATATAAAATTAAACAATTTTTTTAATAATTTAGAAATAATCGTTGAAGATGTTAATGAAGTGGATATGGAAGAAACTATTAATAAACTGGAAAAATCCAATTCATAACTTTAATAAAAAGAGGTTTCATATATTAATAATATGGTAGATGTAGTAATTATCTCTTTTTTTATTCTGTTTTTATTTGGACTAATCTTTGCATATTATTTTGGTTATAAGGCTGGGGCCTTTAGAAGGGATAAATATTGGGAATCTGAAATTCCTGTTCATAGAAAAGATGCCATATTAAAATCAAGAGCAATTCTTGGAGGCCAATTTTCAGAACAACTTGCTCCATTTTTACCTAATTTTCCTTTTTCCCCTACAGAATGTAGATTTATGGGTAAACCCATAGATTTAATTGTTTTTAAGGGGATGGATGGAAAAAATATTGAAGAAGTTGTCTTTGTAGAGGTTAAAAGTGGCAATTCCAACCTTTCTCCTTCTGAGAAGAAGCTTAAAGAAGCAATTGACAATAAAAAAGTTAGCTGGTATGAGTATAGAGCTCCAAAAATTACAAAAGAAGAGGATTGAAAAGGGGGGCTACTAATCCTTTTTACGAAGAACTAAAGATTATATCAAAGTTAAATAATCTTTATAAATCAACTTTAGCTTAGAAAATCATGACCTTAAAAAAAGAAGTATCAAAAATTAAAGATGCGGTTTCTGAGGAGATTAATCCCGAATTAAAAAAAGAAACTGGAAAAGATAAAGAACCTAAACTTACAGACCTTCCCGGAATTGGGCCCACTGTTTCTGCAAAGCTAGAAGCTGCAGGAATTTACGACCTAATGAGTCTTGCGGTGATGACCCCCTCTGATTTATCTGATGTTGCAGGAGTAGGAGAAGCTGTAGCGAGAAAAGCAATTCAAGCTGCAAGAGGGATGCTTGATTTAGGATTTATGGATGGCACAGAATATGCTAAAAAGAGAGAGAGTATTCATTATATCACAACTGGAAGTGAAAGTTTAAATGCTCTTTTAGGAGGCAGAGGGATTACTTCAAGGGCAATAACTGAAGCTTTCGGGGCTTTTGGTAGTGGAAAAACCCAATTAGGATTAACTTTAGCTGTAAATGTTCAACTTCCACCTGAAAAAGGGGGAGTTAGCGGAAAATGTGTTTTTATTGACACTGAAGGTACTTTTAGACCCTCAAGGGTTAAACAAATTGCAGAACATCTTGGAGCAAATCCAGAAAAAGTCCTAAAAAATATTCTAGTTGCTAGAGCATTTAATTCTGATCATCAAATTCTTCTTTTAGACAAAGTTTCTGAAATGATCAAAAACGGAGAACCAATAAAAATTCTTATAATTGATAGTTTAACTGCACATTTTAGGGCAGAATTTTCTGGAAGAGGCCAACTAGCAGATAGGCAACAAAGACTTAATAGGTATATGCATCAACTTATGAGGTTATCTGAAACTCATAATTTGGCAGTTTATGTTACAAATCAAGTAATGGCAAACCCCGCACAACTTTTTGGAGATCCTACTACTGCTATTGGGGGCCATATAGTAGGTCATGCTGCAACATACAGAATTTATTTGAGAAGAGGTAAAGCAGGAAGTCGTGTTGCTAAGATGATTGACTCCCCCGATTTACCAGATAATGAAACTGTCTTTAATGTAACTGTTGGAGGGATTGTTGATTGAGAAATTTTTAATTCTTTTAATTTAATTTAAATTTTATACACTTAATTTTTTTAGATATTTAATTTATTACATAAAACCTAGGAGGATACCTCTTTCTTTAAAATCTCTTTTTTAAAATCTTTTTACCACAAAAATTATAAATCAGATAACCTTTTCTTTAAAATGCTAAAAAGAGGTCAAAGTCTTAGTGTAAACGCAATAATCTTAATTATTTTAGGTTTAGTCATTTTGGTTATACTTATTTTGGGATTTAGTTTAGGGTGGGGTAATATTAACCCGTTTATTAGTAAAGATAACGTTAACTCTATGGCTACTGCTTGTGAACTTGCTTGTTTATCAGGTAGCGAATCTGATTATTGTGATTTAGAAAGAGTCTTAAGATTCGAGGGAAAATCTTATCAAGATACTTGTCAGTGGTTTTCTGAATTTGGGAAAACAGAAATGGGTGGTTTTGATATACCTGAATGTTATTGCCCTCAAGGAGAAATTAGAAAAGATGTAACTCCTGATAATCCCCTAAGATCTGGACAGAGGGCTATTATTACAACATTTGATGATAGAATTGGCTCTGCATCTGTTGATGAGAATTTTGAATTTGAAGCATCATTTAGCCCCCCTTTTGTAATCAAATTAAACCCCGGGGAAACAGAAGTTTATTGTGTGGATAAGAAAAAAGGCTATGCAATCGAAATAACATCTCATAATACTAATGGGGAAGGTGTTGCTTATAGTTATAAAAAATCTGAAGATGGATGTTCTGATATTAATGAAGAAGAAACTTCATTTTTTGGGAATTTTTCTTTCTTTTTTAATTCTATTTTTCCTAAAAAAGAAGTTCGATCTAAAGAAGATTTAGTTTATAATGCTTTGATTTATGCGAGAGATAATAAAGTTTATAATTCTTTTAATACCCCCAAAAATTGTGTCTGTGGTTCAAATAGTAATTGTAAAAATTATGCTAAATGGATCGTTCGCGAGTCAACAAAAAGGGGGATAGATGATCCCCTTATTCTAGTTGCATTAATGATTCAAGAAAGTAGCTGCGTGTCTAATACAGCATCTACACATGCTTGTTATGGTTTATTCCAGATAAATGTTGCTAATGCCTGTGGTAAATGGGGGCTCCCAAAGAATAGAGAAGAATGTAAAAATGTCCTAATCAACAACCCTGAGAAAAATATTGAAGCGGGGGTAGCTCTTTTTAAAGAAAAATATAATGAGTTTGGGGGAGGGATTTATGAGAGTTGGCCTTATCGAAACGTAAATTCTTTTAAAACCATGATTCATAATTGTGTTCAAAGATACCCTAAGTATGGGACTTACTCTGGGTGGTTAGCTGCTCTTAGAGGATATAATGGCTGGGGCTGTACTACTGGTGCAGATACAGACTTTGTAGAGAATATCATTAGTATATATAACAACCTCTTAATGGGAATCTAAAAGGGGATATAAACTAACTTTTTTTCATTTTAAAAGTCAATAATTCTTAGGCAAACCCTCAATTAATTTTCCTAAATAAATCCCAAAAGTATAAAAAAAGTATAAAATAACTCGTTAATAAAATAGAAGATAAGATTAAGTTAATTTAATGCCTCTATAATTCAATTGGATAGAATACTTCCTTGCGGAGGAAGATATCGGGGTTCGAGTCCTCGTGGGGGCATACAACCTCCTGTCCTGTTTTCAGGGCTTATAAGTGTATATACAAACTGGTTATAAAATCAGTTTGTCTTATAAAATAATGAGGCCGGAAAAAAAGATCCATATAAATGTAAGGGAAGAGGGCTGAACTGGAAGCAGAAGATAAAAACACAGATTTGGATTTAAGATAGATTTTTATATGTTTTTCTTTTTGTGTTTTAAAAGAGGATGAAATGAAAACTTATAATCTAACAAAAGAGGATAAAGAACTTATTGAGAAGGCTAAAGAGATTATTGTAAAATCAAAACCAGTTAATTTAATTGATACTGGAGATGTTGGTGCAGCATTGATCACTTCAAAAGGCAATATATTTCAAGGAGTTTGCATTGGACATTATTGCGGTATTGGTTCTTGTGGAGAGTATCAGGCAATAGGGGCAATGATTTCTAATGGCGAAAAGATAATTAAAAAAATTGTTGCTGTTTGGTATGATGAAAAAAGAAAGAGATATGAAGTTATACCTCCATGTGGAAAATGTAGGGAGATGATTCATCAAACTTCTAAAAAAAATTGGGATTCTGAGGTTATTATCTCTTCATCAAAGAAAGTTAAACTTAGAGATTTAATGCCTTATGCTTGGGATGGAACTATAGAAAGAAAGTAAAAACTGTAAAATATATTAACTTGTTAACATTCTTTTTACTATACAAATAAAATAACTACACCCAGATTTCTGGACAGGTTGTTTTCTTCCTCGTAGAGGCATTTTAATGGATTGTATTCTTAAGAGAAATAAAAAGATAAAGAGAAATTATTAAAAGATTATAGGAAATTTTGGTATACCTTTTTTATTCTTTAAAAACATTAAATTTAATAATAGTCTTTTATTTATTTTATAATGAAAAAATTAACATTAAACTATGCAATCAATCTCTTTAAGAAAAGAAATATCCCTTTCAATAAAAATGAACAATTGAAAGGAGGTAAAAAACAATGAAAAAAGAATTTTTAATTTTCTTAATCTTTTTAATAACAAGTTCTTTAGTTTTAGCAGCTAATGGAAATTCTGGAAATGGGCAAGGGGTAGCTAATGGAACTCAGAATTATACAGGATCTTTGAACCAAAACCAGGTAAGAGTTCAAGCAGGGACCTATATGAATCAGGCAGGTGAACAGATGCAAATTCGTGAGGGGGTTGGAAATGAAACTAGGTTACAAGTTGGAGGAGTTGAAGCTAAGTCTAAAATGCAAATAGGCTCAGAATATGACTCTGCTCAAAACAGGACAAAACTTAAAACTCAACTTTCCAATGGGAGAAATGCAGAAATTAAAGTAATGCCTAATACCGCTTCAGAAAGAGCTATTGAGAGACTACAACTAAACTTTTGTAATTCTGAAAATAATTGCTCAATAGAATTAAAAGAGGTAGGTAATGGAGAGCAAGCTAAATTAGCTTATGAAGTTAAGGCCCAAAAAGAAGCACGAGTTTTGGCTATGTTTAAAACTAAGATGCAAGTAAGGGCACAAATTGACGCAGAAACTGAAGAAGTTATACAAGCAAAAAAGCCATGGTGGGCGTTTTTAGCTACTGAATAAATTTTTTATTTTTTATTAATCTTATTTTGATAAGACCGGGGGATATAAACTATTAAAAACTTCTTTTGTTTACCCAAAAGATGGAGATTATTGCAGATTTACATATACATTCTAGACATTCAAGAGCTACTAGTAAAAATCTTTCAATAGAAAACTTAGAAAAATATGCTAAAATAAAAGGATTAAATCTTTTAGGCACTGGTGATTTCCAACATCCTTTGTGGAGAAAAGAAATTGATGAAAAATTGAAGGAAGATGAAAAAGGTATCCTAAGAACTTCTAATGGATATCCGTTTATATGGCAAACAGAAATTAGTTTAATGTATTCCCAGGGTGGCAAGAGAAGAGCTATCCATCTTCTTGTTTTTGCCCCAAATTCTAAAGTTGTAGATAAGATTACGAATTTTTTATCAAGTAAGGGAAGATTGGATTACGATGGCCGACCAATTTTTGGAATGAGCGCTAGAGATTTTGTTAAAGATTTAAAAGAAATTGATGATCAGATAGAAATCTCTCTTGCGCATTGCATGACCCCTTGGTTCGGAGTTTTTGGGAGTAAAGCGGGATTTGATTCATTAAAAGAATGTTTTCAAGACCAAGTTGATAAAATCTACTCTGTTGAATCTGGAATTTCTGCAGATCCAGAGATGCTTGGTAGATTTGAAGAATTTATTTCTGGTAAGATAAACATCCTTAGTTTTTCCGACGCTCATTCTTATTGGCCTTGGAGGTTAGGTAGAGAGGCAACAATTTTTGATTTACCAGAGTTGAGTTATAAAAATATTATAACTGCAATTAGGACAGGGGTGGGCTTAAAGGCTACTATTGAAACTCCTCCAGAATATGGGAAATATCATCGGGATGGCCATCGCCTTTGTAATTTTTCTTGTGATCCTAAAAAAACCACTGAATTAGGGAATATATGCCCAATATGCAAAAAACAATTGATCATTGGAGTTGAAAATAGAGTAGAAGAAATTGCAATAAAACCAAGGGGCTTTAAACCAGATAATCTGAAAAAATTTTACACAATTCTTCCTTTACATGAGGTAATCTCTTTGGTTTTAAACAGTCCTGTTGATAGTAAGAAAACTTGGGAAGTTTACAACAAACTTTTAGAAGAATTTCCAAATGAATTTGAGATTCTTCTTAAAATTCCCAAAGAAAAACTTCTTAAAAATGTCGAAGAAAAGATAGTGGATGTTATATTAAAAAATAGGGATGGGAAAATTAAAGTCCAACCAGGTTATGATGGGGAATACGGAAAGGTTCTCCTGGGTGAAAAACAGGAAACTTTACTTTAGAAATTATTCTGATTTTTCTAATGAATCTTTTATTTTAATAAACTTATAGTGTGCGATAGAAGTTTTCCCTTTACATTTATTACAGGTTTCCTTTAAGCTATAAGTTTTGCAACTTGGGCATTTTCGAAGTTTCATAATATATTCTTAGTAACCTCTAATTTTAAATACTCTTATTTTTCCTTTTTTATATACAAAATACTTAATAGATTTTAATGGAAAATAAAGAGAATTTTTTATGGGTAGGAATTAGTGGTTCTTGGAGATATAATCATCCGGAAATTGAAAAAGATGTAGAGAATAAAGTTAGGGAAATAATTTTAGAAGGTAATGGAATTATTACAGGAGGAGCTTTGGGGGTTGATTATTTTGCCACTCAAACAGTTTTAGATAATTTGGATGAAGAGGCAATTAAAAATCAATTAAGATTATATTTACCCACCAATCTGAAAACTTATTCAGAGTATCTTTATATGAGAGCTAACCAAAAAGTCGTGAAAAAAGAAAGGGTTCATGATTTGGTATCTCAATTAAACTTTATTCAAAAAATCTCCTTAGATTGTATCCTAGATGATTGGGGGAGTAAAGAGGTTAACAAGGATAGTTATTATGCAAGAAATGAACAAATTGCTAAAGATTGTGATGAGTTATATGCTTTTCAGGTTAATATGACTCCGGGGACCCAAAACACAATTTTTAATGCTTTAAAATATGGTAAACCGGTTCATATTTTAAGATATAATCTTGATATGAGCTCTGGTAAGCTTTCTAAAGAAAAACAAACGGATATAGAAAATTAGTTTTTTTGGATTTTTTAAATTAATTAAATCTTTAATTTAATTTTAATCCTTTTTTACTTTAAATTTAAAACATACTCTTTTACGTGAGGGTGAAAAGATGTTGTAAAGTGACTTTCTACTTCTTCTGGGCTAACCCATTTCAGTTCCTTTAAATCATCGCCTGCTTTTTCTTTACCTCCTGTGACCTCACAAAGAAAGTATATCAACAATAAATCGTCTTTTTCAGGAGGAACTCTTGAATAAATAGACCCCAAATTTTCAACGTCTAAACCTGTTTTTTCCTTTATCCTCTTTTTAAGCGTTTCTTCAACATTCCCCCCTTCTTCTAATCTCCCCCCCGGAAAACACCATTTTAATTTAGAGATGTGGGGATCTTCATCTCTTTTTCCAATTAAGATTTTTCTCTTTTTAGTATCAAAAACAATTCCCAATAATACGACATTGAATTCTCCAAATTCTTTATTTGTCATTTTATTATAATATTTGATAAAAATCTCTACTTTTAAGCTTTGTGATTGTTATTTTCACGATATAAAAAAATATAATTTTTTTTAGATTTATTTTTACTTCTGAATAATGCTAAACTTAGATTTATTTTTTCTGTACACTAAAATCCATCTCTTTTATTTTTGCTTTTTTTTCCATCTCAGACAAGATCTCTGATAATTCATGATCTGCTTTTTTAATGTCCTCAGACTCTTTTTTTAATGAATATTTTCCCGCAGAGATGTACTTAATTTCTATATCTTTTAACTGATTCAGTAACTCTTTTATATCTTTAATGCCCCTGATATTAGTTGTTGTAAGTTGTATCTCTTTTTTCAAAACAGATTTTTTCTGTTTTTGTGAATTTAATATTTCGATTATTTTTTTTGCATTCTCTTTTCCGAACATCTTTTCAATTTCCTCAGAATTTTCCTTTGCTTTTTGCATAAAATCATAGATACTTCCTGTTCTTTTTATATCCCCCAAAATATTCAAACTTTCATTACTAATAATACTCTTTAGAATTCTTTCGTAACTTTTTTCTTGCTTTTCTTTATCTTTAACTTCTTTTTCCTCTTGTTTTTTAACCCTTCTTAAGGATAATTCAATCCTATCCCCAGAAATCCTTAATACTTTACAAACAATTTTTTTCTTAGGAAAAACATAATCTCTAAGGTTTCTTATTCTTCCCGGGGCAATCTCGCTAGTAACCAGATACCCCTCAATCTCCTTATCCCTTATGGGGATTTTAACAAAAACATTAGTCCCCACTATCCTATCTACAGTACATAATAAGACATCTCCTATTTCTAATCCAATATCCATATTAATATCTAATTCGTCTTGTTTTTAAGGGTTGTGATTAGAATTATTCTAAAACTTTTACTTTAAAACTTTAATGATAAAAAATTAATTAGGGGGAATTTTTTAAAATTCAGATTAATTTTGAATGAAGAAGAAGCTAAATTTTTACCATTTCAATTTCTAAATTTTTCTTTAAATTTTCTATTAATTCCTTTTCTTTTTTCTGTTTTACAATACACCCTGCTGCAAACTCGTGTCCTCCACTTTCTCCTTCACCGATGTCTTTTATAACCTGATTTAATATCTTTCTTACATTACGCCCGCTTCTACCGACATTTCTCGCAGAAACTTTTATTTTGTCCTCATAATAAGCCATTGTAGCGATAATAGTCCCTTCTTCATAACCAAAAGAATTTTGCAAAATACTAGCAATTGTACCGATTATTGTATCTTTTATTTGATCCCTCACATTTATTATAACAAATCCCTTCCCCTCTACTTTTTCTATTTTGGATACTAGATTTAATCCAGATATGAGATGTTGTTTATATTCCGCATGGATTTCTTCAGCTTCTTTTCTCGAACCAGGAATTTCTAAACAGAATTTTAGAGCAATATCACTCCGACCGAGTCTTGAACAGGCATTAATCATTGCACTTAGCTCACGAGCGTCTTCTAACTTATTGAAAAATTTTAATAGAAAGATGTCTCCTATCATCTCTTTATTTTTCGATCTTGGGCTTCTCAGAATAATTGAAGTTGTTAATCTTTTCATTTCGTCTTCAGTTAGTTCAATAAGACTTTTATATTTCCCTTTAAGGGGTTCAATACCACATTCTCTTAGAAGTTCAACAACCCCTGAAGGATTTCCAGTTACACTAGGAATATAGGGTTGAGAATTATATTCCAAAACCTTATTTAAGGGGCGGGTATAAGGGTAAATTAATAATCCTTTAATCTTTTTTATATCTTTATTCAGTTTTAAAGAATCCCCTAGATTTTCTAAGGGAGATTCCATTATATCACCTATCATCCCCAATAAAGCTAGTTTCCCTAAATGAGTATTATTTTGATCAAGTTCATTGCAGAATAAATAAACTAATCCCGAACCGCTTAATTTTTCTTTTTCATTAAACCAGGGATTTATGATGTTTATTCCTTCGGGAACTTTTTCTACAACTTCATGGTGATCAATTATAAAAACCTCTTTTAATCCTGCATTTTTTAAGTGATTTAAACTTCCAGAAGCTAAATCTAAAAAGAGGATGATTTTATCTTTAGGTAAACTTGGAATAAATTTTTCTTCTAGGGATTTTAATATTTTTAAAGAAAATCTTATGTCTAATTTTTTTAATGTTTGAATCATTATCGAAGCAGAGGTTATTCCATCTGTATCAAAATGACTTATAATCTGTATTTCTTCATTACTAGTCTTTTCTAGAAACTTTTTTGCTATAACTTTTATGTCTTCTTTAAGACTTTTATTCATTTTACCTCCTTTAAAAATAAATTAATTTTTAATTAACGATTTTTATATCGTGCCTTAGATTAAATCAAACAGATTTAATAATTTTTAAAATAAAATTGAGTTTTAGGAAACTTTGTGATACTTCTTAAGTCTCCTCAATTGGGAAAAAACCCTGTCTCTATCTCTCATTGCTCTTTTATCTTGTTTATTCTTTTCGTAATGTTTTTTTATTCTATCTAGTTTTTCAGAGACATTTTTTACATCTGGGATAATTTCTACTCCACTTTCTTTAAGAATTTTTAAAATCTTTTTTTCATAGTCTTTTGGGTGAATACCTTCTTTTCTTAACTTTTCTCCAATTTTTTCAGAAGTTAACCCTCCCTTTGCAAGTTCTAAGACTTTTTTTTCAAATTCTTCATTTGATAACTTCTTGATTTTTTTTTCAATTTTGTCTTTTTCTTCTTTTTTTACGTTTGATTTTTTTGGCATTTTATTAAATGAAATGCCCGGTTTTTAAACTTTGTTATCTACTTTATAAGGTAAAACATAAAAGATTTAAATACGGTTAAATTATTCCTTATATAGGTGAAAAATTATGGGTAAAGTAGTAGGTATTATAAGCTTAAAAGGAGGTGTTGGGAAAACTAGTTCTGTTGTTTCTTTAGGTTCTGCCATTTCAGATTTTGGAAAAAAAGTTTTATTGATTGATGGAAATCTTTCTTCTCCTAACCTTGGACTTCATCTGAATATAATTGAACCAGAAAAAACTTTACATCATGTTTTAGCAAGAAAAGCAGATGTTAGTGAAGCAATTTATAATCATGAAAATTTTCATATAATGCCCGCTTCAATCTTTGAAAAAATAGATGTTAACCCCTTGCAATTAAAAAATAGAATTGCATCTTTAAAGAAAAAATATGATGTTATCTTATTAGATTCTTCTCCATCTCTTGATGAAGAAACTCTTGCGGTTATTTTAGCTTCAGATGAACTTATTGTGGTTACTACTCCGGATCACCCTACATTAAGTGCAACAATAAAAGCAATAAATCTTGCAAAACAAAGAGGCACTCCTCTTTCAGGACTTATTTTAAACAAGGTACACCATAAAAATTTTGAAATTTCTTTTGCAGGAGTAGAGGATACCTTAGATGTTCCGATATTGGCAGTTATTCCTTATGATAAGAACATGTTAAAATCTCTTTCTAATATGACACCCTATACTAGACATAAGCCTGGATCTCGAGGGAGCATTGAATATAAGAAATTAGCCGCGGCATTAATTGAAGAAAAATATCACTCAGATTCTATTAGGAATTTATTTAGAAGTATTACGCCCAGTAGGCAGGAAATAAACAGGGAAATATTTTATAAACGGTTTTTTGGTGAATAGCCCTGCCAGACCCCTGATCACCACGACGATTTCTTGGGGTGTTATTTTGGTTTATTGCGTTTGTGATTGGGACGATTTATAAATATTATCTGGGAAGATTGTATAGGGTGGTTAGTCGATTAATCAAGAGAAATGTCAAAAGAACTTAAGTCTTGTTTAAGATTACTACAATTAGTGTGTTGAATAGAATTCATACCCAGTTTTTTAGAGTACCGCCACTTCAATATCAACATAAGGGAGTTATCTTTAAGTTTTTTTATACAATCTATTAGCTCTTTGAAATTCCTGCAAAATGCTAATTTATCCGCATTTTTATTTGCTTTCTAATTTATAAAATATCTTTTTCATTGAGTCTGGATAAAATATCTTTTGATTTACTTAAGAAATATTGTGCTTTTAAGAAAATAAACTCAATGTCTTCTTTTGCAATAATCTTATTTACATAATACTGCGAAAGATTTCTGACCTCAAAAGCTATCTCTATTATTTTACAATCTTCCTTAGAATAAAAATTGGATAAAAGTTTTTTCATAAACTCTAAGCTGCACGTATGAATTTCAGATTTTACTCCAATTTTCATTAAAACAGAATAAAGAGAATAATACATAGAATAATAACCTGCAGAAATTGCAAATTGGATATTTAATCTTTTCTCGCGATTCATTGTCCCCATTGCATTTTCAGCCATCTGGATGTATCCTTCAGAAAGATTTTCGTTTGGCTCAATAAGTTTAATACCCTCTTTTTTGTTACAGCACCATTTTAAACTTACCATATTAATTCAATAAATTTCTCAACTCCTTCTAAAATTATGTGATTCTTAATTACCTCTTTTATGAAAATGTCTTCTTTATTAAACTTATCTTTGTTTAATTTAATTAAATTTATTTTTATATGATATTTTTCTTCTAATTCGTTAAACTCTTTAATCTTACCTATTAAGAAAATATCTAAGTCTGATTTCTCATTATTTGTAAGATTAGCATAACTCCCAAAAATGACAAGTATCCCCGAAGATCTTTTCTCAAGTTCAACAAATAGCTCCTTGATATTTGAA
This sequence comes from Patescibacteria group bacterium, assembly GCA_019428815.1. GTDB lineage: Archaea > Nanobdellota > Nanobdellia > Pacearchaeales > GW2011-AR1 > ASMP01. The sequence continues at coordinate 3,735 of JAHYJW010000004.1, read as the reverse complement.
TATTTTTTAATAAATTCGTTTTTCCTCGCAATTTCTATAATTTTTAACAAATCAGGAACTTGAATGTTCAGTTTATTTAAAAAATAGTATTTGTTTTTTCCTTCTGTAGAATACTTAAGAATATTTTGCTTTTCAAGAGAATTAAGAATATTTGAAACCGTTTTTTGATTCATTTTTAGTTTTCTTGCTATTTTTCCACCATAAATTTTTTTAGAATAATCCCCGGAAAATTCTGATAAAATCTTGAATACATTGTTATTAAGTAACATCTTACTTATATAAGTAATAAGATATTTAAATTTTTTGGTATCTGAAATTTTGAAAATTTCTCCTGAAATGAAACTATTGAACGGGACTATCCCCTTACGATTGGTAGCTCTGAGTTAAACAATTCTTAAAAAATATTTCATCAAAAGAATTTTATGAATTTTGAATTAATTCGGATTTGGGGGGGGGAGAATTCATTAAGAAGTTGAAATATCTTGAGAGAGCATATGAAAGATATATAAGAAAAACTTATAGAAACGGGCAAAAACATTATGGAGTTAGAAATTAAATTAAATGGATATAAAAATGGGAATTAAAAATTATAGAATCTACATTACCATTGAAATTGAGAATAAAAATAAAATTAAACTTGAAGTATTTAAGGAGGATTAGTCTCTTTGAAATCTGCAGGAGAAAAATAAGAGAAGATCCAAGATTAAATAGAATTGAATTAATGTTTGAAAAATTGCTTAAGAGAAAATATTATTAATTTAAACAAGAGGGGGTATTAAAAATAAATTTTAATTTACAAACTTTTGGCGGTAAAGTGATGAAATAGCCCTGCCAGGATTCGAACCTGGGTCACAAGCTCCAAAGGCTTGTATCTATAGTCTCTTCTGTACCTTTTATAGCACTTGAAGATTTGACCGCTAGACGACAGGGCTATTACAAGAACAAGATATAAAATCAATTTATAAGGATTTCTAATTTTAATTTTTAATACTTCTCTTTATATCTACCTCTCGATTCAACTTTTCTTAATTGATTTAAAACTTCGTTACTTTTTTCATATGTTTTATAACCCTCACATATCTCTTCGAATAGCTCCTTCCAGTTTTGAAAATGTTTTGCTTCTATTGCTTGTTTCAATAAATGAATATCTACCGCTTTATCTTCATTTTTTTGACTTATGAATCCTAATCCAAAATCCAAAAAGAAAATCTTTGTTTTTTCTTTTTCATATAAAACCATGTTAGAGGTGGTTATATCTCCATGAATTATATTTAACCTATGAATTTTTGCAATATTTCCCCCAATAATCCTACATATCTTTTTTTGTTCTTTTAAATTCATTTCATTTAATATTCGGGAAAGCCTTTTACCTGGAATAAAGTCCATAACAATTTCTCTTTCTTTTTCATTTACCCCAATTAACTTTGGGGTGTCTATAATCTCAGAAGCTTTTTTTAAGAGTTTTGCTTCAGAACGAGTTCTTAATTTTCTTATTTTTTCATCTAACTCTAGGATTCTATACGACTTTTTTATCCTTCTTTTTATAACATCCTTCCCCCTTAGGATTATCTCTGCTTCAGAACCTCTTTGAATTAATCTTTCTTGTATCATTTCAATCCTTTAAACTTTTTATTCAATAAAGAATTTTTTGAATGATCGTTTTGTGAATCTTTCAAAATCTTAACTTTTTACCAAATTTTTTTGCAAATTTTTGTATTTGTTTTTGACTTAAACCTTGAGACATATCTCCCATATCTGAACCTCCTCCACCTCCAGATTTTATCATTTCGTTTAGAAGTTTATACTGTTTTAAAAGAGCCCTTATATCACTGTTATGCACTCCTGCCCCCTTTGCAATTCTAGATATTCTCGACGTTTGTTTTTCAAGTATTTCTGGATTTTCTATTTCTTCACGATTCATAGATTTAATTATATGGGGCCACTTAGATATCCTTGCTTCTTGATTTTCTAATAAATCTTCAGGGATTTTTTTACTTATTTTTGAAAAGCCAGGGATTAAGGATTTTATTTTGTCTAATCCTCCTAAAGAACTCATCGATTTTGCTTGTTCTGCAACATCTTCAAGGGATAACCTCCCTTCTTTTAGACTTTCTTGAACCTTTTTCTGTGATTTTTCATCACTAATAGTTCTTATTTTTTCCATCAATGTTTCTAAATCTCCCATTCCTAGAAGTCTAGACAAAAAAGATTTAGGATTAAATTCTTCTAAGTCATTTATTTTTTCACCTGTTGTTATAAAATAAACTGGAGCTTTTGTTTCTGCACAAGCAGTTAAAGCTCCCCCACCCTTTGCAGTAGAATCCATTCTGGTAATTATTACTCCTGATATTTTTACCGCATCTTGAAATTCTTGAGCTTGTTTTTTTGCTGCTTGGCCAATATCTGCAGGTATAATTAATATTACTTCTGTAGGATTAATCTCTTTCGTAAGTTCTTGTATCTCCTTTATTAATGGTTTATCTAAGGTGTGGCGTCCTGCAGTGTCTATAACTACTAATTCATGTTCTTTTATTCTCTTAGAATTTTTTTTCCAGATTTTTAAAGGATCTTTTTCTTTAGCATCAATAAGGAATGGAATTTTATTTTTCTCTGCAATTTGTTTTAGTTGCTCTGGGGCAGCAGGCCTATGAGTATCTAATCCCACTAGTAAGACTTTTTTTCCTCTTTTTGAGAAATAGTTCCCAATTTTCCCAATTGTTGTTGTTTTTCCAGTTCCATAAAGACCTAAAAGTAAAATTCTGTCTTGTTTTCCAGATTCTTTTTTTAATTTTAATTGTTTATGTTCTCCTAAGAGGCTCATTAACTCTTCATGTAAGAGTTTGATTACATGTTCTTTTTTGTCTATCTCTTTAATTCTTTCATCCAATGCGCCCTTTCTAATCTTATCTGATATCTGTTTAACAAGGAAGATATTTACATCTGCTTCTATAAGTGCTCTCTGAAGATCTTTTATTATAGAGTCTAAAAGATTTTTATCAAGAAATATGGCGTTAGCTATCTTATCTGTGGCCTTTCTTAATGATTCTCCAATCTTTTCAAACATAAATAAAAAAAGAAAAAAGGGATTATTAAACTTGTGGTTTTAGGCCTTAAAATAAAAAAGCTTTTTTATTAAAGGTTTACAAAAGCCGGATTTTTAATAAGGAAAGATTAATTTTAAATAGTTACACTACCCTTTATTCTCGTTGAAATTTTTTAAAAAATGATTCGGATGACCTTATATGACTTATAAAAGATATATCAAAAGAGGAGAGAAAATTTATGGCCCCTATATCTACCATTCTAAAAAAGTAGGGGGTAGTGTAATTAGTGAATATCGTGGTAAATACCAAAATGAAAAAAAACCTAAGAAATTTTTGCCCCTACTTCTAACTTTGGTTATTTTATCTTTATTTTTGGTATTCTTTTTTCAGAATACCCTAAACTTAAAAGAGACTCACCAGAGAAATCTGGTTTTTTTAGATAAAACTTTAGATTCAATTTTCCTTTTTTCTGGATCTTTTTTAATTAATCTTTTTAATCCTACAGGTTTAGTAACTTATGATTTTAGAAATTCTTCTGAAAACTTTTCTGATTCATTTTATCCTTTAGCAGATTCTTTTATGAGCCAAGGACAACCAAATACTAACTATGGTAATGACGTTAAAATAGAAATCTATCCCTGGTCTCCTTCATATTCTAAAAGAGGGATAATTCAATTTAATTTATCTTCAA
>JAHYJW010000008.1 GCA_019428815.1 Patescibacteria group bacterium | reverse complement strand
ATGGTCAATCCTTCAACTGGAAATGCAGAAAGTTATCTTCGAAGATTTAAACTTCCTAAAGGAGATGTTTCAGATCTTTTAGTTAGAGTTGTACCTTATGAAGGGCTTTTCTCTCTTTCTCAAAATTCAATAACTCCTGAAGATTTTAGAAGACATGCAGGGGAGGTATTTTCTATAGCTGCAATTTATAACCCAATTCCAAATCCTTTAAATCGAAATAATCTTCTAAAAAGATGGGATTTTGGTGAAGATCCTAATGCTTTACAGAGTTTTGTTGAAGTTATTATCTCAAAGGCTAACCCAGATACATTAGGATTTTTTAATCAACAAACAGCAGAAAACATGAGAACCAGAATTCTTGATCCAAATGATGTTGGTTCTTTATTTATGGGCAAAATAACAAATCCTAATCAAGTTTTAATTGTTGAAAATTATGGTCCAATGATTTTACCTAATGATTTAGGAAAAATCATAATTTATCCAATAGAAAATTCTTCTTACTCTGGTAGAGCTTATTTTGATGATACAGATAGTGATAGTTATTTAGATTATGGGAGAATATTGCTAAAAACACTAAATAATGGTGATCTTTTTTCTGAGGGGAAAATTGTCCCACATGAAATGGGGCATGTTTCTGGATTAAGAGGACATGCTTGGACTTTATCTCAATATGTAACAGTAATGGGTTCAGTTGTTGATAATATTCCCCCTTATGGACCCAGAATTGCAGATAAAAAACTTGCAAGAGCACTTTATGAGGATAGTTATTTACAAGGAACAGGAAGCGCGTTTATTAATGATAATAATCCTCTTAGATTAATAACTTCAGACATTCTTAGTTTAAACTGGTTAGATGAACCTCCTCCAGAAGAATAATAAAAACTGACTAAATTTTTATAAAAATAGTTTTATTCTAATAGATAAGTAATATTTATAAAAGATGTTTCATTAAAATATTTATAAAAGAAGTGATTAAAATAAAATGTTTGATAAAAATTTTAAAAAAGTTTTTGGGGTATTCTTTTTATTAATATATCTATTTTTTATTTTAAATATCTCTTTTAATTCAGCAGCAGTATGTTCAGTTGTTACAGAAAGCAGTTGTGACCTAGATTATCAAGAAATCATGCTTTATCTCTCTGATTCTTCAAATGCTCATGCAGCTTTACCTTTAAGTGGTTCTTCTTATGAGTACGTTTTATGTTGTTCAGATTTAGGAGAGGGTGTTGTATCAGATTCTTGTTCTCCAGAAAATAAAACTTTTCTTAGACTTTCTGATACATTAAATGCTCATGTTCAAACACCTTCAGCAAGTCCGTCTTATCCTCAATCTGTTTGTTATTCTGGTTTTGAATTTATTTCACATTCCACCACTGTTCCTGCTGGACAAAACTTTTTTGTAATTGCAAGCCTAAATGAAGAGGGGAACAATTCTCATATAGGTGCTCCAGATTCTTATCCTCGTAAAATATACGCAAATCTTTCTTCATATTCCCCTGGAGAATGTGAACTAAGGAATCTCCGTTGGAAAGTTGATGGGGGAGAGATAGATGATGATACTTCTTGGGTTCCTGATGGAAAGAGGGTTGAACTTTACGCTAGCGCATCACTAGAGTGCGAAGGATTATCCTTCGAATTTCGAATATATGAAAATTCTACTGATGAATTAGTAGATACTTTTACCTCCTTAGAGTCTTCATATCATGCTTATTTAATTGTAAATGAAACTTGGAATGCACAGTTAATTGAAATGGAAGATAACTCAACTCCCAAATATTACTTTGAAATTGAAGAGATAGTATCAGGTAGGTTATTTATAAGCGACAGGAGCCAGCTTAAAAGCTTACTTAAAGTTTATCCAAGAGAAGATATAGAAGTATGCATGCATTACCTCAAGTCTTTAATCTGTTCCTATGACCCTCTTAAGGTTGCAGATTATACTGTAAACCAGCAGCAAAATTTACCTTCTTTTTGTAGTGGTGAAGGAATAGACTGTTTCTGTGAATGGAACGAAAGCTTGATTGATGTTGGAACAAGATGTGTTGGGTCTTGGAGAGGTACTTATGGGGGGCATAATATTGGTAAATGTACTTTAACTCCGTCTAATATTATCAATAATTGCGATGAGAGTGGTTTAATGACAATACAAACTGATGCAGAATGGGAATGGGCTGATGATAATCCTAATGAGTCCTATTCTTTAGATTGTCCTTCCTCAGATTATGTTGCTTGGCCAACAGGAGGCCCTACAACTTGTTATTATGACCCAGAGGGATTACATGAACGTTGTCGAGATGGTAGTTTAAATATACTTTGTCCTGCATTTATACCCTTAGAGTTTTTTAATGCATATAATTTTATCATTGCGGTTTTAATTATTTCTGGAGTATACTTTGTTTTAAGCTTAAAGAAACAAAAAAAAGAAAAAATCAAATAAAAAAAGAGTTTAAAAGAAATAAGTTATTGAGTATCAGATTGGGATTAAATTAGAACAAAATTAATTTAGATTTTTTTGGGTTATTTAAAAATACTCTCTTCTTCAGCAAGAACTATTCTCTTAAAAATTTAAAAGATTTGTATGTGAATAAAAAAGGATAAATGATAATTAATCCGATTAACATAAAAAAAGATATTACCCAGTCTTTTATCTCCCAAAATTTCATATATCTAACTTGTCTTTGATTATTCTTAAATATTTATGTACTCAAAATTAAAGGTAGTATCTTAAATTAGAAATTATTAAGATTTTGAAGAGTTATTCTGTTATTTTTGTAATTAATCATAAACCCCCTGATTTCTATAAAATACTATCCTTTAATAACTACCAAGGGGATCAATTTTGCAACTTTTTTACTGATTCCTAATTCATCAACAACTTTTACAACTTCATCTATATCTTTGTAAGCATTTGGAGATTCTTCACTAAAAGATTTCCAACTTCCAGCTTCAATCTCAATTCCCTTGTTTTTCAAATCTTTTTTTATTTTTTCTCCGCGAATATTCCTCAAAGCACTAGACCTACTCATAACTCTTCCAGCTCCATGAACAGTTGAACCAAAAGTTAATTCTTCAGCTTTTTTTGTTCCAACTAAAACATATGAAGCTGTGCCCATTGTTCCAGGAATTAAAACTGGTTGTCCTACAGCTCTATAAGCTTCAGGTATCTCAATTCTTCCAGGGCCAAGACTTCTAGTTGCACCTTTTCTATGAACACAAACTGTTTTTTCTTTACCATCGATATTATATTTCTCAAATTTTGCGATGTTATGACAAACCTCATAAACCACCTTAATCTCTAAGTCTTTTTTTTCCGGAAATAACTCTTTCATTTCTTCTCTAATCCAATGAGTAATTATCTGTTTATTTACAAAAGCAAAATTAGCTGCTGCAGCCATAGCAGAATAATAGTCCCTTCCAAGGCGACTTTTTATTGGGGCATTTATAAGCTCTCTATCAGGAAGATTCTTAAATCCATACTCTTCTTCCATCAATTTAATGTAATCAGAAGCAATCTGATGGCCTAATCCTCTTGAACCACAATGAATTAGAATCGTAACCTGATTTTTTTCTAAACCAAAAACAGAAGCAACTTCTTTATTATAGATTTCTTCAACATAGCCTACTTCTAGAAAATGATTACCTGAACCAAGGGTTCCTAACTGACCAATACCCCTTTTAATCGCTTTAGATGATACCTTTGAAGCTTCTGCGCCTGGGATACAACCCCCTTCTTCTAAATACAGTAAATCTTCTTTTTTTCCATACCCTTTTTCTATTATATAATTCACACCTTTTTCTAAAACTTTTTTTAATTCTTGTCTTGAGATATTAAATCTGCTTCCTTTACCTAGCCCAGAGGGGATTTTTTTAAATAAAGCCTTAGCTATTTTTTCATTATCTTTTGTTATATCCTCTTTTTTTAGATTAGTTTTTAGTAATCTTACTGAACAGTCTATATCGTAACCAACTCCCCCAGGAGTTATTACCCCTTGATCTAAATCAAAAGCAGCAACGCCACCAATAGGAAACCCATAGCCAACATGCATATCCGGAAGTCCAATTGAATACTTTAGTATACCTGGTAATTTAGCCACATTTTGTACTTGTTTTAAACTATCTTCTTCAATTGTTTCAATCATTTTTTTAGAAAAAAAGATTCTTCCAGGGACTAACATATTCTCTTCTTTTGGAAGTTCATAGACATTTTCTTCAATTTTTTTTAGTTTTTCTTTGATCATCTTATTTTAAACTTTTTTAAAACTTAGAAAGTTTATTTTTAGATAAAAAATTAGAGCCTTATTAATCTTTTCTTGAGATTTAAACTCTTTTTAAATAGCTAATTCTTAAAAACCAAAATTTTTTTTAAATATCTAATACAACTTGACTTATCCATGAAGACCTTTGTTTTTTTATAAACATCTCATTGTAAGTTACTGCCTTTACATGGGTATTAACATTATAGTTTTTTATTTGATCTCCACTAACCTCTGCAGTTATTTTGAGTTTTTTTTCATCTAATTTGAAAGAGATAATCTTTGAAGGAAGGAAATTTTTAGAGTCAAATAAAAATAAAAATTCTTCTAAGAAATTGTATAGTAAGCTTTCATAGTCTTTTCCTTTTACATTTATGTTATAATTCTCTTTTCCTTTTACATTTTTATCGTAGAATACTTCAAAAAGTGCTAAAGCATTATTTTTATATAAATCAGAGAGTGTTTTTCCAAAAGCCCTAAATTTTATATCTGCCGTGTGTTCTAAGAATTGAAATTTTTTCATATAATTTAAAGGGAACTAATCTTTATTAATTTTAACCTAAAACCTATTTTAGACTTATTTATGTCCCTCTTATGAATTTATCTCAAGGTTTATTCCCAACAAAATAAATTAATCATGCGAGGGTTGTAATGTGTTAAATTAGAGACTATCATCACAGGATGTGCATAAATATCCCTCCCCCTTATATCCTCTATGTATAATTGATCTCCTGCTAGAATACAATTATCACTGGGCTCACAGATATTCGCAATACACCCGCTTAACCATCCGGGTGTTCTAGATTCTATTTTAGTTTTAACCCCAGAGGGAAATGAATCCTCATCCCATTTTATAATCCCCGATTCTGGGATTGTTGTACCTAAGACACTATTTCTTAAGTCATTATTTATTTGAATTTCCATAAGAATAAGGCTTTGAAGACTATGCACCCTCCTAGAAAGATCTAAACTCTTTGTATTGTCAATAGTCAGTATTAAAACAAGCACCCCTACTAATAAAAAGATTATTACAACTACCTCAAAAATCCTCATCCAACCTTTATTTGATTTGAATAAATCCATTTTCTAATTAAATTCTTTTTATCAACCTTGCTCCTTTCCCTCATATATCTTAAAAATTGTCTTAAATAAACATTGTCTTAAATAAACAAATGCTTTGAATCCTTCTTCTTCCTTAAACCCAATTTTCTTTGTCACCACACCCCTATTGTAACTATACCTACTTCTATGTTATGATCTTCATCCATATAAGTCTCAGGATAACTTTCAATATAAATATCAACCCCTGGAGGTACCTCCCATCTAGTTCCTACTGTGGTTCCATTACTAAATGTAAAATTAAATGCAAAATCCATACCATATGGAACACCTAAAATCTCTTTCATTTCTGAGTAATTAGTTTCATACATCTCTAAATGCATTCCAATTTGGCTTATTGGAAGCCAATCCCATCCTGTTTCGTTTACAACTATCTCGTAATCCTCTGAAAAATTTCCATCACCTGTTCCACTTGGAGTACAACCTTCTAAAACTTCTAGGGGGGGCCGACATTCTGATAGAACTGTTACCGTGATATTATAACCAAAAGTTTGTAAATGTGAGGGATCCCATTGACCTAAGTTAATATGAAAACCCCTTGGGGGTTGTCTATACATAGTTATTTCCTTTTGATTATCATTTTCATCGATTAGTTTTAACCTATAATATCTTTCTCCCTCCTCTTCACAAAAAAATTCACTAGGGATTTTTCCAGGCTCTTCTCCGATGATATCATTGAAAGTTATACACGGGCGATTAGCAGTTACACGGCTAGTGTTATAAAGACGGTATGTAGAAAGATAAACAATCTCTGTATTTGAATAATTCTGAAATAAGTTCAACCTTAATCGATCTATTAAAAGAGATTTACTTCTTGCTTGAAAAGCAGGGTAAATCATATTAATAAAAAATAGAATAAACATTATAAATATCATAAAAGAAATCATAACCCCCACATGTGAGCCTCTTTTTTCTTTTATTTCATTCATTTTTTAAATTTTTTAATTTTAAAATTTCCTTTTATATTCTTTTATACCTATTTGTCTTGGATACCTTTCCTTCTTTTTATACCCTTTGAACATTCTTATCCTTCTTTTTACTTTTGTTTTTGAATCCCTTTACGTTTGTTTTTGACTTTTTTATCCTATTAATCTAATTCTAATTTTAATTCTAGTTTTAATTCTAGTTTTAATTTAGTGATTTATCCCCCAAAGATTACATTGGCCCCAGTAGATATCGCAAATGCAATTATCATTAAAATAAAAGAGTGTTTAAGACCAACCTTAAAGTTTCCTTCAGATAATTCCCCCACAACAAGTCCTGTAAAAAATCCTTGTGCCATTAGTAGATAAACAAATGAAGCGGTTATTTCTTCTGGTTCAAAAGCTTCCCCCCCGCCAGAGCTTCCAATACCGAGTCCAAGAGCACCACCCATTTCCCCACTTGCCGGAGCAATTCCAGATAATGAAGGAACAATTTGAAATTGAAGTACCAAAACTATTATTATAAAGACAAAGAAAATAATATACCCCTGAACAACTAACATTGAGATTGCAGATTTTCTTTCCTTTTTTAATCTATCAACCATACTAACTGTCTCTGTAACTGACTCAAGGATATTGCTTATCTCTCCCCCACTTTTTTCCGCTTGTCCAATAAGAATTATAGACCTTGAAATAGTTTTATTTCCAATATCTTTTGCAAATGTTTGTAAAGCCTTGTTTAAGGGAATTCCTACAGAAATTTGATTAGCTAATTTTTTAATATGTTCACTTAAGGCCCCATATGCTTTGTTTCTAACATTTATTATTGCTTTATTAATTGGAGTTCCAGTTTTTACGCTTTCAACAAGGTTTCTAGAGAATTCAATAAACATCTCCTCTTTTTCATTTGCGATACTCGCTTCACGAACAACAGATAAAATAAAAGGAAGAATTCCTATAAGAATCCCGGTTCCAGATACTAATAAGAAAAATCTTGTATCTCTAAGCAGAATCGAAAGCCCTAGTATAGCTAACGAAATCCCGACTCCAATCCAGTGTGTTTTATTTAATTCCATTTTTAATTTTAGCTATTGCTTTGTTTTAAATGTAAAAATGCCAGGAATAAAGCATTTATCCCAGATATAGACAATATCATTATTATTGAAATCATACTAGGACTTAAAGATATTCCTAAACCACTAATTCCCATCATCATTAATAAAAGCATTAATATCATTGGAGCAGCAACAACAAGGCTAATGTAAATATCCATAAAAGTTTCTGCAGCTTTTCCCTGTTTTTCAATATCTAGTCGATATTCAAAAAGAAGGCTTTGAGCTCTTTTTTCAAAAAATACTGCTAAATCTCCTCCAGAGGTTATTGTTGTTGAGAGTCCATTAAATAAATCTGCAAGTTTTCTACTTGGACTATTAAATACTCTATTTCTTAATGCTGTGACAAGATCATATCCATAAATATTAATTTCATTTTGTAGTTTTATAAATTCTTTTTCAAGATTAGGGTATTCCCCAGTAGAAGCAATTATCCCAAAGATTTTGCTGGGTTCTACCATTGAACCTGCTATAGAAGACATATGCACTGTTGCAAATGGAAGCTCGTGGTTTATCTTACGTTCTAAAGATTGTCTTTCCATTGAGGGAAAAAAGTATGCAAAAACAAAAGTTATTAAGGGTAATGCAAAAAGAACCCAAATAACTTTAGGAAGTCTTTGAATAAAAGATTCTTGAATTGGAGCAATGAATGGGGGGTCTATGAGTATATCAAAGAAAAGAAAAAATCCTGTTACAAAAAATGCAATTATCGCTGCGATTATTGTGGAAAAAAAGATTAAGGATAAGTATGTTGCAGGAACAAATTCAAGATTTGATTTTACTATATCTCTTTTTAAATTTCTAAAAGAACCTTGTTTTATTAGAGACATTGAAAAATTATGAAACATCCTACTGGAAATTTTTACAAAACTACTTGGTCTTTTAGTCTTTTTTTTAGTCTTTTTCTTATCTTTGTTCTTTCTACTTTTAATTGTTAATTTCTCAAGCCCTTTAGATTTCAATTTTTTCTTTTTATTCTTATCCAAATTATCCTGGTTTTCTGCAATAGAAGCTAACGGAGGATTAAGTGTTCGAGGATCTAAATTTTGATCACTAAATTCAAAAAAAGATTCAATATCCTGAATAGGAGCTACTCTTGCCTTTCCGGGATTTAAATCTGGATCTGATTCTAATATTTGGATAATCTTTTTAGAAAAAAATACCATTTTTCTTTTGAGGGATTCTATTTGCAAAAGAATTCTTCTCCTTTCTCTAGGATCTCTGATATTCCTCAAAGTATTATAAAGAGAGAATATCTGATATAAAGCTTGTTTTTCTAATGATATCCCTTTTTCGATTCTCTTAGTTAAATCCTCTTTTTCACTCATTTTTTATTGTTTATTGTTTATTTAAGATTTTTTTTCTAAAACTTCTCGTATCTTTTTTTGTTCCCATATAAGTATCTCCTTGAATCTTTTACTATCCTCAATATTATCTTTAAGATAAGAATCCTTAAATTTTAGATAAGAATTTATTGTCGCTTTCAGGATTTTATTAAGAAATAAAATATCCCTTCCTTTAAGTGGAAGTTCCTGAGGAGAAGGGCGAGAAGAGGGGTTTATTCTGGGAGATCTTCTTTGTAGATTAGTCGGGGTTCTCCGAGTTCTACTCAAACGACCAAATCTGTCACCTCTTTCCATCAATTTAAAAAGGAAATTCTGTTATTAAATTTTTCTTTTTGGATAATTTTCTTTAAATTATTGTTTTTATAATAACAATAAGTAACTCTCCTCAAATTCCTCTAATTTCAGACTGTTTATTAGATTATAAAAAATTAAGATAATCTTCAAGCAATCTTTATTGAAGCAATCTTTGAGTAATTCAGAAATAAAAGTAGAAGAGAGGATTAATTAAAAATAAAATCATCTAATTCCAAATTCTTTTAATATTTGTTCAGGTTTTTTATAATATTGGGTAACAATATCCTGAATTTGTTGAAAATCAAAAATCTTTGCCTGATATAGTTTATACATCATTTGGGTTCTTCTCCTAAACTCAATCATAAGTTCTTGCATACTTGCACCAGACCTTTTTGATATTTTTTCAAATATTTTACTATTTTTTTTAAAGTAGAAATTGTCATCTGCAGGGTTCCATATCAAAGGGGTGTTTGTAACTGCAATACCCTCGGGAGTGATATTTATTATTTCTACAATTTCTTTTAATCTTCTTGTTTCTTGCTTTTTTATAATTGCATGAGTCATAAAACAAACACAATCTAAAACGTTCAATAATGTAGGAGAAAGTTCAATTGGGGGGGTTTCTAATCTTTTTATAACTGTATCAACAGAATCTGCGTGGATAGTACTAATAGAAGAGTGACCAGATGCCATACCCTGAAATAAAACATAAGCTTCTTTTCCACGAACTTCACCAACAATAACATAATCTGGGTTTTGTCTGAAAGAACTTTTTAATAAAGTGAACAAATCAATTTCACCAAGATTTCCACTGCCTGTTGCGCCCCTTACAACACTTGGTAACCAGTTTTCTCTAGGGAGATTTAATTCTCTTGTATCTTCTATAGAAACAACTCTTGCTTCAGGAGGAATAAAAAACGCAATAGCATTAAGAAGAGTAGTCTTACCAGAAGAGGTTCCTCCAGCTATTAGAATATTCATTTTATACTCTACTAAAATCCATAAAAATGCTAACATTTCTGGGCTAAGTGTTCTAAAAGAAATTAACTGTGGAGGTGTCCAAGGGGTTTTTGTGAATTTTCTTATTGTAAATGTCGGTCCGCGAGAACTAATATCTTTTGTGTAGGTTGCATTTACCCTACTTCCATCAGGGAGGCTTCCGTCAAGGATTGGCATAGCATAGGATATATGTTTCCCAGATCTTTGAGCTAACTTTTCAACAAAGCTTTCTAATCTGTTCATGTCTGTAAAAATAACACTTGTTTTAAGACTTCTAAAAACTCTATGAACAATATAAATCGGGCTATCTGCCCCATTACATTCAATATCTTCTACAAAATAATCTTTTAACAAAGGATCTGCTTCATTAAATCCAATAAAATCTCTTACGAGATAATAATAAATTTTACGATAAGTATCATAACTCATGTTTATCCCTAATTCAAATGCAATAATCTTCAATCTACGGTCAATATATCCTAGAATTTGTTCAGTTTCTTTTTCAATAATTACTTCAAAATCTATCATATCTCTCATAGCATCAAGAATTTCTTCTCTATAACCTTTTTCTAAATCATCTAAATAAGGCTCTTCAACTTCATAGACAATTTCATAGATTTTAGGGTCCCAATGAATATGGATAAATGCAAAGGGGGGGATTACACTATATCTTACATCAACTTGTGTTTTATCTTTTACTTTCTTTACTGCTGGGAACTCTGGTAATAAGTTGATTTTTGGTCTAGGATAATCTTTTATTCCTATAGTTGGCATTTTTTCCTCTTTTTATTTTTTTAATTTTAATTACTCTGAACATTAATCTCTCTATATTTTAAAAGATTAATTTATTTTAAATACTTTCTAATTTTTCTTTACTTCTATAAAATCTCTTTTTTTCTAATTTTTCACTTTTTTTCTAATTTTTTCTTTTAAACACTAAACTATTTCAAGGTTTATGATTATCCTGCTTGAAGAGTCAAGGCCTCGGTTTGATACAATAATATTATAGGGGGTAGAAGCCCTACTAATTTTCTCTGTAATATCTTCTGCATTATAAGTGATGTTATATCTTGAACTATAATCTTTTGTCAATTTTACTTTATACGCCCCTTCATTCCGTTCAGTAATCACGTCTACACTTCCAATTTTTATTGTCAATCCTTCTTCGCTATACTCATGTTTACTCTCTAAATTAAAGAACAAAGAGTCAGATGTTCCGTTTATAACAAATTCGCCTTTACTTATCTTTAGATAAAGACGCCTTTGGTTTCCTGGCCCCCCTAATTCACTAATGATTAAGTCAATTTCTTCAAGAACATCTAAAGATTGTTCTATAACAGATTTATCTTGTGCTTCTTGAATTCTTGGAACTGCAAAAGCTAAAACTAAACCGATTAAAACTAAAGCAATCAGAGTATAAAGAACAGTTTCAATCCATATCTGACCCCTTTTATTCTTAAAATGTTTATTTTTAGAGATGACCTTCACCTTCTTCAAAAACCTCTTTTTGTTTATCTTTAACTATCTTTTTTCTAAAGTAAACTCGCTTTTTAATACTTTTTCTTTTTATTTAAAAAAGAGCAATTTTTTCTTTTAGTCTTTTTCTTTTTAAATCCTAAGAAAGTAATTTCCTTCCTTAAAAGTTTAATCTTCCTTAAAAATTCACCTTTTAAGAATTTTAAGAATTTTAGGAATGATAAGCAGAAACATTTAAATATTCACTTACGGGTTATCCCCACATGAAAAAAGTATACCGGGGCATTTGGGTAGATAAAATAGAAGATAAACAAGAATTGCCTATCGGAGGTTCGATATTTGATGATGAATTAACATTGAAGGTAATCTTAAATTTTGAGAATTTCAGAGAACAAATTAATTGTTATGAATCCCCCCAAAAAGTTTCAGAGATTTATAATGATAAAAAACAGATAGTTTTAGACTGGTTATCTCAGGTAAATTCAAAAATGGACCCCTATCTTTTTTTTGTTACAAACACTGTCCAAAGAAAAGTTCAAGAATTGATGGATGTAAACCTTGAAAATCCTCCAAGTGATTTAGAACGGATTATTAAATTTAAAGATAATAAAGCAAGACTAACAGATTTGAGGGGTATTTCAGGATGTGTCGAACAAGCTTCATTAGGACAGTATTTACTTCAGAATATTTTACAGGAAGGGTACTCTTCTTGTTATATGAGCGGGGCAGAAGATTCACCACCTCCAAAAGACCCAAAAAACCATTCTTTTATTGTTATTAAAGATCCGATTTCTAAAACCCACATCTTTGATATTTCTAGACCTTATCTTAGAAACAATTTACCAAGGGTTTTAGAAACAGACATCCCTTTTACTTATGAGCTCTTTGAAAAAACTCAAAATTTGCTTGTTGGAGCAACAGAAGAAGTTTTACCAGGCGGAAGACTTTATTTTGGCGTTGGTCACTCTTTATTTGACCAAAAATTAGAAGTAATTGATAATAAAAGATTCAAAAAATAAAAAATTTCCTAAAGTCTAAACTTTTAATTTTTAAAAAATTTAAATATCAAGAAACTAATCCTCTAAAAGTGCTCTAACAATTATAAATTGGGTTAATCGTACTAGAAACCTCACATTGATGCCCATTAACTAAAGGAGATATTTGTATTATTTCAGGCATGCCCTGCATTCTACTTGGGTGGGATGAACTGAATCCATAAAGTTTATACCTATAACCACTATTTTTTGAAGGTAAACTTACATTACCGTCTTGGGCAGGGAAAAAATCTACGTCATCAATAACCAACTTCTCGTTTTTAATAACAAATGTCCTTCCATCATCGTTAGAAGAAATAGAAACTAAAATTTCCTCAACTTCAATATCCCCAATACTTATGTAAAAAGTAGTTGAGTTATCAATAACGTTATAACAAGCATAATCTAATTTTACCTTATCTAAAATTCCAAAACATGCAGTTGTTGGATCTGTTTCATTGCTAATGAAAGTAGTTATCACTATCCATAGTACTGAAACCATAACTATAACTAGCGCAATCAATAAAACCGTTGCGATTATAGGAGACATTCCCCCTTTGAATTTTTTATTAAAAAATATTTTCATCTAAAATTTATTTTTTTATTTTATCTTAACTAACGCTTAAACTTAAAACTTTTTTATTCTTAATCTTCGTAGATTACATAACCATGTCTTTCAGCACATACATGGGTTTTTTCTTCTCCGCTGCTAGAAGTTCCAATTAGAATTGGAATTGCTACAATTTTACTTGGGGCTGGCGTTGTAGTTCCCAATAAAATTCCAATGTTTACTTCAAAACCATTAGCAGCTCTTAAACCAGCAGGAGGCCAGGTAATTTGATGACTTTCTTGATCATGAAGGTCAACAGTTGTATGCCCTCCTGAACGAATGATTTTAATTCTTAAACTATAAACCGGTATATTCCCGTTATTTAAAACATAAAATCTATTCCCCCCACTCAAATAAGTAAAATCTAAGCTTACATCTTGGCATGCTAATTCAATATTCTCATCGAATTTTATTACAGCTTCCTGTATAAAACCTCTTAACCAAAGAAAGAGAATTAATGAGATTGCAATAACCATTGAAATCAAAAGTACTGTTGCAACAACAGGAGAAACACCTTTCTTTTCACACTTCTTTTTTTTGCTTTTTATCATTTTAAAGAACTTTTAATACAAGGCTTGTAGGCTTTATAAATTTATTTTTATCCTATAATTTTGGGAATAGGTTGCCAATAAACCTTAGGTTATCTTTATCATAACCTTATCTTTTGGGAGTATTTTTAATAAATCTTCATATGAATTTTAACTGCTTTAAATCAGATAAAATTCTTAATCTTTTTTTCAATTTCCAATAATTATCTTTTAAGATTTTTAACTAATTTTAGATTTTTAGATTTTTGATTAATTACAAATTAACTAACCTTAGAAATAGGCCTTTTAACAATCGCTTCTCCACAAGCTACAACGAATCCTTTATCTTTGTATTCTTGTTTTCTAATGGGGATTATCCTAATTTCAGATATCTCCCCCATTTCAAACTCACTAAGATTGAATATATGTGTTACTGTTCCAGAACCCCCTGTTCCTGACTGCCCAGGTTTAAATGAGTTTTCTGAATTAGAAAAAGAAATATAACTTCCGGTATTTAATGCTCCCCCTACTTCTGTTAATAGTTCTTCGTTAATACTTGTATCAGGTTCTATTTGATCTGGGTTATTCTTTATATGAACAAAATAACCTTCTATACCGAATAATCCAGTGTTCGTGATCTCTAATTTTAAAATTTCTGTTGTTGTATTAAGGGTTGGTTTTAAAAAAATAGAAACTCCACTAGGACATTCTAATGCTCTTGCAGGAATATAAGATCTTAACCATTGAAAAACAATAGCACTTATCACAATTGCAAAAACAATGAGCAAAACATAACTTATTATAACACTGATACCCTTTTTATCTAGTTCAAAAAATGCTTTTTTTGTTTCTTTTGAATAGTTATTTTTGCTTACTTTTTTTTTCTTTCTATTCACCATTTTTTTAATAAACTTCTAAAATAAACTTTTATAAAACATCAAATTTAAATTTGAGTATACTCATAGATTATTTTTAGGTTATTTAATGTTTTTGTATTCATATTTATTCTTTATAAAACCAAAATTTAAATTTAATTTATTCGCCCTTTAGTCTGTAATTGGTGGCCAGCTAAGAGAATACTCCTCAATACCCTCAATCTTTGAGATGATGAAACAAAAGTTTTTTCCTCCTTTGATTTTAAAACTATAAGAATTATTCCCCACATTTAGACTAAAAATCCCGCCTTCTCCCTCTGTTCCTCCAGGTATAAGCTCTGGCCAATTGCCCTCATAATCAAATGTCCTATCCTGGTTTATTGTTACCTGGATTGGAGGAGATTCATTAAAAGTAATATTATTATTGTTACTTTCTTCTTGAAAACCTTTTATAACTAAATTCCCAGGATAATTCCCAAAAATAAAATAATGACTTTTTTGTCCACTAAAATAATTTTGATAATCATCAGTAAAATTTCTTGCGTGTTCGATCCAGTCTTCAGAAGGATCTAAAATAACTAAATTTTCTGCATATCTCATAAAATGATTAACCTCAATCTTAATCTCATCTTCTAATCCATAAAATCTGAATGTAGGTTCTCTTCTCAAGGAGATGTTTACTGAAATAAGCCCTAAAATTATTACTGTGATTACAATACCTGCAATAAGATAAAACTGGCCCTTTTTCCCCTTTTTCATTAATAAAAAAAGTAAATTTAGTTTATTAATTTAGCGCATAATCAAGATTTAATGAATAATCAACTTTGATATAGAAATAAAACTTAAAATTTATGTAGACTCGGAAGTTTGCTTAGAAACAACCAAAGAGCTACCCTTAATCTTCCTCAGTCCTGCGACCCGTTAAGCACCTTAACAGATGTTTAGGGCTGCTCCGATCAAGGCCTGACCCATTTCGCACCTGCAAGATCGAAACGGACAAGACGTCAACGTCCGAATAAGGACTTTTTGACTATTTCCTCACGCCCTTCCTTGCAGTTTGCCATAAAGCCCATTTGCAAGCAGCGGAGGGCTAACCCGCCAACCTAGTCTACATTAAAAGACATCTATTTGAATTTAAAAGTCTTTCTCTCAGAAAAATTTTACATTTCTTCTAAAGTTTCAATTTCAAGTAATTTTAAAGAATTTTTTAGAACTTGTTTAAAGGATTGAACCAAAGTTAGCCTAAATGCTTCTTGTTTTGAACCAATAACCTTAGAGTCATGATAAAATTCATTAAAGGTTTGAGCTATTTGATGTGCATAATTTGCAATTACAGATGGGTTTAATGTTTCTGCTGCTCTTGAAACAACTTCTTCAAATTGAGATAGTTCTTTTACTAGTTTGGATTCTTTAAGATTTATGTCATAAACTTCAAACTTTTTTGAAGGTGGAGCTTTCTGGAGAATTGAATTAGCTCTCGCATAACTATATAATAAATAAGGCCCAGTATTTCCTTCAAAAGATAAGAATTTTTCTAAATCAAAAATCATACTATTTGTTCTGTTGTTTTTTAAGTCTCCATAAAATATTGCAGCAATTGCAATTTTTTTAGATTTTCTTTCTAATTGTTCCTCAGGAAGATGGGGATTTCTTTTCAATAACTCTTTTTTTGCTAAAGCGACAGTTTCTTTTAAGATATCTTCTACAAAGAAAATTTTACCTTTTCTTGTTGCAAGTTTTTTACCAGAAGTGTCTAAATAATGTCCATGAGGTGTATGAACACAATTTTTTGAAAAATCATAGCCTAGTAGTTCTAAAATCTTAAAAAGTTGTTTAAAATATAAAACTTGTTCTTGCCCAACTTCATAAATCATCTTAGAAAATTTATGTTTTTTATACCGAGCTATTGCAGCAGCTAAATCTCTTGTTGCATAAAGAGTGGTTTCATCACTTTTTTCTAATAATGCAATACCAAGGTTATGTTTATTTAAATCAACAATATAAGCTCCTTCACTTTTTTTTAAAAGATTTTTTTTCTTGAGATTTTCAAGAACTTTTTTTCCTTTAAGAATATAATCAGATTCACCTTCCCAGAAATCAAATTTTATTCCGAGTTCCTTGTAGGATTTTTTAAATTCTTCTATGCTCAAATTTCTAAAAAGTTTCCAAATAAGAAGATTTTTCTTATCCCCCTTTTCAAGTTTTCTAAACTCTTCTCGGGTAGATTTTTCATAAATTTTCTTACTCGATTTTACATATAAATCTAATAGGTGTTTTATAGGAGTTTTCATTATCTTTTTTTCAGAACCAAATTTTTTATAACCAAAAATTATTTTTCCAAATTGGGCCCCCCAGTCTCCTAAATAGTTTATTCTTATCACTTTAAATCCTCGAAATTTTAAGATGTTTGAAATAGAATTTCCAATAATTGTAGACCTTAGATGTCCAATACCAAAAGGTTTTGCAATATTAGGTGAAGAAAATTCAATGACTACTTTTTTATTTTTTCCTAAATTAGATTTGCCATAATTTTTATTTTGATTAATAATTTCCCAAACAACTTTTTTAGCAAAACTTTTTCGGTTTATAAAAAAGTTTATGTAAGGCCCTTGTGTTTCTACACCTTCAAAGTCAGTTAAGGGTGCATTTCCAATTTTTTCACGAATTTGAATTGCAATTCTATTTGGGCTTTCTTTGAATCTTTCTGCTAGAAAAAAACAAGGAAAAGCACAGTCTCCCAATTCTAAATTT
Organism: Patescibacteria group bacterium; assembly: GCA_019428815.1. GTDB lineage: Archaea > Nanobdellota > Nanobdellia > Pacearchaeales > GW2011-AR1 > ASMP01. The sequence continues at coordinate 1,131 of JAHYJW010000008.1, read as the reverse complement.
GGGGGAACTTCAAGATTTTTATAAATCTCTTCTTCTCCAACCTCAAACCCCAAAATTTGTATAGCTTTTTTTAATACTTCTACCACTTCTTTTTTCATAAATTAAGTAGAAAAGACTAGTTAATAAAGATTTTGAAAAATAACAAAAAGACAAGTTTTTTAAGTTCTAATTAACCCTAACTTTTTAGTAAAGTTAAAACTTTGAGAATCTTGAAAGTTTAAAGATTAAACTTTTAAAAATAAGATTAAATAATACCCTTAAAGTTTTAAACAAGGGTTTATGTGGGGGTGCCGGAGTGGTCAAACGGGCGAGACTTAAGTCTATTTTAAAAAATGGAAGAAATCTCGTGGCTTAGTGCCTACGAGGGTTCGAATCCTTCCCCCCACATCTTATGACTTGAATTTTTGATTAAATCCTTATAACCGATTTTTAGAGAACAGAATCCTTTTTATATAAGACAAACTTTTAAAAGTTATATGAACCAAAGGATAAATCTTTCAGATAAAAAAAGAAATAATAATCTAACTTTAGTAACAATTTTCGCTTTTATCCTAGTAAGCTTTTTCATATTTTTTAGTTTCCAAGAAGATAACTTTAACAAAATAACAGGATTGGTTTTTTCTAATTCTCCTTCGGGAAGTTTAGATCAAAGAAATCTAAATCAAACAAGGACTTTCATTATAGATGGATTAGAAGCTAAACCTATAATTGCAGAAGTGAATCAAAGTCATATTAAATTTTATAATGAAGACTACCTTAATCTCACAATAAGACATATTGATTTCTTTGTTCCTACAGAACTTCAGTATCATATGAGCTACTTAACTCCTTGTAATCCTAGCCTAATGGTTTGTCAGGATGCATTAGCTCCTGATCCTATCTATGGACAATGGGATCTTTTTCATATTTTAAATGACTGGACAAATATAGAAGGGGACAGATTCTACATTGAAACAGACTACATCTTTAATCAAGAGATATATGACCCTAACGGAACAATTCCTGAGGGATTCAATTGGAAAAGAATTAATCAAGAAATAAGAATTAATTACACCCTAGAAAATACAGGTTTAAATGAATTTCTTGAATCTGGAATTCAAGTAGATGAAAACTCTTCAATAAACATTACCT
>JAHYJW010000003.1 GCA_019428815.1 Patescibacteria group bacterium | reverse complement strand
ATAATTTGAGTTGTTTTGTTCAGGCCTATTGTTAATAATGGTGGATGTAGTTTAATGGTAGAACGTGTGGTTGTGGTCCGCAAAACGAGGGTTCGATTCCCTCCTTCCACCTACTCTTAAGCTAGGCTCTTAGTTTTTAAGTATCCTCTTCCAAGGCTATCATATTTCCTTAAATTAAAAAGTTTTAAATAAAGAGTAATCTTCATATCATAAGGGTTTTAGACAGTCCAATGAAACAAAAAACATTCATAATTTTTATTTCTTTTATCTTGTTGACTTTTTTATTTATTGATAATGTAACTGCTGATTCTATTTTAGAGGGTGAGGTTCCTATTAGTAATTGTTTTAGATTAGAAAATGTCTACGAATACCCAGAGTATAGTTTTGTTGTAATCTTTCAATTTATGGGGGGATACCAGAAAATTATAAATTCAGAAGATTGTATTAGTTTCTATAAATACGATCATCCCCAAATTTATGCAGTTAATAATTCTCAGCTTGATTTAATGGATTTTGACTTAAACACTGAATTTACTCACTTAACAGAACATAAAGATGAAGAAATGTTGGCAGTTATGGCATTTATAAGATCTTCTGTTCATTTAGAAGCAGAGATTTACGGAAGAAATTCAATTTCTTTTTGGAACCCTACAAGAGAAATAATTCAATCTTTTGAGATAAAGGAAAATGATTTAGGTAATCTTTATCTTAAAAAAACTGTTTATAGGGAATATTCCCCTTTTATGTTTATAGTTTATTTTATCGCCCTTATGTCCTTAATCTCAATGATAATCTTAATTAAATTAAAAATTGTGGAAAAGAAATGAATAATCTACTTAATGCAATTTTTTCATTTTTGATCTTAGTTTTATTAGAGTTTATAATAATCAAATTATTCACCAAAAAAAGGGTTCTTTATACTCTTGGCATATGCATTCTAATTAATTTATTCACTTGGCCATTTGCAAATCTAATTTTCTCTTTTTTTATAAACTTAGTTAGTCTTATTTTAGTTGAAATTGGGGTAATCATTATAGAATCTGCATTTGTTATGATATTCTTCAAAATCAAATACAAAAAAGCTTTTTTTATCTCTTTTTTAGCTAATTTTATCACAGCATTTTTCATGATACCGATTTTTAGCTCTTTGTTTACTCGTTAAATAAAATTCTAATAAGAAGTAAAAGGGAAAGAAATACAATTCAATTTCTTTATTACTACATCCCCCCTTTTAAGATAATTCTTTTGGGATTTTATGGTGGAAATTTTTCTAAACCTTTTAATAGTTTAAATTCTATAAATCACCAATAATTAAAACGTCTCTTTAGATTAATTTTTTTAATCTTGAAGAGAGATAAATTAAATTGGAAACAGTAAAAGGATTTAAGGATTTTTTAGGGAAAGACGCAATAAAAAGGTCAAGAATAAAGAATATTCTAGTGGAAACTTTTGAATCATTTGGTTTTGAACCAGCAGAAACCCCCATAATTGAGTATGAAAATTTTGTTAAAGAAAATAATCAAAATGATGAAGTTATTTCAGATTTATTCAGACTGAGAGATAAAGGTAAAAGAGAATTAGCTTTGAGATATGAGTTCACTTTTCAACTTAAGAGAATAATTAAAAATAAAAAACTGCCTTACAAAAGATACCAAATTGGAGAAGTATTTAGAGATGAACCTACTTCAAAAAACAGGTTTAGACAATTCACTCAATGTGATGTTGATATAGTTGGTTCTGATTTTAGAGATGAAGCAGAAATTTTAAAATTATGCTCAGAAGTTATGAAAAGATTAGACATAGATTTTAAGATTCTTTTGAATAGCCGTGAATTATTAAATGAGGCTTTAGAAGAATTAAAAATCGATAAGAACAAAAGAGAAAAAGTCCTTAGGGAAATTGATAAAATAAAAAAAATTGGAGAAAAAAAAGTTAAAGAAAATTTAAAATCTCTTGGAGCAGAAAAAATTATTTCTTTCCTTAAGAAGGATAATCCCTTACTTAAAAAACTAAAGGGTTACAAAAAAATCGTAGAGATTATAGACTTTTGTAAACTTTATGATATTAATATTTCTTTTGAACCTTATCTAACAAGGGGTTTAGCCTACTATAATGGAACTGTTTTTGAAGTTGTTTCTCCTAAGATGAAAGAATCAATTTGTGGCGGGGGTAGTTATTCTATTAAGAATGTTAAATGTACTGGATTGTCCTTTGGATTAGACAGAATCGCTCTTTTATCAAAAGAAAAAATAGAGATAACAAAATCTCTTATTATATCCTTAGATGAAGATAAAGAGTCAATTAAATTAGCACAAAAATTAAGAAATCAGGGGGAAATTGTTTCTTTGTATTATGGAAAACCCTCAAAAGCACTTGAATATGCTAATTCCTATAACTTTCAGAAGGTTATTTTTATTGGGAAAAAGGAAGTGAGAAACAATTCTTTTAATATTAAAGATATGAAATCTGGAAAAGAATCCCCTAGCGATTTTAATTAGGGGTGTTATCCTTTTGTTAACTTATCTTTATTTTTTCTTTATCATAAAAATTAAAGTTTTTTCTTTTTTTGGTTATAAGTTTCAAGCTATGTCTAATTCCATCTTCCAGCTATTCCCTTCACCTGTAAAATTTGCTCCCTTTATCCTTAAAGGTTTTTTAAAAAGAGGGCAATCAATTACAAAAGTCTCAAATTCTCCCCCTTCTCCTGCGGGATGAACCTTGTATCTCTCGTAAAGTTCTTTTATATCATCTATAAACTTCTGATTAATTTCTCTTCCTAACCAAGACGCATTTAAAGGATAAGCAGCAACTGAAACTATAATCACCTTAAATTTATTTTTTATTATTTCCTCTAGATAATCAAATTGATTTTTATTCCACAGGGGATTGAAGCATTTAATTTTTAATTTTTTACAAATTTTCAATATTCTTGATTTTTGATACTTTGAATGAATTGCACCTGTAATAATCCCCTCAATGCGGTATTTTTCAATTGCAGATCTAATAGCATTTTCTAAATCAGATAACTCTTTTTCTTTTATCCCTTTAGTTTTTTTTAAGATTAAGGGAATGTTCATAATATCGGCCTGATATTTAGTTTTTTTTATAGAAGGCGTATGGAACATATAACTATCAGGATTAGAAGACTGGAGTGTGATAAGGCAGGCTATTTCATGACCCTTTTCTTTCATTAACCAAGAAGCAAATAAAGAATCTTTTCCTCCAGAAAATAAAACGCCAAGTTTCATTAAGAAATAAGCTTTTTTTAGTTTTTAAGATATCTTATGCTTATATGAGGGTTTTGTAAAATATAATTCTTTAAACCATAAGAAAGAATGTATACAACTTAAGATAGTTGTTATAAGAAACATTTTCCTAAAAAGCATTGATAAATTAACCAAATTCTATTTAGTTTTTTAATCTAATCAAACATCTTTCCTAAAGGATTTTCAAAAACTTTGTTATTTTTATTAATTCTTTTCTTCTTTTCAACTTTTAGTTCTTCTATCTCTTTTTCAATATCTTCATTTAAACCTTCAAAGGGATTTGGATTATTCTTAAAGTAAACGTCTTTTAACCAGATATAAACTTCTTCAAAATGGCCTTCCTGTTCTAACCAAATTTTTTGTTGATGTTCAAGATGTAATAAAGGATAAAATGAAAAGACTCTATCTTCTTTCTTTTCTCCTACAATCTCTGTGAAGGAAACTTTCATTTTTCTTTGGTCGTCTCTTAAATTTTTTAAAAGATTTTTGTATATGTCTTTTATCCGATCTTTTACCCTTATCTTACTCTTTGGCATTGAAAAAGAACTTTCTCTAAGCGCATTTTTTTCAGAAATTTTTCTTTTGATTCTCCTATTTTCTGTAACAATGGCTTTATTCAAAGAGTCCATTAATTCTTGTAATGTGACTTTCTTAAAACGAGGGACTGGACTTTTTGGAATTAATTCTGGCATTGATTCTTCAAATTCAATTCCAAGAACAGGATTTTCCCTTAAATCATTTGAGATTTCTGATTGACCCTTATTTTTATTACCAAATAATATTTCATCAATACTCTTTATGTACTTATTCAACAAAATTTCTGATTTTATTCTTAGTAAAAGGGAAGCAGCAAGTAAAACTTTACCAGAAATAAAGAAATCCGCTTCTTCTAATTCCTTTATTTTTTCTAAATATCTATCTGAAAGAAGAGTAATATTAATATCCCAAGGATCTAACTGTTCTGTGTTAATTAAATCATAAATAATTTCTTGCCAACCGATTTCCCTATTAAATAATAAGTCTTGTATCTGCTCTTGTTTAGAATTATTATTCCCAATATTCTCCATAACCTCTTTTATTTTATCCATAACATCCTAAAAACATCTTGTTTTTATAAACTTGATGTGTTAAATCGTTAATAATTCCGATAGAATTCCTTAAAACTATAAAAACTTCCTTAAAAAAAACTTTAAAATTAAACTTTAGGTTTAAAAATAATAATAAATCTTTGATTTTAGGTTATTCTTTCTTGAAAAATAAGGCCCTAAGAGTTAAAAATGCTAAAAAAGATAGCTTTTTAAAAGAAAATCAAGATATAATTACTACTTTTGTATAATCCTTGAATGTCATTTTGAAAGAGTAACAATAACGAAACATTTAAATAGTCTTAGAATCTCTAATATTTATCACCTCTTTTTCCCCAGGATAGAGGTCTTAGGCTACTGTTTGTTGCTTAAGGCATCTATCCCAGGGTTTGAAAATATTTTAAAATAGTTTATTTCGTCTTTTATTATTTCTATTTAAATTTTAACTTACCTCTAGAATTGTAATTAGCCCCTTTCTTTTGAACAAAAATTTTATAAACTCCCCCTTTTTTTTGTTATAATGGAATTAAAAGGGAGTGAGACAGAAAAAAATTTACTAAAAGCATTTGCAGGAGAAAGCCAAGCAAGAAATCGATACACTTATTTTGCGGGTGTGGCTAAAAAAGAAGGTTATGAACAAATATCATCTATCTTTTTAGAAACTGCAGATAATGAAAAAGAACACGCTAAAGTTTTTTTTAAGTATTTGAATGAGATTGGAGCTCCTTTGGAAATCACAGCTATTTATCCTTCTGGAAGAATTGGAATAACTGAAGAGAACCTTTTATCTGCTGCAGAAGGTGAAAAAGAAGAATGGTCAGATCTATACCCTAAATTTGAAGAAACTGCAAAAAAAGAAGGATTTGAAGAGATAGCTATTTCTTTTAAAGAGATTTCAGAAGTAGAAGAGAAACATGAAGAGAGATACCTGAAGTTGTTAGAAAACCTAAAAAACAAACAAGTTTTTAAGAAAGAAAAACCCATTAAATGGAAATGTAGGAATTGTGGTTATATCCATGAAGGGGATGAAGCCCCTTTATTATGCCCTGCATGTAAACACCCCCAGGCATATTATGAGGTTTTTGTTGAGAATTATTAATTATTAATGCGCCCTTCTTTAAAAATCATTTTCTTAAGATTTTAAAATCAGTTTGAAGTTTTTATACCGAATCTAATATTAGAACTATCTATTAGAACTATCTATTAGAACTATACATTAAAATTATTTATTAAATTTATAAGAAATATTTTATTCCTTCTTCTTATTTTTTCATCTCTTCTTTACTCTTAAATTCGGAGTAATGACATTTTCCGCAATAAAATCTTCCTTGAGAATCCATTAAGAACACACCTGGGCCACATCTAGGACAAAATCTGGATCTTGTGACCTTATCTCCCTCAATTTTGTATTTTGTATACTTTTTACTTGTTTTTTTATTTTTATGTGGCTTTTTACCCTTTTTTACTATTTTTTTTGGCATTTTGTTTTAAAATATTATTCTCTTTTTTAATTGATTTTTTTTGTGAATATCTAATCTTTATTAACTTCATCAACTGTCTCAGATTTTTCTTTTTCTTTTAATTCAATTTCCTCTTCAGCCTTTTCAACTTTTTGTTCTTGCTCCTTTTTTTCTTCTTCTATTCTTTTTTCTCTTTCAGCATCTTTTTTCTTTTTTAACTCAATTTTATCTTTTTCTTCTTTTGAAGAATAAATAAAAGCATTAATTTCGAAAATCTTTGTTCCAAATCTTCCGTTTATTCCCTTTATTTTTATATTCTCAAAGGGAACAGATAATTCTTTTGAAAGTGATTCTGTTACATCGACCCTACTTGGAGTTATTTTTGCCTCAACAATTCCTTTAATTTCTTTTCTGTTGAAAAGTTCATTTTCTTTTTTTTCAGTTATTTTTATTTCCATTTTAAATTTTTTAAAACTCCTTAAAATTACCTTGTTTTAACAGCATGATTTCCTTTAACTTTTAAATTAAGTTTTTTTGCTATCTCAGATTTTTCAGGGTCTATGATATAAACTCTACCCTTGAATCCCTCTGTAAAATCTTTAGAATCACAATTAGGGCATTTTTCTCCCTCGAAGATTCTATTACAAATTTTACATGCTCTTTGTTTTACCATTCTTTTTGTTCTCGCTTTTTTTATTTTTCTTATCTTTTTTATGAATCAGTAAATAAATTATTGGTAATATCCCAACACTATTTATGACTAAAATAAACATAAACCAAATTAAATGATTTCTTCTTGCAGAATTCCATAAAGCAAGCCCTTTCCAAACCAACTCCCAGAATAAAAGAACAGAGACTAAAATTCCCATATAAGGATTACTCAATAATTCTTCAATTACCATCTTATTTTTTCTTTCCTCCCTTATTCTCTTTTTCTCCTTTTGATCCTGCTTTTAAAGCTCTTTGAGATTCTCTTTCCTTTTTGATTTGTTCTTCTTTAATCCACTCTAGTTTACCTAACCCTGGTTGTCTCATTGTAAGCCCCATTTTAGGTTCGTTTCCTCTATGGCTTATTGCAACAATTCTTGCAAGGCACATATCACCTTGTTTTAAACTTCTTTTTGTAGACTTTCCGGTGAGATTATTAGTTTTATCAAAACTTACGTAATCTTCCATTGTTTGACTTATATGAATCATCCCCCTCATTACCCCCATGTCAATAAATGCACCAAAAGTTGTTATCTCTGCAATAGTTCCGTAAACAATCTCATGAACCTCAGGTTTCCAGATAAGGAGTTTGAATTGAGTGTTGTAATACGCTGCGCCATCTCCGGGTATGATAACTCCCTCTCCTACTGACACAACATCAATAACAGATACCACTTTCCCGATTTCTTTATCATAATAATCTGCATAAATTCCCTCTAACTGTTTTTCTACAGCCTCAAGAGTAGGCAAACCAAAAAACTTTGGTTCAACTCTCACATAATCTTCAATATCTGCTAAATAGAACATTTTCAAAAATGGGCATAGTTTATTGTTTATAAATCTTAGTTAAGATAATAAAAATCGGTTTTTAAAGGTTATTATATGATTTCTAGTTTTTTCTTCCCCCTTATAACTAATTTCGGTTTTTTCGTTTTTCGTTTAAGTTCTCTATCTAATGTTGCAAGAATCACTTCTGGGTTTTTATTTATGAAGTCTATAAGGCCATCATCAACATTTTCTAAACTAAGATCTACACTCTCAAAATTACTCCTTTCTAATATTTTTAATGCTAGATCTGCATTGTTCCTTAGGTGAAGTTTTTTACCGGAATTTTTCAATTTTTTTAATTCGTTTATTACTCCTGTAGGTATTAAAATCTTTAAACCCCTAAATTTTATGTCTTCAAAAAAATCTATTCTTTGTCTTACGCAACTTAAAATGAAATTAGTGTCAAGAATTACTTTTTTCATGAATAAATTATAAAATAGAAATATAAAAAGTTAACCTTTATTAATCTGTTTTTCTAGTAAGGAATATGTATGAAAGAGAGAATATCCTCAGAATTTTTCAGGAAACAAAAAACGCAGTAGTAAAAAAAGATTCCAGGGAAATTAGAAGATTAAGCGATCAAACAACAAATTCAGCTTCTTTAACCCATGATCCGGATAATATCGCTGCCGCGGTTATTGTTTATTCTTTAAGTGAGATGCTTGAAAGAGGGGATTATGAAAAACTCCCTGGTTGGGAGAAATTCTATAGATTATACTTGGATTCAATTGACAAAATAATTGAGGCTTTGAAAAATAAAGATGACAACTCCTACCGTGAGAATATCAGTAAAATACGGGAGTTTATTGAGAAACTTTCTGGAAAACTTAAGGAGAATATTCAAGAAGTTTTTAGAAGGGCAAGTATAGATAAAGCGTCTAAAATTTATAATCACGGGATTTCTATGGGGATTACTGCTAAACTTTTAGGAGTTACTTTATTTGAGCTTACAGATTATGCTAGGGGGAATAAATTTCATGAAATCTCTGGAGAAAATGCCCTTAATGTCAAAACAAGAATTAAATTTGCGATGGACATTTTCAAATGAAAAAAGTCTTAAAATTAATCTCCAAAGAAAAATCACAAGTAAAAACAGATAATTCTAAAGCAATTATTTTTGATTCAGGGGTATTAATCAACTTTTCTATGAACGGAATTACAGATATCCTAAAAAGATTAAGAGGGGTTTTTAAAGGAAACTTTTTAATAACTTCAGAAATCAAAAAAGAGGTTATAGACAAACCCTTAGGAATAAAAAGATTCAAATTAGAAGCCTTGAAAGTAAAACAACTTTTCGATGAGGGGGTAATTGAACTTCCATCAGCTATGGGGGTTAAGGATTCTGAAATTTTTGAGAGAACAAAAGAAATATTAGATATCACAAATTCTACTTTTGAAGGTAACCACCAGAATATTCAGATAATGCATGAAGGAGAGGCATCTTGTTTAGCTTTAAGTGAAATCCTTAATAAAAAAGGAATAAAGAATGTAATTGCCATTGATGAGAGAAATACGCGAGTTTTAATCGAGAACCCTTCTCACTTAGAAAAATTTTTAGAAGGAAAACTCCACGTAAAAATATCTAGGAAGAGAGAAAACCTTAACTTTTTAAAAGACTTAAAAGTTATCCGCTCTCCTGAGCTTGTTTATGTAGCTCATAAAAAGGGATTATTAGGTTTAAATGATGAAAGGGCATTGGATGCAATTCTTTATGCAGTTCGTTATAAAGGTTCAACGATCTCTGAGGAAGAAATAGAAATAATCAAAAGACTAGGTTAAATCAAAAGATTAATTTAAATTAGAATAAGTTGGGTTAACTAAACCGCCTAGACTAATATTAAAAAGATAGATTTTTAATAGAAGAGAATAATTTAAGATTGTTAAGATTATCCTTTAAAATTTTGGGTCCGTAGTTCACCGTAAGAATACCTGGCTCCAGCCCAGGAGAAGGGGGTTAGATTCCCTCCGGGCCCATATTATCAATTAAAATCCTTAACTTTCCCAAATTCATAAATGCGCTCCTCACCCAGGATATAAACCTTAAAGTTCATTATTTCTCTTTTTGGGATTATTGAAAATGACTCTAAATACATTTCTTCATAATCATTTATTGCAGTTCCTTCAACAAACTTAATAAAACTAGGGAGTACAATAAAAGTTTTATTTTTATAACTGCCCTCCAGAAAACATTTATAAGATTCAATTTTGACTCCTGGAACTTCTGTCAAAATTACTGAGGGATGGAGATGACCGGTTATTATAACTTTTATTTTTTTGTCAAATATTTCTAAGAAAGATTTATGCCCATGTAAAAATGCAATCTCTCCATGGATATAAAAATCCCTGAGTTTTATTTTAGAATGAATTTCAGTTGTATCATGGTTCCCCCTTATGAAAATAATTTTCTCTTGGGGAATATACTCTTCTAAAAATTCAACAATCTTGTCTAAATTATCTTTTTCTTTCCAGGCATAACTAAAAAGATGTTTTATATCCCCTAAAAAAATAATTTCTTTCAGATTATATTTTGAATCTTTTATTTTCTTTATTATTTTTTTTAAATCAGAGATTATATCTTTAACTTGTCTGTTTGGGATTAAGACCCCTGCATCAATTAAAGCTTGTTCATAACCAATGTGTATATCTCCTAAAACCAAAACGCCTTTATCAGGAAAAAAAATAGACCTATCCAAAAATTCATATTTAATTAAATTTTTATTTTCCTTGTCCATCTTGCCTCCTTTTTTGATTATTTATTTTCAATTATCTTTTTGATATGGAGCTCATGCATTCTCTTCAGAAACTCTTGTTTGTCTTCTATTCGTATAAGATCTGTATGTCCTTGGAGTATCAATCCTAAAGAAAATGGAGAGGGGATATCTGTTTCTAAAATTTTTATCTTAACTTTCTTTTTTTCAATCCAACTCAAAACAAGTTTTGCATTTTTGATGTCCATCACATCTTCTAATACTTCTCTTCTTGCTTCTCTTAAGATGGGAAACTCATTTGTTATTTTTTTAACAGCTGAAAGTAAAAAATGGCTTTTCATTTGTTGTTTTCCCACACTTTTATTTTTACCTTTATAATTTTTTAAAATCATTAATGACCGTGCTGCACAATGGCGAAATCTTCTTGCAAGAACATCTGTACGATCAATAGCCTCTTTCAAAAATTTTTCAAGATTTTTTTCTTTTAGTTCTTCCAATGTTCTTTTTAACATCATTCTTTCTCCAGCAAGATAAAAACCATTATCTGAAATGCCTATTTCAATATCTCTTCCCCCTAATGCTCCAATGATATATCCTATTGCTCGAGAAAGCGCGTCATTTACTCTTCTACCATAAAGAGTATGAAACAAAAGATACTTTTTCCCTAAATCTGAAAATTTCTCTATTACAATAAGTTTTTCATGGGGTATTTCAAGAAATGAATGCTGTTCTAAAAAATAATTATAAATTGCTTCGGCAGTTTTCTCTGGTACTTTTAAATAATTTTTTATAAACTCAAGAATTTTCTTTTTCGGCCTTTTTGATTCCAATTCCTTTCTGATTAGATAACGAAATTTGCTTATTTCTAATGCAGAATCAAAACTTAAGGGCAACATCTCTGAAAACCAAGAAGGGATAGTTGGATTTCTTCTCACTTCAGAAGAAACATACAAATTCATACCCCTTGTGTATTTATGCTGATATTTTTTCCCGCCTAAAACAAAGACATCTAATTTTCTCATTCTTGAAAGAAATCCCTCGTCAATTAATCCTACAACCTCATTTGTTCCTGCAATTTTAACTGTAATAAAAGATTCTTCTGGTATTGTTCCGATATTTGTCATATAGATTACTCTTGCAAGTTTCCCCCTTTTTCCAATTTCTTTAGTTTCTGGATCATACCAAATTTTTGCATAAACATTATTCTTTTCAAGGGCATACTCCCCTGAGAGATAGCTGATCGTATCTAAGAAATCTTTTCTGGTTAAATCAGCATAACAATAACTTCTTTTTATTAAATCTAAAATTTCTTTTTCTTTCCAAATTTTGTATATAGCCATTCCGTATATCTGCTGAGATAAAACATCTAGGCAATTTTTTGGAAATCTTATTTTGTTTATTTTTTTTTCAATCATTTCTTTTTTGATAATACAGCATTCTATTAGGTCGTCCCTATCAAGAACAATGAATCTTCCCTTTGAAATTTCTCTTAATCTATGCCCTGCCCGGCCTAGTCTTTGTAAAGCTCTGGAACTAGATTTTGGGGAGCCTAACATTATAACTAAATCAATAAAACCAATATCAATTCCAAGTTCTAAACTTGTAGAACAAACTACGACTTTTAATTTTCCTTGCCTTAATCTTTCTTCAATATCAAATCTATGGTTTTTACTTAAAGAAGAGTGATGGGCTGCGATATTATCGTCCCCATATTCTGTAGGAAATCTATCTTTTAGAAAATTAACAACTCTTTCTGTAGCAGAACGAGTATTGGTAAATATCAAAGTTGTTTTATGTTCCTGAATTAAATCTGAAATAAGGTCATACATCTTCAAATGTAAATCTTGATCTTCCATGATATTATCTACTGGACTTAATACTTCGACATCTATTTTTTTATCTAAGATTACTTTGGCAATTTTGACTTTTCTTTCAGGAGATACCCCTACTAAAAATTTAGCGACTTCTTCCATAGGTTCTATTGTAGCACTTAAACCAATTTTTACTGGCCAGATGGTTGAGATTTCATTAAGTCTCTCAAGAGTTAGACTAAGGTATGTTCCTCTTTTATTATCAAGAGAATGAATTTCATCCACAATACAAAATTCTGTTTTTCTTAGATGTTCAACAAAGTTTTTTGATGTAAGAATTATAGCTAGGGATTCTGGTGTTGTAATCAAAATATGGGGTGGATTTTTTAACATTTTTGTTCTTTCAAGAGTTGTTGTATCCCCCGTCCTAAGTCCAATCCGGATACCAAATTTTTTATTTACCATCTTTTCCATCTCTTCTAATGGTTTCTTTAAGTTAACTTCAATATCCCTGGATAATGCTTTTAACGGAGAACAATAAACCGCATAAGTTCTGTTTTCTAGATTACCTTTTTCATGAAGATCAATTAAATAACTTAATATTGAAGCAAAAGCAGAGAGTGTTTTTCCACTTCCTGTTGGAGAAGATAATAAGATATTTTCTCTATTCTTTATTGGGACTAAACAATACTTTTGAGATTCAACAAATTCCTTAAATTTTAGTTTAAACCAATTTGAAACAATGGGGTTTAGATTTGAAAAAATTTGTTCTTTAGTATTTGGTTCATTTATCACTTGTATCTCTGTCATTTTACTGTAATCTTAAGGTTTTTTAATTTAAAAACACCTTAGTATAAGTTTAACTACACTTTCGAATAATTCTAACAATAAAGGCTAACTAAACGTTTTTATAAAATTGTTGGGATAATACCTTTTTTATCAATCCTCCGAATATTTCCCCCAACAACACTTAATCTTAGGTTTTATTTTTTAAAATTTTCTTTTTAGTTCTTATCTGTTCTTTTTTTTCTTGTTATCATATCTCAGTAAAAATAAATCTTTAAATACCCTTTTGTTTAATGTAAAAGCGTTACTACAACTTATTGATGTAGTCTCTATTATAAAGTACAATATATTGTATGTCAGATGGATTGTCATTATTGTGGTGGAAATACCAGGGTTATAGACAAAAGAAAGTCTCCTGGGGGAATAAGAAGGCGAAGAGAATGTCTTAATTGCAAAAAAAGATTCACTACTTATGAAAAAGTTGCAAAAAGTGAACTTTATGTAATTAAAAAAGACGGAAGGCGCGAAAAATTTAATCGCGAAAAATTTGAATTGGGGATTGAAAGGGCCTTTGAAAAAAGGCCTGTTCCCAAAGAAAAAATTTATAGAATGATAAACGAAATTGAAGATCAAATAATGAAAAAGGGCAAAAAGGAGATTAAAAGTTCTGATATCGGAGAGTTAGTAATGAAAAAAATAAAAAATTTAGATAAAGTGGCTTACATAAGATTTGCTTCTGTTTATAGGGACTTTCAAGATGTTAAAGATTTTAAAAAAGAATTGAGGATATTCAAATGACTAACGAAAATACTAGCAGTTTAGAAGGTGTTGTTTCAACTACTCCCAATCTACTAGAAAGAAATTCTTGGGATTGGAAAACAGAGATTAGTGAAAATGCATACATGAGTCCAATTCAGAAAAAGATTATAGAGAGGCTCCATGATCCTTCTTATAAGCCTTTTAAATTAGACGAATCTTTTGTAGCTAGATATGATAAAATAAAACCCCCCTTTGGGTTTAACGGATTTGGCGAATTGGTTTACAAAAGAACTTATTCTAGGGTTAGAGAAGACGGAAGAAATGAAGAATGGCCAGATACGATTAAAAGAGTTGTTAATGGAACTTATAATCTTCAAAAAAGGTGGATTCAAGAAAGAGGTTTAGAATGGAGTGACTATAAAGCACAAAAAAGTGCAGAAGAAATGTTTGAAAGAATGTTTCATATGAGATTCTTACCTCCTGGAAGAGGGTTATGGGCTATGGGGTCAGAGATAACTGAAGAAAGAGGGTTATACTCCGCATTAAATAACTGTGCCTTTGTTTCTACAGCTAATATTAAAGAAGAATACTCTAAGCCCTTTAAATTTTTAATGGACATGTCTATGTTGGGCGTTGGGGTTGGTTTTGATACAAAAGGTGCAGGAAGTTTAATTGTTAAGGGTCCTGATTTTAGAAGGAAACCTGATGTTTTTGATATTCCAGATAATCGAGAAGGATGGGTGGAGAGTGTTGGTAGGATTATTGATAGTTATCTTTTGGGAGTCAATCCTGTTGAGTTTGATTACTCTCAATTAAGAGAAGAAGGGTCGAACATTAATGGATTTGGGGGAAAAAGTTCAGGTTATGGGCCATTGAAGGAATTACATCAAAGTTTAGAAGACCTTTTAAGAGAGAACATTGGGAGACCCCTTGGTTCTAGAGCTATTGTTGATATCCAAAACTTAATTGGTAAATGTGTTGTTTCTGGAAACGTAAGAAGAACTGCAGAAATTGCATTGGGAGATCCTTTAGATGAAGAATTTTTAGATTTAAAAAATTATAAAAGAAATCCGGAAAGAGCGGGATATGGATGGACAAGTAATAATTCTATTTTTGCAGAGTTAGGGATGAATTACCATGAGATTAGTGAACGTATAAGAAACAATGGAGAACCTGGTTTAATCTGGTTAGAAAATATGAAAAAATTTGGTAGAACTGGTGATGCTCCTAACTTTAAGGATAAAAAAGCAATGGGATGTAATCCTTGTGTTGAACAATCTTTAGAGAGTTATGAATTATGTAATCTTGTTGAAACATTTCCAAATAATCATCATAATAAAGAAGATTTTTTAAGAACCTTAAAATTTGCATATATGTATGCGAAAACAGTAGCATTAGGAGAAACCCATTGGGCAGAAACTAACAGGGTTTTATTAAGAAATAGGAGAATTGGATGTTCTGTTAGTGGCATAGCACAGTTTGTAGCAGAAAAAAGTCTTCATGAATTAAAAAGTTGGCTCAGAGATGGATATGATGTTGTTCAACAGTATGATCAAGTTTATAGCGATTGGATGACAGTTCCAAAATCTATAAAAACAACCTCGGTAAAACCTTCAGGGACTGTTAGCTCTGTAGCAGGTTCAACCCCTGGGATGCATTGGCCGATATCTGAGTATTACATCAGGAGAATGAGACTTGCTCAAAATAGTGACTTGGTAAATCCCTTAAAAGAAGCTGGATTTTATGTGGAACAGGATAGAAATGACTTAAGTTCTTTAGTGGTTGAATTTCCAGTTCATGTTGGAGAGGGCATTAGAAGTGAAGAAGAAGTTTCAATGTGGGAACAACTTGAAATGGTATCATTTTTACAAGAGAACTGGGCAGATAACCAAGTTAGTAGTACTATAAAATTTGATCCTGAAAAAGAAGGTCCCCACTTAGAATATGCATTAAATCATTTTCAATATAAATTAAAAGGAATTAGTATGCTCCCAAAATTAAATGGGGTATATGATCAACCTCCATTCGAACCGATTACAAGAGAAGAATATTTCGAAAGAACAAAAGCACTAAAACCTATAGATTTTTCAGAAATAAGAAATCAAAAAACCATGGGTGACAGGTTCTGTAATAGTGACTCATGTGAAATTAAAACAGAAGAACTCTTTAGGAAAAAAGATAATTCCTAAAACTTTAGAATTAGTAATTTTTATCTCTTTTTTTAGAATTTTTTAATATGAAAACCTTTATAATATCTTTTAATAATTTATCAAGAATATTAAAATATATTCAACGTGGAGATGGCAGAAGAAGTTTTTGAATTAACAAATGTTAAACAATTTAATCAGTTTATCAAAGAAGGTTTAGTATTAGTAGATTTTTATGCGGATTGGTGTATGCATTGTATTACCATGTTTCCAATCGTAGAAGAATTAGCAGAAAAATTTAAGGGGAAAATTAAATTTACTAAAGTGGATATAGACGGGGATCAAGCTTTATCTAAAAAATATAACATAAATACTCTCCCAACTTTCATCTTGTTTAAAGATGGAGAAATCAAAGAAAAAATAATTGGAACTTTTTATACAGAACCTTTTGTTGAGGTATTAAAAAAGCATATTTCTTAAATTTTGGGGTTAAAATTGTTAATAATAAAAATTTATAAACTGTTTTTATATAACTTGTTTGTTTAAAATAACTTGTTTGTTTAAACATTTTAGTTTAAGACTATGGCTCCGTAGCTCAGTCTGGTTAGAGCACTGGACTTTTAATCCAGGTGTCGAGGGTTCAAATCCCTTCGGGGCCATTTTTAAATAATATCTCCCTAGAAACGAATTAGAAAATTTATAAATAATCTAAAAGAGGGGATTAAAATAGATTAAATGGGCAATCTTACAAAGAATTATCCCTTTGCGCTTATTTTAGGAACCATAGGTTTTTTGATAGGTATCCTTCCCATAATGACCATGAGCCTTTCTTCAGAATTAAAAACTGAATCTTCTACAGGCCCTTTTAGTAACCCGCTCGGGGGTTATATGTTAAACTCTTTGAAAATAATTGGAAATTCTATTCTTTTAGGGGTAGGATTAGGCATCCTCTTTGGATTAGGAGGGCTTGCAATTGATATCTTCAAAACAAACCGAAAAATTGAAAATAATGCGCTTGTAGAGAAATATACTCAAAATCCAGTTTGAGATTTCTAATCATTTAATTTTAATCCTTTAATAATCCAATTACCTCTTAATTTCCCTTAAAAAACTTAAAACGAAAGGTTTAAAAACAAAAATTCGATATCTTTTATTATTGGCAAGTTATTAAAAAAGTATTAAAAAACTCTTCAAACAAATAAAATTTTAAATTGATACTTCCCCGACGATAACCACAATTAAAATTCCCAAATTTTGACAGATGTCAAATAATCTCTAAACTATGCATATTCTCCAACCAAAACACATTAAACTTAAAGAAAAAGAAGTTCAAGAATTATTAGAACAGTTTAACATTTCTAAAGCCCAATTACCTAAGATACTTTTAAACGATCCCGCATTACCCGAAGGATGTGAAATTGGGGATATAATCAAGATAGAACGAAAAGATGAAGACGCAACTTACCCTTACTATCGTGTTGTGGTCTGATTAAGATACGTAATATTTAGACATTTTTTAGTGTCTTTCTACATTAAAAAAGTCTCTTTTACATGGAATAAAACTCTTTGGGGAAAATTATGAAAGATAAAACTGAAAAAAACAAACACATCGTTGTAAAAAAATATCTTGAAGAACATTCTCTTGTAGAAAGTAACATCGTTTCTTTTAATCATTTTATTGAAAACGGAATACAGGATATTGTAAATGACATATCTGAATCTATTCAAAGTGAAGATTTTGAAATTAACCTAGGAAAAATTGAGGTAGGAAAACCAAAAGTGATAGAAGCTGATGGTAGTTCTTCTTTAATAACTCCTGCTATAGCAAAGATGAGGGGGCTTACTTATTCTGCACCTGTTTATTTAGAGATAACCATAAAAAAAGATGATCAAATAGACTCAGAAGTTGTGGAAATAGGAAAAATTCCAATTATGGTAAAAAGTAAGATCTGTAACACTTATGGGTTATCTAAAGAAGACTTAATTAAAGGTTATCATGACCCTCTTGATCCTGGAGGTTATTTTATAATAAAGGGTAATGAAAGGGTAATGATAATGGCAGAAGATCTTGCAGAAAATCAACCATTTATAGAGACAGATTCAAAAGACAATCTTTTTTTAAGGATGTTTTCATTAAGGGGAACTTATAGAATCCCAGTTGTTATTTCAGAGAATAAAGAAGGAATTTTAGACATTTCATTCAGTAAATTTAAAGAAATTCCAATTGTAGTTGTCCTTAAAGCGCTTGGAATGACAAAAGAATCAGATATTCAAAAGTATATTGGAAAAGAAACAGACTCTGTAATAGTAAACCTTTATGAATTTGTTAATATTGCCACAAAAGAAGACGCATTAATGTATATTTCTGAAAAAACAAATCTTCAAGGAACAAAAAAAGAAATTTTAGACAGAGTTAAACAAAGGGTTGATTCTTATCTTTTTCCCCACATTGGACAAAAAAAAGAAGATAGGATGAAGAAAGCTGTAACTCTTTGTAAACTTCTTAAAAAGCTCCTTCTTGCAAAAGAAAGCCCTGAAATTAGGACTGATAAAGACCACTATGCAAATAAAAGAGTCAGACTTTCTGGAGATTTATTAGCTACACTTTTTAGAGTCAATCTTGGAATATTAATTAGGGATATACAATACTCTCTTCAAAAAGCAACAAAAAAAAGGAAGTATTTTTCAATAAAAATAATTGCAAAGTCTACCTTATTTTCTCAAAGAGTTGAAAGTGCTATTGCAACTGGAAGCTGGATTGGAGAACGTTCTGGAATTACCCAAAATATGGATAAAACAAATTATTTAGCAATAATTTCTCAATTACAGAAAGTATCTAGTATGCTTCCAAGTGACCAGGAAAATTTCTTAGCTAGAACTCTTCATCCAACACACTATGGAAGATTTTGTACTATTGAAACCCCTGAAGGAACAGAAATTGGGTTAAGGAAGAATCTTGCGATACTTTCTCAAGTTTCAACAAAAATAAATCTAGATGAAGATAAGTTCCTTAAGGAAATTGAATCTTTAGGAATCAAAAAAGATGGAACTGGTTTATCAGATATATTCCTTAATGGTTTGTATGTGGGAGGGATAGATACTCCTGAAGAGTTTGTTAAGAGTCTAAGGGAAAAAAGAAGAAATGGGGAACTTCCAATACAGATGAATATTCGAAATGATTTCCCCTCAAGTTGTGTTTATATTCTCACAGAACCTGGTAGAGTTTTAAGACCTTTGATAGTTGTAGAAAATGGAGTCTCAAGATTAAATGAAGAACATCTTTTAAAATTAGAGAGGGGGGAAATTAAGTGGAGTGATTTAGTAAGTCAAGGAATTATAGAATACCTTGATGCTGCTGAAGAAGATAATGCTCTTGTTTCACTTTATCCTGAAGAGTTAACTCTTGATCACACTCATTTAGAAATAGACCCTACAGATTTGTTTGGATTAGTTACAGGGCTTGTCCCTTATGGAAATCATGACCAAAGTTCAAGACTTAACAGAGGAAGTAAAACTCAAAAACAAGCTCTCGGGCTTTACGCAGCAAATTATCTAACAAGAATGGATACTGATGTTTCTATTTTACAATATCCCCAAAAACCAATTGTTAGGAGCTTTATTTATGATACTTTAAACACTTACCCTGCTGGCCAAAATTTAGTTGTAGCAGTTATGACTTATGAAGGTTATAACATGGAAGATGCTTTAGTATTAAATAAAGGTAGTGTGGAGAGGGGTCTCGGAAGAAGTTTTTATTTTAGACCTTATAGTGTTGTTGAAATGAATTATGCGGGTAGTTTAAAGGATGAAATTGCTATTCCAGAAAAAGATGCTTCGGGTTATAAAACAGAAGAAAGTTATCGTTTTCTTGAAAGTGACGGAATTGTCGATCCTGAAGTTGAAGTGAATGAAGGAGAAGTTTTAATTGGTAAAATGAGCCCTCCAAAATTCCTTTCTGAAGCAAGAGAAATCTCGATAAGAACTAAAAAAGAGTCTAGTATTTCAATGAAGCAAGAAGAAAAAGGGACTGTAGAATCTGTTCTTATCACCGAGGATCAAGATGGAAATAAAATCGTTCAGGTAAAAACTCGTGACCAAAGAATTCCTGAAATTGGGGACAAATTTGCAACTTCACATGGACAAAAAGGAGTTATTGGAATGATTGCTGATGAATCAGATATTCCTTTCACTTCTAAAGGAATTAAACCAGATGTTATATTCAACCCACACGGATTACCAAGTCGATTAACCGTTGGTTATTTGTTAGAACTTCTTGCAGGGAAAGTTGGTTGTTTAAGGGGGGAGATTATGGATGGAACTTCTTTTTCAGGAGTCGGAAAAAACGAACTTGAAGAAAAATTACAAGAGTTAGGATTTAGTTATGATGGAAAAGAAACAATGTATAATGGTATTACTGGTAAAAGAATGGACGTAAAAATATTTGTTGGAGATCTTTATTATCTTAAACTTAAATATATGGTAGCAAATAAAATCCATGGAAGAGCTTCAGGGAAAGTTGCTTTACTTACTAGACAACCAGTTGAAGGACGTTCTCGTGGGGGAGCATTAAGGTTAGGAGAGATGGAACAACAAGCACTTGTAGCACACGGAGCATCTTTACTTTTGAAAGAAAGATACGATTCTGATAAAGTGGTTCTCCATATTTGTAATCACTGTGGCGCTATTGGAATTGAGGACAATATTAGAAACAAAAAAATATGTTCTATTTGCGCTAGTGAAGATGTTGAACCAGTAGAAGTTTCTTATGCCTTTAAATTGCTAGTTGAAGAACTTCAAGGACTTCATATGCACACTACCTTTGGTTTAAAAAATAAATATGAATAAAAATTTAAGTTAAATAAAAATGCAACCAGTAATAAAAAAAAGAATAAAAGAAATGACGTTTTCTTTATTTAGTCCTGAAAAGATAAAGAAAATTTCTGTCGCAAAAATTGTAACTCCTGAACTTTATGATATTGACGGTTACCCTGTAGATGGCGGATTAATGGATTTGAGGTTAGGTGTTATTGATCCTGGTGTTAGATGTAGAACTTGTGGGGGAAGATTAAAAGAATGTCTAGGTCATCCAGGAAGTATTGATCTTGCACGTTCTGTTGTTCACTTAAAATATGTCCCTGTAATTGAATTATGTTTAAGATCATTTTGTCATGATTGTGGAAAATTGATGCTAACCGAAAAAGATATCGCAAAGAATTCTCCAAGCCAAAGAGCTAAAAAAGCAAAAGATGCAAAACGTTGTCCACATTGTAATGCAGTTCACGAAAAAGTTAAACTTGATAAGCCTACAACTTTTCATAGGGGAAAATCAAGATTCTTTCCAACAGCAATACGAGAAGTTCTTTCGAATATTCCTGACGAAGAACTACAGAAAGTAGGGATAAATGCTAAAAATTTCAGGCCAGAATGGGGTATCCTTACTTCGCTTCTTGTTCCTCCTGTAACAGTTAGACCAAGCATAATCCTTGAATCTGGAGAAAGAAGTGAAGATGATCTAACACACAAACTTTCTGATATTATAAGAGCAAATCAAAGACTTTGGGAAAATCTGAATGCAGGAGCTCCAGAAGTTATAATTGAAGATTTATGGGATTTGTTACAATTTCATATAACAACTTTCTTTGACAATACTGTTACAAGAATTCCCCCTGCTAGGCATAGATCTGGGCAACCATTAAAAACAATCACTGAAAGAATAAAAGGAAAAGAAGGAAGAATACGTAAAAATCTTGCTGGAAAAAGAGTAAATTATTCTGGAAGAACTGTCATTTCTCCAGACCCTTCAATTGAGATTAATGAAGTTGGAGTTCCTTATGAAATTGCAAAGATTGTAACAGTTGCAGAAAGTATAACTGACCTAAATATTGAAAAGTTTAAAGAACTCGTAAGAAGGGGTTCAGAGTATCCAGGAGCAAATTATGTGATAAGGCCCGATGGAAAGAGAAAGAAAATAACCCCGGATCTTAAAGAAGAAATAATCAGTGAGTTGATACCGGGTTATAAAATAGAAAGACATCTTCAAAATGGAGACATCCTATTATTTAATCGACACCCTAGTTTGCATAAGGGAAGTCTTATGGCTCATTATGCGCGTATACTAAAAGGAAGAACCTTTAGGTTACATCCTGCGGTTGCAACTCCTTACAATGCGGACTTTGATGGTGATGAAATGAATATCCATAGTCCTCAAACAGAAGAAGCAAGAGCAGAAGCAAAAATAATTCTTGAAGTAAAAAAGAATTTATTTTCTCCGAAGAATAATACTAACTGGGTAGGGTGTGTATCTGATGCAATTACTGGGGGATATCTTTTAGGATTAAAGGACCTTACTCGTGAAGATGCTTCTCAACTTCTTTATCAAGCAGGTGTTGATTCTTCCTTTTCTAAGAAGACTATTTCTGGAAAAGAATTGTTTTCAAAGATACTCCCTAAAATTGATTTCTCAAATGAAAAAGTGAAAATAAAAGACGGGCAAATCTTGGAAGGTTTAATTGATAAAAATTTCTTTGGTGATGAAGATGGAATATTAATAAAAGAAATAGACAAAAAATGGGGGAGAAATATAGCATTCGAAACAATAAAAAAAGCTTTCAATTTAGGAAAGAATTATCTTACTCAAACTGGTATTACAATCTCATTAAAAGATTTGGATGTAGACTCTAAGGTTTTAAGTGAAAGTGAAGAAATTATAAAAAAATCTGAGGAAAAAACAATTGAGATAATTGAATCTTATAACAAGGGTACCTTAGAAGTTATACAGGGTAAAACTCCTGAAGATTCTAGAGAACTTAAAATACTGAAAGTCTTAAATCAAGCAAGAACCAAAATCGGGGAAGTTATCAAAAGAGAATTTCCTGAAGATAATTCTATGGCCCATATGATCAACTCAGGTGGAGGTGGAAGTATCTTAAATATCACTCAGATGGCATGTTGTGTTGGTCAACAAGATTTGGAGGGAAAAAGAGTAGACTTAGGTTATCGTGGAAGGACACTTTCATTTTTCAAGGATGGGGATTTATCTCCAAAATCAAGAGGGTTCATTAAAAGTTCATACATAAAAGGATTAAGGCCTGATGAATTTTTCTTTGGTGCAATGACCGGAAGATCAACTCTTATGGATACCGCTTTAAGAACACCTAAATCCGGATATTTATACCGAAGATTAGCAAATGCACTTCAGGATTTAAGAAAAGAATATGATGGAACGATAAGAGATAGTAACAATAATATAATTCAATTTGCATACGGTGATGACGAATTAGATGTTTCTAAATTACATACCCGAGGAAAACTTGAGGCAGGAGAGGCAATCGGATTGATTGCATCACAATCATTTGGAGAACCTTCTACTCAGATGGTTTTAAGAACATTCCACTTCGCAGGAGTCACTGAAATGCAGGTTACTAGGGGATTACCAAGACTTATTGAAATATTTGATGCTAGGAAAAAACAGAGTTCTCAAAATATGGAGATTTATTTAAAAAAAGAATATAATAATGAGAAAGACGCTTTAAATTTAGCAGAAAGAATAAGAGAAGTTACAATAAAAGATATCGCGTCTGAAATTGAAATAAACTTCTCTGGTAAAAAAATCGAAATCTTACTTGATAAAGAAGAATTAAAACATAGTCATATTACAATTTCTAATATAGTTGAAAAAATAAAAGATATAGGATTCACCGCAAAAGAAAAACAAGATTCAATAACCTTGAGTCTTCAGAATGAAAGTTTTAGAGAGATGTACAAAGTTAAAGAAAAACTTAAGAAAACAATTGTGTCAGGTATAAAAGGAATAAAACAAGTTTTGATTGTTAAAAGGGATAATAATTTTATTGTTACAACTTTAGGTACTAACCTTAAGAAATTATTAGAAATGAAAGAAGTTGCACAAGAAAAACTCTTTTCAAATGACCTTCACGAAGTTGCTAATGTCTTCGGTATTGAAGCAGCTAGACAACTTATAGTAAACGAAATTCAGAATGTTTTAAACGACCAGGGATTAAATATTGATAAAAGACATCTTAAATTTGTTGCCGATGCAATGACTAACACTGGAGAAATTAGGGGGGTAACAAGAATGGGAATTATCTCTCAAAAATCATCTATCCTTGCAAGAGCTACATTTGAAACACCAGTTAAACAATTTGTTAATGCAACAATTAAAGGTAGCAAAGATAATCTTACAAGTGTTATAGAAAACATAATCTTAAATCAACCTGTCCCAATAGGAACTGGCCTTCCCGGACTTCTTGTTAAAGTTGTAGGTCCTCTTTATAAAAAAGAATCAGATAAAAAAGAGGTAACAAAGGAGATAGTTGAAGAAACAAAAAAATAAAAACTTATTTTATAAAAGATAAAACCTAAACAAATAAAAACCCTCTTATTTAGGCTTTTTATATTCAAAGTACAATCGTAAAGTTTAAGAAAAGTTTAAATAAAAGAGGAAGAGAATAAAATTAAATTTAATTTATAAAAACTCAAAAAAAATATGGCTAATACAATAGAAATGCAAGATATGAGGTATCTGAATCTATTTGAAAAAATAATGAGGGTAAGAACTCGTTTTTGTTTTAATTATAATGAAGCAATTGTATTTTGTGTTCCGAAACATCTTAAAGCTAAAGCAGTTGGTCCAGAAGGAAAAAATATAAAGAAGATGAGTCAAATTTTGAGAAAAAGAATAAAGGTTGTTTCTCAACCAGAAGGTTCTAAAGATATCGAGGGATTTATAAAAGCCGTTATAAGTCCAACTACTTTTAAAAGTTTAGAAGTAAAAGATAATGAGATAATTATCTCAGGGGGAAGCAATAAAGCAGCTCTTATCGGAAGAAATAAAAGAAGACTTTACGAAATGCAAAAAGTAGTAAAAGATTTCTTTGGGATGCAATTTAAAATAATCTAATTTAAAAATAATGAAAAAGACTATCTCTTCTATTTTAATGCGTTCATCTTTGTCCATAGAATAATACTTAATAAATAATCAAAATTTTTTACACTTATCACAACTTTTAAAAACCGAATACTCAATTAATTATGGAGGAATATAATCATGGGATTGAAAAATGCATTGAAGTTAAAGAAAACAAGAAAGAAATTTAGATGGAAAGACAAAAGGTATAAAGTTAAAGCCTTAGGCCTTTATTCAAAATCAGACCCCCTAGAAGGAGCTAATCAAGCAAAGGGAATTGTTTTACAAAAAGTCCAGAAAGAAGCAAAACAACCAAATTCAGCTATGAGGAAATGTTGTAAAGTTCAATTAACTAAAAATGGTAAATCTGTAACAGCTTTCATTCCCGGAAATCTTGCACAAAAATATATTGATGAACATGATGAGGTAATGATTGAGAGAATTGGGGGAAACAAGGGAAGGTCTAAGGGGGACATCCCGGGAGTTAGATTTCAGGTTATACAGGTAAATGACCAACCTCTTCAGAGACTAGTTCAAAAGAAAATTGAAAAGGGAAGGAGATAAATAAAAAATGTCAGAACAAAAAATTAAATTCAAAATTTTTGATTTATATGATACTGAAGGAATAGAAGTACAAGACATTGGTTTAAAGGCTATTATAAACTTAACTCCAAAATTAGCTTTAAAAAGTCAAGGAAGAAATGTTCAAAAATTTGGTCAAACAAAAGTAAACATCGTTGAGAGATTGATTAATAGAATTGCTGTTGCAGGCCATAGGGGTAAGAAACATAAAGTTATCTTAGGAAAATCTTCTGGAAAGTATTCTAAGAATTGTGCAATTGTTTTAGAATCTTTTAAATTAATCGAAAAAAAGACCGGTAAAAATCCTGTGGAGGTTTTTGTAAAAGCAATTGAAAACTCTGCTCCTAGAGATGAAATTACGGTTATTGAATATGGGGGTGCAAGATATCCTCAGGCGGTTGATGTTTCACCATCAAGGAGAGTAAACCTTTCTTTGAGACATTTAGTACAGGGGGCTTCTGATAAAGCCTTTGGAAAGAAAAAAAATATCTCTCAAGCTCTTGCAGAAGAGATTATCTTAGCTTTTGAAGGGAATCAAGAAAGTCATTCAATAAAAAAGAAAATTGAGTCCGAAAAACAAGCAGATTCTGCAAGATAAAACTAAAAAATAAATTAAATTTTAGTAAAAGTATTTTTCTTATTCAAGTAAAAATTTTCTAATTTTCTTATAAGAAACTTTATAAAGTAATTTTTATAATTTCATTATATCTCATTAAGTTTTTAATTAAACTTCTATGATTCAAATTTCAATTAAAAAATAAAATATTAAAATGGCAGACGATAAAGCAAAAAAAATTCAAGAATTAATGTGTAAACAAGAGGGAATTAGAAATATCGCCATTGCTGCGCATATTGATCATGGTAAAACAACCTTTTCTGATAATCTTTTATCTGGTGCAGGAATGATCTCTGAAGAACTTGCAGGTAAACAATTAGCATTAGATTTCCATGCAGATGAAGCTTCAAGAGGGATTACTATTGATTCTGCTTCTGTTAGTATGATTCATAAATTGGATAATCAAGAATATCTAATCAATTTAATTGATACCCCTGGTCATGTTGATTTTGGTGGAGATGTTACTAGAGCAATGAGGGCAGTAGATGGATGTATTATTTTAGTTGACGCTGTTGAAGGTGTGATGCCCCAAACAGAGACGGTTGTAAGACAAGCATTAAAAGAACTCGTTAAGCCGGTTTTGTTTCTGAACAAAGTTGATAGGCTCATTAAGGAAGTTAAATTAACTCCTCAAGAAATGGAAGCTCGTTTTATTAAGGTCATTAATCATGTAAATGAATTGATTCATAATATAGCCCCCGAAGGATATAAGGAAAAATGGAAGGTGGCAGTTTCAGAAGGAGAAGTTTCTTTTGGGTCTGCATTTCATAATTGGGCGCTTAGTTTTCCTTATATGAAAAAGAAAGGTCTTACTTTTAAAGATGTTATTGATGCTTATGAAAAAGATCAGGTTAGAGAACTTGCAAAAAAAGCGCCTTTACATGAGGTTGTTTTGAATATGGTAATAAGACATCATCCAAATCCTGTTCAAGCACAACTTTATAGAATTCCCAAAATTTGGCATGGGGATTTGGATTCTGAAATCGGAAAATCATTATTAACTTGTTCTCCAAAGGGCGACCCTGTTTTTGTTCCTACTAAAATTGTTGTTGATAAACATGCGGGGGAAATTGCTGCAGGAAGATTATTCTCAGGAACAATTAAACAAGGAGATGAAGTTTATATGAACCTTGCTAAACGAAAAGTTAGAATACAACAGGTTTCTGTTTATAAGGGTGCTCAAAGAGTTATCGTAGACCAAGTAAGCGCAGGGAATGTAATTGGCGTTGTCGGATTAAAGGATGTTTTTGCGGGAGAAACAGTTAGTAAAGGTCCTATAGAACCCTTTGAAGCAATTAAACACCTTTTTGAGCCAGTTGTTACCAAATCTATTGAAGCAACAAAAGCAGCAGACCTTCCAAAGTTAGTTGAAATATTAAAACAAGTAAAAAAAGAAGACCCTTCTATAAGAATAGAAATAAATGAACAAACCGGAGAATCCCTTATGAGCGGGATGGGGGAACTTCATTTAGAAATAATAGAAAACAGAATAAAAACAGAAAAAGGATTAGAGGTAAGAACTTCTTCTCCGATTATAGTTTATAGAGAGACTATTGGTAAAGAATCACCGGTTGTAGAAGGAAGAAGTCCAAATAAGCATAATATATTTTATATCAAAGTTGCACCTCTCGAGGATGAAGTTTATGAAGCAATAAAAGAAGGAGACCTTCCTGAAGGAAGAATGAAAAAGAAGAACGAAGAAGTGTCTAAGGTACTTTCTAATTTAGGTTGGTCTGGTGATGTAATCAGGGATGTTAAAGAAATTTATAAAGGGAATGTCTTTTTAGATGAGACTCGAGGAGAAGTTCATATCGGAGAGGTCATAGAGATGGTCTTAGACGCTTTTGAAATGATAATGGATCAAGGGCCTTTAGCAAGAGAACCCTCTATGAAACTTAAAGTTTCTCTTGTTGATACTAAACTCCATGAAGATGCAATACATAGAGGACCAGCACAAGTTTATCCTGCAGTTAGAGAAGCAATTGTTGAATCAATGAAGAGAGCAGCGCCTTATATTCTTGAACCATTACAAACACACCTCATTGAAATGCCGGATAGATTTTTAGGCGATGTTACAAAACTTATTGGAAGTAAAAGAGGACAGATGTTAGAAGTTAATCAAACCGGTACCCAAGCAGAAATGAAAGCAAGACTCCCTGTTGCAGAAATGATTGGTTGGAGTAACGATTTGAGAAGTTCAACAGAAGGAAGAGGAACATCTTCATTATTAAACCAAAGTTTTGAAAAAGTTCCTGCAAGTATTCAACCAGAGGTAGTTAGAAGAATTAGAGAAAGAAAAGGACTAAGCGAAAATCAATAAACTTAAACTTTAGAACTTTAACCTCTAATCGATAATTTTATAATTCTAAACTTCTTTCTTTAAAAATGTATAAAAACGATAAAAAAAATTTCAAAAAAAATTTAATTTTACCGATATTAATTATCTCTCTTTTTGTTTTAATGTTCATTTTAAGTATTTTATTTAATTTAGATTTTTTAGTAAATCAAAAAATTAGTTCTTTATGGGGAGGTTTTCTTGAAGAGATATTCCTCTTTTTTGGAGAATATCTCGCAATAATCCTTGTTTTATCAGCTTTAGTCTTGTCATTTAATTTATTTATTGAAAAAAGATACAAGGAATCTTTTGTTTTAATAATGAGTTTAATTTTAGGGTTTTTATTAGAAAATATCTTAAAATTAATCTTACAAAGAGCTCGACCAAATAATCCGTTACTAATTCAAGGGGGATATAGTTTTCCTAGTGGGCATGCCCTTTTCTCAATTATCCTCTTTTCACTGTGTATATATTTTTATAGTGACAAAATAAAAAATAAAATTTTTAAGATAGGATTTATTTTTTTGAATTTTTTATTAATCTTTTTTGTGAGTTTTACGAGGGTTTATTTAAATGTTCATTGGATTACAGATATATTTGGTGCATATTTATTAGGAATAACCATTATCCTCCTTTCTTTATCGGCGCTTAAAAATAATTTTTTTATTAAAAATAAAAATAAAAAATAATTTAGGTCGTGTTTATTTTATAAACTATTAAAACAAAAACTTTATAAACCTAAATTTTTATTAACCATTGTTAAAACTTCTTAACAAACTTTTAAAAAGAAAATGGCTAAAGAAAAACCAAATATGAACGCGGTCTTTGTTGGACACGTTGATGCAGGAAAATCAACAGTAGTTGGGCGATTACTCTTAGATACCGGAAATGTTTCTGAACAACAAATGGCTAAATTAAGACAAGAAGCAGAAAAACATGGTAAGATTGGATTTGAGTTTGCTTATGTCATGGATAAAATTAGAGAAGAAAGAGAAAGAGGGGTTACAATTGATCTTTCATATAAGAAACTTTTAACACAAAAATATCAAATCACAATAATTGACGCTCCTGGTCACAGAGATTTTGTTAAAAATATGATAACTGGGGCAAGTCAAGCAGATGCTGCTTTTTTAGTTATTGCTGCTCCTGCAGGAGTTCAGCCACAAACAACTGAACATTTATGGCTTTTAAGAACAATGGGTGTTAAGAATATTGCAGTTGCAATAAATAAAATGGATGCTGTAGAGTACAGTGAGGAAAAATTCAAAAAAGTTAAAGAAGAAGTTGGGAAATTACTTCAGGGAGTTGGAATAAATCCCGAGGTAACACCTTTTGTTGCTTGTTCAGGATTAAAAGGAGAAAATATTGCTAAAAAATCAGATAAAATGCCTTGGTATAAAGGGCCTACAATTGTAGAACAATTTGATCAATTTCCAGAACCAAAACTTCCTACTGATTTACCTATGAGGATGCCAGTTCAAGATGTGTATGAAATTACTGGAATTGGTACTGTTCCTGTAGGAAAGGTAGAAACAGGTATTATGACTCTTGGCCAAAAAGTTGTTGTATTGCCTGGTAGAACTGGAAAAGGAATTGAAGGAGAAATTAGAACAATCGAAATGCATCATGAAAGTTTAAAAGAAGCAATTGCTGGGGATAATGTTGGAATAAACATTAGAGGTGTTGGTAAAAAAGATATTGCTCGTGGGGATGTTATCTGCGAAGCATCAAGACCTTCAAGTGTTGTTGAAGAGTTCATTGCAACAATAACAGTTATCAATCATCAAACAGTCTTAGCAAAGGGATATACTCCAGTATTCCATGTTCACACAGCTCAAGTTCCTTGCCAATTTGTTGAACTTATAGAGCAAATTGATCCCAGAACAGGAGAGGTTATAAAGAAAAATCCTGACTTTTTAAAGAATGGAGATAGTGCAAAAGTTAGAATCAAGCCTCAAGGAAATCTTTGCCTAGAGATACAGAAAGATAATCCTCATATGAGTAGATTTGCTGTTAGAGACGCAGGTCAAACAGTTGCAGCAGGAATTTGTAATGAGATTGTAAAAAAGAAAAATTAGTTATTTTTAAGGTATTTTATCCTAAAAACTTTTATCTTTTGTTATTCTCAAAAATTTTGGAATTCTTTCTAAGGCCTCATTTAATTTTGATTTAGTCTTTTGAGCTGGTACTGAAAATTAATAATTTTTAAATACCCTTTAAACTCAATTGAATAATGTTAGATAAAAATATGACTAAAAGAGAGATTGAAAAAAATCTTGAAGGAAAGGGGGATTATATCCAACTAGATTATTTAAATCGGTTTTTAAAAGAATCTTCGAGTATTGATATGAAGAAATTTATTTTCTTAAAACTTGCAGAAGTTTATGAGAAAATTGGAATGTTAAGTGAATCCGCAAAAAATTATGGTAAAGCTGGAACGCTCTCTTTAACTTTTTCTGAGAAAATGAAATATTATGTAAAAGAGGCTGAAAGGTACATTATGTCAAATGATTTTCAAAAAACAGAAGCTGCAATGAAAAAGGCTATGAACGAAGCAAATTCTATTGAAAAAGAAGAAATTTACCTCACAATAAAAGATTTTTATAAAACCCAAGCAGAGAAGTTTCTTGAGGGTAACAAGTTGTTTCATGCGGTGAAGATTTATGAGAAACTTTTGGAAATGAACGCCTCTGAAAAAGAAAAAGAGGGATTTAAAGAAAAAATTTCAAATATTAATGAAAGATTAGGAGGAAAGAAGGTAAGGTTGGGATTTTCTAATTAGGATATTCCTTTAAAGAAATCCTTAAGTAAACTTATCTCCCTAATAGAAAACCTTAAAAACGAATTTATTCTAAATATCTTGAGAAATATATTGATATTGACATTGTATTCATTAATATCATCATGTTCATTAAATTTGATTCACATTCCCTTTAAGGGTTTAAAATGAGTTGTAGTATCAGTTTTAGTATATTTCTCTGAAACATTAAGTTTCAATTAATTAAACTTAGGAGATAGAATATGGCAAAAATAAGCCCAGTATCTATAAAATATATGATTCATGCCAGTTTTCTTGTTGAAGGGGCACTTGAAAAACCAGATATAATAGGCGCCATCTTTGGTCAAACAGAAGGACTTTTAGGTGCAGATTTAGAGATGAGAGAACTTCAAAAAGAAGGAAAAATTGGAAGAATCGAAGTGGATTTAGAAAGAAAAGATAAGATAACTGCTGGTAAGATTTATATTCCCACAGCTCTCGATCAGTCTGAAACAACTTTAATCGCAGCTGCAGTAGAAACAATAGAAAAGATTGGTCCTTGTGATGCGCAGGTTGAAGTAGAAAAAATTGAAGATGTTAGAGGGAGCAAAAGAGAGTATATTGTTGAAAGAGCTAAAAAATTAATGGCTGAAATTGGTAAAGGAAGTGATTCAAGAGAGATCTTAAGAACAATTCAAGATTCTAGGAGAATTGCCGGTGTTAAAGAGTATGGTGAAGAAAAGTTACCTTACGGAGACTTAACTGAATCAGAATTAATTGTTGTTGAAGGTCGTGCAGATGTTTTAAATTTACTAAGAGCAGGTATTAAAAACGTTATTGCAATGAATGGGACAAAATTACCCAATGGGATAAAAGATCTTGGAGAAGAGAAAGAAATAACTCTTTTTGTAGATGGCGATAGGGGAGGAAAATTAATTGCTCAAAATGTCCTTGAAAATGCAAGAATAAAATATGTTTGCGTTGCTCCAGATGGTAAAGAAGTTGAAGAACTTGTAGCTAAGGAAATCTTACAAGCTTTAAGAAAAAAAGTTCCCGCAGAAGAATTCTTATCAAAGAATCTTAAAAGATCCTTTAGGGAGAGCTACGAAAAAAAAGAAACTGCTTCAGCCAGAACTTCTAGTTCTGGCTCCCAAAAGGATTCTAATATTCAAGAAAAAACCTTTAGTAAAGTTGAACGAGATAAGATTAAAGAGATAGCAGAAAAAAATAAAGGAAAAGGAAAAGCAATTTTATTAGATGATAATCTAAGGGAAATTAAAGAAGTTTCTTCAAGAGCTTTGGGAATTGTTCTTAAAAAAATAAAAGAATCTCCTTTAGTTATCATTCTTGATGGGACTGCTACTCCTGCAACATTAGAGTCTGCTGAAGAATTAGGCGTTAAGATTTTTGTAGCAAGGAATTTTACAACAACAAATACTAAAACAGAACTTTTAGCAGTATAATCTCTTAGAACTAAGAGTTTTTACTTTGTTTTAAGAACTTGGACTGCAAATTTGGGGGTAATTTTTGTTAAAAAACCAATTAAACATTTAATCTCAAAATTTTTTAAATAAGATGTTATTAAAAGAGTCAAAATCCCAAGTATCATCCCGAGTATTATTCGGTCCAGCTGGTTTGGGCGGCATAAAAGAATCTCTTTATAATTTAAAGAACTACGCCAACTTGGGTCTGAAAGCTTGTGAAATTTCCTTTACTCATGGAGTATATATTACTAAAGAAGAAGATGCATTGAGAATTGGACAGTTTGCAAAAAATTTAGGGATTAAATTGAGCATACATGCCCCTTACTGGATAAATTTTAATTCTGATGATTTGGACAAAATAAAAAAGAGTAAAGAAAGGGTACTTCAATGTTGTAAAGTAGGTACTTGGTTGGAGGCACACCGAGTTGTTTTTCATCCTGGATATTATGGGGGTGACAAAATTCAAGCTTATAAAAATATAAAAAACAATCTTTTAGACCTTAAAAGAGAGTGTGAATCTAAAGGTTATACCCCTAAACTAGCTCCAGAGATTATGGGAAAAATTAATGTTTTTGGAAGCATTGATGAAATAAAAAAGTTGTACAAAGAAGTTAATTGTAGTTTTTGTATTGACTTTGCTCATATCCTTGCAAGATATGGGGACTATAAATTCAAGGAAACTTTTGATAGTTTTAAAGATGAAAATGAAATTCATATTCATTTTTCAGGAATAGACTACGGTGAAAAAGGGGAGAAGAATCATAAGAAAACAGAGGTTAGTGAATGGAAAAGCCTTTTAACAAACTTGCCCAAAAATAAGGAAATAATCATTATAAATGAAAGTAAGTCCCCCTTAGAAGATTCAATA
Source organism: Patescibacteria group bacterium (assembly GCA_019428815.1). Taxonomy (GTDB): domain Archaea; phylum Nanobdellota; class Nanobdellia; order Pacearchaeales; family GW2011-AR1; genus ASMP01. Next base: position 52,504 of record JAHYJW010000003.1, on the reverse strand, counting down.
GAAGGGCTTAGTATTTATTCAAAGATAAGTTAAATTTAAAAATTTTTTTAACGATATTTAGAATATCTATTGATTCTCTGATATTCTTATAATGGTGTTCCTTATTGTTACTCTCATTTAGTACTACTAAATGAAGCTTTTCTGTTATCACCATAAAGTTTATAAAGAGTTTTGGGGTTTGTAAAATTATAAGGAGACTTAGTCTTCTAATAAAAAATAAATGGGAAAAACAAAAAAGTAAAATGAATAAAACAAACCTTTTGGTTTCTTTTATTATGCTTGTAAGCATCCTATTCTTGTCTAGCATGATAAGTGCTCAGGATATTGGAAAAGAGATCTTAGTTGAAGTTAATGGAATCAATGTAAACCAAGCTCCTGCTGTTGTTGTAGGAGAAAGGTTATTGATAAGAGTTGAATTCACCTCTCTTGTTAATGTACAGGATGTTACAATAAGAGCAGAACTTGAAGGCGATAGAAGACGTGTTGAAGCAGAAACAAGCCATTTTGATATTGAGTCTGGACATAGGTATTATAAGACTTTAAGCCTAGATGTACCTTTTGATCTTAGACAAAAGCTTAGTGGTTATGCAGACCTTAATATAAGGATAAAGGGTGGTGACTTTGTTTATGCAGAGACATTCCAGTTGAGAGTTCAAAGAGAATCTTATAGCGTAGACATTATCTCTGTAGAAGCTCCCCAGACTATTCGCGCTGGAGAACTTTTCCCAGTTGATATTGTTTTGAAGAATCTTGGATATAACGACTTAAATGACCTTTTTGTTACAGTAAGAGTTCCAGAACTAGGTATTCAAAGAACATCTTTCTTTGGAGATCTTGTAGCAGTTAGATGTGAATCTGGAATTGATTCTGAAGACAACTGGGGAGTAGATATCTCAAGAAAGTGCCATGAAGATGAAAAAGATACTGTCTCTGGAAGGATCTTTCTTCAAATGCCATTTGGTATTGCTCCAGGATTGTACAACTTAGAAGTCGAAGTTCAAAGTGAAGATACTACTTCAACTAGAACTATCCAAATTGCTATACAAAACGCATTTCCACAAGGGAACTTTATTGTTTCAGGAGATCAGCTTCTCATTGTAAACCCTACAAATGAGATTGTTGTTTACAGGATTGTTCCACAATCTACAGATTTAATATCTGTATCCTCAAGTGAAACTCTTGTTTCAGTACCAGCAGGATCTAGTAAGACAATCACTTTTGAAGCTGAGTCAGAAAACTCTGGAACACAAACTTTCTCTGTAAGCATATTTGGAATGGATGGTTCACTTATAGAGACTGTTCAGTTTAGCAAAGATTTTGAAGGAAAAAGCTCTACAAGCCCAATCGCTATTTTGACAATTATACTCGCAATAATTTTTGTTGTATTGCTTGTTGTATTGATAATTTTGATTGGAAAGAAACCTCAAAAAACAGAAGAATTTGGAGAAAGCTACTACTGATTTTTAATTTTTTAATTTTTATTTTTTTAATTATTTCTTATTTTTTTATTAACTAGCTAGTGCTTTCTGTTTTAAGAAATCGTTTACAATCTTTAAAGATTCTTTTTGATTTGGCCATCTAAGAAGTTTTATAGCTTTAGGATAATTAACCCACTTATAATCTGAATGTTCTATCTCACTTATTTTTACTTTTCTGTTAAATGGTTTTTTAACTTCTACAGCATATAAAACAAAACTTTGACCTTTAAACCTTGGCCTATCTGGAATTTTTTTTTCATATTCATACTTCCCAGAGTAGTCAAATTTTTTTATTTTTATGGGATAAAGCCCAGTTTCTTCTTTAAGTTCTCTTTTAACAGCATTTTTTTTAGTCTCTAAAAATTTTATTGCACCTTTTGGAAATTCCCACCCCTCCCAGTGTAATTTTCTTTTTAACAAAAGATACTCAATATCTTTTTTGTTTCTAGTATAGGCTAAAATAAAAACCGCTTTTCGATAAGGCATTTTAATTTTTAATAGAAGATAGTTTTTTGTTTACTTCATCCCATTTTAGAAGTTTGTTATGCGCCCCAAAATGTTGTATTACAGATTCAGAATTTAAAGATGCAATTTTTAATGATTTTTCTATATCCTGGGTTTTTATATACCCTGCTAAAAATCCGCTGGTAAAAGCATCCCCTGCACCAGTCCTTTCTACTAACTTTATACCTTTATGGGGAATTAAGGTGTAAATCTTTTTTCCATCAAAAGCATAAGCAGGATCTCTTCCGTCGGTTAAAACAACCATTTTTGTTCCAAGGTTGTGTATCCCTCGAACAAGAGTTTTTGGATCTTCACCTTTAGTGATACTCTGAGCTTCTTCTTTGTTTAATATTATTAAATCAAGATTTTTTAGAATTCTGTCTAAATTTAATTTAGCTTTATGAACAACTTTAGCATCCATATTAAATGCAACTTTAATTCCATTTTTTTTACACCACTGTACCATCTTATCTTCAGTTTTTATTGATTCTCCTCTTAGTGAAGAAAAAAACATCCATTTTGTTTTAATTTTGTTTTTGTTTATTTCATTAAACTTGAAATTATCAGTTAATCCATGGTAAGTTAAAATGGTTCTTTCCCTCTCATATGTATCTAATATGAAACCATAACCTGTAACCCCCTGAGTTTTTGTTCCTATGAAATCAATCTTCTCTTTTTTTAAACAATCCAAAATTCTACTACCCGCCTCATCATTCCCCATTTTTCCGATATATGCTACTTTTAAATTCATTCTCGAAAGGCCGACACTAACATTAATCCCAACGCCTCCTATACCAAAATTTAAACTCTTTATGGGGATTTTTGTTCCAACAGGATAAACTATCTTTTTATTCACTTCTCTTAATCCGGTATCTATAAAAATGTCTTCTGTTGCAGAACCAAAACAAATTACGTCATACATCTTAATCACCTTTTTTATTTTTATTCAAATTGTTTATAACTTTGTTTAATAAGCTTAATAAGTATGCTTTTTTTAATGAAACTCTATTTAAAAACTTAGTGAAAAAAGCAGGTTCTTTTATCAAAACTTATCCTAATTTTTTAAAGAAAAAATAAAGGAATATACCATAAACAGAATCTTTCAGATAAACGAAAATAAAAAATAAGAAAGGTTTAAATATTAATAAAATTTGGATATTATAATTTAAACGAATAAAATAAAAAGAGGATTTTTAATGTTTAATCTAAAAGATAAAGTTGCCGTAATTACTGGGGCTGCAGGAGGATTAGGCGAATCTATGGCAATTGCTCTTTCTAAACAAGGTGCTAAAATTGCAATTTTTGATATTAAAGATGGTCAGGGAACAATCAAAAAATTGAAAACTAAGTCTAAATTTTATAAAGTAGATATGTCTAATGATAAGAATATTGAAGAAACAGTAAATTTAGTTAAAAAAGATTTTGGGAAGATTGATATTTTAATTAATAACGCAGGGGTTTTTTATCCAACAATAATTAATTCTACGAAAAAAGAAGAATGGGAAAAATTAATGGCTATTAATGTCACAGGTTATTTCCTTATGGCAAAATATTGCACACCTAAAATGAAAAGTGGCGGTAGAATTATAAACGTTGCTTCAGTCGCAGGTCATCATGCTTTTGCTGCATCATCAGCTTATAATGCAAGTAAAGGAGCAGTGATTTCTTTGACAAAATCTATGGCTATGGAATATGCTCCAAAGAACATAAACGTAAATGCAATTTGTCCAGGTTTTTTTGTAACGCCTATGACCCAAGGTTTAGCAAAAACAGAGGGAATAAAAACCACTTTGAGTAATGCAATACCTCTTAAAAGATCCGGAAAATCAGAAGAACTTGGAGGATTAGCTGTTTATCTTTCTTCTGATGAATGCAGTTATATGACCGGCTCTATAATTAATATTGATGGCGGTTGGACTTGTCATCTTTAAGACCCTTATTCTAAAACTTAAATAATCTTAAAACTTAAAGATTCTTTTTTTGATCTTTCTGGACTTTATTTTAATCTTTGTCTTAAGAAATAGACTTAGATAACTAACTCTTTAAGCTTTTTTGAAGGATTTTTAGCAAGAGTAATTGCAGACGATATTCCAATTCCTGATGCACCTAATTCAATTGCTTTTATTACATCTTCTCTAGTTTTTATCCCTGCTCCTACTAAAAATTTAGTTTTGATATTTTTTGCAATTTCTCTTATTATCTCAGGTTTAGCATTAGAAACAGAGATATCTCCCCCTACAAGTTTCGGAGGTTCAAAAACAATGTAGTCTGGTTTTAAAATTTCAATCTTTTTCGCTTCTTTTAAACTAGAAACGAAAATCATTGTTTTTAATCCCAGTTTTTTACATCTATAAACTGTTTTTTCAATATCTAAAAATTTTAGTTTATGTTCTGAATGATTTAACAATACCCCCTGAGCTTTGTTTGCTTTAACTGCTTCTGGAAGAATATAACCTGTATTTCTCCCTGTTTCAAAATAATCTACGTGTTGAGCATAAACCCTCAATCCTGTTTTTTCTACAATCTCTTTTATATCTGTAGCCTGTGCGCCTAAAATTATATCTTGATTGACTTTCTTTAGAGATTCTGCAAGCGAGAGAACTTTTTCACCTTGGTTATATGTTTTAAGATTAATTAAAATTCTTATCTTATTTTTTTTCATTTTTTATTTCACTCCATATTATTTTTTTCATTTTTTTTGTAATTTCTAAAGGATCTTTATTTTGCCAAATATTCCTTCCGATAGCTAAACCTACTGCACCGCACTCCATAATCTCTTTTACTTGTTTAATTAACTGAGAGTCCCCTTTTTTGATACCGCCCGCAATGATTACCCTAGTTTTTCCTGCAGATTTCACCGCCCACTTTAAATCTTCAGGATTCCCGTTATACTGTATCTTAGCTATATCTGCTCCAATCTCTAAACCAGTTCTTGCGGCATAAGCCATTAATTCTCTTTTTGAATGTTTTTTTATTCCTCTACCTCTTGGATAAATCCATGCAATTACTGTTAACCCTTTTTTATGTGCTTCTTTTTCTATTTCTGCAAATTCATCAAACATTTTTGATTCGTGTTCTGAACCAATATAAAGAGTATAACCTACAGCAACAGCACCAAGCTTTATTGCCTCTTCTACAGTACAAATTTGATTTGAGATGGGTTCTCCTTTGACAAGATTAGTTTTCCCATTAAGTTTAACAATAAGGGGAATCTTTGATTTTTTTATTTCTTCGTTATATTTCTCTGCGATTCCTTTTTGAAAGATAAGTGCATTATATCCTCCTTCTTTTGCAATTTTTATGATATAATTTGGATCAACATTTTTATCATTAAAATCTATAGGTCCATGTTCTAACCCCTGGTCATAAGCGAGGAAAATTGCACGTTCTTTTTTTAAAATTTTTGAAATATTCGTCTTCATTTTTTTAAAAGTCTCTTTTTAAACTTCACACTATAATCATGTCCCGAATCTTTATGATAAAGCGTAAGAACCTTTAATTTTGTATTCCCAGTATTTATCAATCGATGAGCTGTTTTTTCTGGAACTATAATAGGTTTGTCTTTTTTTAATTCAATTATCTTTATCTTTTTATCTTGTAATACTAGCTTTCCTTTTCCTTCTTCTAAGATATAAACTTCAGAAAAAGCTTTTTTGTGTTTATGCCCTTTGGTCATGTAGTACTCCTTATTGATACTTCCCGGTTCAATTATAGTCAAACCAAGCTCATGATTACCCAAAGATTTTATAAGAACTCTATAGATTAAGGGATTATTTTTTATATTAGAATTTTTAAAAATCTCTTTAATATCCTTAAATTTTCTAATAACCTCTTTTTCAAAATTTTTATTTTTCACTTTTTTCACCAGCCTTTATTTTGATCAATTTAAAAAAGATTTGAAAAAAATCTTTAACTTATTTATAAAAAACTCTTTAATTTTATAAAGTTAATCCTTTTCAGTTATTTAGAAACTTTTATTCTTAAGGATAAACCCTATTTAATTTAAAACCTCTAACCCTGGAAGTTTCTCTCCGTTGAGATATCTTAATAAAGCCCCCCCAGATAAGCTTATATGACCGAATTTTTTTTGAGGGATTTTAGAAGATTTTATAGCGTCACTTAAATGCCCCCCTCCGATAACAGAAAACCCCTTGCTATTTGAGATTGCCTTTAAAATTTCATGGGTTCCTTTGCTAAACTCTTTTTCTGAACAGAAACCAAAAGGTCCCTTCATATAAATTGCTTTAGCTTTTTTTATTTCGCTCACATATCTTTTTATTGTTTTTTCTCCAATATCAAATATCTCTTCTTTTGAGGGAAATAAACCTAAAATCAATTCTTTTCTTTTTCCTTCTTTTTTAACCGCGAAGTCCAAAGGCGTTTTTATTTTTTCTTGGAGAAATTTATCTTTTAAAATTTTTTTTAACTCATTTAAATTTTTTTCATAATCTGAAATAGTCTTTTTTAAGTAATCATTTTGGGCACCTAAATCTTTTCCATTAGCTATTATACATAATTGGCCAAATAAACCTCCTGTTAAAACTTTATTCTTATTCGAGGGATTTAATAATTTTATATTATCTTCTGGTTTCGCACCCCCCAATAGATAAAGGCAGTTTCTTAATTTTATTTTTTTTAAAGATTCCACCTCTCTTTCTAAAATAAACCCTGCATAACTTTTTATTTTAGGGAAATACCTTGGAATTAGCATAGAAGTATGTTCTCTATGACTATTAGAAAAAGCATCGTTAACATAAATATCCATTTTAGAGGCAATTTTTAAAATTTTATTTTCCTTTTTTTCTGGAATAAATTCATCTTCAATAAACCTGATATTCTCTAATAAAATCGCTTCATTTGGCTTTAATTTTTCTATAGCCTTAATTGATTTTTTACCTCCTATATCTATATCCGGCATAAATTTTATTTTTACATAACGTGTTAGATATTTGTGGTGTTGCTTTAAACTTAAAAAGTCAGTTTTTCCAGCTCTACCTTGATGTGCAAGAATTACTACCTTTGCTCCTCTTTTTTTTAAGAAATTTATAGTTTCAGCACTCTGTTTTATTCTTTCAGAGAGAATTACTTTTTTATTTAAAACATCTGAATTCAAATCTGTTCTTAACAAAACAAATTTATTCTTAATTTCATTTTTATTAATCTTAGAAATGGCTCTCATTTTTATTTTTATAATTTTTATCCCAGCCTCTTAACAAACTCTGCTAATCTGTATGCATATCCATATTCGTTATCATACCATGCTAGAACTTTGACTGAATTTCCAATAACCATTGTTGATAAGCCGTCCACAATAGAAGAGTATGTTGTCCCTAAGATGTCTGTTGAAACAAGTTCTTCTTCTGAATACCCTAGGATCCCCTTAAGAGGGCCCTTAAGAGAAGCCTTTCTTAATACACTGTTAACTTTTTCTTTATCAACTTCTACTTTTAATTCTCCAACAAAATCGACAATGCTTCCGCTAGGAACTGGAACCCTAATCGCAAGACCATCTAATTTTTCTTTTAAGTCTGGAATAATTTCACTAATTGCTTTTGTTGCTCCAGAACTTGTAGGAACAATATTCACTGCAGCAGCTCTGCCCCTTCTTAATTTTCTGACAGGTTTATCCACAATCCCTTGACTGGAGGTGTATGCATGAACTGTTGTCATAAAACCTTTTTTTATTCCAAATTCATCATGAAGAACTTTTAAGACAGGGGCAAGACCATTTGTTGTACAACTTGCCATTGAGATTATTTTGTGCTCTTTTTTTAGCATCTTATCATTTACTCCAGGAACAATTGTTACGTCGGGGTCTTTAGCGGGTGCAGAGATGATTACCCTTTTTGCTCCTGCATTTAAGTGTTTTGAAGCTGTTTCTTTTTCTCTAAATAAACCTGTACATTCAATTACAACATCAATTTTTAATTTAGACCACGGTAAATTTGCAGGATCTTTTTCAGAAAAAATTTGTATTTTTTTATTTCCAATTTTTAACATATTCTTGTCTACTTCAATTTTTTCATCATATTTTCCGTAAACAGAATCATATTTTAATAAATAAGCAAGATTTTCAATTTCAGTCAAATCATTTATAGCTACAAAATTTACTCCCCTTTTTAATCCACTTTTTAAAACAAGTCTTCCAATTCTACCTAGACCATTAATTGCGACTCTTATTTTTAATCCCTCCTTTAAATTTTATCATTAAGATAGCTTAAGTAAATAAAATAAGTTTTTAAATTTGTTGGGTTAGTTTTTAAGAAAATTTAGGTGTTTAAGTTTAAAATTTTCCCCTGATTTTACCTTGGTTTTAATCTTCCCCACTTTTCTAATGATTGAGCCAATTCCTTATTATTCTTAGAATAATCCTCTAATGAAATCTTTTTATTAAATGCATCTATTGCTTGCATTGTAGCCATTGCTCCTGCTCGAGTTCCTTTAGGGTGCCCATGAATTCCCCCGGAGATTAATAAGATAAGGTCTTTACCAAAAATTTCTAATTCTTCTGGAACAAGCCCCGGATGTAAACCTCCAGAAGAAACAGGAAAAGAGGGCTTTATATGATGCCAATTCTGTTCTAAATGATAAGGTAACTTTTCTTTAACATTCTTTTCTCTAAGAGTTGTTGCAATACTCTGAACTTCCTCCTTAGAACCGACTAATTTTCCCACTGCTGTTCCAGAGTGTATTTGTTCTACTCCAATAAGTCTCATTATTTTAGCTAAAAACTGCATAGTTATTCCATGTTTTTCATTTCTATCAAAAGAAGCATGCATAGCTCTATGCGCGTGTATTCCCATACCATAATCCCCTAGAGTTTCTCTAAGTGTTTGAACTGCTGCAGTACCAGAAACAACAACGTCAATCATTGCATATTTCCATCCTTTATCATGTAGGTATTTTGCTCGTTTCATCATCTCTTTTGTTTCAGAAGTTATGTTGAGTAATGCGTCTTTTATCTCTCCGGTTTCTTTTTCTACTTTATCCCTCATCTTTGTCATAAGGTCTACTCTTTTGTAAAAATTGTTAAATTTAGTTGAAGTAAGATTTTCATCATCTTTGACTAAATCAAATCCCCCTAACCAGGTTTCTTTAGCTATTCTAGTATGTTCTAATGCACTAAATCCTATTTTCGGTTTTAATACTGCCCCCGTTAATGGTCTGTCGTAAATCTTAAAATATTTTCTCAGTCCTGAAATTCCAAGTTTAGGGCCTTTGAAATGTTTTATATAAGATTGAGGTAGAGAAACATCAAGAAGTCTTAAGTTATTCAAAGCTTTCATTCCAAAAATATTCCCTGCAATTCCAGATAGGAGTTGGGGTGCATTTCCAGACTCCCATAAATCTAAAGGGTATGCTACTTTTACAAAATTACCTTTGATTTCATATGCTGTTGCCATAAGCTTTTTCATTCTTGGAGGTAGCTCATATAATGTTGTCCAGGTACCTGTAGAAGACTCAGAAGCAATTCTTCCAATAGAATCTTCTTTACTAATCCCTTTAGCTGGTTCAAAATAATACAAAACTTTTAAATCGTCAGATTTGGGTTTGTATTTTAAATTAATAAAATCATGATACCACTCAATTTTTTTATTCATCTTTTTTATTCACCCTCCTTTAATTCTTTAACTTTAAAATTTGGACTTTAAAATTGGAATTATCAAAATATGAAGTATCCCTATAAAATCAAAGAGATTCTTTTAATTTCCTCCTCTTTTTTTAATTACAGAACCTGCCTCACTATCTTCAACAACGAAACCCTGTTTATTAATCTTATCCCTAATCTCATCTGATTCTTTAAACTTTTTATTTTTTCTTAATTCGTCTCTTTCTTTTGCTAGTTTTAAAATTTCTGAAGGGACTTCTTGGATTTCTTCTTTATCTAAACTTAAATCTAAATCAAAAACTTTATCGAATTCAGTAATAATCTTAAATTTTTCAGAGTCATTAAGTTTTTCTTCTCTTAAGATATCCCACAAATATGAAAGAGCTCGGGGTACATTAAAATCATCATCTAGTATTTGAATGAACTGCTTTTTTACAGAATCTACATTTTTTTGATTAATTTTTGATTTACTGCTTTTTATTTTAGACAAATTATTTTTTAATTTTTCATAAGCATTTCTTGCAGAGTTTAAACTTTCCCAACTGAAATTAAGAGGTTTTTTATAATGACCCAAAAGGAAAAGATATCTTAAATGAAGGGGATTATAGCCCTTTTCCATAATTTCTTTAAGACCGTAGAAATTTCCTTTTGATTTTGACATCTTTCCTTTATCAATTTCTAAAAAACCAGTGTGTAACCAATATTTCACTAAAGGTTTTTTTCCAGAAATGGACTCCATCTGGGCTATCTCTGCCTCATGATGGGGAAATATTAAATCTATCCCGCCCCCGTGAACATCATACTGGGGGCCAAATTCTTTTTCAGTAATAGCAGTGTCTTCTATATGCCATCCTGGACGTCCTTCTCCAATTTTTGTTTCCCATTTAGGTTCTCCTTTTTTAGAGAATTTCCATAAACAAAAATCTCCCTTATTTTTTTTCTCCTTATTTTCATCAATTCTAGAAACCGCATCATCCGCCTTTTGGCTTGTTCTTTTTGCTAATTTTCCATAATCTTTACACTTACTTAAATCAAAGTACCATCCATCAGAAATTTGGTATGCATAGCCCATTTTAATAAGGCAATTAACTTGAGAAATTATCTGGCCCATATAGTTTGTAGCCTTTGCATATTTATTGACAGAATTAACATTAAGTTTTTTCATATCTTCTAAATAACTTTTTTCATATCTTTCACTAACTATTTCCCAACCTTCTTCTCCTAAACCCTCTTCCTTTGCTTTAAGAATTATTTTATCATCGATGTTTGTTATATTTTGTATGTATTTTACTTTATATCCTTTAAATCTTAAGAACTTTACAATAACATCAAATTGTACATAGGTTTTTGCATGTCCTAGGTGAGATGAATTATAAACTGTTGGCCCACACACAAAAAGATTAACTTCCCCTTCTTTGATTGGTTTAAAACTTTCTTTTTTTCGAGAGAGGGTGTTATAAATTTTTAATACCATGATTAAATAAAGAAAAAGTAATTTAAAAATTTAAGTTAAAACTTTTTGAGAGTTTTTTACTTAATCACTAAATAAATCTGAGTATTTGCATATGGTTCACCATTTGCGGTAATATCTATTCTGTATGGAATAGAACAAGAAGGCGCCTCCTCAGGTATATCAAAGAGTATTAATTCAGGGAGAGTAGAAGTTGCCGCCCCAGCTAAGTTAAAACTTCCAGAACTAATTACCATCCAATAATCTGCTTGCGCTTTACTAAAACTGCTTCCGCATTTTCCAGAAAAATCATAAGACTCAACAGCTTCAATTTCATATTCAAAAAGTCGAGCTTCATTTTGACTGTTTCTAATTGAAAAAGCAAATCCTTTTCGGTCCCCCTTTTTTAATATTACCTCTCTTGATGTAGGGTAAACTGCAAGAATATGAGCTTCGTCAGCAAATAATTTTTGTATCTCACTTTGAACTTGAGAGTCAATAGAATCTATTGCGTTAGTAGCTGAACCAAAGATTCTTTGGATAAAGAAAACTCCTAAAACTAAAAGAACCATGGCTAAAACAACAATAATCATTGTGCTAACAGATAATTCCATAGCACCCTTTTTTTTACCTAAAGCCATTTTTTCCATTTTAGATTGGGAAGTTAAGATCACCCATTTGCATTAAAATCCCTATGATAGATACAATTCCAAAAGCGATACTTAATATTAATCCTATAAGATTTAATTTTTTTGATTCCTTTAAATTAAGTTGAGTGCTTTTGTTTAATCCAATAATTGCACAGATTAAAGATGCAAATGGAACAGAGAAAGATAAAACAATGCTTAAAATTCCAAGTAAATAACTTACTGTGGGCATATCAATTTGTTTACTCATTTTTTCCTCTTTTAATAATGTAAATAACTAATTTTCTTTTATAAATCTTTTTGATTTTTAATTAATACACAAATTTTAGAATATGGGACCACGGGGAGTCGAACCCCGGACACCATGAGCTTCAGTCATGTGCTCTCCCGCTGAGCTATGGTCCCAGATAAGGACATTAAAATAAATACCCAAAATATATAATTTTATTCATTTTAAAAGACTTTCTAAGAATTTTTTAGTGTCTCTAACAAATTGAATAAGAACTAACATTCATAAATTAAAAAAATAAATTTGTAAGTTGGGAATAGGCCACCTTCTGTCATTTGTTGTTTCTCTTTGCATAAGCATAGCTTTTTCAGCTGAGACAAACCAAATGGGTTAACATTTAACTAAGCGGATTTTATCCTTGCACCGATTGAGACAGCCGTTTCATCAAATCTCTTATTTCTAAGTTCCCCGCAAAGTTCATTACTCAATAAGAGCTGTGTCGTTTCTGTTCTGGAGCTTTCTCTCACGAGAATCTTCCTTTCAAAAGACAATCCCCTAATTTGGGTATTAAAGATTTTGTCTTTAATAGGTGGGCGGACCTTCCTCAGAATCAAAAATCCTTTTTCTTGACTTTTTACTCAATTAAGAGTTGATTCCGGAGTTAACTACCCAACTTACAAAAATTTTACGAAATTATGATTTTTAAGCTTGTTGGTACCCTCTTTTTGAAGAATTTATTAACAATCTTAAAAAGAATTCTCTAAAACAATAAATTAAAAATTTAAAATAAATATAAAAAATAAAAAGAAGATATAACCTAAAGATTACTCTAAAGATTATAATCTAAAGACAATAACTAAAATCTTCTATTACCGAAGTTTCTTCCACCAGTTCTTCTTGGTGGTCTGTCTTCCATTGGTTTTGCTTCATTAACCTTCAATTTTCTTCCTTCAATTTCCTTTTCATTCATTTCTTTTATTGCTTTTTTAGCACCTTCATCGTTTGAAAAGGTTACAAAACCAAATCCTTTTGATCTACCTGAAAACTTATCTGAAATAACTGTAGCTTCTTCAATATCTCCATAAGAAGCAAAAAGTTCTTTCAATTTTTCAGAGTCAACACTAAAGGGTAAATTCCCTATGTAAACTTTCATTGTACTATATTCCTCCTTCCAACTGTTTCATACCATCAGAATTAGCCAAAATAATTAGTTTTATTCTAACAGTAAAATATCTTATATAAGTGGCTTTTTAAGGCTATTGGTAACTTGTTTAGACTACTATTTTCCTTTTTTTAACATTTTTGATGAAGGGATTACTGCAGCTATTACAAAGACTAAAGCATACCAATACCACTCTAAACTTAAAATTGGATTCCAGAGTTTTGCGACCATAAGAGTAAATGCAAAAACACTCCATTTTATTAGCCCTATATCACAAAAAGTTAAATTTTTCATCCTTGATTCTTTCCAAGATTTAAAACTCATTTTCACACCTCCTTATATGAATTTATGTTAACACTCATTTAAATCCTTTACTACTGATAAAAATTAAAAGATTTTCTTATGTTTAAAAATTGATTAGATAAAAATATAAAACCGGATTACGTTCTTAATTTATGGTTAAAAGAAAAAAGTCTAATAAAGAGGGTAAATCAAAAAGATTTTTGAAAGCTTTATGGAAGGTACTTTTTTTTCTAATTAAAATTCCTTATTTTATTGTAAAAGGACTTATTACTCTTTTCAGAAAAACAAAAACAAAAATAGAAAAAGAGAATATTGAAGATCAGAGGGAGAGTATGTCTGCAAATTATTCTCAGTTTAAGGTTATTAAAACAGTTTCTGGAAATTTTAAAAAATGGGAGGACAAAATCTCAAATTCTGATAGTACTATTGGTTTGATTTTAGGAGCAAGAGGAACAGGAAAAACTGCTTTTGGCTTAAAAATACTTGAGAATATTTATGCTAACAAAAAGAATAAAAAAAATTTCTATGTAATGGGTTTTAAAGAAAATGATATGCCTAGTTGGATAGATGTTGTTAACAATACTTCTGAAATAAAAAATAATTCTCTTATTCTAATTGATGAGGGGGGTGTATTATTTAGTTCTAGAAAAGCAATGACTAATGCAAACAAAATTCTAAGTGAACTTTTATTGATTGCAAGACATAAGAATATAAGCATTATCTTTATTTCACAAAACTCTTCAAATTTAGAAGTTAATGCGATAAGACAAGCAGATTATATACTCCTGAAACCTTCTTCATTACTCCAAAAAGATTTCGAGAGAAAAAAAATAAGGGAGATTTATGAGGGAATTGAATCAGATTTTAAAATTTTTAAAGACGTAAAAGGGATAGCTTATATTTACTCAGACGATTTTCAAGGGTTTGTTGATAATCCCCTGCCTTCTTTTTGGAATCAAAAAATTAGTAAGAGTTTTAGTTAATTAGTAATAGTCTTAGTTAATTTTAATCATTTTGGTAATAAGAATTAACAATTAAATAAGCAGAGGAATCTTTTTTTGAAATATCTTTAGAATAAAAAACTAAAATGAGGCTTTTAGTAGTTGCGAGCTGAAATCGTCGCACTTTCGAACTTCGATCTTACACTCCAACTCTATCAACGTTGTCTTTTACAACGGCCTTAGTTGTCTCGTTTTGCGGATGGCTTCGAGCTTAGATGCATTCAGCTCTTATCCACACAATGCGTAGCTACGCGGCCTGCTAATAACAACCGCTCACCAGAGGCATCCGAACTCCGTTCCTCTCGTACTAGAAGTTCGTTCCACTCAGACAACAGCACACCTAGTAGATATCATACAAACTGTCTCGCGACGTTCTTAACCCAGCTAACGATACCTTTTAATGCGTGAACTCCGACACCCTTGCACGCTTCTGCACGCGCAGGATAGGTAGAGCCGACAGCGATGTACCAAACCGCGCCGTCAATATGGACTATCGGGCGCGACAAGCCTGTTATCCTTGGGGTAACTTTTCTATCAGACACAGCTCCTATTAAAAGAGCATGTGGGTTCACTAGGCCACTCTTGCGAGCCTGTATTCCTTGCTTTTCAGAATACAGTCAGACAAGCTTTTGCCCTTGCACTCAACTCCGGATTTCCAAGCCGGATGAGCTTGTCTTTGGGTCCTATCGATATCTTTTCGACAGGGTGCCGCCCCAGCCAAACTGCCCGCCTGCTGCTGTCTTCCAAAGGAGTAAGCAAATTTAATCAAGATGGGTAGTATTACACTTTTGCTCCACAGCCACCAAAATGACCGCTTCGACGCTCCTACCTATTCTATGCATCCTAAATAAACTCACAACAACAAGTTGCAGTAAAGTTCCACAAGGTCTTCGCTTCCCACTAGGCGTCCGTGGCATTTTCACCACGAAGTGTGTTCAGAAGGTCCCAACTAGGGACAGTGACAACCTCGTTAAACCATTCATGCACGTCACCATTCAGATGACAAGGCATTACGCTACCTTAAGAGGGTCATAGTTACCCCCGCCGTTTAATGGGGCTTAGCTCCCTTGAAAAGGAGTTTGACACACCACCACTGGGCAGGTCTCACCAAGTATACAAGTCCTTTCGGATTAGCACTTGGCTACGTTTTTGGTAAACAGTCGGGCCGTCTTTGTTACTGAGATCTATCGATGCAACAAATTTCTAGAGAAACAAGTCACAAAAATAGACACCCCTTCAGCCGAAGCTACAGGGCCAAATTGCCGAATTCCCTTAGTTGGTTTTACCTTTCACGTCTTAGCCTTCTCAGCTAGGGCACCAGTGCCGGTTGTAGGGTACAGCTAATTAATTTCGTTTAACAATCCAGCTTTTCACTGGCTCCTGGACTCAGCGATTTTGTCTAATAAATTCATGAAAATCTTAGCATTACACTCCGTTCATTTCTTTGTTAGAATACCCTTTCAAGTACTCGCTTATCCGGAAGCAACAAGATTATGTAAAAACTAATCAGTATAGGAGTATTAACCTATTGTCCATCGTCGTATTCAGTTAAGATACGACTTAGGTGCTGACTAACCCTTGGCTAACATATATTGCCAAGGAAACCTTGCCCTTTCGACGTATTCCGTTCTCAGGAATATCACATCCTACTACCACCAGGATTCTCATTACTTATCGCTCCACACCCTTTCTCAAGAATGCTTCTACGCAATAAGTACGCCCGCTTACCCGAACTCTCAAATGAGAGCCGCCAAAGTATCGGTATTATGCTTAGCCCCGTCCATTTTCAGGGCCCTGAGCCTCGATAGGTGAGCTGTTACGCTTTCTTTAAATGATAGCTGCTTCTAAGCTTACATCCCTAGTGTCTCAGGTTCAAGACACCTTTCGTTACACTTAGCATAAATTTTGGGACCTTAACTTTGGTCTCCGTTGTTCCGGTCTCGGAACAGTATCTTACATACCGCCCCTGATTCCTGTTCTATACAGCCAACAGATTCTGAGTTGGAAAAAGTTCCGTAAGCAATAGCTCCTGCAAACTTCATCCGTACTTTACGCCGCTGGCAAGCAGAACAAGACTATACGTAGGCATATTTCAGCGGGAACCAGCCATTGCCAAGTTAGATAGGCTTTTCACCCCTATTCACAGGTCATCCGAGTACATGTTCATAACACCGGTTCAGGCCTCCATCCCCCTTTCGGAAGACTTCACCTTGCCCATAAATAGATCACCTGGCTTCAGGTTTGACCCATATGACTCGTGCCCTTTCGGACTTGCTTTCGCTCTGGTTACCTTTCATAGAAAGTTAGCCTTGCCATATAGATAAACTCCCTGGCCCGTTCTTCAAAACGTACGTTACAACCCCAGTTCTCCGAAGAGAGTAGAGCAGTAACAAACTGTCACTGTTAGATTTCAAGTCTTTTCACACCCTGCCATGGGTACTTTTCAGCTTTCCCTCGCGGTACTATTGCGCTATCGGACTTTGGTTTTATTTAGGGTTAGCAGTTAATCCTGCCATATTCAGACCCCCAATCCAGGGAGCCCTACTCTTTGAAGAAGCAACATAGAACTTTCAAATACGGGACTATCACCCTTTGTCGTGTGCCATTCCAGGCAACTTTTTTTCAGTTCCTTAGCCACTTGTTTCTTCACCACATCTCTTATTCTTTTTCAAGAACAGATTCAGTTTGCCCTGTTCCCTTTTCGCTCGCTGCTATTAAGGGAATCACTAATTGTTTTCTTTTCCTGCCGGTACTAAGATGTTTCAATTCCCAGCGTATTTTTCCATAACTAAAGTCATGGATAATTCAGAGATCCTAGGATCAAAGCTTGCGTGCGGCTACCCTAGGCTTATCGCAGCTTGCCACGTCTTTCATCAAAACCAAAACCAAGCTATCCTTCTAACAGTTTAATTAGTAGTTTAGTTTATTCCTTAAACATTTCAACGTGAAATATAAAATATTCCACCTAGTAGATTCCTCTGCTTATTTCATTGAACATAACGTTCTCAAAATGATCCCATAAAATCTATGGAACCAACTTTCACTTTTTTTTCGTGATTTGAAATTTAAGTGAATATGATGTGATTTTATTTTTGAATTGAACTTACTTTAAACTTAACCCGAGAAGAATTCCTCCTCGATTCTTGTAAAAAGTTCCTAAAACTTCTTCGTTATTTGGATAATCAGGCCTATTCATTCCCTGTTTTTTCCCCTCAGAGGAGAAAGCATAATCTCTGAAATCGTTACTATACTTTTGACCATAATCCCCATATTTCTCTCTAGGGTACATTTCTTGATTTATCAGCATAAATCTTTCTAAATTTTTATTTCCCATTGTCATATTTAATATTTATGTTTATTTCTCTTCCCGGGTAATCTCTCTTCATCCTATTTTCTACCATAATCCTCAAGCCATCAATTCTAAGAGCATAAGTCCCTGTAGGAATGCACCTATCCCCGTATACTTCAGAAGAGATTCCCTCTTCTCGAATTTTTAGGGTATAAAATAGTGCTCCGTCTACTTTGACTTCTATTGTGGAATTTTTTCCTTCTAATTTTTCCGCCAGGCTCATCTTCAATCTCCATTTTATTTTTTTGAATTTATGTTTTATTTTTTAACTATTTTTAAATTTAGTCCATTTAGAAAAAATGGACCTGCCGTGAATTGAACACGGAGCTCCTCGGTGCAAACGAGGTGTTTTGCCGTTAAACCACAGGCCCTTTTTGAATTATCCTTTACTAATCTTAATATCCGAGAGCCGGTTATGGTTTTTAAATTTTTTCAGATAACTAAGAGAGTATGTAGAAACAATCTTTCAATTTGTTGTATTTTAAATTATTTTTAGGAGGTGATCCATCTGCAGGTTCCCCTACAGATACCTTGTGACGACTTAACCTACCTTGTCATGCCAAGGTTCTCCATCGAAAAGTTTCACCATAACATAACTTGGTTGGTTTGACGGGCAGTGTGTGCAAGAGACAGTGACGTATTCACCGTTCGCTGCTAACAAACGATTACTACGGATTCCAGCGTCATGAGGTTGAGTTACAAACCTCAATCTGGACTGAGATGAACTTTATGAGATTGGCTTCTCCTCTCGGAGTTGCGTCCCACTGTATTCACCATTGCCGCGCGCGTGTTGCCCAGGGGATTCGGGCTGTACTCACCTAACGTAGTCCGCACTTTCATCCTGGTTACCCAGGCGATCTGCATATTGTACACGTAGTAAATATGCACGCGGGTCTTGCCTGTTACCTGATTTAACAGGTCACCTCACGGCACAGGCTGACGTCGGCCATGCAACTCCTCTCAGCGTGTCAGGTAAGCCCTTCAGACTGACCTTCATCCTGCTGTCGCTCCTGGTGAGGTTCACGGTGTAGAATCTAATTAAACCGCACGCGTCACCCGTTGTAGTGTCTCCCCGCCAATTCCTTTAAGTTTCAGCCTTGCGACCATACTTCCCAGGTAGCACACTCTTCGCCTTCGCTACAGCACCAATACCTCTCGAAGAGGTACTGATGTTTAGTGTGCAGTGTTTACTGCTAGGACTACACGGGTATCTAATCCGTTTTGCGCCCCTAGCCTTCATCCCTTACTGTCAGAACCGTCCTCGTAGGATGCCTTCGCTATTGTGAGTCCGTCCAAGATTAATAAATTTTACAGTTACTTTGGACGTACTTCCTACGTCTTCCGGTCTCTAGCTAGGCAGTATTTCCTGCACGCCTCAAACTTAAGATTTGAGATTTCACAAGAAACTGACCTAGCAAGCTACGGATGTTTTAGACCCAATAAATGTGGCTGCGACTTGGACCGCTAGTATTACCGCGGCGGCTGGCACTAGTCTTGCCCAGTCCTTATTCGCCAAACTTTTTACATTTGGCAAAAGCTCCTCTATGAGAAGCACTCTGGCTCAAACTGTCACGCTTGCGCGCATTGCAGATGATTCCTACCTGCTGCACCCCGTAGGGCTGGGAGTAGTGTCTCAGACTCCCTCTCAGGGCCCCTCCGCTAAGAGCCCTTACAGATCAAAGGCTTGGTGGGCCATTACCCCGCCAACAACCTAATCCGCCACAGCCCCATCCTTAGGCGCGAGTTTGAGAGATAAATCATTCCAGGGTATATCTCCTATCAGGTATTACCCTCAGTTTCCCGAGGTTATCCCTGACCTAAGGGTAGGTTAGCTATGTGTTACTGAGCAGTTCGCCTTCCCCCAAATTCCAAAGAACCTGAAGAAAAAACTTGCATGGCTAATCGCAAGCCAGAGAGCCGCAGCCGCCAGCAGGATCAACTGGATTTAATTTTTTTAACTCCTCCTACTATTGGCTTTGCATTTGAAAAACATTAAGGCGTTTCTATAAATTTATTTAAACTTAATAAAAACTTAAGAAACACAACTAAGTGACTTACTGCTTCTACATACTTCATACCTTAATACAATCTAAGTATTTCACGTATATTCTTAAGGCACTCATCTTAGTTATAAATTTACAAATTTTTTCATTTATAAATCTTTCTAAGTATTTTTTTAATTCTCTTTATAAAAAAATGAAATTAATCAAATCTTTTTGGCCCTTAGAAATAGTTATTAAAAACTTAATTAAATACCCTAAACTTAGAGTGAATAGGGAATAGTCTTAAAGATCTTTTCAAAAAATTATTTTAAAATGGCATTAAAAAAATATTCTCAAAAAAGAGATTTTTCTAAAACAAAAGAACCTGGGGGTTATAAAAAGAATAAAAAAGATAAGTTATCCAAAGATCAGAATAAAAAAAGGATTTTTGTAATTCAATTTCATCAAGCTAGTCATGACCACTTTGATCTTAGATTAGAAATGGGGGGAATTTTAAAATCTTGGGCTATTCCAAAAGAACCTCCGAAAAGCAAAGGGATAAAACGATTAGCAATTCAAGTTGAAGACCATCCTTTGAATTATGCAAATTTTCAAGGAACAATTCCTGAGGGAAGTTACGGAGCAGGAAAAGTTGAAATTTGGGATAAAGGGGAGTATATATTAAAATCAAAAAATTCAAATAAAATTGAGTTTACATTAAAAGGTAAAAAACTAGACGGAGATTTTGTTCTTATCAAAACTAACTATGGTTCAAATCCAGAAAAAAATTGGATTTGGTTTAAAATATAATATTCATATCTGATACAGAAATTTTAAAAAATAAATTTTTTGAAAAGAGGTTTAAAATAATACAAAGCTTTATTTAAATTCCATAACCTTCTTTAGGACTCATTATCTGGGAAGGTTTATAAGTTTTAGAAAAGGAACTTTTTTTACCTAAGTCTTTCATCCTCTGTCTTTTCTCGTCTTCAATTTCTTCGGTCCACCATTCTAAATCTGGGATATCTCTTTTTATTCCTTTATTTTTACAGTAACCTCTTGTTAGTAAATAGAAAATGATGCCTAAGCTTCTTGAACTTTTATTGTTCCCTAAAATTATCTGATCTGCCCCTTTTGAGAAATTATTTGTATCACATATCATTAAAACTTTTTTGTTAACTCTAAGAGTATCATTTAAAGCATTTTTATCTACCCAGTGATCAGAAATAATTGTTAGTTCATTTTCAAAAAAATCAGGTAAAACTTTATTTGTAAGAATTCCTGCAGGATATTTCCTTGTAAAAACTCTTATTCCTGTGATCTCTCCAAATTTCTTTGCAGCTTTCCAACCTGCTTCTCTTTTACAAACTAAAATCACATCTTCTGGGGAAAATTTAGATAGAAAGTCTATTCCTTCTTTTATTTTTTCATCTATTAAATCTGTGTTAAATATAGCTAACCCATCTGCTCTTCTTCTGTAAACAAATGGCCTCATGCTAGGAGTTACTACTCTTGTTCCAAGGTAAATTCCGGCTTTAACATATTCTTCAAGAGGAATGAGCATTTCCTTTTTCTTTATTTTAACTCTTTCCTTAAGTTCTTCAGTTTCTAAAGAAGCCCCTAATTTTTCTTTAAGTTTTTTTGCCTTTTCTAATAAAGCCTTTTTCTTTTCTTCTAAATCTTTTTCTTTAACTGTCGATTCTTCTTCAGCTTCTTTCTTTAAATCTTTAACTTTTCTCTCCTTTTCTTTCTCTTTCTTTTTTGATTCTTTTATTTTTTTATTGGAATCTTTTTTAGAAGCCTCTAAAATTTCTTTATTATCTTCTTTATTATCTTCTATTTTTTTCTCATTTTTTTTGGAATCCATGGAAATTCACAGAGATTTGTATTTAAAAAACTTTGTAGTGTCCCTTTTTTTTATAAAAATCAGTTAAAGTCTAGAACAATTTTTAGAATTTTTTTGTAATTCTCCAGCGAATATTCCTAAAAATCCCTGATTATTTTAAAATTTAGTTATAGAAATTATTTTAATTTTTTCTCAATCTCAATTAATCTTTTCATTTTTATCTCTCTTTCCTTTCCCGTAATCCCTGCTTTGAAAAATTCTGCTTGAAAACCAAAAGCTAAATCTGCAAGTATACCCTCTTCTGTTTCTCCACTTCTGTGAGAAAAAACAATCTTGATATTATTACTTTTAGCAAGTTGGCAGATTCTTTTAACTTCCATCAAAGAGCCATTTTGGTTAGGTTTAACGATTATTGCATTAACACTTTTTGTTTTTATTGCCTTTTCAAATCTTTTATAATTAGTTACTATCAAGTCATCTCCTACTATTAATGATTCAGGAAATTTTTCTAAAAGTTTTGCATGACTTTCAAAATCTTCTTCTTCAAAGGGATCTTCAATGTAAAAAACATTATAGTTTTTTATTAAATTTGAGATATAAAGAAACTGTTCTTCTTTTTTCCTTTGTAATAAGGGGTTGTAATATTGATATTTTTTCCTTTTATAAAAACCGGAAGCAGCAACATCAACACCTAAATCAAAATTTCCTTTTAATGAGGACAAAAGTTCTAAAATTTCCTTTTCGTTTAAAGTAGTTTCCCAAGCGTCTTCATCATTTCTCTTTTTTTTAAATTGTTTATCTTTTTTTGAGAGAAAGGATTCTAATTCTTTTTTTATTCTTTTATTTACCTCAAAATCAGACTTAATAGACCCTTCTTTTGGAATTAGCAAGAATTCTTGAAAATCTGGTCTTTTGTTTGGGTTCTCTTTGGAATCAGAATGTTTTCCTCCCCCGATACAATTCCCAACAGGTCGGGGTAATATCAAGCTTTCTCTTTCTTTTTGTAATGCGGGATTAAGTAATTCCCAAACTTCTTTTTTCTTTTCTTTTGAGAGTGCTTTTAAAATTGCAGATTCTAAAGCAAAGAGCGTATTCGCTCCAAAATGCCCATCTGCAATATCTTCTACTCGCCTCAAATCATCGAAGGTATCTATAATTTCATCAGAAAAATAATCTGAAAATTTTTTTATTGTTTCTATATCTTTTTCTAAATTTTTTTTATAGGGTTTTGCTTCATATTTTCCTGTTGATTTTCCTGTAGGAGAACTCCCAGAAAAAGATCCTACATTAGTATTAATTTCAACAAAAATTGTTTTTTCTTTCCGAGAATCAGGAATATGCTTCGCAGAAACTTTCTTTATTAAAACCATCTATTAAAAAATAAAAAATGGTTTATATATCTTATTGATAAGAATTTATTTTGTAAACTAAAATTATTTTTTATTCTCTTTCGCTAGCATCTTCTTCGGATTCTTCTTCATCATTTTCATCAGTAGGATTTACTAATTCCATAATCTCCCCTTCTTTTGCAATTTCCTCTTCCTCCTCGGTAAAATTCTTTTTTAAACTTTCTTCATTAACTTTTTCTTCTTTTACTCTTTTTAATTTTTCATCTTTCTTTTGAGGAAATGGCCTTTTTACAGAAATTGGTAAAGCTCCGGATTCTAATTCAATTTCTGCTAATTTTAGAGAATCATAATTTATTCTTTCTAAATCTTCTTTAGTAATCTTAATCAGTAAAGGAGAATTCATTGAAATTTGTAAAGCTCTTGCTCCTAAAATTCTAGCAACCTCATATTTACTAAATTTTTCTATTTCAGAAAATTTTTTATCTGACATCTTTTTTATTTTTTAACTAAAATCCTTTTTTTTAATTTATAGATATTTTTTAATTTGCGAATAAACTTTTTTTCTTGCATTATCATTCATTTCAAGAAGTTTATCCATCTCTTCAACGGTTATCTCTTTTATGCCACCTTTTTGTATTGAAAATAATTTTCCTTCAACAGACCCTCCTATGGTAATTCTTGTTTCACTCACATCCTCTTCTTCAATTGTAGGATCTACAATAATATTCCCCCCAATTTTATGTGAAGTTATCACAATTGGTAGCTCTTCAGATAAAGGAATTTTTTGATCAGTGTGTTCTCCATAAAGAACCTTCTCATTTTCTTGATCATATTTAGGTAAATAAGCAGTCTTTAAAGAGAGAATCGCTCCAATTCCTGCAGCATCTATTAAATTTCCATCATAATTAATTGAATAGATGTCTATAAAAACAGACCAGACTTTTTCCCCTTCTTTGATACATAACTTTTCAAGATTTATGAACTTACTTTCTCTTATTGCTCTGTCTATCAATCTCCCTAGTTCAATTGCGGGAAATTTTGGAGGCCCACTTTCAAACCTCTCTGAACTTAAGGGTAATAATTCTGAAGTAACCATTAAATTCCCTTTATTTGGAGAATCTGGGTAAGGTTCTGAAACACTTAGTTTAACTCCAACAATAACCTCGGTGTTTCCTATTTTAACTCTTGCAGAACCTTCTGCTTTTTCTGATATTCCTGTCTCTATAGTTATATCCCTGAATTCATCTTGCTTTCTTCCATCGAATCTCTTTCCAGTAGATAGATAACTCTTGATTCTTTCTCCAGTTACTTTTGCAGTTTCCATTTTAATTTTTATAATTTTACAGACTCTTTCAAAGCCTTTTTTTGAACCTCATAAATTTTTTTAACTGATTTTTTAGCAAGTTGAACGACTTCTTTTAATTCTTCTATGCTTATCTTACCATCTAATTGAATATGGGTTATGTCCCCCTCGGGGGTCATAGTTATGGGGATATCTGTTGAACCTTCACCTTCTTCAAAATCTTCTTCCTCTTTATCTACATCTACAACCAGCTGTTTGTCTAATTTTCCAATCGATACACTAGATACTAAATTTTTCATGGGAATACCTGCATGAGCTAAAGCTAATGCTGCAGCATTAATTCCCGCACATCGAGTAGACGCATCTGCTTGAAGGATATTTATATGAACATCAATAACTAGGTTAGGATACTTTTCTATTAAAAGAACAGGTTCTAATGCCCACTCTGTAATCTTACTTATCTCTGTACTTCTTCTGCTTGGTCCTGGCCTAATCCTATCATCAACAGAAAAACTTAACATGTTATAGTTACACCTAAGTTTTCCCTTTTCAGGATCTTGTTGATGTTGTGGATGCATTTTTCTTGGTCCATAAACTGCAGCTATTGCAACAGTTTTACCAAAAGAAAAAATTGCAGACCCATCTGCATTTGGAACAACTCCAACTTCTGCCTTTATAGGCCTCATTTCTTCTATTCCCCTTCCGTCTGATCTTTTAAAAGTCATTTTTATTTTGTGTATATATTTAATTTTATAAGATGTTTATTCATTAATTGGTTTACCTTCATTTTCAAACCATTTTTTTACTTCTTCAGTTAATCCATTAGTAAAAGACTTTTCAGATACAAAGTTTATTGCTCTTTTAACAAGAAGCTCATCTTCAATATTCTTTCCTTTTATCCAAATCAGTCCATTTTGACCAACTGTAATTTCACATCCAGATCCTTTTTTAATAAGGTTTATCATACTCCCCTCTTTTCCAATTATTCTTGGAACTTTATTTGAGTTAATCTTAACAATTATTCCTTCATTTATCTTTTCAAGTCCTCTTGATTTCATTGTTAAATCGATACCTCTACTTGTAACATCAAGAATTTTAGCGACAATCATATCCCCGATATCGAGAACTTCACTTAAATCTCCTTTATTAACATATCTTGGTATTTCTTGTAATGGCAAAAAGGAAGTCTCAGGAGCATCTAAACTAATAACCCATCCATAAAAGGTTATATTCTCAACCTTCCCAATTACAACATTCCCTTTTCTTGGTTGATATATCCCTGATAAAGAAATTACTTTTATTAGTCTATCAGATAATTCTGCCAATCCATATTTTGTTGAAACTATTTCATCTCCTATTTTTTCAGTTCCTGACCCTGGAAGGTAATTTTCACCTTTAGCAATAACCTCGCCGGGGATTACAATTTGTCTTTCCATTTTATCACTCATGGTGTAGTTTTATTTTATTTTATTTTATTTTTTAATTTTCTTAATTTTTATTCTTCTTCTTTTACTTCCTCGGTTATTACAGAACCGTGGGTTAATGAATTTAACTTGTCGTAAAAAGAAAACAGCTGAGTTCCTGCAGGTACAGAAACTATAACTTCTAAATCTCCATTATTTAACCATTTTTCTTTTTCTTTATATGTAGACAATAATCCATAAGCCTTTCCTGTATAAGCTGCGGGGATTACTATTTTTATTCTTTTTGTTTCTAGTTTTATAGGTAAGAGCTTGTTTATTTTTTCAACAATCTCTTTTATCTGATTTTCTACTGGAACATTTTTTATGTTGATATGAGTTTGTTCTAAAGCATTTTTAATTCTTTCGGGTGTATGGGGATTTCCTGTTTGGGGGTCTATAGCATGGGTCACAATATAGTCCACGATTTGTTTAACCTTTTTCTCCTTTTCTTCATCTCTATAGTCCTGTGTTAAAAGAATCTCCCCCTCTTTGATTATCTTAATTGCGATCTCTTCTGGATCTTTAGTTCCAAAAGATTCTTCTAAATCCTTGTCTGAAGCTTTAAAACCCTTTTTTGAATCAGAATAAATAACCTCTACCTCAAGGAAATCTTTTTCAGATGATTCTCCTTTTTTAAATGCGATAGATTTATCCAAATCAACAATAATTTCAAAGTCTTTTCCTTTTCTTTTTATACGTGCAGTCGTTTGTGTCATTTTTAATCGAGATTAATGTTTTTTATAACCTATGATGAACTCCTCTAGATTACTTACTATACTCCTTTAATTCTTCTTTGATTATTCTTTTTAGTTTTGTCCCATCTTTTTTAAGATAGACTAACTCAAACTTGTCTATATCAAAATCTTTTCCATAAACCTCTTTATAGATCTCTAATGCAATCTTAACATTTTTTTTGATATCATTTGCAGGGTTATGCTTCTCGCGTAATTTTTCTCTTAATTTTTCATCATTTTCACCGATAGCATTTGCATAATAAGAGAAATAGTTTCCTGTAATATCACTTGTATATAATTCTGGATTCTTATCCCTCATACCCGCAAGCATAGTTGAAACTCCAAAAGGCCTAGCTCCCCCATACTGTGTGAATTGTTGTTTTATATTTGAAATTTCTTTTATTACTAACTCTGGTTCAATTGGGGAGTCATAAATCATTCTGTGCTGTTGTGCAGTCACTTGGGCTTTTTCAATGAGTATTCTTGCATCTGAAACAATCCCTGCAACACTTAAAATAATGTGAGAATCTATCTCATAAATCTTATGCGCAGAATCTGGAACTATAAGTTTATCTTTTATTCTTTTATCTGCTAGTATAAAAACTCCGTCAGAACAAACCATTCCTATACTTGAGCTTCCGAGCCTTACAGTTTTTTCAGCGTATTCTACTTGAAGTAAGTGTCCTTCAGGAGAAAACATCGTCGCTGTTCTGTCATAACCCATTGCTTGATGTTGCATATCCATTGACATTTCCATTGTATTCTTTTTGGGAGAAATTTATAATCACTCTAAAATTCCTTAATCCTCCAATTTACTTTTCCTTATCTCACCTTGATTTCTAAAATTTGAATTATTTAAAAGGTTTTTGGTATAGAAAATTTGTTAAAATTAGGCCCCGTTTTAATTAAACCGCGTTAAATAATCTTAAAATCTTTAAAAATAAGCCCCTTTTATTTCCCTAAATCTCTTTTGCTTTATTTTTCAAGACCTTTAATTGACCCACTAATTTTCTTAACATTTATTTTTTCTGGCCAAATTGCAAAAGATGCCCTTACAAAATTAACAGAATCTCTATTTATAGAAACAATAGTACTTTTTTTATCTTTAATGACTGAATTTTTATTACTTTTTATAAAACTCAGCCCAATTTTAGACATCCCTAAAACCCCTATCCCTTCTAAAATGGCTTTTTCTATATCTTCAGTTTTACCCTCTACGAGCAAGTATCTCTTCTTTTCTCGGAGACTAGGTTTTAAAGGCTTCATAAACTGTTTAAGTACTGCTTATTTATAAAACTGACTTCTAATAAAGTTTAATTAAAAAATAAAAGATAACCCTTGTTTAATTCTAATTAATGTCTTAAATAAATTCCTCTTCTAAATTAAAAATCTAGGAATCAAATAAGAAAATATTTAGAAAAAGAAATTAGTTTATCCAAGTGCATAAATGAAAGGAGATAATGCGCTACTTTGACCAAAGATTATTAATGCCCCTGCCAGTATTAATAAGATTATAATTGGCAAAAGCCACCATTTTTTCCTTACTTTTAAAAAATCCCAAACTTCAGAAAGTAAACCTCTATTTCTTTCCATTCTAAAATAATCGTTTTATTATTTATAAATATGATGCATTTTAATCTTTTGCTAATGCTTCACTATCCCAAATATCTTTTGGGTTATCTTCTCTCTTAATCAAAAACTTTTCCATAACTAAATAGTCTATACCTGTCCCCATCATACATCGATAAGCATCTTTTGGTGTACACACAATTGGTTCCCCCCGAATATTAAAAGAAGTGTTAATCAAAATAGGTATCTTACTCAAATTTCCGAATTCTTTTATTAGGTTGTAATAAAGAGGGTTATCTTTTTTCCTTATGGTTTGTAACCTTCCACTTCCGTCAACATGGGTTACTGAAGGAATTTTTTTATGCCACTCTTTTTTTATCGGATAGACCATTAACATAAAGTCTGTTGGTCTTGGGATGGGGATATCACAATCAAAATATTTTAATGCGTCGTCTTCACAAACTACTGGTGCAAATGGCCTGAATTTCTCTCTATGTTTTACTTTTAAATTTAAGATTTCTTGCATTTTGGGGTTTGTGGGGTTAGATAATATACTCCTGCTTCCTAAAGCTCTTGGCCCCCACTCCATTCTTCCCTGAAACCACCCAATAACCTTATCCTCAAAAATTAATTTTGATACAGACTTAATAAGTTCTTTTTCATTTTTAAATTCAGAAAATTTAATTGAGTTATTTTCTAGAAAGTTCCTTATTCCATCATCATAATATCCTGGTCCTAAATAAGCATTTTCTAAAACATAATCCCTTTTTTTATTCAACAAAGCATTCCAAACAAAAAGTGATGCACCTATGCTTGTTCCCCCATCTCCAGGATCAGGTTGAGACCAAATTTTTTTGAAGTGTGAATTCTTTAGAATCTTTCCATTGGCAACACTATTCAATGCACAACCTCCTGCGATAACCAGATTTTCACATTTAGATTCTTTGTAAACATGATTTGCAATTTTGAAGAATGCATCTTCATAAATTAACTGGAGTGCAGCTGCGATATTTTTATGCCTTGGAGTAATTTCCTCCTCTGGATTTCGTATACCCCCCTCAAGGAGATTACATAATTTTCTAGAAGGCATTTTGTTTTTGTATGAATACGTAAAATAGTTCATATCTAATTTGTAACTTCCATCCTCTTTTATATCAATGACCTTCTTTAACTTAGTATAATAAGAGTTTGTTTTCCTATTCATATCCCCGTATGGAGCTAATCCCATTACTTTATACTCAGAGTTATTAACACTAAATCCCAAGTAAGCAGTTATTGTAGAATATAATAAACCCAACGATGCTGGGAAGTTTATGTGTTTGTTTAAGATTATTCTATTTTTTTCTCCAATTCCATAAGAAGTGGTGGTCCATTCCCCAACACCATCTATTGTTATTATAGCTGACTTTTCAAACGGACTAGGAAAAAATGCTCCCGCGGCGTGAGCCATATGATGTTCTACAAAGAGAACACTCTTCTTATATTTTAATTTCTTTTTAACGGCCTTTAATACTCTTAATTTTTCATTAAACCAAGAAGGAATATTTGAAAGAAAAACTTTATAACTTTTTGGGAAATATTGAAGATGTTGATACAATAATCTTTCAAACTTTAAAAAAGGTTTTTCATAAAAGGCAATATAATCTATGTCTTTAATTGTTAAATTTTGACTTTTGAGACAATATTCTACTGAATTGATTGGAAAAGAAGTATCATGCTTCTTTCTTGTGAATCTTTCTTCTTGTGCGGCCGCAACAATTTTCCCATCTTTGAGCAAAGCAGCTGAAGAGTCATGGTAGTAACAAGAGATTCCGAGTATATTCATTTTAAAATTGTCTGTAATACTCTTTAAGTGGTTGAGTAGTTAAATTTAATTCTTCCCAGTAGCTTTCTTTAGTAGTTTTGTCATCAATAAACCTTTTTCCAGAGATTTTTGCAAAAATGGACGTTAAACCAACACCTATGAAATAAACAAAAGAAAGTAACACCAAATTTACAACTTCTGAAATTAATTCTCCGAACATTTTACTTCCCTCCGTTAATTCGTTAAAAAATTGTTTTATTTTAGCCATTTTTTTATAAGTCCTCCTAACATCATTAAAGAAATACTTATTAAAATAACATACGGAATAGATAAAGAAAATTTGATATTTAATACAAAAAATAAGATTGTTGTAAAAATAATAGAGGTAAATAAAAAACCTATTAATTTTAATATTTTCATAAATCTCATAACAAGAGTTCATTTAAAAGTTTAACTTTTTTTAATCATCTCCTTGTTAATAGCAAAGATTATAACTACCTCTTTTTTATAATCATAAATGTTAAAAAAGAGAGTATTGTTAATACCTATTATTATTCTAATAGTAATGATCCCTCTTGTTCCATATTTCATTTATACTTTTGACAAATCAGCAGAACTTCATTCTGGGCATGCGTGTCTTGCATTAACATTTGATGATGGTGTAGAAAACCATTACGACGAAGTTTTTATGATTCTCAAAGAAAGAGGGCACAAAGCAACCTTTTTCATAATTGCGAATATCACCTCTTGGCGAGGGGACCTTATCCTAACGGATGATAAAATTTTAGAAATGCAAAATGAAGGTTTTGAGATAGGTAGCCATTCTTTAACCCACCCTCTTTTTACAAGTTTGTCTCCAGAAGAAGTTGTAAGAGAGTTAAAAGAATCAAAACAAAATTTAGAAAGTAGGGGTTTGGAGATTACCTCTTTTTCATTTCCCTTTAGTAATTATAGTGAAGAGACCCTCTTAGAGGCTAATAAATATTATGAAATAGTAAGAGATAATTACATTCTTAATTCAAATGGAAATGTTTACAATGCTCAACCAATTTATTCTGAATCTAAAATGGAAGAAGTCTGTGAAAGAATAAAAGAAGCAAAAGCAAGAAACAAGTTGTTGATTTTTGTTTTTCACAAAGTTCAAAATAATCCTTTATTTTGGGATATTTCTAAAGAAGATTTTATCAAGTTGTTAGAATGTGCGGAAGAGAATGATTTAGAGATAAACACCCTTAAAAAGTGTATAGCTATAGTTGATGAATCGTAGGGCATCAGACTTTTACCTGGAATTACAGGTATCTCCTACAAAAAAGAATAAATTGTTTATTGATATTTGTTTTCTAACCAAATTTAAACAGTAAGTTTTAAAATATAATTTTTATTATTTACAATAAGAGAATAAATGGAAAATAAGATAAAAGTAATGGGGGTATATTTTATTATCGTCTTTATTACAGTCAGTTTAGGTTTAACCTTTTTTGAATATCTCAATTATAAAAAGATCTCTAAAATAGATTATTCTTATGTTTGGCCTCCAAATTTTCAGTATGTGTTTAATCCCGATACTAATATTTTTAATGGAATTAGTGGGACATCTCATTTTACAATTAACAGTTTTGGATACAGGGGGGATATGATTGAAGATCATGAAGATGAATACAGGATTCTAATTCTTGGGGGAAGCACCTCTGAATGTTTGTATTTGGATGATAAAGAAACGTGGCCTTATCTTCTAATGGGAGCGTTAGGTGAAACTGTTGAAGGTAAAAAGGTTATTACAATGAATATTGGAAAGAGTGGACACGGTCTTAGAAATAACCTTCTTGCACTAAAATATCTTCCGGATTATTATGAACCTGATTTAATTATTATTTTAACTGGAGCCAACGATGTATTGTTCAGATTAAGTAGAAAAAGCGCATGGCAACCCTTTAATGAAAGTGAATTTGATAGAACAGAGAGTTATACTTTTAGCTTAACTCCTGAATATTCGTGGAAATCAACGATTGTTTATAATATTTACAAAAGTATAGAGTTTAAGTTTAAAGGCGTCATACCCCAAGATGGAATAGGAAAGACTCTTGTTGAAAACAGACTAAAAAGACAAACTGCAGAAAATTGGGTATATGAAATCCCAGATTTAACTTTTGCACTTGAGGACTATGAAAGGATTTTAGAAAGAGTCATAGTTCTTTCTAAAGAAAAAAACAGTAGTTTAATGTTCTTAACTCAGCATTATTTGTATAAGGAAAATATGACTGAAGAAGAAGATGCTAATTTATGGATGACTTATGATTTTGGGGATACTTATTACTCTACAGAAATAATGATATACTCTCTTGAAGAGTTTAACAAAAAGCTTCTTAACGTATGTGAAAAAAATGAAGAAATTTTTTGTATTGACCTTGAAGCAAAAGTTCCAAAAACATCTGATTATATGTATGATGATATGCATTTTAATGAGAATGGGGCAAGATTTGTAGCCGAAGAAATTTCTTCCTTTATGAAAGAGAATATTCCAGAGTTTCAATTGATATTTAATTATACCAGATGACAATTTTTCCAGAACTTCAAATAAAATGCCCCCTGAAACAGTTAAAGAATCTTTTAAAAAGATATATGAAAAAGGGTTTATAAAAAAGAAAAAAGAGCTCCTACTACGATCATAATTATCATTTAGGCAATAATAAATGTTTAACTTAACCTTTTTAAACCATTATTCCCAAATTATATAAAACAATTTGAATTTTAAAGATAATCATAAGATAATATTAATGAATAACACCAAAAATGGAAATATGTACTGTTGGGGGTTTTGAAGAAGTCGGAAAAAATATGACTGCTGTAAAGGTTGGAGAGGATGTTTTTATTTTTGATATGGGGCTTTATATCCCCGGAATTGTTGAATTACAAGAGGAACAGTTACTAACTTATGCTCCGAGATCAAAATCTTACAAAAAATTTGAAGAAAGAAAAAACCCAAATAAAAATAAAAATTTTAATCAAGAAAAAAATTTTCAGGGTAATCAACAAGTTCAATATACCGAGGAAAGTTTAAGAGAATTTGAAGCAATTCCTGAAGATAGAGTCTTAGACAAGCTTGGTTGGAGGGATAAAGTTAGGGCAATTTTTATAGGTCATGCTCATCTTGACCATGTTGGAGGAGTTCCTTTTTTAATAAAAAGATATCCTAAAGTTCCGATTTTTGCAACGCCCTTTACGATGAAAGTTTTAGAAACTATAACTGAAGACGAAAGAATTTCTATAAATAATCCTAAAAGAATAGTCAAATCTAACTCTTCTTGTAATATTCGGGGAAAGTCACAGACATATAAGGTAGATTTTATTCATACTACTCATTCAACAATAGATTGTGTTTTTATTGCATTGCATACACCTGAGGGGATATTTTTTTATGGACTAGACCTTAAATTTGATAATTACCCTACTATGGGGCAACCTCCAAATTATAAAAAACTAAAAGAAATTGGTAAAAAAAATGTTAAAGTTCTTATCATGGATGCTTTATACTCTGGTACAGAAAAAAAACCTGGAAGTGAAACAATCGCTAGACATTTAGTTGAGGAAGCATTAGGAAAAGTAAGATATTCTAAAGATGCAATATTTATAACAACCTTCTCATCTCATATTGAGAGATTGAATAGCATTGTTGATTTTGGTAAAAAAACAAAAAGAGAGATTGTATTCCTAGGTAGAAGCCTCTATAAATATGTTAATGCCGCAATTCAGGTAAAAAAATGCCCTTTTAAAAGTAACATAAAACTATTGAGATATCGAAAACAAGTTGAATCTTTTTTAAGGAGACTTGAAAAAAACAGAAGTAGATACCTTGTTGTTTGTACAGGACACCAAGCTGAAGAAAATTCTATTTTAGATCGTATTGTTAAAGGAGATACGCCCTTTAGATTTAGAGAAGGAGATAATCTAATTTTTGCTTCTTCAATAATCCCTGCTCCAGTTAATATTGTCTCTAGAGAAAAAATGGAGAATAAATTAAAAAGAATTGGTGTTAGATTACAAAGAGATGTCCATGTTCATGGACACGGGAGTCGAGAAGATATGAGAGAATTGATTAGACTCTTAAAACCGAAACACATTATTCCTGCTCATGGAACCTTTCAACAAGAAGCTCCATTAATAGAGACTGCTTCTGAATTCGGATATAACCTTGGTGAAACAGCCCACCTTACAAATAATGGTAAAGTCTTAAAGTTTTAAATTTTAAGATTTGTTCAAGTTTGATTAGATTTAATCTTCCTCTTTATGAAATAATTTTTAAACTACGTTTTCCTTACTTTTTGTAGATAAACTTTCATAGGTTTATACTAATTGTAATAAAATGGTTAAAGAAGAAATTGTTGAGGGCTTAAGGTTGGCTATGATGAAAGGAGAAACACTTCAAAAAGCCATGATGAGTTTTTTTAATGCGGGTTATTCCAAACAAGAAATTGAAGAAGCTGCAAGATATTTACAAGCACCAACAATGTCACAATATCCTTACCCGAATTCTCAGGGAGGATCTTACGCTATGCCCCAACAAACTCAACAATCCCAACAGATGAATCAGGCTCAATTTCAGAACCAACAATCTCAAACATCACAACAATTACCTTCTCAGGTTCCTCAGCCCTTGCAACCTCAAAATTTTCCCCAACAAACTCAACAACCCCAACAGCCACCACAACAAACACAATCTCAACAACCGGCAGGAATTGTTCAGCATGTTTCTTCTTATGGAGAACCCCCAAAAAGAAAAAAGAGTTCTTTTGTAAACTTTTTACTCATTTTTTTATTATTAGCATTAGTGGGAGTTTTAATCGGGATATTTTTATTTAAAGAAGAAATAACAGATTTTTTAAGTAGATTCTTAAATTAAATTTTCGTGGTGCTTTATTTAGTCCTTATTTTCATGTTTTTTTAAAATCTTAAAATTCTAAAATTCTAAAATTTTATCATACAACCATTTTTTAACTAAAGAGTGTACACTTAAGATACTTAAAGATATCAAAAACTTCCTTTATCAAAAAAATAAGAACCCCCCTTAAAATTATTGAAATAAAATACAATCATTTTTATATACCCCCTGATTATTTTAATTTTGTAAAAAATAAATTAAATAAGCTCAAAAAATTTACCCTTCTAATTGAAGGTTCTTTTTGAATTTTTGAATTTTTAAAGATTAAAAAATTAAAATAATTTAAAGGGAGTTTATCTTAGAGTTTATCTCAAAAAATAAAATGGTAAAATTTGCACATATGTCGGATGTTCATTTGGGAGGGTGGAAACAACAACCTATGCAAGAGTTAAATCTCCTCTCTTTTAAAAAATCAATTGAGATTTGCATTAAGGAAAAAGTGGATTTTGTTCTTATTGCAGGAGACCTTTTTGATAGTGCATTTCCCCCCATAGAAATTCTAAAAGAAGCATTTTCAATATTCCGAAAACTTCATGATTCTAAAATTCCCTGCTTTATTATTGCAGGAAGTCATGATTATTCGGTTTCAGGTAAAACTTTTTTAGATGTTTTAGAAAAAGCAGGTTTTTGTAAAAATGTAGAAGATTTTGAAGAAAGAGGGGGTAAACTAATATTAAATCCACTAATCTATAAAGGGGCAGCTATATATGGATACCCTGGAAAGACTTCTAGTTTGGAAATAAAAGATCTAAGAAGAATTGAGTTAAATGATTCCCCTGGGCTTTTCAAAATTCTTATGTTGCACACAACAATAGACAAAGTTAAGGGAGATTTACCAATAGACTCTTTAGAAACTCTAAGAATCCCCTATGCAGATTATTACGCATTAGGACATATACATATAGAATTTAAGTACGAGAACTTTATTTATCCCGGCCCGGTTTTTCCGAATAATTTTCAAGAGTTAGAAGATTTGAATTATGGTAGATTTTGTATAATTGATACAGAATCCCCCTCGGGTGATATTCTAAGTAAAATTCAAATCAAACTAAAAGAAGTTATTTCTTTTGATATTGAAATAAACAATTCAACATTAGCAACTGAGAAAATAATTGCTGAAATTGAAAAAAAGAATATTGAAGATAAGATAGTTCTTTTAAGATTAAGAGGAACATTAAATGTTGGCAAAGTCTCAGATATAAAATTCTCACAAATTGAAGATTTTATTAATAATCATAAAGCATATTTTTTCCTGAGAAATACTCGGGATTTAAAATCTAAAGATACAGATCTTGAGATGGAGATTGGAGAAAAAGAAGATACCCAAGAGATGGAAGAAGAAACAATAGAAAATTACAAAAAACAAAATATTTCTGTGTTAAATAAGTATATCCCCCAGCTAATAAAAACTCTTGGAACAGAAAAACAAGAAGGAGAAACAACAGAAAGCTTTACTGGAAGGATTTTAGAAGAATCAAAAAAAACCCTGAATTTTTAATAAATAAAATCGAGTAAATTAGTACTAAAAAGATTAAAACGGAATTTTAAAAATGATAATCAAAAAAATTATTTTAGAAAACATCAGAAGCTATGAAAAACAAGAAGTTATTTTCCCAGAGGGTTCTATTTTATTATCTGGAGATATTGGTTCTGGAAAAACTTCTGTACTCCTTGGAATAGAATTTGCTTTATTTGGGCTCCAACCTGGGCAAAGAGGTGCTTCATTATTAAAAAATGGTGCTGATAAGGGTAAAGTAACTCTTGAATTTGATGTGGGAAATAAAGAAGTAATAGTTGAAAGGACATTAAAAAGGGGAAAAACAGTTTCTCAAGATTATTGTGCTATTACATATGAAGGAGAAAAAAAAGAGCTGTCTGTTACTCAAATTAAAGATAAAGTCTTAGAAATTTTAGGGTATCCCAAAGAATTTGCAAAAAAGCAAAATATTCTATATAAATTTACAGTATATACACCTCAAGAAGAAATGAAGCAGATTATTCTAGAAGATCCAGAAAATAGAATTAATACTCTAAGGAATATTTTTGGAATTGATAAATATAAACGAATAATCGAAAATGTTTCTATACTTACAACAAAACTTAGAGAGGAAAAAAGATCTAAAGAAGGGATTATAGAAAATCTAGAACAAGAAAAAAATAATCTTCTTTCTAAAGAAGATGAATTAGAATCTAAACATTATAATCTCGTTTCTGTTGAAAAGGAGCTTTTCTTAAAGACAGAAGAATATAAAAAAATTAAAGAAGAAATGGACTCAATCTCAGAAAAAATAGAAGAAAGAAAAAGACTACAACAGGAGATTGAAAAGACTAAGATTATGGTTTCCAATAAAAAAGAAAATCTTTCAAATAATGAAAAAATTTCTTCTCAATTAAAAATCCAAATTGATGAGCTTTCTAGTCTTAATTTTAAAGAGGAAGATATAATAAATATTGAAGAAAAAATAAGACTGTTAAAAAAAGAAAAAGAAAGCTTAAATGAAGAAAATTTGAGGATTTCTTCTGAAATAAGTTCTTTAACCTTAAAGAATAGGGAAAACGAGGCTACAAAAGAAAAGATTAAGAATATTGAAATTTGCCCAACTTGTTTACAAGATGTTGGACCAACATACAAAGCTAATGTTGTCAACCGTTTAGATTCAAATACTTCTGAAAACTCTTATAAAAACAAAAATTTAAATCTTCAAAAAGAGAAAATAACTGAAAAAATTATTTCTTTAAATGAAAAGATTCACACTTTAGAAAAGGAACTACAAGAAATAAAATATCTTAAAATAAAACTTGAGGATATCGGTGAAAAAAAAGAAAGATTGTCTGAGTTATCAAGGAACAAAGAGCTAATAAAAAAAGATATTGAAATGTTGGATAATCATGCAGAAAGTTTAGTTGGGGAGATATTCAAATTAAACAAATTTGAAAATCTTTTTGAATTAAAACAAAAAGAACTTGAAGAAGCTCTTAGACAGGAAAGAATAGCAGAAATAAAAGTTGCAGAATTAAAAAAGGAAATTGAAGTTTTTTCTAGGCAAATTGAAGAATTAAAAGAAAAAATTCAACAAGTGGAGAAGATTAAAGAAAAATTGAATTATATTACTCTAATTGAATCATGGCTTTCTAAAAATTTTATCCCTTTGGTTTCTCTTATTGAAAAAAATGTGATGATAAAACTTAAAACAGAATTTTCAAAACTTTTTGAAAGATGGTTCTCAATGCTTGTTTCAGATGTTTTTGATGTAAGGCTTGAAGACGATTTTACCCCTATAATTGAATATCAAGATTACGAATTAGATTATAATTATCTCTCTGGAGGAGAACGAACTGCAGTAGCTTTGGCATATAGACTTTCCTTAAACCAAGTCGTCAATTCTCTCTTGAGTAAGATAAAAACAAAAGATATTGTAATTTTAGATGAGCCCACAGATGGGTTTAGTGAACAACAATTAGACAAAATGAGGGATGTTCTAAATCAACTTAATGTAAAACAACTTATAATTGTGAGTCATGAACAGAAGATTGAGAGTTTTGTAGATAACATTGTTCGGTTTAAAAAAGAACACGGAATATCTAAAGCCATTTCCGAAAGTTTTATAAAATAGGGTTTCTCCTAAAAATAATACCTAATGGTTGATTCTAGACAAATTAAGTGAGGTTAAGATTCGTCTGAATAAATAAAAAATTCGTTTGAATGAGTAAAATATAATTAAAAAATAAGGGACATAGACTAAATAATTAAAAAATGGATCAAGATATAAAAAATTCTATTTTAAAAACTGGAACTACAATATTGGGCATAATCTGTAAAGATGGAGTTGTTATGGCTTCAGATCGCCAAGTAACTATGGGGCAGTCTATTGTTGGAGGAAAAAGATTCAGAAAAACTCATCAGATAAATGATTATCTCGTAATTTCTTATGCAGGGGGTGCATCTGACGCACAAAGATTGGAAAAACTTCTTGCAGCAGAATTAAAACTTAAGGAATTAAGATCTAAATCTAGACCTTCTGTAAGACAAGCTGCTAGTCTTACTGCTTCAATCTCTTATTCAAATATAAGACAACTTTCTGCTATCCCTAGTATTGTTGGAAGTTTGATTGGAGGGGTAAACGAAGATGGATCTACTGCCTTGTATACCATAAGTCCAGATGGAACTATTTCAGAGGTAGATGATTACGATGCAAACTTTGGTTCAGGAATGCCTTTTGTTTTAGGACTTCTTGAAAGGCAGTATAAAAAAGGAATGAGTATTAAAGAAGGGGTTGAATTAGCTTTAGAATCCCTTAAATCTTCAACTCAAAGAGATACCGGTTCAGGTTATGGGATAGATGTTTATACTATTACTAAAGATGGAGTCAAGAAAGTAGTGGAACAGGAGATACTCCCCCATTATAAGGACAAAGAATAAGGCTATTGAAAATCTCTGATTTTCTAAAAAAATAAAACGATAAATAAGAGGTCATTTGTTTATAGATTAATACTGACCAAAAATAATAACAGATAGTAAAAAATTGGTTTATAACCTAAAATTATAATCCTAAAAAATAATATTAAAATGGAAATTTTAAATTACATAACTGAAAAATTGAAAGGAGAAATAACTGAAGCTAATTTCGAAGGGGCAAATATAGTTATTTACACAGATAATGAGAAATTCTTTAAAGAAGGTGAGCCAAGAATAAAAGAGCTTGTTAATGAATTGAAAAAAAGAATAGAATTACGTTGCGATCAAAAAATTTTACTTAATTCAGATGAGGTAAAAGAAAAGATAAAATCTATAATTCCTGAAGAGGCAGAAATAACAGAAATAATTTTTGACCTACATAGAAGCATTGTAATAATTGAAGCAAAAAGACCAGGAATGGTTATAGGGAAACAAGGTTCGATATTAGACCAAATAAAAAAAGAGACATTATGGTCTCCTCAAGTTCAAAGAAGTCCGGCAATCAAAAGTCAGATAACCCAGAATATTAGAGAAGTTTTATACGCAACAAATAATTACAGAAGAAAGTTTCTCAATCAAATTGGAGAAAAGATTTACAAGGAACAAACTTCTGAAAAATTTGATGAATGGGTAAGGCTTACATTCTTAGGAGGGGGTAGGCAAGTTGGTAGAAGTTCATTATTGCTCCAAACTCAAAATTCTAAAATTTTACTTGATTGTGGGATTAATATAGCAGCTCAAGGAAATGAAAAATTTCCTTATTTTGATATACCTGAATTTGATATTAGTAAACTAGATGCAATAATAATAAGTCATGCTCATTTGGATCATGTGGGGTTAGTCCCTTATCTCTATAAAATGGGTTATAGAGGACCTACATATATGACCCATCCAACAATGGACCTTGCTGCGTTAATGTCTTTAGATTTTATTGGGGTAGCATATAAGCAGGCAGCAACACCATTATTTAGTTCTAAAGATGTAAAAGAGATGGTTAAACATACCATTTGCCTAAATTTTAATGAAGTAAATGATGTTACTCAAGACATAAGGATAACTTTCTATAACTCTGGACATGCTCTTGGTGGAGCAATGGTTCATTTTAATATTGGTAATGGATTACACAACTTCCTTTATACTTCTGATTTTAAATATGCTAAAACAAGATTATTAGATCCTGCTGTTACTAATTTCCCAAGAGTGGAGTCCATTTTAACAGAAGCTACTTATGGGTCTAAAACAGATATTTTACCACCGAGAATTGATTCAGAAGAAAAACTGATAGAAGCAATTAAAAATACAGTTGATCGTGGAGGAAAAGTTTTAATCCCTGAATTAGGTTTAGGTAGGGCTCAAGAAACAATGCTTATTTTGGAAGATGCAATAAAATCTGGTAAATTAAAAGAAATACCAATTTATATTGATGGGATGATTTGGGATATAAATGCAATTCATACTGCTTATCCTGATTTTTTAAGTAATAGGGTGCGCTCATCCATATTCCAAAATCAGAATCCTTTTGTTTCTGAGTTATTTTTCAGAGTAGGATCCCCCCAAGAAAGGAAAAAAGTTTTTGAAGGCGGACCTTGTGTTGTTCTTGCAACTTCTGGAATGCTTGTTGGAGGAGCATCTGTTGAATATTTTAAAGAATTTGCAGGAAATGAAAAAAATTCAATAATCTTTATTTGTTATCAAGGTATTGGTTCTTTAGGTAGACAAGTTCAAGAGGGGATTAAAGAAACAAAGATGATTGTAGATGGTAGGGAAGAAAATGTGGAAGTTAATTTAGAGATACTTACAATCCCAGGTCTTAGCGCTCATGCAGGACGTAATGAGCTTATGTCTTTTTTTAATAATCTTAGACCTAGACCAAAAAAGATTTTAATAAATCATGGAGAAGTTTCAAAATGTCTGGATCTTGCTTCAGCATTATACAAACTTAGTAGAGTTGAAACAGTTGTTCCTAGAACCTTAGAGACAATAAGATTAAAGTAAACTAAAAATTCTTAATTAAGATAGAGTAAAAAGGGGATAAAAAATATCTGATATCTTTATTCAAATTTTCTTAGAATAAACTTAACCTAAAGATTACTAAAACTTTATAAGTAGTTTTTGGTATTATACTAAATGAAACATAATCTCAAGATAGTTCTTGTTCTTTTAGCTATGTTTGTTTTAACGCAATTTATAGGGATTTATGTTATTTATTCTAACCCTTTTACTTTAGAAACAGAAATTGAGGGGAATATCACAATCATTGATAATCCTTATCTCTCCTGGATTAGCCCACCCTCAGTAGAAACTTCTCAAGAATTTACGAGTCTTTTTGTTTTTATGATTATCGCCTTTTTAATAGCAATATCTGTTTTTATTTTATTAATGAAAACTAAGATAAGTTCTTTAATTAGGATTTGGTTCCTTTTTGTGATTTTTACAGCTTTATCATTATCCTTCATTGCATTTGGTAAAAAAACTTTTTTTGATGCTATTGGGATTAATCTTTCATTTATTATTATAGCAATCTTGGCCATTTCTTTAGCTATTGTAAAAGTTTACAAAAAGAGTTTTATTGTTCATAATTTCACAGAACTTTTAATTTATCCAGGAATAGCTACACTTTTTGTACCAATACTAAACATTTACACCATCATTGCACTTTTAGTGATAATTTCCTTTTATGATATGTGGGCAGTATGGCATTCAGGGATTATGCAAAAGATGGCTCAGTATCAAATAAACGAGGTTAAAATCTTTTCAGGATTTTTTGTACCTTATGTTTCTAAAAAAACAAAAGAAAAGATAAAAGGCTGGAAGAAAAAACTTAAAAAATCTGAATTAAAAAAGAAAAAGATCAAATTAAATATAGCAATTCTTGGAGGGGGAGATATAGTGTTCCCAATAATAACTGCAGGAGTCATGTTAAAAACCTTAGGCCTTTATTCCGCAATCCTGGTTATTTTAGGTTCAACATTAGGTTTGGGATATTTATTCCTTAGGTCAGAAAAGAAGAAGTTTTATCCTGCGATGCCATTTATTACTTCTGGAATTTTATTAGCTATTTTAATCAGCTATCTTTTTGTTTGGTTTTAATTTTTTAAGTCTGGTTTTAATTGTTTTAACCTTTAAATCTAAATCTAAATCTCTTTATCCCCTAAAAATTAGTGTACCCCTAAATTAAGTATTAACTAGTAAATAGTAACAAATAGAAAGATTTATAAATATCCCTTTTTTTCAAAGGACATGGATATTAAAAGAACATTAACAGGTTGGGGTATTAAAAAAGTAGAATCTTTATCAAGGATTTTAGGAGAGCGTTTTTATATTCCTAAAGATTTTGAATGTGACTTTGAAATTAATAGCTCTAAAAAGATAACAATCCCCTTGGTTGAGAGAGCTTACTTTGACTCAGTTCTTAAACCTAAATATTGTAATAGAGTTCTTGAGGATGGTTTTGGAGCTAATAACTGGAAGAAGTGTTTATCTAGGTATATGGATATTATAGAGTATTATGTAGAAAATCCAGACAGGATTAATGAAGAAAACTCAGAATACTTGCATCGGATAAGAGACGAAGTAAAATCTTATACTGAACTTAGGAGTTTTTTAGATTGGAACTTTTTTAGAGACCCTGATGAAATTTTCCCAACAGAATTTCACAATAAGAGAACAGATTTTATCACAGCAGAAATGAAAAAGAAAACAAAAGATTAAATCTTAAATCTTAAATCTTAAATCTAAGGTTCAAACTAAAATGCTCGTAAAACAAGACTTAATAAACAGAATTAAAGACTACTTTGATTTAAACATCTATGAAACTAAAGTATGGTTAGCATTGCTTTCTAAGGGGGTTGCTTCTGCGGGCCAAATCGCTGAAGCTTCAGGTATTCCAAGATCTAGGACTTATGATGTTCTAGAAAGTCTTGAAAAAAAAGGTTTTGCACTTATCAAATTGGGGAAACCTGTGAAGTATATTGGAGTAAGGCCGCATATTGTATTAGAAAAATTAAAGAATAATCTTAGAAAGTCCATTGAAGAGAAAATTACTAACTTATCCGGTTTAAAAGAAACTAATGAATTTTTAAAATTAGAAGAAATTTACAAAAAAGGAATAAGTCCTATAAAAGCAGGGGAACTTTCTGCAGTATTAAAGGGTAAATCAAACATTTCTAACTACTTAAATGAAATTTTAAAAAGCGCAACAAATGAAGTAATAATCTGTACAAATGCAGAAGACGTAAGAGCTAAATTGAGACTTTTTAAACAAACTTTAGACATTTTATTTAAAAGAAAAATTAAGGTAAAGATTGCACTTTCTGGTGAAGATAAAACCATCAAAAGAATTTCAGAAGTTTTTAATAACATTCCCATTAAGAAAATAGATATTGATGCGAAGTTCTTTATCATAGATAGAAGAGAGATCCTCTTTTATGTTCTAAAAGAATCAAATGAACTAAATCAAGAAGATATTGTGATTTGGATTAATTCTGAATTTTTTTCACAAGCATTTGCTTCCCTTTTTGACAGGTCTGTTGAAAA
The DNA here is from genome assembly GCA_019428815.1 of Patescibacteria group bacterium. Taxonomy (GTDB): domain Archaea; phylum Nanobdellota; class Nanobdellia; order Pacearchaeales; family GW2011-AR1; genus ASMP01. The sequence goes on along the minus strand of JAHYJW010000003.1, from coordinate 8,794 downwards.
AGGTGCTAAACTTATACAATAACTCTCCCGCATAATAATTTTTTAAGATACCTTTTAGATGATATTCTTTTGGGGAATATCACCTCAAATAAAATTACCTCAGTCAAGATTGCTCTCATATCTAAAATTTACAATACTTTAAAGTTATTTTAAACCAGAACTATTTACAATTTTTAATGTGTCTATGCTCATTTCTTTAATCTTAGATTTATTTCTTTTTTCCCAATCTTTAACAAAATTAGTTAAGCTCATAGAAGGGTTATACTTTACAAAGATATTGTTCTTTTTAACAAGAATCTTAAAAGTTTTTTTTCCTTGATACTTTTTTCTAAATCTTTTAAGGTGTTCCTTTTGATTTAAAAAAGGGCCTTTAATCAAAATCTCTTTTTTTCTTTTAGCAACAACAAAGAACCTTGCTTCTTTATTACCTAAATATTCAAAGTCACAGTCTACCACCTTAAACATCTCCCCTATTTCTTTACATAGATGGGTATAAAATTTCTTTAACTTACTCCCTGCAACATCTCCACTTTGTTTTTCAGTTTTTAGTTCAATTAGGACAACCTCTAGATTCTTTTTTTTAGCTTCTTTTTTTATTTTTTCAAAATTTATTCTTTTTAATTCAAAGAAATCTTTTTTTGGGGTTGATAAAAAATCTTTACAAACTTCCTTAAATTTCGATAGTGTATTCTTTGAAAGTGCTGCTAAAACATTCCTTTTTGGATAAGTGGGGTCTATTAAAACCAAAGGGGACTGAAGTTTTGCGGAGTTAATATCCATTAAAATCTGATTTTTGTTTTTATACTGTTTTTCTATGTCTATCACAACTTTTTCTTTAAGATTTACGTTAGACATTGATTTAACAAAGTTTAGAAAACCTTTGTAATAATACACGAGCAATTCTAATCCATAACCGGAAAATCCGTTGATGTAAGATTCTGCACCATAGCATTTATTTGCATAACAAAAAGCTTTTGCTAGTTTTATATCGTCCAGAATTTTTTTATTTGTTATTCTTTTTTTTGTATACTTCACATGAAGATAAGAAAGATCTGTTATATTTTTAGCTTCTTTTGGGGTTTTTATTTTTTTAACAGGAACTACCTCAAATATTACATCTTCTCCAACTTTAAAACTAAAATAGTCTCTTGAGCCATGGATGATAGAAAATTCACCAACTTTTTCAAGAATGTCTTTGGTTAAATTAGAAAGTTCTTTTTCACTATACTTCCTATCAAATCTTAGAAATATATCAATATCATAATAATCTTTTTTTATTAAAGTTTCTTTGGCAAAACTTCCCCCTACAAATATCTCTGCAGAGATATTTTTTTTCTTAATATTTTCTTCAAGATTTTTTAAAAAATCCTTTAATTCTTTTTTTATTTTTATTAAATTTTCTTCCGGGACTTCAATTTCTTTTAAAACGTCTTTTAAGATTAAGGATATTGTTACCATGGAATAAACAACTAAAATGAGTTTTTATAATTATTGAGAACAATTTTTTAGGTCCCAAAGATTTTGATTTTAAAAAAGAAAATTTTTTAGAAATTTTATTTACTTCTTAGAAATTTTATTTATCTCTTTCTTCAGGGTTTCTTATCTCCTTGAGATTCTTAATACTTGAACTTAACGTTGAGGCTAAATCAATCACATATTTCCCTTCCTCAATTTTATAAATTAAAGGCTGGTTTCTTTGAAATAATTTTACTAAATCTAATTCAAATTTACCTTCTCCTGTAGCCCTAACAGATTCAATATCAAGGATAATTGGCGCGTCCTGATCAGTTATCCCTGCCATTTCCCTTATATCTTTTTCAATACGCTTTTTTTCTTCTTGTGGAATCTCAACTAGTTCTTCTTTTATCTTCTCTATTTGATCATCTCTTATATAAAAGAAAAAATGCCCTCCGCATTCTTTACACCCTTCAAGAAGCTCACGGCTTCCTGGAGCAATAAGTCGAGAACATTTTACACATTGATGTGGCATAAATATCTGTTGTAACCTATGATTATAAATTTTTGTGTTTATTTTTTGTGTTTATTAAAGACATAAGTTTTATCTTAATTCTTTTTTAATACCCTTAATCCAAAATAAAGTTGTTTGTTTAGAAAAAGCTACTTATTTAGAAATAGTTCTATTTTTTTTGGATTTCTCCTTATTTCTTTAACTATTGTTGCAGGCCCAATGATAGTTAAAGCACCTATATCTCCCCCAGCAATTGCGGTAATTAGATTACTTTTAACTCTCCTAAAAAAACCCTCAGGTTCATTTCCATTATTGGATATTACTGCAAGTTCTATTCCCCTAAAATCTTTTAAGTGACTAATCATAGCCATAGTATCTTCGATTAATCTAGTTTCTTCATCTGAACGAAGTCTTCCTTGAAGGATTAGAATATTATTCCCTAATACAATTCCTAGTATTTTTTTTATTCTTTCTGTGCTATTTAAATCCCTTATTTCAGAATAGGGGAGAAATTGTATTGAAAAACCCTTAATCTTTCCAAATTCATTCCTTTTTTTAACCATTGTTTTTTATTATATACTTTGGAATATACAGTTTTTAATTTTTCCGGGTAATCTTTTATAAATTTTTTAATTCTTTCAAGTTAAACACCAATTTTTCTTTTTTTCTTTCTTAATTAAATTTTTTTAGCTAGTTTAAAGATAGATTCATAAAATTCTTCAAGATTTTTCCCATATCTAGCGCTTATACCCACAACATCATATTCTGGAAATGCTGCCTCTATTTTTTTTATGTTGGCCTTTCCAAGATCAATTTTATTTGCTACAATCAAAACTGGAATCTTTCTAGCAACTAAATTACCTATTATGGTGATATTTACTTGATTATAGGGATTTTGAGTTGAATCTAATACAACAACAACGACATCCATGTCATCTAACCATTTTATACTTTCAATAACCCCCTGAGTAGCTTCTTTTGCCCTTTCTTTTGCATCTTTCTTTTTTAGTTTAAATTTCATAAACTCTTCATAATCAATTTTAGTAGCAATACCAGGCGTATCAATTATTTTGAAGGTTATTTTCTTTCCCTTGTAGTTTATTTCTACTTTTTCTTTAAACTGAACAGTTCTAGTTTCGTGGGGAACTTTACTCACACTTCCTATGCCCTCTCCAGTGAAATCTTTACAAATCCTATTCGCCAAGCTAGTTTTTCCAGCATTTGGGGGACCGTAAAATCCCAACTTTAATTCTCTTTTTTGCTTGAATAAATTAAAGAATATTTTTTTAAAAAAACTTTTTATCATTTTTGCAACCATAATATTTGTTATTAAAAAGGCTTATTAAATTTTTGTGTTGTTTGTTATTATTTTTATAGCTACTTTTATAAATCTTTTATAAAAAGACTAGTACCTTCTTGGATTACTGGGATTTTTAGGACTAAAATTCCTATTCTGAAAATTTTGAGACATTTTTCCCTTTTTAGGCAATTTCTTTTTATTTTGTTTTTTCTTAGGTTTATCTAACAAACTAACCATCGGAAGTTCTATCATCCCGGTTCTTTTTCCTTCATACTTTTTCATAACATATGTTATCTGTTCTGATGTCCACTTAGACATCTTGAGATTTTCAGCTATTTCCTTGTTCCCTAAACCTCTTTTTTTAGCTAAATTTACATAGTTTACCATATTGAAAAGATCATTTCTGTTAGGGAAAAGGTGTTTTTCATATTTATATTTATAAAACTGATACAAAAAGATATATGCTATAATACCAATAACAGCAAGGATAATCAGACTTATTATGAAGGTTTTCATTCGATCTTTTTCTTCTTCTTGATCTTCTATAACCCCCATCCCTAGTTTGTCAATTGATGGAGAAATAAAAGCAGGCATCTGAGCAAAGGTTACATTTGCTACAGTGTAAACTTTAAGTTGAGTGTTTGTTCCTCCGGGAATTGTTCTGTAATAAAATGTTCCTTCTTGTCCCATTACTCTATCAAAACCAATTCCATCTAAATTAGGAAATACTAAATAATAACTATAATTAATATTTGTTTTTTCATTAATCTTGAAAGAAAATGTTTTTACAATTGACCTTGTATTCCCATGATAACTTCCTGAAAATTCTTTATAATCAAAAGTTACATTTAGATTATTCTCTTGCCAACCTGCAAGAATCTGTTCATAAAAATCTGTATCTGTTATATTCTGAGAACCTCCCCCAATTTCTCTTAAAACATCGAAATCAACACTTCCGGGTTTTATGAAAAATGGAAAAGATGTTGCAGTAAAAGATACAATGATATTCTGAGGAACATTTATTGTTAATAATCTTAAGATTATTCTATTTAATTCTGTGAGGTTCTCTGAAGGAGTTATTGCATCATTGTATTCTTCTTCAAGGGTATCTAACGCTGAACTAACATTCTCTAAATCTAATGCTGAGAGAATAGCACTTTTTTCAAAATCAGAAAAACCAGAAATAAGAGAGTTTATTCCTTGCACATTTTCTTTTAATTCATTTAATGTTATGTTAATCATCTCTTTTGGAGAAGTGACTTGTATTTGAAAAGTTCTTGAAGAAACTAAATTTCTACTGTCTGTTACACTTACTTTTAAAGAATAATTACCTATACTTTGATATGTGTAAATCACTTCATTTAGGTTTGTTATCTCTGTTCTGTTAACAACTCCCTCGGCGTTATAAAATTCCCATTTATAACTAACAACACTAACATTTTGAGGAGAGGTAACATCTACCTCAAACTTAGTTGGAAATGCACTAGCTACAGATAAGGGAGTGAGGGAATTAATGATAGGAACATTTTTTACTTCTATTAATTTAGAATCAATTACTTCTTCCCCTTTCAATTCTAAACTAAAGCTATAATTTCTAAATGATGTAGGAGTTTTAATATTTACTCCGTCTAAATAAAGCCTTTGATAGTTTGAGGTAATCTTTGGAGCAGATTCATTAATAAAATATGTATTATTTATTGTATTTGTTATTCCAGCAGTGTATTCCACAATTATTCCTGAAATACCTACATTTTGATCTACCCCTGATATTAATCTTATAGGAACTATACAAGGGTTTGGGGTACAATTATTGTTGTATCTTTCTTGAAGATAAATTTTGACATAATCTTCTAATGGTCCTTGAATAGAACCATAGTTGTATACTGAGTCCTGATTAACCGTAAGAGTGTTTATTGGCGCATACTCTCCTTGTCTAAAAAAGATTTCAAAATTATGACCTGGTTCAGATCCTGAATAGCCAGAAAAATTTTGTCCAGAAATATGTTTTAAACCGTATGAACTTGTACCTACACTTTCTGAAGATTTTTCAATACAAACAAAAACCTCTTGTTCTTCTCTTAAAGAAAGATTGTTATTATCTTTACGGGGGATACACTCAATTGCTCCAATAGGAGCATTAGTAGAAACAGTGCACCACGCAAGAAGATTAGAATCTGGACTTCCTTGTTCACTAACATCTCTCACCCTCATCACAAATTGGGCATCTCCGCTTCCAGAAATTCTTGTTACTATTGCTCCAACTTTAATATTGGGGTTAGGGGGAATGGTCATTTTATTACAATATTCATTACCTGTCGTGATTGTTGCAAGTCCATGTTGTGAGTTAGAAATATAATCCCCATAATTTGGGGAACCAAAATCTCCGCTAGGAATTGAAGGTCCTAATTCTACTTGTTCGTCATCTAAAATGTCTATTAATAATTGGGGGGTTAAAGAAGAATCAGTAAATGAACTAGAAAAAACCATAGAAAAACTATTGACACTTTGAACTAATCCATTGAATTCTAATCCAATAATCTCAGATTTATTGTAGTTTATACCAAAATCAGAACTTATTGAATTAGGGGATTTTAAAGAATAATCATTTTCACAATCTGAAGGTATACAGGAATAGGTATATTGCGGGTTCACTTCAAGTAATTCTCCTAATGTAAAATCTTGATTAGAAAGATCTCCTGGGCTAAAGTCCCCAGAAAAAAGAGAATCTTTAGATTCATCATCAAAACTCATATTTATCCAACCACTTATGCTAAAATTTGGGCCGTAAATGTTTGAAAGAGAGTAATTTGGGGCTCCTACTTCAAAGGAAGGGGAAATAGTGGGTAAAAGCAATAAAATAAAGAGAAACATAAAGATAAACAGAAAAATATTCAAGATGATTAATCTTCTTAAATCTCTTGATTTTATCTTAAACTTATTAAATTTTCTAAAAAATCTCACCATCTTTTATTTTCTAATTTTTTAACTCTTATAACTCTGTTAAAAAGACAAGTCTACTTTATAAATTTGTTTATATCTAAATGTTTTATCTAAAGAATCTCCTGAATCATAAAGAATAATTCTCAAGGGGCAATATTTATAAAACCTGGTTTATTTATAAATAAAACAAAAGAGGAATATGGAAAAACATAATAATCCTGGTAATTTAGGGCATTCTAAAACAAACTCTCCTCCGCATTTTTCTAAAAAAAAGAAAAAAAATAAAAATTCATTAACCTTAGGGATAATTATCCTTGCTGTTTTATTAATTGCCTTTGTTTCTTTTTTGAGTTTCTTTAGTATGGAAAAAGAAATCTTATCTGAATCAGACCCCTTTGATGTTCAATGTAAGTTCTTTTGTGACACTCAACAAACAAATGCTTTTTGTACTTGGCCATTTCAAATAAGTGAAAATGTTTTTGTAACCTGTCATGATTTAGTTAGTAATCCCCAATATTCTAGTTATAACGTACAATCTTGCCCTGCTGCAGGAACATGTGAATCAAACCTACCTGACGATATGACATGCGAAGGAGAAGGATTACATGGGGCCTGGGTTACACCTACCTCTGAAGGGGGATGCCCTCCAGGAGGAATTCAGGGATTTGGTTTTAAGTTAGTGGGCTATACAGATGAACCCCCTATTCAAGGCCAAATTTGTTGTTTTTATCCTGATTAATTCTTAAATTTCAAAAAGACATCTTTAACTTTTAGGAGGATATTTTAATTTCTAAAAAGACTTAATAAAACCCTATAAATCCTAAAACCAAAAGTTTATAATGCTTAAGATTTATGTTTTTGTGTTAGTTTTTACACCCTTTACTTCAAAATGTCATCTAAAAAATATTTAAGAAATTTTGGAAGTTCAATTTTAAAAAAAGCAGTTCCTTATATAACTGCAACAGCTTTAACTTTCGGTTTGTTTAATTGTCATAAAATCACTGACCCACCAATAGACCCCCCAATTATTGATTATTCTGTTAACCCTGAACAAGGGCAAATTCCATTGGAATCAAGGTTTATTGTTAATGGACAAGGAGATATAGAAAAATATCTTTTGTATATCCCGGGATTAGGAATAAATGTTGAAAAAACTGTCCCTATTGATACTACAGTTGTATTTGAACAACCCGGAAATTATTTCACAAGAGGTCAGGTTAGAGGTTCTGGAGATTTAAGTGATTCAAGAGATGTTACAATTAGTGCTCAAGGCGAAATACCCCCTGAAAATTTACCTCCCACTGCATTTATTTCTGCTACTCCCTCTCAAGGTGAAGCACCTCTTGAAGTCAGATTACAAATATGGGGTCAAGATCCTGATGGGGTTAATGATATAACAAAATACATTCTAAATGTGCCAGGATTAGGAATAAATGTTGAAAAAACTGTCCCTATTGATACATTATTAACTTTTGCAAATCCTGGTAGCTATCTTGCAAAATCAAAAGTTATTGATTCTGGAAATTTAAGCGATTCAACAAACGTCTATTTAACTGTTTCTGAACCTGTAATTCCTGAACCAATTGTTTCTCAGAACGCAATACTTCAAAATTTTGTTGATATACAATATGAAGCAACCTTTGAAAATTTAGACAGTATGAATCTTCAAGTTTTAAGAGATGATGAATTAATTTTTGAAGAAACAATAACAAATCCTAACTATTCTAGGTTATTCTCTTATCAGGATGATCCAGATATTATAAAAGGAAATTATGAATTTAGATTAAGTTGGGAAGATCCTGAAGAAAATAAAGAGAAAAAAGATAAACTTCAAACAAAAAAAGTTTCTCAAAGAAACTTGATTAACCAAAAAAACCCTAATAATATAGAATCTAAAAATCCTGTTTTAAAAAATAACTCTGATACAATTAATTTAGAAATCCCAAATTATCTTCCCCAATCAAATCTCTCAGGTTTATCTACACAAATTGATGAGGGCCATCAAATAACCCTTAATCTTGAAGATAGGCTTTCTGACAAAAATCCAGAAGATAATCCTGTTCTATTAAGAAATGCAGAATCTCTTGATGGTAGAACTCAAGTAAGCGTAGACGGTTATGATATAACTATCAATTCAGTACAAGATATTTCTCAAAATCAAAATTACCAAGTTGGAACTGAATTTGGAAGCCAATCAGGAGGAATAAATAACTCAACTATAAATGGGACAATCTTTGATTTACTCAGAGTTCATGGTTTTTTAGAAGACACTGAAATGCATTCAAGACATCCCGGAATTATCAAGGTTTACGACTGGCACGGACAAGGTAATGTTGAAATGACTCAAGATTTTTTTACTTTGCTTGGAGAAATTAATGTTGGTTCTTCAGGAGAATTTAATCAAAGGTTAGAACATAGAGTTTCAAATTTGCAAGAATACATATTTGTTCAAGGTAGAATGGTCAATCCTTCAACTGGAAATGCAGAAAGTTATCTTCGAAGATTTAAACTTCCTAAAGGAGATGTTTCAGATCTTTTAGTTAGAGTTGTACCTTATGAAGGGCTTTTCTCTCTTTCTCAAAATT
>JAHYJW010000001.1 GCA_019428815.1 Patescibacteria group bacterium | reverse complement strand
TCTTTGAAAACTATGGGCTTTTAATTGATTCAATAAAAGAAATTCAAACAAAAAAAGGAGACCATAGAGTCTATGAATTATCTTCTAATGAAGAAAAGTTTATGTTAAAATATTATGAAAAAGATTTTAGTTTTTTCATTAGGCCCAATATTTAAGGACCATGTTCATGGAGGCTCGCAAAAAGTTCTAAGAGAAGTTGCAATTCATCTAGGAAAGAAAGGTCATAAGGTTAATATATACTGCGTAGAAAGAGACGATAACTGTACACCATTTAGTCTTTCAAAAAATGTTTGGGTTTTTCCTGTTTTAAATTTTAAACAGACGTTTCCGGCTTCATATAAAACTGCTCCGTTTAATCTTTGGAAAATCAATAAAATCCTGTACGAGCAAATTAAAAATCATGATATTTTTTATATACATGATTCTGATTTAAATTTTTATGATTTATGCAATCAGGATATTCCAACAATTATTTCTTTAAGGGATTTTCTTTACCCAGAGACATTGCTTGGAGCCTTTAATTTTAGAAGAGATCAGATTATAGTTAATTCACTTCATACCGCAGAGTGTTTAAGATATTCGGTAGGAAATTATTTGCCTGGAATAAACAAAAGAGTAGTTTTAATTGAGAATGGAATTAATTTGGATCTCTTTAGTCGTAAAAAACCCGAAAAAGTCCTTAAATTACTTAATAAACGAATTGAAGAAAATGATAAAATTATTCTTTATCCCCATAGACCCGATCCATTAAAGGGCATAAATCAATCGCTAAACGTTTTGCATAAGTTAGTTCATGAAAAAAATTTGACTAATATCAAATTATTAATTCCTCGATATATAGATGAGGGAGTAACTGATGACTTGGACCAGCATTATAAGGCAATTCTAAAAAAATCAAAAGAATTGAAAATTGAAAATAACATAATTTTTCATAAATGGGTTCCTTATGAGTTGATGCCCGAGTATTATTCTTTGGGAACTTTGACATTATCAGTAGGAAATTTTATCGAAGCTTTTGGGTCTAATGTTGGGCTTGAATCATTGGCATGTGGCACCCCGGTGATAATGTCTTCAGTAGGCGCACAAAGATCTACTCTTCCTAAGGGAATTATTGCTAGGGTGGCTTATGGAGATGAAGAATCTATAGTAGAAATTAGCTACCAAATTTTAACAGGAAAATTTGAATTTGATCCTGAGAAAATAAGAGAGTTCATTAAGTCTAAGTTTTCTTATGAAAAAATGCTTGAAGGGTATGAGAAGGTTATTGTTAATTCTAAAATAAGCTCGCCATTAGCAATAAAATTAGAGGAAGATTCTCAAGTAAAAACCTTAATTATCGCCCCTTGGGCATGTTTAACAAAATTTGGAATATATAGCGATTATGAATATAAGTATTATCCAATCAGTCTCGAGTTATTACAGGCTTTGCAGTCATTAGGAAAAATTTCTTTTGATAAAATAACGAGCCAAGATATTAGACAAGAGGTAATCTATTTACTAGAAAAAGGAATTCTTGTGGAAGAAAAATTGAGTAGTTAGTTCTTGCCAATAAAATAATAATAATCAAATTTCCCTTCAGGAGTGTCTAGCTCAGTCTTACCTTTTTTAATTTCCTTAAAATAATCATTAAATTCTGGATAGATGTGTCGATCTATAATAATAATGTTGCCTCTTTTAACTAAAGAATTTTTAATTTTGCTTAATATTAGTTTTAGTTTTTCTCCCTTAAAATAATCAAGTGACATTGTTTCAAAAACAACATTGAATTTCCCCAGAATTTCTTCATTAACTAAATCTACAGTTTGAAACTTTGCATTTGATAAAATAGGTTTGTTTTTTGCGATTTCTAATTCTTTATCTGAAATATCTAGAAGTGTTAAGTCATTATATCCTGCTTGGGCTATTCCTTCAGTAACAATGCCTGTGCCTGCTCCAATATCTAAAATCTTTGAATTTTTATTGACTTTAAGTTCCTCTAAAAAATCCAGTATTATTTTTCTCATTACTTTATTTTGAGGTATATAACTTTCATAATTTTGCGCAATTTCATTGTAATAATTTTTGTAATCTTGCGAGACTGCATCAAATATGAAAAAATAGTCTTGGAAATATCTTCTATACCAAAAGGCTTCCCCTTTGAATATTATTTTTAAGAATATGACTTTTTTATCTAAATTTGCTTTTACCCAAGAGGGTCTCTTGGTGGAGTTTTCATGGAAAAGAAATTCTTGTGATCCATCAAATGTTTCAGACTTATAAATTTTATCAATTTTAATTTCATCTTTTACCATAAGTCAACAATCTTTAAATAATTAATAAATCTTTTCTTTTAATTGATTTGCTTCCCCAACATTTTTAAATCACCTTCATCAACAAAAAAATCATGATGATTAATAAAAACCCCCTAATATGCTACAAGAACCCCTTGCTCGGCCGGGGCATAATACTATTATGCAATTTCTAAGTGATCTACTCTTGCTTCTTTCGAAGATGTTTTATTGGATAGAGTTTAGTGATGTAATCTTTTTCCATTTAATTTATAAAAGAAATCAACACACAAGCTGGGCGTTGAAACCGAAGATATTATGCCATTTAGTACCAAAAATAGATAAAAGTTCTATAAATAGTACTAAATAGTAAGATTTATAAAGTATTAGAACATAGGGATAGTATGGTAACTAAAAATGATGTGTTCGAAATTGTTTATAAAAATAAGTCTCTAACAAAACCTATTGAAGTAGCAAGAATTCTTAACAAAGATAGTTCAGAATATAAAAACATTCACAGAATTTTAAACGATTTAGTAAAAGAAAATCTTTTAATCAAAAAGGGCTCAGAATTTCAAATAAAGAAATCAGAAAAAACAGAGCTTTTATACAAGCTAATTTATTATTGTACTCGAAATGACATCAATTACAATCTTTTATTAGATAAAAATTTAGCAGATTTTATTTACGAATCCTTAAAAAAAGAAGAATTTCAACAAAAAGATATTAAAGTTAATCCTAAAACCTTTAAAAAATATATAAAAATTTTAGATAAATATGGTTTGATTTTAATAAGTTCTAAAAAACCACTAAAGGCAAGAGTTTTTGATAATACTTTAATTAATAATCTCCTAGTTTATTTTGATTATAAAATAAAACCCTCAAGAAAAAATTCAATTAATTATCTAGATGAAATAGAAAAAGAATTAATCCTATTCAAAAGATTAAAAAAACAAAATGAAAAGGGATATGAAAAACTAGTAAACGAATTTGAAATTAATTTTGTCCAACATAGTCTTTCTTTAGAAGGCAATCCAATAACCCTCCCAGATACAATAAAAATTTTAAAACAAGAAGTAATCCCAAGAGATTTAAGAAATGAAGATATTGAAGAAGTTAAAAATTATCAAAAGGCCATTCTCAAGATGCTAAATGATGCCCAACAAGGAAGAACATTAACACAAGAAGCAGTTTTAGAGTACCATCAAATAGCAATGGAACATAAAAAAGAATTTGCAGGGATGATAAGAGATTATCCAGTTAGTATAAAAAACAATCCGAATTTTAAAACAGCAAAGCCAGAAGAAGTAAAATATCTTCTTAAAGAGCTATTAGAAAAATATGACAAATTTCTAAAAAATAAAAAAACTTCAATAAAAGAAATAATTGATTTTTCTGCATACTTTCATAATCAATTTCAGTATATTCATCCTTTTGGAGATGGAAACAGTAGAACTACTAGATTAATAACATTCCACTTATTACATTCAAAAGGAATCCCAATGTTAGACATTCCATTTGGATTGTTAGATGAGTATCTCAGCTATACTAAGGGATCAAAAAAAAGAGAAGATAAACAACTTTTTGAAAATCTACAAAAAACAATCTTATTCAATCTAAAAAAAATCAATGAGAAGTTGATATAGTATTAATACATATCAACTAATTTGTTATATTATTTTTATTTTCGATTTAATAGCCTTGTCATTTCTTCGGGGGTACCTACCAAAATAATCTGTTTTTTGTAATTTTGAGGATCTATTTCATAAATCTTAAACTTTTTAATCGGTTTTAAATATGCAAATTCATAATCTTTTAAATCTCCTTTTAAAACATCTTTTTTATTTAGTTCTATCTCATAAACATACCCTTTAGAAAGTTTAAATTTTCCTACAATTATGAGCTTTTTGGGAGGTAAAGCAAACTGTGTTTTTCCCTTTAAATGTTTTGAAATAGAGTATAATGCTGCCTGCTCAAAATCTTTAGTAAGAAATATGGCTTTTTGGTTTTGAAAGGGCCCTATTCCTTTGGCTAAAGAGGGTTTTAATACTCTTAATTTTCTTGAAGAACCATGATATAATTTTATTTTCATTTTTTAAACCAACATTCCCAAATAGTATCAAAATCATTTTCAAAGATTTTTTTAAACTTTTCTTTGAATGAATCTTTTTTTTCTTGGATATCTAGTTTCTTCATAAGCTCAAAGACCTTTTCTTTACTATATTCATTTATTAAAAATCTTGTAAATTTCCCCGCAGTTAAATAAGGATTTTTTTTAATCCAGTCCTCTTGAGTATAAGCATTTTGTAAGTTATCTTTTTTGTCTAAATTGATATTATCTTGATCTGCAACAACAGATGCAATTCCTTCATTAAGCCAAAAAGGATACTGAAATCCAAAGATTTTTTTAATAAAAATATGAGTTATTTCATGAACAAGAGTTGGAAAAAATTCTTTTTTGGGATGGCAGGATTCAGAATCAAAAGAATCTTCGTTGAGAATATAAACAGTATCTTTACCAAAAAAACCTCCTACAACCCAGTTTTCTGTTTGATAATCTTTACCAAAAAAATTTGAATAAGTTTTATTTATTTCATCTCTTGATTTTAAAAAAATAATCTTAAAATCTATTTTTTTATTAAAAAATTTTTCAATTTTAGAGATAGCCTCCTTAGTGTAATCATTACATTTTCCAATAGTTGGCGAAACAATTTTATTCTTTTTTATTATTAACTTAGTTTTCATTTTATTAACCAAGAAAGAACAGGGTTAATTAAATCTTTACCTATTAGTTCAGGCATTTTTTTAGAAAGATAATCATAGACAATTTTATGAGTTAAACAATAGGGCGGTTTTTCATTATTAGACTCATAACTTCCCGCTAAACAACCTCCCCCACAAATCATTTTCCAAGTACATACTGAACAATTAGTTTCGTTTATATCTCTCATACGTAAGTTTGAAGGATTATCAACTATCTCTTTAAGAGACTGATTAGTTACATTCCCAATTTTAAATTTTTTATCGCCCCAAAAATAATCACAAGGATAAGCGTCTCCTTCCTGGTCAATAGCTATTAAAGGATGAAAATTGCTTGAACTACAGATTCTACAAGAGTCTATACCATTATGAAAAAAAATTGAACTAAGATATTGAGCTAAAGATTTTATTTCCAACCTTTGTTTCTTTTCTTCAATTTTTGAGAATATTTTATCAAAAAATTGGGTGTAGGATTCACCTAAAATTTGGGGTTCTGGAGCATAAAAATGACTTTTTTCTACAGGTATTGTTTGCCAAGAGGTAATTCCTTCAGATTCAAAAAAATCTGAGATTTCATTAAGCATTTTTACATTAAACTTAGTTATAACTGTAACTACATTCAAAGTCCCTTGTTGATTCAAGATTCTTTTTGCATTAGAAAAGATGTCCTCAAAAGAGGATACTTGACCTTTATAAGGTCTTAGTTTATCATGAATTTCTCGAGTTCCATCGATACTTGTAGAAACACCAACACTATATTCTTTAATAAAATCTAAAAAATCTTCCGGAATTTCAGCTAAATTGCTCTGAATGGAAAATCTAATTCTTTTATTTAATTCCCTTGATTTTTCATACCCATAAAAAATAACTTTTTTAATAAAATCGAAATTCCTTGTTGGTTCACTTCCATGAAAAACAATTTCAGGATTATATTGGTCTTCGATTGACCTATCCACTATTTTCTTTGCAATTTCGTATGTCATTTCCTCAGAATTCATTCTGTGTTCTTTTTCTGAACAATAAACACAATCAAGATTACATTTGTTGGAAGAATTAATGACAATTAATCTTGTTCCTAAATATTCTTTTTTTGGTAAAGGGTCTCTTAATTTTTCCTCTAATTCTCCTATTTTTTTAGTACTTGAAATTCCCCATTTACCATTTTCAGGATTTATTAAAAAAGATTTATTTTGAGATAATTCAATTTTTTTCATTTTTTTTCAATTAAACCTTGTGAATTGAGATATTTTATAAGCCCTAAGCCCCTTTCTCCCAATTCTGTTTTTATTTCAGAAATTGTAAATATTTTATCTTTTAACTTTTCTAAGAAATTAATTAAAGACCTGTTTCCATAAAGAAGAAAAGAACCTTCATCTGTTATAATGTATTGTTCCCCTTCTTCATTTCTACTGTTAAATCTTTTTAAAAAATAAAAAGATTGGTTATTCATCTCTATAGGGGGCGGTTGAGAAAAAAAAGGTATTGGCCCTTGGATTAATGGATCAACACCCTTATTTTTAAGCGCTCTTGCTTCACAACCAGTACTACAACCTATTTTAATAGGGCAGTCTTTACAAATTTCATGAACGGTGGTTTGTTCTGAATTTATTCTATTCCATATTCCAGAAAAAGATTCTTCAAATATGTTTCCATAAGATTTATCGCATTCAACACATTTTCTAACTTCTCCATTTACACCAACGGCAGATGAGCTTTTTCCTGCAGAACATATCTTATTAATGAGGCTATTTGATCTAAGGTCTTCTTCTAAAAGACAGGGGGGCAAGCAGGTAAGTACTCCAACTTCCATATCAAGAGTATCTTTTACTTCTAATAAATCCCGAATAATTTTAGTATAATCCTCCTGGAATAAAGAATACTGTTCCCTAAGACACCCAGAGGGGTTTACTGGGGTTGCACAAAAATTCCTTATGTCAAAGAGATCCTTAAGAAACGACGCATTTTCATAAATTTCTTCTCTATTTAAGGGTATGACCACCTGGTTTGCCGTAAGAGTAATTTCATTGGATGCAAGCCTCTCTAAATTCTTTAAAACATTTTTAAAACTATCTTGGTTTGTTATTTGAAAATATTTTTTAGGATTAGAAGAAGGAAAGGAGAATAGTATATTTTTAACATTTTTTAAGACATTAATTTCTTCATTTCTTAAAGGAATTGATAGGTTCGAATTTAGGTAAGTATCCCTCCCCTTTTCTTGAGCGGATCTTAAACCATTAATTAAAACACCTCTGTTCATAAAAGGTTCACCCCCAGTAAAAATTAAAGAAAAAACCTCATGATCACACAATTCGTTTATTATATAATGCAACTGAGATTTATCCATTGAGATTGTTTTATGTTCAAAAGGATTATAGCAATAGACACAGCTATGGTTACAACTTGAAGTCACCTCTATTTGTGTACTCAGGGGTGCTTTTAGTTTCATTTTTGTGGGGGTATGTTAATAAATCTTTTTATTTTCGGGAATAATTACATTGACCCCAAACACATCTTCCCCAAGCACAATTTAACGAATCTTTAGGCGAACTTAGGGCTCTGTAGATATCCTCAGAAGTCACATATTCTTTATCGTCCCCTAGGCTTTTACCTGAAACACATATACCCTCAAGATCTTCAATTTTCACACTTTCAAGTTTTGAATCTTCTACCATAAAATCCTAAGTACTCAAAAGTTTAAAAGGATTTCTATTATAGAAAATATCTTCAATTTTCAGCACTATTAATACAAAAAAGATAGTTTTCTTCCTCTTTTTTAGATGGTTCTTTGATTAATTATATAAAGCTATTTTTCTGTTTAATTCTATAAACGGGAAAAATTAGAGTTTAATTATGGTTAATAAAAATATATGCCCAAAGTGCGGAAATCAAAAGAAACCCTGGTTTAATTATTGTTGGGAATGTTCTCAAAAAGAAAAACAAAAGCCAAAATGTGAAGTTTGTGGTGCTGAAGTTCAAGAGGGACATAATCTCTGTAAGATCCATTGGCTTGAAAGGCAACAAGAAGAAAAAAAGATTAAGCAAATAAAATTTGTAGAAAATAAAAAAGAAGAAGAGTTTAGAGAAAAATATAAAGGAAAATACTACTTTAATCAAATACCTTTTAAATCTAAATCAGAAGTCATAATATATCTTTTTTTGGTTCAAAACAAACTACACCCATTATATGAAGAAGAAATGAATTTTGACGGGCACTGCTACCATCCAGATTTTGTTATAAACGATGGAAATGAAACTATAATTATAGAACATTTTGGGAGGAATGAGGAAAAATATGCTAACGTAATGAAAGAAAAAATATCTGGATATGAAAAACTTTGTTCCGAACAGGACAACTTTAGTTTTGTCTGTACTACTGAAGAAGACTTGTCTAACTTAAAAGATAAGCTTGGAAAGAAATTAAATAAAACTTCTCTTAAAAGACCTCTTTGGAATTAGTCCAAAAAAAGAAAAATTATAGGAAGAAATTATTCTAATCGTAGAAAATATCTGAAACCCTAGTTCATTCTGATATGCCCCGAGTTAGGGTGTTTTACACTTTTGGCACCTTAAAGGGAGTTTATCTATTTACTAATTCTTCATGCAAAATTAAGTGAAGTAAAAAATCTCTTAAGTTATCATCGTCTCTTCTAGTTGATAATTTTGTTAGACTCATATATTTTTCAAATGCTCCAGGTTTAATAATTAATAAAGGAAATTTAAATTTCATTAACAACCAATTTACTAAAAATCTAGTCGTTCTACTATTTCCATCAACAAAGGGGTGTATTCTCTGATGCTGATTATGAATAAATCCTAATTGTTTAAGACATTCTTCTCTTGTTTTGATTTTGTTAAATCCTTCACAGAATTTTTCAAGTTCATTAACAACTTTTTCTGGAGAGGTAGTTTTAAAATTAGGATTTCCAAGAATTTTATTTTGTGTTTTCTTAAACTCTCCAGCCCCTTTATGCAATGAAAAAAGACACCTTTTGTTTATTTCTTTTAAACTATCAATAGTCAAATCTTTATCTAAATTGTCAATTATAAAATGCAAAGATTCGTTAAGATTCTTAACCATTTGAATATCTTCATTTGGTTTATCTGGATAAATTGATTTTAAAATTAAATCAACTGTTTCTCCAATACTTACTGTGCTTCCTTCCAATTGCGCTGAACCTGCTAAAAATTCAAATATTTTTATATCAAAAGGATTAATTTCTTTCTTAGAAATTTTTAATATTTCTTTATTAATTTCAATATAAGAAAGATATTTTTCGTTTATCTTTTCTTTAATACCTTTTTTTTCCATAATTAAATCAAATAAAGAGTGATTTAACAAAGTTCCAAGTTTAGGTTTTCTTTTCCATAAGACTAAAAATTGATTATCCTCAAAAAAATTAACAATTTCTTGCTTTTTTTTATTATTAGATAATGCTTTGGGATTTATTTTGGGTATTGATTTTGACAAGACTCTTAAAATATTTGGAAGATTTTCAGAAAACCAAAAGTTATAATTAAGATTATTTTTTAAAGACCATTTAAGAATACTAAATATAAATTCAGTTTCTTTATTTTTTATAGGATTTAAAATTCCTTGTTTTGTTTTTTTAACCCATCCCTGGCTAATAAGAGAGTTTACCTGTGCATAGATAGGAGTTTTAAATTCAAGATCCTTTGGTTTGCAAGGTGCTTTTTCAAAAATTTCAGCAAATACATCATATTTTGTAGGCATAAAAAAGAAAGTATTTCCTTATTTATAAAATTAACTATTTTTACAAAAAAATCATAATTTTTGTTAATTATAGCATAAATAAGTCCTTCTGATTATCTTTAAAAATCCTCTTCATCAAAAAAAATCATTATAATTAATGAAAACCCTCTAAAGTGCCACGATAGCCCCTTGCCCGCTCGGGGCGTCTTATAAAAGTTCAACGCCTTTAATCGCGGTATAAAAACTACTGCGATTTTATCGAGGGTATGGATATACACAATTACAAAAGACAATACGAAAGACAGATAGGATTATTGAAAGAAGACTCAGAAATCTTAGAAATAAACAAAGATACTTCTTTCTTTGTAAAATTATGGAAACATGGCTAAGATGGACACTCGGAATTTTCTTCTGAGGAAATTTTGAAAGAAATAGAAAAATTGTAATTCTTTAAGGTGACCACAAAATTAAAAAGATTTAAAAATGTAGGCACCTTTGTTATATTATGTATGTAGAAAAAAGAAAAGTTGGCAAAAGTATAAAATATTATTTAGTTCATTCTTACAGAGAAGGAGACAAAGTTGAAAAAATAAG
Source organism: Patescibacteria group bacterium (assembly GCA_019428815.1). Taxonomy (GTDB): domain Archaea; phylum Nanobdellota; class Nanobdellia; order Pacearchaeales; family GW2011-AR1; genus ASMP01. Next base: position 171,270 of record JAHYJW010000001.1, on the reverse strand, counting down.
AAAGTATCTTGGTTCAAATCTATCCCAAAAAGAATTAGAACAAAAATCCAAAGAAAGAGAAAAGGAAATCTTAGAAGAGTTAAACCAAAGAAGTATAAACATTTTTTCTTTTAGGCTTACAAAAAAACAATTAGAGAGACTCAATAAATATCAAGAAAGGATACAAGTGTTTCATTTAACAAATAAAGAATGGCAGAATTTTAAGGAAGATTTTGTTTTTAATACTAATGCTATTGAAGGTTCTACAATTCAAGAGAATGAAGTCTCAGAAATTCTTAAAAAACCAAGAGCCGAAAATGAAGAAGAAATTGAAACCAAAGGAGTAGCCAAGGCTATAGAATACATTAAAGAAACCAAAGAAGACCTTTCTTTGGACTTATTATTGAAACTGCATAAGCTTTGTTTTGAAAACTCTAAAAGTTATGCAGGTAGATTTAGAAATGTTAATGTAGTTATAAAAAACTCTAAAGGAGAAATAATTCATTCAGGAGCCCCAGTAGAACATTTGGAGATCGCACTAAAAGAGTTTATTGAGTGGTATAAAGAAAACAAGAATAGGTTTGCTCCTTTAGTTTTGTCGGCAATAGTTCATAATCAATTTGAGGATATTCATCCTTTCCAAGATGGAAACGGAAGGGTTGGAAGGTTACTATTAAACTTTATCTTACTAAAGAGAAAATACCCTCCAATAAACATTCTTTTAGAAGATAGGCAAGAATATTATAGAACCTTGCAAGAATATTCAAAGAAAGACAATCTAAAGCCCACATTAGACTTTCTTTTGAAGCAATATAAAAAGACTATAAAAAAGGTGGCTACAAAAAATAAAAAATAAGAATTTGTGGGCACCTTTCCAGAATAGCAAGTTTTTTTGGGTTTCAAATCTATGTTCCTTCAGGACCAAATGATGCAGAATTTGTTAACCCAAAAAACACTTATGATTCATTTAAAGAAGCCAGAGAATTAGATAGAAAGCATAAAAAAATTGTTGTTCTACAAACAGAGGTTATGTGGCACTTAATGAGGACAGATAGTGTACAAAAGAGGTTTGCTAGAGAGAATAATTTTTATTCTGGAGGGTGTTCTGCAGGATTTACAGGTGTTGCAATTCTTGCGGACGGAACAGTTTATAATTGGACATATCTCAGAAGGATTAGTTAAATTAATAACGGAAAATCAAACAATGAATAATTTAAGAGGTTTTAATAAATTGGAAACCAATTGTGAACATAAACCTTATTATAGGTGTTGTCGCGCGGTTACATATGCTAAAAAAGGAAATTTGTTTTTCGAAGATCCTTCTTGTTTTAAACAATATATTGAAAAAGAAGATTTAACTCCTTTTAGAGAGGGATTAGTACATAATGGAACTAAAAAATAAAATGAAAATATCTAAAATTATCTTCCTTATTTTTTAACGTTAGAACATAGGTTCTTTGGTAAGCGTTAAATTTACCATTATAATATTTAATAGAATACTTTCCCGCTGCATTATTCCCTGCAAGTAAAAGCGCCTCACAATCAAAAGCATATTTATTTAATCTAAATGTTCTAACATCCAAAAGATTTAAATAGTAATATCAATTGATATTATAATAAAATGGAATTTACAACAATTAAAAAAAATTATTCTGAATTAAATAATGTAGCAAGAAGCCCAACACTTCAAACAGTTTTAATGGTTGAGAAATTCATAGATGAAAATTCTGGAGAATATAAAAAAACAGATTTGTTTAACAATCTTCCTAAAAAGGTGATGTGGCAAACATTTCAAGTGATTATGGAGTATTTAGAAAACATTGGAAAAATTGCATATGATAATAAGGGGCATGTTGTTTATATCTGGAATCCAGAATTAGTTAAAAAATACAGAAACAAAAAAGAGTTAGAATGGAATGCAAAATAAATTTTTTCGACTTAAAATTAAAAGAGACCTTTGATAATCTCAAAGATCGTAATGAAAGGCTATATAAGGAAATAACAAAAGCATTAAACGACATTTGTAAAAATGCCTTTTGTGGGAGAAACGTAAAAAAGAAATTAATTCCTAAAGAACTGATACAAAGATATAAAATTAATAATCTGTGGATTTATAATTTAAGAAAAGATTGGCGATTACTTTACTCTATCGGAAGAGATGAAATTGATGTTTTAGCAATAGTTCTTGATTGGATGAATCATAAGGATTATGAAAAGTTGTTTAAGTTTACATAAAATTAATTTCTTCATCAGCAAAATAAATATCTGTACACCTAATCTCGACCATTCTTATAAACAAAAGCCACCAACAACAAACCATAGTAAAAAACCACACTTCTCCAAGATGTCCAGAGGGTCAGAGATTCGATCGGGGTGCATACCCTCTACAATCTAAAATAAAAATGTAAGGGGTAAAGTTTAAATAGTTTATTTTTCTATATCTTTTATGGTTTACATATACAAAAAGAAAGTTGGAAATAAAGAATATTATTACTTAAGAGCTTCAAAACGTGAAGGTAAAAAAGTTGTAGTAAAAGATATTGCTTATCTGGGAGATAACTTGAAAAAAGTTGAAGAAAATTTAGACAACCTTAGTTCACACGAAAAAGAAATTAGGAAAGCTTATCACACACTCAAAGTCTTCTTAGATTCTAATTACCATCTTGAAAAAGCAAAGAAAAAAAAATTAAAAAAAGATGAGTTTTTAGGAAAAAAGCAATTAGAATTAGAAGCTTGTAAAATTCATTTTTTTGATAGTTTTCTTAAATTAGATGAATTAACAAAAAGAGAAATCTTGAATAATTTTTTAATTGAATTTGCGTTCAACACAACATCTATAGAAGGCAATACAATAACTTTGAAGGAAGCAAAAAACCTTTTAGAAGAGGGTAAAACTCCAAAAGACAAGACACTTAGAGAGATCTATGATTTACAGAACACTAAAAGAGTCTTTTTTGAGTTGTATGATAAAAAGTTTAAAGAAGAATTATCTTTAAATTTTATTATAAAAATCCACGATTCTCTTTTAGAAAATATAGATAAAAGAAAGGGATTAAGAAATATGGAAATAAAGGTTTTCAAAAGTAATTTTGATGCTAGCCCTGTTCAATATCTTAAAACAGATATGGAACTTTTACTTAAATGGTATAAAGAAAATAAATCTAAACTAGATCCTCTTGTTTTAGCAACTCTTTTTCACCATAAGTTTGAGAAGATTCATCCTTTTGCAGATGGAAATGGAAGAACTGGAAGGATGATTATGAATTATATCTTAATGAAAGATAAGCATCCCCCAATTATAATTCAAAAGAAGTTTAGGGAAGACTATCTTGATACTATGCAAACTGCAGATAAGTCTGATTTAAGTTCTACTAATGTAAAAGAATATAGAGAATTAGTTGAATTTTGTGTTAATGAAATTATCTCCAATTATTGGAATTTGTTTTTATTTTGAAATTTAAAACAAAAAAACTTATATAATCCCGCCTTTTAAGAAGTTCAATGTCAAGATTAATAAAGAAAAGATCTCAAAAAAAGGGTTTATCCCCCGGAAGTCTTGTTTTTGTTGGAACTAAAAAAACCCCAAGAGTTCAAATTTCTGTTATCAGTTATAATCAAGAGAAAGTTGAAGAAAAAAACTTGAAAGACATCACAGAAGCTTTCCCGTTTAAAAAATCTCCAGAAATCACTTGGTTAAATGTTGAGGGACTTCATGAAACAGAGATTATTAACAAAATTGGGGAATACTGTAAAATTCACCCTTTAATCTTAGAGGATGCGTTAAATACAGATCAAAGGCCAAAAATAGAAATCTTTGATGATTACATTTTTATTGTATTAAAAATGCTTAATTTCGAAGAAAATAAATCCAAGATAATCTCAAATCAAGTTAGTTTGATATTAGGTAAGGATTTCGTTATTTCTCTTGATGAAGGTCCAAGTAATGTGTTTGATCCTTTAATTGAAAGAATCAAAAAAAGGGTGGGAAGAATAAGAGATAGGGGCCCAGATTATCTTACTTATGCTATTATGGATATCATAACTGATTATTATTTTATGATTTTAGAAGAAATTGGTGAAAAAATTGAAATTTTTGAAAAATCTCTTTTATTTGAACAAAAATCAAATATCTTAAACGAAATCTATGGTCTAAAAAGGGAGGTATTATTTTTAAGAAAAGCGATTTGGCCTTTTAGGGACTCTATTAATAAATTGAAAAAATCTGAATCCTCATTAATAAAAAAGAAGACGCTCCCGTATTTAGAAGATTTATATGACCATACAATACAAATAATTGACATTGTAGAAACAGCTAGAGACCTATTATCAGGTATGCTTGATTTATATTTATCCAATACAAGTAACAGAATGAATGAAGTTATGAAAGTCTTAACTATAATTGCAACAATATTTATCCCCCTTACATTTATCGCAGGAATTTATGGTATGAACTTTAGTTTCATGCCAGAACTAAGCTGGTCTTTTGGTTATTTTGCTGTTTTAGGTTTAATGTTTTTAGTTGCAGGGGCTATGATTGTTTATTTTAAGAAAAAAAGGTGGTTATAACTTTAGATACTGATTTCTATTAAATTTACAAAATCTCTCTCTAATTAAGATTAATATCTTAATTTAACCCTTGATAAGCAACTCCCTTGGAAATATAGGTTTCAGAATAATAGTCTTTTTATATCGTTTTGACGTTTAATTATTCTCATGGTAAACGAAAGAAATGTAATAAGCTCCTTTAATTCTGTAAAAAGTGATATAACTATCCTTCAACAAGAGATTTTAAATTTGAAAGAGCAACAAACAAGACTACTTTTAAGACTAGAAGAATTAATTTCAAAAAAAGAAAAACCTTCTGGTTCAAAAAAGAAGATTAACAAAAGGATAAGAAAAAATCCAAAGAAAAGGTAAAAAGGTAAAGAAAAAATTAGATTTTCTAAGATATTTCTTAATAAAGAGTTCTCAAAAAGTTTATATATTTAAAAAAAGATATAAAGAAATCTAATTAAAGAATAAAAGAGAACATTATGAAAAATAAAAAAATAAACAAAAGAAATAAGAAAAAAGATCGAACATTAGAAATAGTCACCCACATCATAGGTATCTTTTCTTACATACTCGGGGCTTTGTTGATATTTCTTTTAACTAAAGAAAAAGAAGTAAAAAAACATGCCCAAAATGCATTAAATTGGCAGATTAGTCTATTTATTTATTCTGGAGTAACCCTCTTTTTATCATTTATATCTTCTATTCTAGAAGGGAATTTTTCAGATTTTACAGTAATCTTCCCCTTCTCTTTAATACTCTCTTTACTTTCAATATTCAATATTGCATTTTGTATAATTGCAGCAGTAAAGGCTAATGAAGGGATTTTTTGGGAATATCCCCTTACAATAGATTTCTTAAAAAAGATTAAAGAAAGGGGATATTTTAAACAAAAAAAGATTTAAACTTAAGAAAAAATAAAGATAGAATGACAAGTGAAATAATAGAAAGAAAGGGAAGAGGGCATCCTGATACAATAGCTGATAATCTCGCGGAAGTTTTAGGAAAAAAACTAAAAAATCAGTACCTTAAAGAATACGGAAAAATACAACATTACAATGTTGATAAGGTATTAGCAAGCTGTGGAAAAGTGGATTATGATAAAAAAGAAATGATAAGTCCAGTAAAAATAGTTTTTAGTGGAAACGCAACAAAAACAGAAGAAATAGAAGACTTATTAAAAAAAACAGTTAATGAAGTTTTAGAAATAGAGATAAACAGAGGATTAAAATATGAAGTTTTTAATCACATAGCAGAAGGAAGTCCTGATTTGAGTGATAATTTTAACAAAAATCTTTGTAATGATACTAGTTTTTCTGTAGGACACCCATACACAGAAGCAGAAAAGAAAGTTTTAGAGATATCACATTTTTTAGAAAAAGAAGCATTAGATTCTAAAGAAATAGGAACAGATCATAAAGTAATGTACATAAATGGGAAAATATTTATTGCATTAGCATTAATATGTGAAACAAGAAGAAGGTATGATGAACTAAAAAAAAGTTTTGAGATTAGTTTAAGAAAAAAGTACGAAAATGAGAATATTTTTATAAATACAGGTGACAATGAAAAAACTTGTTTTAATACTGTTACAGGAACAAGTCTTGAACAGGGGGATGCAGGCATGACTGGAAGAGGAAATAGGTATAATGATTTAATAACACCTACAAAACCTATGACTATGGAAGCGTATTGCGGAAAAAATGATGTGACACATATTGGACGGACTTATCAGAAACTTGCTCAAGAATTAGCAACAAAAGAAGGAAAATCAATCCTTTTAGTAAATCATATTGGTAATGATATTGAGGATTATGAAAAGTTCTACTTAGATTAAAGGATAAAAACAAATAGTTTTCTAAAAAAAATTTGTCAAAAAAGATTTTCAAGAAAACTTTATAAGGAGAAAAGAATACCCTAAATCAAAGAAAATGAATAATATAATCACTAAAATACTTGTAACATTCAGTTATCTAGCTATGATAATTGTAAATTTTTTAGCTAATTTTCTCCCAATAAACAATAGGGACACAGGTCAAATATCAGATTCATATGCTAATTTATTTGCTCCGACAGGACTAACTTTCTCTATTTGGGGGCTTATTTACCTTCTTTTAGGAATTTATGTTCTTTATCAATTGGGGGTATTTAAAAAAATCAAAATAAAAGAAGATTTATTAAAAAAAATAGGTCTTTATTTCATTATTTCTTCAGTAGCTAATATATCTTGGATTTTATCTTGGCATTATGATATAATCTATTTATCAGTATTATTTATGGCTATAATTCTTTTTTCATTAATCAAAATTATCACAATGTTAAATCAAGAAAAATTATCAAAAAAAGAATATCTATTCATGCGTTTACCCTTTAGTCTTTACTTTGGGTGGATAACTGTTGCCTCAATTGCAAATATTACAGTATTATTAGTCAGTTTAAATTGGGAAGGTTTTGGTGTTGCGCCTGAAATTTGGACTATGTCAATACTCTTTATAGGAGCAATTATAGGAATTTTAACAATAATGAAAAATCAGGATATTGCCTATGGATTAGTTTTTACTTGGGCTTATGTTGGAATTTTAATAAAACACACTTCCCCATCTGGATTTGGGAATCAATATCCCGGTATTATCTTTTCTACCTTGTTTTGTATTGGTTCATTCCTCTTTTTTGTTGGTTATTTAATCAGTAAAAAGAAACTTTTAAAAAACAGTCTAAAGTTCAAAAAAACAAAAATTAAAAAATAGAGATTTAATTAGGGTTATTTGATTAGATTAGTTTACTAACTTTATTTGCATTTACTAAAAAAAGTGTTCATTCATCTTAAAAAATCCCCCTAAAAAGTTTAATTAAAAAAATAAAAAATTGAAAGGAGGAAATAAAAAATGACAAAAACATTAAAAATAGATTCTGAGAATTTTGAAGAAGAGGTTTTAAAGTCAAAGCTTCCAATTTTAGTAGATTTCTGGGCCCCTTGGTGTCGACCTTGTTTAATGATGTCCCCAATATTAGATGAACTTTCAGAAGAACAAGAAGGAAAATTAAAAATTGGGAAAGTAAATGTAGATGAACCTTCAAATCAAATTCTTGCAATAAGATATCAAATACAAGGAATCCCAAATTTAAAACTCTTTGAAAATGGAAAAATCGTTAAAGAATTTGTTGGTTTGAGATCAAAGGAAATGTTAAAAGAAGAATTGAAAAAAGAAATTGATTTAGAGTAATGAAAAGGGAGATTGATTTAAGTAATAACAAAAGAAAAAATAGCAGAAAAAAATTTAAAAAAGATATCTAAAATGGAAAGTAAACCCGATAAACCCGAAGAAGTTACATACGACTTAATAATAATTGGAACAGGTCCTGCAGGATTGACTGCTGCAATCTATGCAGAAAGATATCTTCTTAAAACTCTTGTTCTAGGAGAAATTGAGGGGGGAATGATTTCTGAGTCTCATAAAATTTGTAATTTCCCTACTCAGAACAACATTTCAGGTTTCGAATTAACTCAAAAATTAATAAGCCATGTTAAAGAACTTGGGGGAGTTATTAAACAAGAAAGCGTAAAAGAGATAAGCAAAAGCGAGGAAATTTTTTTAATTAAAGGGAATAAAGAAACATATAAAACAAAAAAGGTAATATTAGCAATAGGAACAAAAAAAAGAAAATTAGATATCCCTGGCGAAGAAGAGTTCTTAGGGAAAGGGGTTAGTTACTGTGCTACTTGTGATTCTGGGTTCTTTAAAGATAAAGTTGTTGCAGTTATAGGCGGGAGTGATGCTGCTTTAACTTCTGCATTATTACTCTCAGAATATGCTAAAGAGGTTGTTATAATTTCTAGAAAAGATAGTTTTTTTAGAGCAGAGCCAAGTTGGATTGAGTTAGTCAAAAAGAACAAAAAAATAAAGGTTCTCTTTAATTCAAATGTAATAAAAATTAACGGAAAAGAGAAAGTTGAAGAAATGACTCTGGATAATGAAAAAACATTAGCAGTTGATGGAGTCTTCATTGAAATTGGGTCTATTCCTAATGAAGAAATACCCCAACAATTAAAAGTGGAAATGGAAAACGGGTATATTAAGGTTAATAAAAAACAAGAAACAAATATCAAAGGATTTTATGCCGCAGGAGATATAACAGATAATCCCTTAAAACAGGTTATAACTGCTTGTGGTGAAGGCGCAATAGCTGCACATTCTGCTTACGAAGAAATAAAAAAAGAGGAATCTCTAAAAATCTAAGTATTTACAACTCAAATTAAACTTTTGTTTATTTTTATTCTAAACCAAGTTCTCTTTCATCAAAAGAATAATTGTATTCCCTTTGATCAGAATCAGACACTTTAACCTTTATGCAATCATTTTCTTCTGATAAATCTTCAATATGAAGGTAAGGTTGTTTAGGATTATCTCTTGTAGTAGCAAATTCTTGAGTATGAATTTCGTTATCACCACCTTCCCAAACTAAGTAAAGTGTATCATAACCATAACTACTCCCATTTTCTGCTAAATGTCTTACTACACAAACATCCTTTCTTATTTTTGGAAAAACAGGAGAATATGTGCAATCGCATCCTAAATGTGGTGCGATACTACTAACATAATTTTCAACATACGAAGGATCTAAACCTTTTCTAACAATTTTTTCTAAGGAAATTCCAAGTTGATTAAGGTCAATTTCCCAACTAAGGGCATCACTTCTTGGTCCTTGATCAAAACTCATTGAATGAGGGTAAACTAGTCTTTGAGTTATTGCTAACTTTTGATCTTGATCGTTGACATAAACTTCAGGGGGCAATTTTTGTATGACTAAATCATTTAAATTTTTATAAACTAAAAATTTCTTATCAAATTCATTTTTTTGTAAATTACCTACTAAAAGGTCTAAAGAAAATTCCTTATCATTAGGACTTTTTAACATCCTGGACTTCGAATAAGCAATCATAAAACCAGGATCATCTTCAATTCTTATTCTTCTAAAAGTATTTCCATAAATATGAAATATCCCTACATCATTAATATCCAACCCATCTATCAAAAGATGATCATCTTCGGGTTTCATTCTTATATAAAGAGAATCTCCATCAAATTCTTCCTCTCCATTTAAAGACTTATACCACCTCTCCTTTCCTCCTACTCTAACAATAGATACCCCTTTATCCCTAAATAGTTCACCTCCCCCTTTAACTGTTTTAGGATAATCTTGATATTTTTCTGGCATTTTAATTTGAATTTTTCTGAATTTAATTAATCAAATCAATCAAATAAAAGAGATTTATAAATCTTTCCTTTTGTACTCCCTTTGTAATTACAACATATTCAATATTCTTATTTTTTACCTACCCCTTATTTCTTAAATTGTTTAAAAGATAAAGGGACTTATTAATAAATAAAAAAAGAGGAATCCTAGGTTAAATGGTTATAGTGTTAAAAACCAAAATCCAAGGCCTAATAAAATAAAACTGACTCCTCTTGGGATAATACCAAAAAAGGTAAATTTATTCCAACTAAGATTTAACGAGCCAAAAATAAGGGGTGTGTAAGGGATAGGTAAAAAAGCAGATAAAAGCACTACCCATTTCCCATATCTATCCATTTTGTGACTTATTTTAAAAATTTCATTTTGGCCATAAATTTTTTTAATTAATCTTAAACCATATCTTTTACCTAGATAAAAACCCAATGTTGAAGCTAAAATATGCGCTAAAACAATGAACAATGTAAGCTTTAATAGGGGTAATCCAATAACCCACCCATTAATCATAACTAAATGTGGAGACAGATATTGGGGAAAAAGTTCTAAAATAAAAACAACTAAAAAGATCATAATCACCCCATAATCTTTTACATTTCCCTCTATTTTAAGTCTAAAATAATCCATATAGATTATGCTAAAAATAAAAAAAGTAACCCCAACTAACATAACAAATAAAACAAGGATTTTAATTAGATTCTTATTATTCATTATAGGTTTAGTATCTTAAGCTTTAAAAATTGTTTTGAGTATTTTAAATATTAGTTCATAGGATAAACATAATTTTTTAAAGTTAGAGCAATAATGAATTACATGAAAAAAGATAATCAGAAAGAAAAAGACTTTATTAGTTTTCTAAATGAATCTGGATTAGTTTGGGGACCTAGTCCTGAAATTTATGGGGGATTATCAGGGTTCTATGAATACGGACCTTTAGGAAAATTATTAAAAAATAAAGTTGAAAGGTCTATCAGAAATATTTTCACCTCAAATGGACTTATGGAATTAGAATGTCCTACAATTCTTCCAGATGAAGTTTGGAATGCTTCAGGTCATCTTAATGCCTTTAAAAATAAATTAATAAAATGTTCAAAGTGTAATGCTATTTTTAGGGTAGATAAATTAATAGAAGAGAAAACAAAGATAATTGCAGAAGGGCTTCCAAATGATAAACTACTTGACTTAATCTCTAAGAATAATATTTCTTGTCCAAGTTGCAAGGGTAAATTAGAAACCTCAATTGATACGCAAAGTCTAATGATGAAAACTAATGTTGCAGGAAAAGAAGCTTCTTTGAGACCAGAAACAGCAACTGTCACGTATTTACCTTATTTAAGATTGTATAATTATTTTAGAAAAAAATTACCTTTTGGAGTTTTTCAGATAGGTAAAGCCTATAGAAATGAGATTTCTCCAAGACAAAGTGTCTTAAGGGGAAGAGAATTTACTCAGGGAGAAGGTCAAATTTTCATAGATCCTAAAACAAAGAATAATTGGGAAAAGTATGAGTCAATAAAAGATCAAATGCTCCCTCTTTGGGATTACAAAAGTCAGAAGTCTAATTTGGATAACACGGAAATACCCAAAATTAAAATTGACAACGCGTTAAAAAAAGGAATTTTAAAAAGTCAAGCTTATGCATGGTGTTTATGGTTAGCATATACCCAATTTATTAATTTTGGAATTCCTGAAAAAAAAATGCGTATAAGACAACATCATCCAGATGAGATGGCTTTTTACGCTGAAGACGCTTGGGATATAGAAATAAAACTTAATTTTTATGGTTGGGTTGAAGTTTGTGGGATTCATGATAGAACAGATTATGATTTAAAACAACATTCAAAATTCTCTGGAAAAGAATTAGTTGCCCAAAGAGAAGATGGATCCAAGTTCACACCCCATATCTTAGAAATTGCGTTTGGTACAGATAGACCAACTTATGCTCTTATTGATATATTCTACGAAAAAAAAGAAGAGAGTTCTGGTAAGACTACATTTAAAATACCCTACAAAATGGCTCCTATAGAGGTTTCTGTTTTTCCACTGATTAAAAATGATAAAGGAATTTTAAAACTCTCTGAAAAAGTAAAAGAGATTTTAGAGAACGAATTTATTATAGATTATGATTCCGCAGGGAGTATTGGTAGGCGTTATTTAAGAAGTTCAACAGCAGGAACCCCTTTTGCAGTAACAATTGACGGAAAATCTCTAATAGATAATGATGTAACAATAAGAGACAGGGATTCAGAAAAACAAATACGTATCAAAATTCCTGAATTAAGTAATATCTTAAGAAGTTTACTTCTAGAAAAAATTAGTTTTAAAGATTTTTTATAAATTTATATTGACCTCCAAGAAAGATTTTTAAAGAAATATTAATTATAACTATCATGGTTTTGAATACATACATAGCTAATGAATATTTAAGGGCAGTTATAGTTGCTATGTTAATTTTTGTTTTTATTAGACTAGTTATTTTAGGTTTTGAAAAAATAGCTTCTATTTTGGTAAAGAAAAAAAAGACTAAAATCGGAATTTTTATATTAGAAAAACTTTCTTTTCCCTTGACAATTTTTGCTTTTTTATTAAGCATTTACATCGGACTTAGGGAAATTATTTTTGAGGGTGTTTTAGGAACCGTATTAAATAAATCAGTTTATAGTACTCTACTTATCTGTTTAGGTTATTTGGGGTATATCATTCTTAATGCAATTTTGTTTAAGACTCTCGAAAGTTATTCAAAAAGATTCAAAAAAACATTTGATAGAAGTTTTGCTCTTTTAATTAACACAATGTTAAAGATTCTAATAGTTGTGTTTATCGTTGTTTATATATTCGCTACTTGGAATGTAAACCTCGGACCAATTCTTGCAGGTTTAGGAATTATTGGAATTGTTGTTGGTTTAGCATTACAACCAACATTAAGTAATATCTTTTCTGGACTATCAATAATAATAGACAAAACAGTTGGTTTAGGAGATTTAGTTTATTTAGATAAAGACACTAAAGGAACTATAGAAAAAGTAGGATTTAGAAGTACAAAAATTAAAACATTTGATAACGAGATGTTAATAATTCCTAACAACAAACTTGCTGAAGGTAAAGTTCAAAATGTTTCTTTACCAGAACCTAAATCAAGAGTAGTTATACCTTTTAGTGTTGCTTATGGTTCAGATATAGAAAAAGTAAAAAAAATTGTCCTAAATGAGGTAAAAAAAATTCCCCAATGTGAGAGTTATCCAGAACCATTAATTAGATTTACTGAAATGTCAAATTCTTCCTTAGATTTCAAGGCTTACTTTTGGGTAGATTCAATCTCAAAGAAATGGGAATCAATTGATAAAGCAAATACTATGATTTATGATGTCTTGAATAGAACTGGAATTTCAATACCTTTCCCTCAATTAGATGTTCACTTAAAGAAATAATTTTTAAAGAACTTGAAAACAGTTAAGAGGATACCCTCCTCTCAATTTGATAAATAAAAAAAAGCTCTCGAAAGGTTTATTAATGATTTTTCCTATTAAATATAAAAGAGGATAAGATGAAGAAAGTAAAAAAAATTGGTGTTCTTTCTTTAGGAAAATTCCAAGCGATATTAGGAGCTTTAGTAGGATTATTATTAGGAATAATTTATATCATCTTTTTCTTTCTTCTTTCTTCAGGGGTTTCAACAGCCTTAGATTCTTCAAGCAGCACGATGAATATTGCAGGTTTATTAAATTTTGGAAAAGGTTTAGCAATCCTTTTTGGGTTGATTATTTTACCGCTTATATTTGCAGGGATAAATTTTGTAAATGGAATTATTTCAGCTTTGGTATACAACTTAATCGCTCGATTAGTGGGGGGAATTGAAATGGATTTAGAAGATGTAATAAATCCGCCATTTATCCCAGGGCAACAATTTGGTCCTCCACCTGCACCTTTAATACCTATTCAACAACAACCCCAACCCCTAATTCCTAGGTTCTCACAGCCACAACAACAAATTCCTCAGATGCAGCAAAATCCACAAGCTCAACCACAACAGCAGATGTTTCAAACACAACAACAACAGCCACAACAAACATCACAAATGCAACAACAAAGAAGTAGTTGGCAAAGATAAAATTCTTTTAAAAGAAATCTTTCTTAGAGTATTAAACCAATAGTTTTAAGGGGGGATTATTTCTAAATTTTAAATACGGTTTATTCCTGAGGATATCTCACTCTGAATCTTTTTCTGAAAGTAGAACCTTAAGGTTCTATGACTATGAATATGGAATCCCTTTGTTATCTTTGTTATCATTTTAATTTATTCTTATTAGGAGAGTAAAACTCAAGAAAAAAATACGCCTTTATTATACTAATTTATTAACATGATTGATAAAAAATTATTAGTCTAACATTCACTTGAATATTCACTTATCTTTAATCTTTATTCTTTCTTTTTAACAAGAACAGCAATAAAACTAAAGACAACTAAAAGAACAAATAACAATGCAAATGTAGCACCTCCAGGTCCTAAAGCACCAATAACTGCCCCAGTAATCCTTGAAAAGAAATTACCCTCATTTGTTTCATTAGTAAAATCAACAGGAGTTTGTTCGGGGTTTTCATCTAAACTACTCTCTTCTGAGATAGCCTCAAAGACACAGGTTCTACTTTCAGTTGTGTTAGAATAATAACCATTAAGGTCCATACAAATTCTTGTTTGTATTCCGTCTTCACCACATTCAGTCCAGTATCCACAATCCCAAAGGGGGGTACGAGTTTTTTTACCACTAGAAGAGCTAGGGGTATCTGAAAATTCGACTATGATTTCCGAAGAAAGAGGGATACTACGCAAACCAAAAGAATCAACAACATAAATCTTATACACATAAGTTTGACCTTCTATAAAAGGTCCTTTTGAGTCTACATAACTTAAAAATAAGCTATTAATACTAGCAATATATTGAAATCCATCTACAATTAAAGAAGGAGAAGGTACCTCACCTTCTATAACCTCCCGAAAAATGATATAACGCTCTAATTCAGAACAATGTGATATTGCAGGATCCCACTCTAAAAGAATACTCTTCTCTTCAGTAAGGGATAAGGTTAATTCAGCATTTTTGGACCATCTAGGGGGACATGAAATCCATGGTTCTTCGCTAACAGGGGTAACTTCTGAAGAAAGAACAGGACTAATTCGCCCAGAAGAATCAACAGCATAAATATTGTAAGTGTATGTTTTCTCCTTTTCAAAAGAACCAATTAAGTCTAAATAACTTAAATCGTTTGAAGGTACCTCTGTAATATACTGGAATGCATCAACAATTAAATAAGGATTATCAACGGGAGTACTCCCCCCTGTAACCTTCCGAAAAATGATATAAGATTCTATATGATTCTCTAATTCAGAACAAAAGGATATGGCAGGATCCCACTCTAAAAGAATATTCTTCTCTTCAGTAAGGGATAAGGTTAATTCTGAACCTCTAGGCCATATAGGGGAAAAATCTTCAATTTCTTCTATATCAATAGGAGGTAATGGACCTGTAGCCCCCACTAAACCCATTGAAAAAATTAATAGACTAATTATAAAGATTCCTAAGAAAACAGCAATTTTTTTATTTTCTTTGTTAATATTCATTTTTATTTTTTTCCTCTAATCGATTTATTATACCCTCTATACTTATTATTAAGGCTTTCTTCATTTAAATAATTTTCGTTTAAAATATAATCCTCTGAATCCCTAGTCTTTTTATTCTGATTAGAAAATTCAGTATCAACAGAGCGTCCAAAACAAGATCTTATTTGGTTTGCGACATACTCCTTAATCTTATTGACTGAGAAACGCCATTCAGACCACAAATCTGAGTTTTCCCTATTATTCTCACCGGTTACTTTTTTATCTATTTTTTTATCTAGACTCATTTTGTTTTTTATTGAAAAAAGATTAATTTTAAATCGGTAAATATCTCATTAATCTGTACTATATAAAGATTGTTGTCCCTTAATAGGGGGGAAACGATCATATACTAAACGAGTCAAAAGATATCTTAAAATAAGAAGATTAGTAACGTTAATAAAAAGGCCTTCTAAAGAAATGACCCTATGCTTTCCACAAGCCATGGATATTACAATAAATTCTTGCGTTTTTAACATCAAAAGAAAATTCTGCTTCAGGCTTTTTACTAGGTGATAAAAAAACCTTAGAAACTTCATCTTTATTTGAAGCCTCTATCCATTGGATATAGTGTTTCTCTTCCATAGGATGCATAAATTCTCCAACACTGACTTTATTTCCTTTAATTACAGGGACATGTTTCTCCAAACCAGTATCTAAAGTCTTTGTTTCTTGTTCAACCATCTCTTTTCCACAGCAGACTAATTTGCCACCTCCCTCATACAATAGTTCAACAATATTTCCACAAACTTCACATTTGAATATCTTCTTTTCCATATTATTTAACTTTTTTTCTTAAATTAGGTTTATTTTTTCTAGAATTTAATTCATTTCTAGATTTACTCTCAGAAATCTTTTTTTTATCACTCCAGGCGGCAATACCCACAAAAACTAAGTATAATGGAAGGAAGAGAACTGTTAAAGCCCACCATCCAGGTTTATTAACTGATTCAAACATTTTCCAATCCCAAATTATAAAAAAAGCTGCCAATGCTAATGAACCCGGAATGTAAAAGAAATAACCCAATAAAGGATTAAAAAGAATTAATATCCAACTAAGAAAAAGGGGTACGTAAAGTAACCAAGGCCACCAGTGCATCTTAGATATTTTAAAGGCAATAATCTTAGGTCCAAAAGAAGGAATCCAAGCAATCCCAGGATGATCTAATTTATTTTTCTTTGCAATAGCTGTAAAAGCTAAAGAAAGATAAACATAAATTCCTATGAATAATAAGGCAAATAGATATAAAAAAGCAAAAAGAAGGGTAATTACTTCTAAAAACCCAAAATCACCACTACCACCTACTTTTAAATATTCTAAAATATTTAGAAAATTCATATTTATTAAAAGAGATTAGGCTTTA
Organism: Patescibacteria group bacterium; assembly: GCA_019428815.1. Classification (GTDB taxonomy): domain Archaea; phylum Nanobdellota; class Nanobdellia; order Pacearchaeales; family GW2011-AR1; genus ASMP01. The sequence goes on along the minus strand of JAHYJW010000001.1, from coordinate 154,473 downwards.
AAAAGTATTTGATTTTTTTGGTTTTTGAATTAAGTTTGTTTTTTAAACTACGATTTCTTTAGTAAAACATGACACGTGGACTTGGAAGAACAAAAAAAGCTGCAAAAAGAAAAAGCCCTAAAACAAATAAACATCGAATTCCAGTAGTTTCTTTAATTGATAAAATTATTTGGGAATCAGATATCGTCCTTGAGATTCTTGATGTGAGGTTTATTGAAAAATCTAGAAATTTAGAAATAGAAGACAAAGTAAAAAGATTTGGTAAGGTACTAATCTATGTTCTTAATAAATCAGACCTTGTTAATCCTAATGATATAACAAAGAATATCGAACTTGAAAAAATAAAACCGTATTTATTTTTCTCTTCTAAAGAAAGAAAAGGGGCCCATACTTTAAGAGAAATCATAAAAATAAAATCAGAAAAATTAGATAAAAGCCCTATAATAATTGGGGTTATTGGTTACCCTAATTCTGGAAAAAGTTCATTGATAAATTACCTTATAGGAAAATCTTCCGCAAAAACTTCTTCAGAAGCAGGGTATACAAAAGGAATACAAAAGTTAAAACTTTCAAAAGGAGTTTATTTAATTGATACCCCCGGAGTAATCCCACCTTATGAAAAAACAGAGATTGGAGATAAAGGCATGTCAAAACTTCCGAGAATAGGGGCAATAACTTGGAATAAAATAAAAAATCCAGAGATGGTGGTATTTAGACTAACACAGCAATACCCTTATCTCTTTGAAAAACATTATAAAATAGAGGCAAAGGGGAATTCAGAGGTTCTTATAGAAAAATTAGGCAGAAAGTTAAACTACTTAAAAAAGGGGAATATTGTTGATGAAGACCGAACATCAAAAAGGATATTAAGAGATTGGCAAGAAGGAAAAATAAGTTTTTTTGATAGTACTTAATTTTTTTCTATTTTTTTCTATTTTTTACTCTTTTATTATTTTTTAGCAAATATTTTTTATTAACTTTTATCAATTTTCTTTTAATTTCTTACCTACCCTCATTTTTTGTTATTTCTCAGTAGACGGGCGTTCATACACTTTAAGTCTTGCTAAAAGTAGAAGGATGTTCATACAATTTAAGCATCGTCTCTACAAAAATATTAGGAACTTCATTCAAATGCTTCTGATATCTTCTTGCAGAATTATAGATTCTTTGAGTTTCAGAAGACGAAAGATATTCAACTATTTTTTCAAGAGCAATTTCCCAAGTTTCTGTTGCACTCTTTTTTCCCTTTACAGATTCTTCAGCAGGAATAATAGCAGTATTTGGGCCATGGGGATGTGAATCTGGAAGGTTATAATTTCTTCCAGTTAAAATGATAGGATAAGTAATTGTTTCGAGAGCTTTTCTTACAACATCCATTCCTGCATCTTTTGTTTCCATTTCTAAGTCACTTATAACCAAGTCATATCTTTTTTCTGAAACTTGTGATTCCTTAAGCATTTCTAATGCACTTTCTCTATTAAAAGCTAAATCGATATCTACTCCAATTTTATGAAAATATCTACTAGCTACTGCTAAATTTTCTTCAGAATCATCTACAACTAATACTCGTTTTATGCCTATTTCTTGGAGTTTTTCTTCTATTCCCATTTTTATTATTAATTTATATTTTATTTAATGAAAATATAATAAAATAAATAAACAAGAGTTTATAAATGTTTCGACACTTGAGAGTAGTTATAAATTATCTCTTGATTTTGATTATTAAATAACCTAATAATATAAAAAATCAACTAAATTTGAGATATTGGTAAAATGAAAAAAGTGTTATCGAATTATGTTGTATTAGAAGGAATTGATGGTTCAGGTAAAACATTAAAGGCAAGGGTTATGGCTGATTTTTTTGAAAAAATGAATTATGATGTCCTATTGACTAAAGAACCGGGAAGCCCACACAATGGTATTAATTTAGATTTAAGGAAGATATTACTTAATAAAAATCTCCCAAAAACGCCAAAAAAAGAATTTACCTTGATGTCAATGGACAGAAGTATTCATATTGATAATATTGTAATACCTTTTTGCTTACAAAAACAAGAAATTAATCGTTTTTTAGAGGATAATAAAAATTATTATGACTTGTTTAAAGAAACAATTAGTTTATTGGTGTATAAGGTTTTAAATGATAATGATGAATTTGACATTGAAAAAGATATTATAAGAAAAATGCCCGTACTTAATCCAAACATAACTGAGCCTTATGAGAATAGTGTTGTTATATCTGATAGAAATAATTTTTCTTCAACTGTGTATCAAGGTTATGGGGGCAATTATGATCTAAATGAAATTAAAAAAATTAATACCATTGTAACTCAGGGGATTATCCCAGGAATAACATTTATATTTGATTTAGATGTAAAATTAGCAATTAACCGGGTAAAGGATCCAAATTATTTTGAAGCAAAATCCTTAGAAGATCCGGAATTTTTTGATAGAGTAAGAAATGGTTATCTAGAATTGGCTAGAAAGAAAATGGTTGAATTAATAAATACAGAAGCAGATTTTACAACTGTTATTAATAAAACCTTGGATAGATTAATTGCGTATGCAAATAAAAATATCCCTAATTTTAAAAGAAGATTTAATTTTAACCTAGAAAAATTTATTGAAAGTGAAACTGAAAAATATTCTATTTAATCTTAAATAAATGTGTAGATTGAGAATCAGAGAAGTTTGCAATCTTGAAATCTCAGATATTTATCTTGAAACAAGAACAATAAAAATAAGAGATAACAAAAATCCAAACAGATCAAAAACAGGCTACGGAAAGGACCGTATTGTTCCAATTCCTGAAATTGCAAAAAGAGAAAAAACTCCTCTTGAAATCTTAGATGAAAGATTAGCAAAGGGGGAATTTTTAAAAATGTATAACTCACCAAATAATCTTCCTGATACTTTCAGAGAAAGAGTAGGCAGATATCCCTCAAAGAGATGTAATGAAAATTCTTGTACTGAAAATTGTGCGGGGGGATGTCCGCTATTTTGGACAAAGTTTGATCCAGAAAAAGAAATAAAAAGTGTTAAGGCTTAATCAAAAGTTACAAATAAAATGCCGCAGGTAAAATTTAAGTTTGATAAGAGAAAAGACATCTGGAATCATTGGGATACTTCCAATTATATTTCCCCTTGGACAAAAAAGAAAGCGAATGATTTTACAGAGATTGACAAGATATGTAAAAACAAAGGGTTAGAGGAATGTAAAAAAGATGTTGAAAAATTTTTAAAACCAATACATGATAACAAGTTATTATACTCCGTGATCGAAGCATTTCAAAGATCTTGGGATAATATCAACGATGAATATTTCAGGATTCTTAAAAAAATAACAGGGAAACCTATGCCTTTTGATATGATAACCGGTTATTTAACAACTCAAAAAAGATGTCCTTATGACCCTAAAGAACCCTCATTTATGGTTAGTATATTCAGCAGTATTCCAAATGCACTAAAAGTCTGTGCCCATGAATTAATGCACATACACTTCCACAATACAGACTGGCCAAGATTAGAGAAACAGGTGGGAAAAGAAAAGACTTCTAATCTAAAAGAAGCATTGACTGTTTTACTTAATCTTGAATTTAAGGGTCTTTGGATATTAAGGGATGAGGGATATGATAGTGATGACCAACAAAAACTTAGAGATTTTATAGAAAGAGAATGGAAAAAAGAAAAAGATTTTGATTCACTTTTGAATAAATGTGTAGATTATTTAAAAGAAGATCTTTAGTTTTTACGTACAGGCTTTTCAACAAGAAGTTTACTTAATCAACTGAATCGTATCATAAAAAGGTAGTCTTTATTTTTTGTTAATTAGTTAATGTCTAGGCTCAGGGTATAACTCTCTTCCCCACTCATCAATATCTTTTTCATAAAGCTCTTTATCTTCAAAAAGTCTTTCTACTTCATTAGAGATATCATTAACTGCCCTTGAAGAGGTTACTTTTATTGCAGTTTCATAATTATACCTAAAGGCCTTATGGGTATAATTAATCGAGCCTAAATAAGCAATTTTTTCATCTATTAAATAAATCTTTGAATGAATCAAAAATTTTCCTTTTTCTCTATCATGATATTCATCTGGAACAACTTTTAACCTTATAGGGGAATAATATGAATAAGAGTATATTTTTCTGTTATAAAAGTAATAAAAAATAAATCCTAAAACCATAGCCCCAAAAAAAGCATAAAGATACTGTTTAGCATAAAAGAGAAATAAGGGAATTATGAATGAAAGCAGGGAATATTTGATTCCTTTTTTTCTTAATTCTTTTTCCTTAGTATTAATGCTTCTTTTTTGTTTAATTAAATCTGTGTGTCTAAAAGAAGAATAATTTCCGTCTCCTTGTTCCACATCATTAGAAGTAATCAAAGTAACATTAACACCCCTATGAACTAATTTTAATAAATCTTCAACATATGAAGGTGTTAAGTAAGGAGAAACAATCTTAACGCTCTTAGAAGCATTCTCTAAATCTTCTTTTAATTTCTTACCTGCCCCTCTCCCAATGTAAATATCATTTCTTGTGCTATGAGTTATCATCTTAATTGTTTTAAACCTGAACAGTTGTAATAATAAGTGGGGGGTAGTTTATAAAAATTTTATTTTGGGCTTTATTCTCAGATAATTATCTAAGTTTAAAATTTTCAAAAAAGCAATAGAGGTTTAAGTTTTTTATTTAATTAACCTTTTATTTAGCTTTAATCTAATTCGTTGTACTTTTTATGACAACCTTTTGACTTTTCCACAGGATAATTCTGTTCATTTTTCTCCATTTTTTTGTCAAATGCTTCTGATAAATCAATATCATATCTTTGAGCAATTCTGACTAAGAAATATAAAATATCTGCCATTTCGTCTTGGATGTTTTCTTTCTTTTTTTCGTCTTTAAATAAATCCTGAACTTCTTCACGAGTTTTCCACCTAAATATCTCTAATAACTCAGAAACTTCAATTGACAAAGCAATTGCCAAATCTTTAGCATTATGAAATTGATCCCAATCCCTAACTTCGCAAAAATCTTTAATTTTTTCTTTTAACTCAGATATCTTTCTTTCTGAATCTTTTGTCATCTCAAAAATAATTTAATTAAATATAAAAATCTTTAGGTAAGAATGTTAATTTTATCCAGAACCTATAAAAAGAAACTCATTTTAAGGATTTAATGGAATCTATTTTTATGCCTATTAAGGCATGGTACGAAAGGAATAATGGGTTAAATTCAGAAGAATTTGAAAAAGATGGGATTTACTCATTACTAAAAGATTGTAGGTCTAATATTCTTATAACTGGTGCAGGGGGAACAGGGAAATCAACTATTCTAAAAAAATTTCAAGAAAAAACAAAAAACACTATAGTACTATCCCCCACAGGCATTGCTGCAAGTAATATTAACGGACAAACAATACATTCTTTTTTTAAACTTAAACTTGGAGTTCAAACACCTGAAAATTTTGCAAATGAGAAAAGAGACAAAAGATCCAAAATTTATGAAAAAATAGACACCATAGTCATAGATGAAATTTCAATGGTTAGAAAAGATGTTTTTGATGTTATGGATAAAATTATGAAAAAATACAAAAAATGTAAAAGACCCTTTGGAGGTGCTAAATTAGTCATGTTTGGGGATATGTATCAACTTCCACCTGTCACAAAAAAAGAAGAACAAGAAAGATTAAGGTCACTTTACCATACAGAACCTACTTATTTTTTTAATTCAAAGATATTCCCAGAATTAGACCTTATTGTTTTAAATCTTAATGAGATTTATAGACAAAAAGAAGATAAAAAATACGCCGAGATACTCAATAGAATGAGAAAAAATGAAATCACAGATAAAGATTTAGAAGTAATAAACCAAAGAGTGACTTTAGAACATCCAGATAAAGAACCAATTCTCTCAACAAAGAATAATACAGTTGAAGCTTATAACACAAAAAAGCTTTTAGAATTACCTGGAAAAACAAAAGTTTACTATGCAGAAATAAAAAATCCGCCCCATTGGCCACAAGAAATTAATGATATAAAACAATTTTGTAATGCAGAAAAAGAGTTAGTTTTAAAGGAAGGCGCTAGGGTAGTTGTTATAGTAAATGATATTTCTGAACATAACCGATATGTTAATGGAAGCCTTGGAACTATAAAATCAATGGAAGAAAAATCAGTTACAATTCAGTTAGATTCTGGAAAAGAAATTTCAATTGGAAATTTCACATGGGAAATTATAGACACAGACATTACCAATAATGAAATAAGACAAAAAAGTATTGGAAGTATCTCACAAATACCTCTAAAATTAGCATGGGCAATGACAATACACAGAAGTCAAGGCCAAACACTAGATAAAGCTTACATTGATTTAACTTATGCTCCTTGGGAAACCGGTCATGCATATGTAGCATTTAGTAGAATTAAATCTTTAGATGGTTTAAAATTAAAATGTCCATTAAGAAGGCAAAATATCCTTGTTGATGACGTTGTATTAAACTGGGAAAAAAGATTAAAAGAAAAAACAAACAATGAATATGCTGGTTTTCATGAAGAATACATAACCGGATTAGATCCCCAAGAATTAACAGATCTTTTAAAAGAACTTAATGAAAAAATTAAATTAGAGTTAGGAATAGAAGAAAGAATGGTAATGTGGGGCTCACCAAATTCTGTCTTAATCACAAATCATCCTTTACTATTAGATTTTATTAGACATAGAATAAAAATACTTCTTAAGGAGATTGTTCGAGAAACAAGGAAGTCGATTTACATAAATAAAGGCCAAAGAAACGAAGAAGAGATAAAACCAAAGAAGACGCACCAGGAAAAAATCGACATCTTAGCTAAACTTTTTCCAAATCGCTTTAAATAAGAGATATTTAAAGGCTATAACGTTTAGGGAATATTATAACTATCAATTTTTTATTAGAGATAAAAAAAATATCTAGGTTATAATAAATTTTATTACATAGTATTATGAAGATCAAAGTATCCTATCTAATCTGTGAAGAAAATAAGAAACAAATAAAAGTATAGGAAAGTACAAAAAATAGGAGAATTAATTAAAGAAAATGAAAGATTGTATATTTTGTAAAATAATAAACGAAGAAATTCCTTGTCATAAGATATATGAAGATAATAATTATTTAGCTTTCTTAGACATACACCCAAACACAAAAGGTATGACCCTAGTTGTTCCAAAAAAACATTATCATTCTGATGCTTTTGATATGCCTAAAGAAGCCTATATTGATCTTATGTTAATTTCGAAAAAGATTGCAAAAGTCCTTGAGAAAAAACTTAGCGTGAAGAGAGTTGCAATGGTGATGGAGGGAATGGGAATAGACCACATTCATATAAAATTATACCCCCTACATGGATTAAAAAACAAGTTTGTAGAAACTTGGGCAGATAAGAAAATCTTTTTTAAAGAATATGAAGGGTACATCACAACATTAATGGGTGAAAGGGCTAATGATAAAGAACTTGCTCAACTAGCAAAAAAAATTCGTGAATAACTTTAACAAACGTTATGTTTTATCTATTAAAACCTTTTAAGTTACTTTACGATTTACTGTAAATTACGATTTACTGTAAAAAATAAAAAGATTTAAATATAATCCATTCTTGTAAATTATATCTGAAATCACTTTAAAATTACAACACAAAGTGGCTAAAAGAAAAGAACCACCTCCAGGGGAAAGGGTGATATTACTTAGTCCTAATAATCGCATAGTGAAAATTAAGGGGAAAATTCATTATAGTGAAGGTGCTCAATCTTGGAATATTATTCGTTTAAAGAAAGAGATTTTATATGAATTTCCAGAACTTAAAGAAAAAAGTTCTAATTTTGGTTATACCATGATTATCCCTAAATCAAAAGAAAGCTTTAAAGAATTATTATCTGAAATAGAACAAAAAGCTTTACCAATCTTTTTATTTCTTAATAAAAGTCTTAATCAGAATAAAGAATAAGAGGGATAATTAGAAAAAGAATAAAACAAAAAAGAATAAAACAAAAATAGAAGCCTATTTCTTAGTGACTTTATCTTCTTTTAGAACTTTTTTTGCAATAATAAAAACAACGAATGCAATGATTACAAAGTTAATCAATTCTCCTAAAAAAGGACCCCCTCCAATAATAATTGGTCCAATTGCAAATGTTGCTTCTCTCCATGCACCTCCAGGAATAAAGGGGGTTATAAGAGGCATGATAATGTTATCAACTAAAGCTTTAACCAAAGCTGTAGCAGCTAAAGCAATTATCAAAGCAATCGCAAGCCCAATCACCTTATATTCCTTTAAAAACTCAGAAAATTCAGTAAAAATACTGGTTTTCTTTGGTTTTATTTGTTCTTTAGAAGTTTCTTCTTTCATTTCAGAATCTTTTAAAGTTGCCATAAAATCTTATAGGCTCAAGATTAATAAACTTTTCTAGAATTTAAATTATCAAAATAATTAAAAAGAAAATTAAAAAATTAAATAAAACTTTTTTAGTTAGATTTTTATAGAAATAAAGAGATAATAATCCCATGGAAAAAAAAGAGGAAGCGGTTATCAAAACCTTAAAAGAGGAGATGCATAATGAGAAGATTATTCAAAAAAAAAGAAAGAAAATTCTCATAAGTGTTGAAGAAAGAATAAATCAAGAAACAACTATGGCTCTCAGTTTAAAAGAGGGAGCCTCAAGTTCTGTTGCAACTGGTTTTGGAAGCTCACAAATAACACCCTTTGCTCTTGCATTAAAAGCAAATAATTTTCAAATTGGTTTACTTAGTTCTTTTGTAGGTCTTTTATCACCCTTAGCCCAGATTTTTGGAAGTCGTCTTTTAGAAAAAAAAGACAGAAAAAAAGTTATTATCACGAATGTTACACTTCAAGCTTTGATGTGGTTACCTATCTTAACATTAGGGATTCTTTTTTGGAAAGGATTTTTTCAAGAGAGTAGTCCAAATATACTTATTCTTCTTTACTCATTATATGTTATATTTGGAGCAATAGCTGGACCAAGTTGGTTTTCTTTAATGGGAGATGCTGTCCCAGAAAAAATTAGGGGGAAATATTTTTCTAAAAGAAATAAGATTACAGGAACAGTCTCCTTAATAGCAACTTTAATCGCCGCATTTTTCTTAGATTATTTTCAAACAAAAGGAATAGTTCTTGTGGCATTTTCGATATTATTTTTCTTTGCTTGTATTTTTAGATTAATTGCTGCGGGATTGTTCACTAAACATAAAGAAAAAAAATTAGAATTAAAAGAAGGGTATTATTTTAGTATATTTAAATTTGTAAAAAATATGCCCCATAATAATTTTGGGAGATTTGTTTTATTTAGTGGATTTTTCTATTTCGTGGTAATGATTGGTTCTCCTTTCTTTACTGTTTATATGTTAAATGATTTAGGGTTTTCATATACGACCTTAATGTTAGTAAGTGTTTCTGCTTCTTTTTTCTCTTTGTTAACACTTCCAATATGGGGACGATTGTCAGATAAATATGGAAATAAAGAAATGTTAAAATTAGCTTGTTCTATGATTCCCTTAATGTGTTTTTTATGGGTTCTTTCCCCAAATCCAGTATACTTAATTCTTGTTCCACAACTTGTAGGGGGGATTGGTTGGGCAGGTTTTAATTTAGCTGCATCTAATTTCATTTATGATTCTGTAACCCCTGAAAGGAGAGGGATATGTGTTGCATATTATAGTGTTTTTGAGGGTTTAGGAATATTTTTTGGGGCGTTAGTAGGAGGATTACTTGCACAACACTTAACAATAACCTTCATGAATACTCTTTTATTTGTGATATTAATCTCAGGAACAGGTAGAATTATTGTGCCTTTGATATTTTTCCCAAAAATAAAAGAAGTTAGAAAGGTTAAGAAAAAGGCAGGAATGTTAAAGTATTTATCAGAATTTAAACCTGCACTTCATCTTAGGAATATTAAACCTATGAGTGAAACAATTGATTTAATTTTTCCCCATGTAAAAAAATTGAAGTTTAAAAAAAAGTAAAAATTAGAGAATTAAAAAACTAAAAATGTTTATTCATATAGGGGCCATCTAATTCATACCCTAATCTTTCATAGTATTGTCTTACGCCAACGCCAGAAATTATTAAAAGGTTTTTTATTCCCTGTTCTTTTGTTATTTCCTCAGCTTTTTCAAGTAAAATTTTTCCTAAACCACTATGTTGTGTAAAATTTTTTTCTTCTCCTTTTTTCCCAATTTCAAATGCTTGACCATACACATGTAGCTCTCTTATTATAGCTTTATCTTGACCAGTCTCTTTATCTTTGAATATTCTCAATCTTAATAAACCGTATAATACATTATCTAAGTCCACAAATTGTAAAAAGAATTCTTTTCCATTACTAGCTTCATATTCCAAAATTTTAAGTTTGATATCTGAAACACCTTCTTTTTTATTAAACCCAATTTCTCTCATCCGAATTTCTTTTATTTTCACACCAGAATCTCTAAATTCCCTTTCAATATCTTTTCTTAAATCTAATTTTTCTATTGCGTTAGTTATTTTTTCTTTAGGAATCTCCCTCATAATTCTCATAACCCTACAATACTCTGGGATTATTTTCATCATTTCCGTAACAATTTTTCTTGCTTGTTCTTGGGTGTATGATTTAAAATTTATTTCCTTATAAATTCTAGAAAGTAAAGAGCCTTCAACAATTTGGCAAGGATAGATTTTTATTTGATCAGGACGAAATTTGTTATCATCAAAAATTTTCTTAAACATTTCTATATCTTTTTCAGGATTACTGTATGGAATCCCCGGCATTACATGATAACCTAATTTAAATCCTGCATTTTTTAATCTCTCTGTAGATTCAATAACATCTTTTACAGTATGCCCACGATTAACCTTTTGATAAATTTCATCATCTAAAATTTGAACCCCAATTTCAATTCTTGTTGTTCCAAACTCTAACATTCTGTTTATCTCAGATTCAGAACAACTATCTGGCCTATTTTCAATACACATTGCAACACACCTATGCTTTGATATTTCATTCCATTTTTTTGCTTGATTCAAATCTTTTGCCTTTTTTCCGTTTAATGCATCATAACAATCTTTTACAAATTTATACTGATAGTTTATATCATACTGCAAAAAGGTTCCTCCAATAATAATCAATTCAATCTTGTCGGTTGGATGACCCATTTTTTCTAAAACTTCAAGCCGATTCATTACTTGTCTATAAGGATCAAATTCTAAAGCTAAGGCTCTCATTATTGCTGGACTTTTGTCTGTATAACTCTGTGGGACATTATCACCCCCAGGGCAGTAAATACATGTTCCATGATTACATTTTTTTGGTTTCAAAACAACTGTTAAAGGAGTCACTCCAGATATTGTTCTTACAGGTTTCTTAACTTTTTTTGTTTCAATCATCCTAAAACTAAAAATTTAAGACTTATAAAAATACTCTCCCCTGATACCGATTACTTATTAACGCTGAATTTATCTTTAATAGGGTTATCTTCAAGAGGATTTAGACTAGATTTATAGTTACTGGCAAATGGTTACAGATAGGAAGTTTTAAAAGGGGTACTTCTATTTCAAAACTATGAACATCAACCTATTTAAGAATGTCTTTGATATTCTTAAAAACTCAAATTTAAGAAACTTAGAAGAGATTGTGATTAAAGGAGAAAGTTTTCTATGTGAACCTAACCTTAATCCAAGTTATATTATCGCTCCCTCTTTTGATCAGGGAATTGGAAGAGAGTCTTATAATCATGTCCTTGCAGATACAGTAATTGTTGCTAGAAATTTCTATGAAGCTTTTAATCAAAAAAAAGAATTAGAAATAATTACCCAACTCGAATTAGGAACCATTTTAAGGACTAGGAGAGAAAAGGATGTTTGCACTATTAATGGTCATTATACTAGGATAAAATCATTAAAAAAGATGTCAAACAGTTGTTTAAAGGAATTTATGAGAGAAGTAGAAGGAAAATTATATTTTGATTATTGTCAAAAGGAGCCATTTTTCGATTATATAGAGAAGGATTATTTAAACGGAACAGATATACTAATAATTACCCATCCCCGCCACTTAAAAAGGGTTTTGGATATTGCAAAAAAATCAGGCATTAATGGCAAGCCTTTTATAAGAAAAGAGAGATGACTTTTAAAATATAAGTTTAAAAATATGAACTTTAATAAAAATTTCTGAAAATAGAAAATTTCAATCTTGGGGCGCATATTAGAACATCTGATAAAGTTTGATTAACTTTATGATAGTTACATCACAATAAAGGTTATAAGCAGTTTATTTCTAAAAATCTTATGAAAACTGAGCAAGATATTCAAGATAAAGATTCTAAAACAAAAAGTCTGGGTTCTTTTTTAGAGAAATTAGTTCATGAAAAAGGAAATGGAAATAGAATAAGGCAATTAACTAAAATTATTACAGAAGCTTATAAAGAAAGCCCTGAAAACTTAATAGAATATTTGTTTAATGAAAATGAGCTTATCTCAGGAATTGCAAGTTCTGCCTATTATAACTTAACAGGAGATCTAAAACCCCTAAGAAAATTAGAGTATGGTGGTTTAGGGATAAGTTTAGTGAATACCCCCTCAGGATTATCATTTGGAAAAAAGCAGTTATGGTTTTCAAAAAATAGTGGAAGGGCTTTTGCATATTCAAATAATAGTGGGAAATCCTTTAGGTTTTCTGAGAATAGCGGGGATTCATTTTGGGGTTCTAAGAATAGGGGGTATTCGTTTTTTGGTTCTGAGAATAGTGAGTATTCGTTTTTTGGTTCTGAGAATAGTGGGGGTTCATTTGGGGGTTCTAAGAATAGGGGGTATTCATTTAGGTTTTCTGAGAGTAGTGGAGGTTCATTTAGGGGTTCTGAGAATAGTGGGGGTTCATTTTGGAGTTCTGAGAATAGTAGGTATTCGTTTTTTGGTTCTGAGAATAGTGGGGGTTCATTTAAATATTCTAAGAACAGCGGGGATTCATTTGGGTTTTCTGAGAATAGTGAAGATTCATTTAGGGGTTCTGAGAATAGTGGGGGTTCATTTTGGAGTTCTGAGAATAGGGGGTATTCGTTTTTTGGTTCTGAGAATAGTGGGGGTTCATTTAAATATTCTAAGAACAGCGGGAATTCATTTGAGGATTCAAAAAATAGCGAGAATTCATTTAGGGTTTCTGAGAATAGTGAAGATTCATTTGAGGATTCAAAAAATAGTGGGAATTCATTTGAGGATTCGAAAAGATTTTAGTTGAAATAATTTTAAAGAATTTGGGATAAATTTGGAAATTTGAAATAAAGTTAAAAATCTAAGCTTTCTAAGAAGGGAATTATGCAAGGATATATAAGTAAAAAAATATTTAATACAAGATTAAAAATTTAAAAATCTAAATATGGATCTTAGGTTATTATACGCTATAATCCTGACAATATTACCCATAACAGAACTAAGGGCGGGGCTTCCTCTAGCCATAATTTTCGCTCGAGACAATAATATTTCTATTTTACTAATCTTTTTAATAATTGTAATTGTCAACATCCTCACAATATTCTTCGTTTTTTATTTTTTAGATAAAATTCATCTTCACCTATTAAAAATTAAAATTTATAACAAATTTTTTAGTAATTTTATAAAAAGATTTCAAAGAAAGGTTCATAAATTTGAAAAACGATATGATACTATTGGTTTTTTAGCATTATCTATAACTGTTGCAGTGCCTTTACCAGGAACAGGTATTTGGACAGGATCTCTTATTTCTTGGCTATTAGGGTTAAATAGAAAAAAGAGTATTATTGCAATGAGCATTGGAGTTTTAATTGCAGGACTCCTTGTACTCTTGGGAACACTCCAAATTTTAGGAATGTTGGGATATTCTTAATAAAAAATCATGTTAAAAAAAGGATTAAAAAGATAGAAAATAAAAAATAAAATTTTAAAGGAAATATCTCCCTCTTGCTTCATAAACAAAAGCTTCATGGATAAATAAATGAACTTATTAAAAAAGATGATCAAAAAAGAGGATTCTAGATTAAATCAAGAGAAAATTTGGGACGAAATCTCAAAAGTCTGGAAAGGATATCGTATACATCCCATTCCAGAAGTTATAAATTTTTTAAAAAACCAAGAAGGAAAGATACTTGATTTATGTTGTGGTAGTGGCCGAAATTTAATTAATACAAAGGGGGACTATTATGGGGTAGATTTTTCAAAAAAAATGATTAGTTATGCAAAAGAAAAAGCCAAAGAATTTAAGATTAAATCTAATTTTAAAAAAAGTTTTGCATGGGATATTCCTTTTGATGATAATTTTTTTGATTCTGCCCTGTTTATAGACTCCTTACACTGTATTAAAGGTTCTAATCTGAGATACAAAACCCTCAAAGAATTATTCAGAGTCTTAAAGCCTGGAAAAAAAGCATTAATAACAGTCTGGGATAAAAATCAAAAGAGTTTTAATCAAGAAAAAAAAGAAGTTTATGTCCCCTGGAAAATAAACGAGAAGACACTTAAAAGATATTATTACCTTTACGATAAAAACGAAATTTTAGATTTATTAAAAAAGGTGGGTTTCAAGATAAATCATGTTTCAACAAAAGAAATGCCTCAGAAGAAGTATACCAAAAGCATTATTCTGATTGTAGATAAACCAATTTGATTTATTTCTATCTCAAAAAATAGAAGCCTAAAAAAGGTATAAATTATCAAAAAATTGAGGGAATGTATTCTCTATTAACTAAAATTTTATAAACTAAAGGGATTATTTTTTAATAAAGGTGTTATTATTGAATAGCACCATAAGTTTTATAAACCATAAAAATAAACGAAAAAAGTAAAAAATGGAAGACCCTGAAAAGAGATTAAAAAATGCTTATAGAAAACCAAAAATTAAAGGAAATTTTGAAAAATCCTTTAGAAAATATGATATTTCTTGATTGGGATAACCAGATTAACCCTTTATGTCTTAAATTAAATTTAACTAATCTATCAAAATAAAGTGGAAATAAACAAATATGCCTCTATTGAGGTGAAAAAAAAGCTAATTGGAGTAGTTGGAGGTGTAGGTCCTGAAGCTTCAAATAAATTTTGTGAATTTTTAATTTCAAAAAAGAAAGGAACATGTGATCAGGATAAGATACCCTTTGTTCACCTATGTAACCCTCAAATTCCAGATCGAACAGACTACATATTAGGACTAGGTAAAGATCCAACCCCTGAATTAATAAAAACATCTAAGATATTAGAAAATTTAGGTGTTGATTTAATTATTGTGCCCTGTAACACTGCACATGTCTTTCTCCCAAAGGTTCAAGAAGAAATCAAAGTACCGATTGTAGATATGGAAAAAATTCTCGTTAAAAAAATTCTTTTAGATAAGAATCATTTAAAAAAAATTGGACTTTTAACTACAGACGGGGCTTTAAAATCGAAAATATTTCAATCATATTTTAACGAGGTTGGAATAGAAACTATACTCCCCGATAAATATGAACAAGAAAATTTAGTGATGAAATCAATTTATGGTAAAGAGGGGATAAAATCTGGTAAAAAGTTAATCCCAAAAAGATTACTTACACAAGCAATAAAAAGCCTTATAGAAAGAGGCGCAGAAGCTATTGTTTTAGGGTGTACAGAACTTCCATTAGTAATAAAACAAAAAGATTTCTCGATAAAAGTATTTGATCCTATGGAATTAACCGCAAGAGAAATTGTTAATTATGTTGAAAGTTCAGAAAATGAGGTCATAGTCACTATGAAATATGAAATAAGAGAATTTGCAGAAAAGATGTTTACAGAGATAGATACAGAAAAGATGTTTACAAAAGTAGATTTGGAGGCAGAATTAAAATGAAAAGATTAGAAATCGGGATGTTACACCATGATCTTGAATTTGCTGAGCAAGAACTTACAAGTCTTTTAAGAGAAAGGGATGTTATCGTTAATCATTATGATGTAAGAAACTGTTTTCTTGAAAAAATAATAAAAAATGATTTAGTCTTAAATAGAGTTTATGCAAGTGTAGCAAATAGAGATTATAGGAGTATAGTACTTACACTTAATTTGCTCAGGGAAATAGAAAAAAGAGGGGTTTATTGTTTAAACTCTTATAAAACTTCGGGATATGATTATGACAAATATCAAACATTTAGACGTTTATCCTATGGGGGGGTCCCTACTCCAGAAAGCATTTTTATAGACATGAAAGAAGATTTAAAGGAAAAATCAGAAAAGTTAGAATCTCTGTTAGGTTTTCCATTAATAATAAAAAGAAATTCCGGGGGGAGGGGCAAGGATGTATGTAAAATAGAAACGCCAGAAGAGTTTGTTTCAATCATGTCTTCTAAGAGAGAATTAGCAAGAGGAGAAGGGTATTTTGGGAGTTTTATAGCCCAAGAATTTGTTAAACCTGTTCGAGGTTATGATTGTAGGGTTAACATAATTGATGGAAATTATACCTTTGCATTTGCAAGAACTTTAATTCCTTCAAAGGAAGGAGAAGAACCTTGGTTTGGATCTGTAAGCAATGGTTCAAAAGAATTACCCTCTTTTAGGCCAACAATCGATGAGATAAACTTAGCAATAAGATCTACAAATCTAATAGGGGCTTTAGTTAATGAAGTGGATATCTCTTTTTCTGAAGATGGACCAGTGGTAATTGAGAACAATCCTACTCCAAATTACTTCAACAAAATAAACGACAACAAAAGGATGGTTCAGTTTGTAGATTCGACATTAAATTTCTTAAAAAGAAATTCTGAAAAAAGTTATAAAGAAGGTAAACAAAATTTGGGATTAACTAAAACTAGAACTGAAATAATCGAATAATCCTAAAGATAAAATGGAAAAGAAAAAGATATGTTTATTTTCAAAAAGTAATGATGATGAAAGATTCTTATTCCAAGAAATTTTAGGTGAGAGATATGATATTGCTTTTTTAGACTGGGAAACCCTAAGAGGAGGAGAATTAATCACAAGAATTGATCCTAAATCTGAAAGAGTTTTTTTAGAAAGAGACGAAATGTGGAGATTAAGTGATTTTGATGTCTTACATGTACTCTCAATGGGAAAATTTGAAAAAAAAGAAAGGGATGTTGCTTTATTTTTTAATACTTTAGAACAAATGACCAGTAAAAGAATAAAACCCCCATTTATGATAAATCCTCCAAGGGTTATGATGAAAAACCTAAATAAGTCTTATTTAGTTGAATTACAAGAAAACTCAATTTCAACTATACCCACAGTAGAACTTAAAGTATATACTCCTAGAGAAGAGATAATCAAAAGGGTTCAGGAGAAATCTAAAGGGTCTTTAGAAGATGTTGTATTAAAGCCTAAAATATTTGGAGAAAGAGCAAACTCAGTTATTAGATTGAATGAAACAGATGATTCTAACCTAGAAGGATACTTTTTAGAAAATAAATCTCGAGGAGTTTTGGCTCAGGCTTTTATACCTGATGTTGAACTTTATCATGAAAGGTCCTTAGTTTATGTAAGTAGAAAATTTTCACATGCTGCTTTGAGATACAGGGGTGAGGGATGGTTACCTCCGACTGGAACTCTTGGGAGACTTCCAGAGAAAATCAAACCATCAAAACAGGAATTAAAAGTTTGTGAAAAAATTCTGGATTTTAAAGGAAAAAATTATGCCCCAATCACAAGATTTGATGTTATTGGACGAAGAGATTTCCCAATGATTAGTGAAGTTGAAGAGATAAACCCCTCTATCTACTTAAGTAGACTCCCAGACTCAGACTTGATTAAATTCTTTGAATTATACCAGAAGGGAATTGAGGAGTATTTCTCTGGAAAATTTACTGCCTAACTCACTTATCACTTAACTCTTTTAACAAAATCAAAAAAGCTTTTTTTCTCAAAAAACGTTATTTTTTTTGTTTTAAGATCAATTTGAACCTTTAAAAGACCCAAACCACTAATAAAAACCGTACAAATTAAAAAATTCTTTTCCTCAACATTTTGTATAGATATTAAAATTTTTTGAATTTTGTTATTAATTTTTTGTTCTTCCATTTTTTCGAGGAGAATCTTTTCTGTATCATCTATATCAAAGTCTAAATTAGAATCAATATCCAAGACTTTTGGAACTGCCTCAAAAATTTCCATAGGAACTTTTTCGATTTTGGATTCAAGTTTAAAACTAAACATTTTCTTTTCATCAGGAGCATAAAAATCAAAATGTTTTTGATTATCCTGGCCTTCCTTATCAATACTAAAAAAACCAGAGCATAAGTATGCTTTAGGATTTTTTTCCATAAAATCTATAAAAACCTCAGAAGAATGTAGTTTTTCGAAATAAAATCCCAGATTCATTAAAACAAAAAAAATAGATAGTTAATAAAATTAACGATATATTTGCCACTAAAATTTAACCAACAAAAATAGGCCTTTTGCTCAATAATTTAGGCAAAGGCAAACTTTTCCAGGGCATATCTTCTTGCTGTTTTTTCAAAAGATTGAATAATTCTTCTTTATCTAAAATTTCAATTCCCTTCTTATTCCTAGTTCTCAAGGCAATCTTACCAGAAGCTGCTTCTTTTTCTCCAATCACAACAACATAAGGAATCCATTCACTCTCTGAATCAGAGATTTTTTTAGGCAAAGTAATATTTCGGTCATCAACATCAGTTCTTACCCCTCTCTGATTGAATTCTTCTGCTAAACTTATTGCTTTTTCATTAAACTTCTCCGAAATACTAGCAATTCTTAGTTGAGTTGGACAAAGCCAATAGGGTAAAGAGTGGCTTTTGTTAATTTCTGCTTTTTCTAATAAAGCGTAAATAACTCTTTCTACAGCTCCAGAAGGAGAACAATGGAGAATCAAAGGATATTTCTTAATATTGTCTTTATCTTTGAATTTAATCCCATATCTTTCTGCATTTTCAACATCTATCTGATCTGTGGATAATGCTGCTGCCTTATCAACACTGTCTACAAAATTAAACTCATATTTTAAAACAAAATAAAAAGCTCTTTCATTCCACATTTCAACTAAAGCGGGTTTACCTAATCTTTTTACTAAGTATTCTACAAATTTCTTATTTTTGTTATAAAAATCCTTAGTAAATCTTATTCCTAATTCAAGATCATCTAAACTTATCCCTATCTTGTCTAAAACATCTATACACAAATCAAATCTTGTTTTGTATTCTTCCATGGATTGTTCTAAATCACTACAAAGAGCATGAACATCTGGCATAGTAAAAGATCTCAACCTTCTTAATCCTGATAACTCCCCACTTTGTTCTTTTCTAAAACTATATCTAGTCATCTCATATATTCTAAAGGGAAGATTTTTGTAGGATAAAGGAGCATCTTTTGCCATTAAAAATTGCCCAAAGCAAGCACTAAATCTCAAAAAAAACTTTTTTTTATCAGATTCAATTTGATATTGCCTTGCAGGAAATTTTTGTAAATAACTAGATAATGCTGGATGTTGGATATTATACATAATTGGAGTTTCAACTTCCATTCCCCCATAGTCAATAACCCTTTTTGTAACATATTCTTCAATTAAACTTTTTATCAATCTTCCTTTAGGATAATATCTAAAATTTCCAGAATCAGATGCCGGTTCATAATCAACTAATTCTAACGCTTTCATAGTTTTTATATGAGCAGGTTCTTTTACCGCTTTTCGAGATTTTGATTTCTCATAAAATGCAAATTTCTTAAGATTTTTATGGGATTTATAATCAAACTTATCCACCTCTTGCATTTTCCCATCAGGGGTCATAATATACCACTGAGATTTAATCTTTTCTTCTGCTTTAAGAGCATTTGTTTTTTCATCGATTTTTTCATCAAAGTTTTCAATTAAAACTTTTTTATCTTTTTCAGAAACAATCTCTCTTGAAAGTTCACTTAAGGGATGACCTTTAACTTTTAATTCAAATTCTTTATAATAACCAAACGGAGCTTTAATCACATCAAATTCTTTGGAAAGTAATTTTTCTGTTTTATTTAAAACTTCAATTGCAATATCAGGATTTGAAAGACTACTTGAAAGATGAGCATAAGGATAAAGTACAACTTTCTTTATCTTAAGTTGAGAAGAAATATCTTTTATATTATTTATTAAATCACCAACAGAGGATTCAACAGAGTCCCCCTTTTCAACCGCAATCATTACGACCAAACTTTCACCAACTTTAATTTCTTTTTTATCTTTTTCAGAAAGCTCACCTACTGTTTTAAGTGCCTTTTTCAGAGGTTTAAAATTGATATAATCAACGTGGAGTGTTAGTATCTTCATTTTAAAATTAAGGAAATCAAGTTTAAAAAATTATTTAAAACAAAAACCTCATAAAAAGGGATTAAATAGACAAAATATCAAAAAAACGAAAATTGAATTTTAATTAAACATTAAAAATTGAATTCTAAATTTTAAAATCCTTATTCTTAAGGATGCATTTTTCTACATCTTTTAAACTTGTCTTTTTTAATTTTTTCTGAAAGTTTTCTGTAAAATCAATCAAAAAGTTATAAAGTTTCTTTTTAACATCTCCAGACATAATTTTCCCAGATTTATAATCTTCAACAATCTTTTTTCCTTCTTTTTCATCTAAAAAAAGTTTTGTTAAATAAAAAATTGAAACGTCTTTATCAGGATCTCCCCCGTATTTTCTTTGTTCTTCTGCAGTATCTCTTCCTCCTGAAAATGCCTTGTTTACTTTCTTCTTTATAACTTCAGGAGAATCCTTAAAAAATATCGCATTATTTTTAGTTTTAGACATCTTGGTACCATCAATTCCAGGCAAAAAGAATAGGTGTAATATTGAAGGAAGTCTATATCCTGCTCTTCTAGAGATATCCCTAGAAATCCTAATATGGGCATCTTCATCAGGACCTATAGGAACAAGAACATTCTTTATTCCATAATCCTCTTCTGGAAGAAGAATATGAGCAGACTGAACAGAAGGATAAAAATGTAACCCTATATTTTCTTCGTTTTTATAACCATAAGTTGCTTTAATCTCAGATAAGTTTACCTTTTTTGAAAGTTTTATTGCTAAATTATAAATATTTGTATAGATTTGATCAATTATAAAATAAGTCTTATTTGGATCAAAACCATAAGCTATGAGTTCTCTTGCAAGTTCTAAAGAATTAGCTAAAGATTCCTTCTGGTCTTTTACTTTTCCCGCAACATAACTTTCATCATCTGAAAGGGGAATATAAACCGGAATGCCATATTTTTTTTGAAAAAAAAGATTAGTATCAAAAACAGGCTTATGACCCAGGTGTAATGTTCCTGAAGCGTTTAATCCTGAAACAATAGCACATTTTTCTCCTTTTTTTAGAGATAAAAGAAACTTATCAAAGTCTCTATGAGAATAAACTAACTTATTTTTAAATGTATAAAAATCCACTTGCTCTTTAAATTTTGACATAGCGCTAGCTCCAAATTTATTTACTAATTTCTTATTATCTTCTTCAAGTAATTCTAAGTTCATGATTACACAAAGTTGTTCAATCTTTTAAAACTATCTGGGAAAATAAAAAAATTAAGATTTAGATTTAACAACAAAATAACAAAAAAGGGAGATTTTTGATTAAAAGTCTAAAATCATTTAAATCCTTAAACCTAACAATAGTTTAACAATATTTATAAATAATCTCGATTTTGGATTAACATCAGGAATATGGAGAAAAAAAATAAATTATTGAGGGTACTATTTTTTGTATTAATATTTTCATTTATTCTTCCTTTAGCTTCTTCACAAGTAATAATCAGCCAACAACCCCAACAAATTTATAACCTAGGGGAAGTGATTTCTACCCCGGTAGTAATAAAAACAATAAGCGGGATTTCTGGTTTTTTTAATATGGACCTAATTTGTGGTGGATCTCAAACTAATTTTTTTAGAGACGGGGTTCAACTTGCTTCAGGGGAAGAAAAAAGAATAGAATCCTCATTGGTTCTGATAAATGAAGTTATTGGAGAATTAAAAGGGAATTGTAGAATAAAGGCATATATTGGTAATGATTATGTTTTAACAGAGGAATTCAAGATTTCGGATAAATTAATACTCAATACAGAGCTTTCTATAAAAGAATTTAATCCCGGAGAAACTTTTTTTGTTGAGGGTCAAGTAAATAAAGAAACAGGAAATTCTGCTAATGGGTTTATAGAAGCAACAATTCTAAAAGAAGGGGAGATATTTTTAAATCAATCTGAGACAGTTAATAATGGAATTTTTTCTTTTAACATTAATCTACCTCAAAATATGCCCGCAAGGAGTTATATCTTAAGATTAAAAGCTTATGAAGTAGATAATTCGGGTAAAATAACGAACCAAGGGATATTTGATCAAGGAATAAGTATACCCCAAATTCCTACAAGTTTGGAAATATTCTTCGAATCAAAAGAAGTCAAACCAGGGTCAAATTTGAGAGTTAAAGCTATATTACATGATCAAACTGGAGAAAAGATTATTTCTGATGTTAAGTTATCTATAAAAGATAGGAATAATAAGATAGTTAAAGAAACTATGGTCCAAACAGATGAGTTTTTTGATTTTTGGATTGCGAAAAATGAATTGCCTGAATCTTGGAGTGTAATCGCTTCTTCTGAAGAATTCATTAAAGAATCAAATTTTAAGATTGTTGAAAATGAAGAGATTAGCATCGAAATAATAGGCAGAATAATGATTATCACTAATGTTGGGAATGTCCCTTATGAAAAAAAATCAGTTATAAATATTGGAAATGAGACTTTAACTTTAGACATCATATTGGGAATAGGTAAAAGCCAGAAGTATATGTTAAGTGCCCCAGACGGAAATTATACACTGGAGATTGTCTCGGGGGATTATAATGAATTAATGAACATAGCCCTTACAGGAAAAGTAATAGACATACAAGAAATTTCAGGGACTCCTCTTATTTTACAACACTCCTTAATCTGGATTTTTACCACTTTTTTATTAGCTTTTGTTGTATTTATAATGATAAAAAAAGGATATCAAAGAACTTTTATTGGTTACATAAAATCCAGAGTAAAAAAAGAAAGGGGTAAAAAGGGTGATAAAAAAGTTAAGGAAAAACCAAATGAAAAAGTAAATTCTTATGAAGGTAACTTAATAAATAGCAAAAACCCTGCAGAGATTTCTCTTTCTATAAAAGGTGAAAAACAAAATGTGAACATTGTTGCAATTAATATAAAAAACATAAAAGAAAATCAATTAAAAGACGGGAATGCAAAAGAAACTCTTCAGAAAATTGTTGATTTTTCAGAAGAACATAAGGTAATAACCTATGAAAGCCATAACACCATATTCTTAATAATCTCTCCTATTAAAACGAGAACATTCAGTAATGAAAACTTAGCCTTAGAAATAGCTCAGAAAGCTAAAGAAATAATCCTTCAACATAATAAATTATTCAAACAAAGAATAAGCTTTGGGATATCTTTAACCTATGGAGCAATTGTCGCCAAATTAGAAAAAGGGGTCTTTAAGTTTATGAGTTTAGGTAATCTAATGACTTCAACAAAAAAAATATCTTCTTTAGCACAAGAAGACATATTAATAAGTGAAAAGATGAATGAAAGAATCAGAAGTAGAGTAAAAACCGAAAAACAAGAGAAAGATAATCTAGAATATTACACCATAAAAGAAATAAAAAAAGATTCTGAAGAATATAAAAGATTTATAAAAAAGTTTTTAGAAAGAGAAAAGAAAGATAAGGGATAATCTTAATTTAAGAAAATTAAAAAGAACATTCTTTAGATGTTTATAATCAGTTTATTTTTTGTTATTTATTTTTTGTTATCTTTGGGCTTGGGGTTATTATCTTTTGTTTTATCCTTAGACTTAAAAGACTCCTCTTGATTCTTATTTGAATCTAAATTAGCATTTAAATTTTCTGAATTTTTAGAGTTTTCCGAATTACCCAAGACTTTCTTATTTTTTTTAAAATGATTTTTAGGGTTCATTTTACTAAGTTCTGTTTTAAGAATCTCCATAACTTCTCTCTTAGAAAACTTTCTTTTTGATAACTCAGATCTCCAAATTAAAAGAAATAACCATAGTATTAAAAAAGATATTCCTAAAAGTAAAGTTAGTTTAAAGACAATAGGGGTTTTATTAAGAAAGACGTTTACAAACATCAGGTAACTTATTGTAACCCCCTCCAATTTCTTTTTAGCCCAAAGAAGTATAAAAGAAGAGGAAATAAGAATCAATCCGGGAATAGACAGAGTATTGATTTTTTGTTTAGTAAAAACAAATGTCGCAGCTAAAAGGATAAGAATAAATGTTAAAAGAGAATAAAATTTTTCATTCCAATAATTTCTTGCTTTTTCTGAAACAAGAAAAAGAGTTCCTCTCCATCCTTCAGTACCTTTTCTAAAAAAAGAGATTCCAGCACCCTTAAAACAATCCCAAAAACCACACCCATAATCAGCATAATAAACTTGCTGGCTTATATCTGAAACAGCCTTATTTTTAATTCTATCTGTGAGATTTTCTTCTCCTTCCCCATTGTCTAAAATATTACAAGGAAAACTAAAAATATAACCCCCTGTTGAGAATACATAAACTGTAGGATTATTTTCAGAAGAATTTTCAGAAGAATTTTCAAACATACCCAAAGAAAGATTTTGAGAGAGGTCTCCAGAAAGGTTACTTGTATTTGTATATGAGCTTAAGTTTTCTTCAAGATTTTCACAATAAAGAATCATAGGTTCTAAAAAAGGACTTAAATCTTTTTTCAAATCAAAATTTTCATCAACAAGGTTAAACTTCCCATCAGTTAAATTTTCAACAACCAATATAAACTCATCTTCAAAATTTTCATATTTTAATGAAAAAGACATAGTAAAAAAAACAATGCTCAAAAGTATGGTTATGAAGAGTAAAAAGGTTGTAAGAGATAGTAATGCCCCCTTTATGAATCCCATAGAAAATATAATTAAGGGGGATTTATAAAATGTCTCAAATTACTCCAAAAAGAAAATTTTAAAATTCTCAGATTAGATACTCTCTTATTCAAACTTTTGAATTAAAGAAATTCTAATTTCAAAATTATTGGGGAGTTTCATGGCCAGATTGTGCACAATTCCGTGTACCAACTATTGCAATCCAATTTGTTCCATCACAATAACAAAGGGCTTCAAATTTAACGTATAACGTTCCAGTATAAGTTGAAGAACAAGTAAAAGGTGGACCATCCAAAGGATTTATTTTTAATGTTTCTTTAAGATGCACTGTTGTGACAGGATTAGAAACTCCTACACCTAATTTTTGAGATGAGGGATTCCAATTAAGATATACATCGCTATTGATAGAATTTGTTCCATTCCAAAAAGCTAATTTTCCCCAGGTGCCTGTTCCAGAAACAAAGTTTAAATCTTTTAATTGATCAGAAATATCAACACAAGATAATTGGCCATTAGGACTTATCGATAGGATTTTATTCTTATCTAGACAATTAATACCTCCCATAAAAATCGAACCAGTTGCATTAAAAGAACCCACAACATTAAGAGTATTCCTTGGATTAGATGTTCCAATTCCAACCCAACCATCATTATAATAAATCGGAGTTCCAGAATCTCCACCAGTTATCATTCCTGTTAAAAAATGTGAAAAAAGACCCATTAAAGTAGTAGATGTTCCTCCACCTCCACCAGTACCCCCTGTTCCACCTGTCCCGGTCCCATTGTTATCTCCATTTCCGGTATCGCCTGTATCTCCAGTTCCTCCACCTCCACCAGTACCCCCTGTTCCCCCAGTTCCTCCAGTATTATTATTTCCTGGGAAAAAGGGAGGCACGTCTCCCAAAATTCCAAAGATAATAGAAACTAAAAGAAGGATTATAATTAAAGAAACCCCGCCTATTGCAAGAATAAGACTTTTAGATAAACTAGCATTAGGGTTGTAAAGAGAACTTCTTGAAGAATCAGCTCTTGCTTTAAATCCCCCTGATAAAGGTTTTCTATTAAAATTTCTTGTCTTATGTGATTTACTAACATTTGCCTGAGAATTAGTCCTAATTGGAGTTACCCCTCTTGCTTTAAATCCTCTCCCCCTGTAAGAAGGGTTTGAGCTAGGATTTGATTTAGGATTCATTTTTAGAATATTTTTAATTTACTATTTAGATTAAAATCCAAACTTTAAAAATGTTCTCTCTTGGCACTAAAATACAAATTTTAAAATTTTAGAAGTTACTATAATTAAAACCTTAAAAAATTAAAAGATTCAATAAAAGTTTTAATAAAAAGAATAAGATCCAATAAAGAATAATCCGAATAAAGAATAATCATTTTTTTATTTCTAGATTTTACTGATTATCCTCTAATGATTAAAAAGATTAAATAAGAGATATACATCAAAACAAATAATGCTCCTTGCCATTTATCTAATTGATGTTTTTTTCCAACAAACATAAATAGGAACAAGATTCCTGTAACAAATAATAAAATTCCTATGTCAATAAATGCAAACCTAGGTATTGGTATAGGCCTTATTACAGCTGTTACTCCCAAAACCCAAAAAATATTAAAAATGTTACTTCCCACAATATTTCCCACAGCTAAATCAACATTTTGTTTTAATGCGGCTTTGATCGAAGTAACCAATTCGGGTAAAGAAGTTCCAATAGCAATAACTGTTGCAGAGATTAAAAATTCACTGAGACCTAAAGATTGGGCAATTGAAATTGCACCATTAACTGTCCATCTTCCTCCAAGATACAACCCAACCAATCCCCCAACAATCATAAGCAGTATTGTTAATCCTGAACGTTCTTTAATCACAATTTTTTTCTTCTCTAATTCTGACTTTTTTCTTTTAGCTAGTTCAAAAACATAATAAAGAAATATCATAAAAAAGAGTAATAGAATTATTCCCTCTGTTCTTAAAAGATAACTTATGTTAATCTTATCTAAGAAATAAACACTAGAAAAAATAAAAAGAACAATTACAGAAAGAAAAGAAAAGGGGATCTCTTTCCAAGTTGTGGAATGTTGAACCTTAAGATTGGTAATTAATGCAACAATTCCTAAAATTAAAAGAATGTTTGAGATATTGCTCCCAATAATGTTACCAAGTGCAATATTTCCAGTGCCCTTAATAGAGGAAAGTACATTGACAACTAGTTCTGGCATAGATGTCCCAAATGCCACAATAGTTAAACCAATAACTAAATTTGAAACCCCTAATTTTTTAGCAAGTGAAGACGATCCTTCTACTAAATAATCTGCTCCCTTTATTAAAAAGGCAATTCCTAAAACAAAAAAAAGATATTCTATCATTGAACCTCTTAATTTTTTAAAAAGAATTTTAACTTATAAATTTTTGTTTTAGAGAATTTATTTTGATTTTATTTGTTTTTTTTTCTTAAAATTTAAGTTTAAAGAAAACATTTATTAACTCATATATTTTTTTAGGATTATGACTGAGGAAAAAGGGGTAAATCGAGAAAGACCAGACCTAATAAAATGGTTTTCTGAATTAAACAAAAACTCCGGAAATGTTGCTGGAGGAAAGGGTGCAAACTTAGGGGAAATTTACAATATTAAAATTCCTGTTCCACCTGGATTTGCTATTACTGCCCAAGCATATGACTATTTTATTGAAAAAAGCAGGATAAAAGAAAAGATTAAAGAGCTATTAGAAAAGATCAATTATGAAGATACAGATCAGTTAAATAATGTGACAAAAGAAATTCGTAGTTTGATTGAAAATTCTCCCTTACCTAAGGAGATGGAAGAAGAAATTCTTGAGGCATATGAAATTCTAGGAACCGAGGATGCTGAATTAAAAAATCAGCCAGCCTATGAGATGATTAGTAAAGGCCCTTCTATTAAAGAAGAATCTTTTGTCGCTGTTAGAAGTTCTGCAACAATGGAAGATTTAGCAGAAGCTAGTTTTGCAGGTCAACAAGAGACTTTTTTAAATGTTAGAGGGGGAAAAGAACTCTTAAGCAAGGTAAAAAGATGTTTCTCTTCTTTATTTACACCAAGAGCAACATACTATAGAAATCAAAAAGGTTTCAAACATGAAGAAGCCAGTTTATCTGTAATAGTGCAAAAAATGGTAGATTCAGATAGATCTGGGGTTATTTTTTCTAAAGATCCAACCCTAAAAAGAGATGATATAATAATTGAAGCAGTATTTGGATTAGGGGAAGGGATTGTTTCTGGTCAAATTACCCCCGATACTTACATTGTTCTCAAAGAAGAGGAGGTACTCAAAATAAAAAATAAAGAAATCGGGACAAAAAAAATAGCATTTACAAGAGATTCTTCTGGAAAAGAGGAAATTGTGGAATTAAAAGAGGAAAAATCCAAACAACAAGCTCTAACAGACTACGAAATAAAAATTCTAGCAGAAATTGCATTAAAACTTGAAGAACATTACCAAAAACCTCAAGATATTGAATTTGCAATAGAAGGGGGTAAAATCTTTATTGTTCAAACAAGACCTATAACTACTATTGAAAAAAGAATGGAGGTAGGTTTAGAAAAAGAAATTGAAGGAGAAGTAATTCTTAAAGGTCTTGCAGCATCTCCAGGAATCGCTTCTGGAAATGTAAGAATAATCGGAGAGATGGAAGATTTAAAGAAAATAATAGAGGGGGATATTTTAGTTACTAAAATGACAAATCCAGATATGGTTGTAACAATGAAAAAATGTTCTGCAATTGTAACAGACGAAGGAGGTTTAACCGCACATGCTTCTATTGTTTCAAGAGAAATGGGGATCCCTGCAATTGTTGGAACTGAAAAGGCAACAAGCATATTACAAGACGGAGAAATAATTACTGTTAATGGATTTGACGGAAAAATTTACAGAGGAAAAGTTTCAGAGAATGTTCAAAAAGAGATTAAACCTGTAACAGTAACAACCAGAACAAAGTTAAAAGTTTTAGTAGATTTACCTAGCTTTGCAGAAAGAGCATCTAAAACAAATTTAAAAGGTGTAGGACTTGCAAGACTTGAGGGAATAATCGCTGAATCTGGAAAACATCCCCAATACTTCTTAGAAAAAAATGATATTGGAGGGTATGAAGGAATAATTTTTAATGGGCTAAATGAAATTGCAAAATATTTTGAAGAAATATGGGTAAGAACCTCAGATATAAGAAGTGATGAATTTCGGGAATTAGAGGGCTCTCCAAAAGAGGTAGAAGCAAATCCAATGTTAGGAATGCATGGAATAAGATACAGTTTAAAGTATCCAGAAATTCTTAAAGCAGAGCTTAATGCAATGAAAAGAATATCAGACCAAGGTAAAAAAATTGGGATATTAGCACCCCAGATAATTTCTGTTGAAGAAGTTAAAAAATTAAAAGAGTTGGTTAATCAAGTAGGCTTTAATAATGCAAAAATTGGAATAATGATAGAAACCCCTGCCTCTGTTCAAATTATAAAAGAGCTTTGCGAAGAAGGAGTTGATTTTATTTCTTTTGGAACCAATGATTTAACCCAATATACTCTTGCGGTTGATAGGGGTAATGAAGAAGTTCAAGAAATTTACAATGAGATGCATCCCGCAATTCTTAATCAAATTGAATATGTAATAAAATTATGCAAAGAAAAAGGGATTGAAACAAGTGTTTGTGGACAAGCGGGAAGTAAAAAAGAGATGGTAAAGTTTCTTTTTGATAAAGGAATTGACAGTTTAAGCCTTAATGCCGATGTAGCTTCTGAAATAGGAGAATATGTGTCGGAATTAGAAAAATCAACTCCTCAACCTCAATCTCCTGAAGAAGAATTGGAAAAATCTCAAGAAGTAGTAGAAAATCGAGAATTAACAGAATTACAAAATCCTAGTTCTCAAGATGCATCTCAAAAAGAGCCTCAAGATACATCTCAAGAAGAGTCTCAAAATGAAAATCCAGATGAAGCATCAGGTATTCAAAATCCAGATCAAAATTCAGAGAATTCAGAAGAAAACCAAAAAGAAGGAAATCAGATTGAAAATCAAGACACTAAAATAGAAAATGAGAATAACCCTAACTCGGTGGATATATTTTAGTATTTTAATATTTTTAAAAATTAATACCAATAAAATGATGGACACATAAAGATGTCTCCTCTACTAAATATTTATAAATAAAAAACACTAATAAGATATATGGTTAGGTATTTCAAAAAGAGGGATGAAGAGTTAGAAAAAAAAGCTAAGAAAAAAAACACAGAATCTAATAAAAAAAAGGTGAAAAAAGCTAAGAAAAAAACACCTAACAAAAAGAAAAAAACAATTTCTCGTCCTATTAAAAAAGTTAAGAAATCTCCAGTTAAAAGAGCTAAAAGAATTCAAAAAAATGTTAAGCATCCTAAAAAACCTAAAGAAAAAAAAGTAGCTGAAGAAAAAGTTACAAAAACTATTGAAAGTTATTTTAAAAAAAGGGAAAGAGAATTAGAAGAAAAAGAACGTAAAAGAGAAGCAGAATTAAAAGAATTAGAAAAAAAAGAAGCAGAATTAAAAGAAAAAATAAAGGCTCCTAAAAGAAAAAGAACAAGTTCAAAAAGGAGTAAACGTGTAAGAAGAAGTCCCCAACAAAAAGAAATTGACACTTCAATTGCAAACAATTTTGCTTCATTACAAAAAATAATGGTCACGTTAGCAGGTAAGTTCGACGATCTTTCAAATCAACTTTCAAAACTTCTAGAGTTATTCGAAACTTCTGCAGAGTCTCTTGCAAATAAGGAGTTTAATGCAGAAGATGATTCAAAAGAAATTTTAAGAAAATTGAACAACATATCACAACAAGCAGGGTTAATTGGAAAAGGTTTAGCATTAATACATGAGATAAACACTGAAAAAAATCTCCCATTTAACGAAGAAGAGGAGAGTAATCCCAATATTCCTTTAATGGCTCAAATGCCTCCGCCACCAAGAATGATGCCTCCGCCACGTTCAAGACCACCTCAAAGAATAGTTCCTGGAGCTGATGGAGGAAGACCTTTACCCCTAAGAGAAAACCCAAACAGACCGAGCCCCCAGAATAAAATAAATGGTCCATTAGATATGGAAAGACAAGGTTATCAAAAATCAATGGATCCTCTAAGTTCTGAAGACTCAGATTTGGAATCTTTAGACGTTGAACCAAATGAAGATGAATTTTCAGAAGAGGGTTTTTCTACAGGAAATGTTTCTCCCCAGTTTTAATTTGAAAGTCTTAAAAAAGAAAAAGGTGATTAAATTAAAAAATTAAAGAGTTATTTACTTCAAAAAAATTTAATTCCATAAAAATAAAATTAAAAGTTATTTAAAAGATGTCTGAACAAATAGAGAAGGGTATAGAAAAGTTAATTATTCTAGAAATAACTAAAGAATTATTAAGAAATACAAAAGTATACCAAGAGCTTTTATCTGAAAGAAGGGATGAAGAAATAGAAGAAATTCAAGACGAATTAGAATCCGAAGAACAAAAAGGATTAGGAGAAATTCCTAGAAGAATTATTAGAGGGGTAGTTCATGAAAAAATTCAGAAAGAAGAAGATAACATAAAAAGAATAGTTAGAAGACAGAGAAAGCAACAAACAATCCCTTGGATTAGATCTTTAGAAAGTTTTGATTCAAAACCAGTTTTGTATGGACCTTTAGGACCTCCTCCTAAATTTTTCATACCTCCTTTAAAACTTATTGGACCAAAACTTCCAAAAACAGTTCAAGATATAAGACCTGTAGCTTCCACTGAAAGAGAGGTAGATTTAGGGGTTCTTAATCCAATTATAGATGATCCAGCAGTTAACTTAGTAGAATGTAATGGGCCTAATGAAAGGATAGTTGTTATGGGAAAAATGGGTAGAAAAATCACCCAAATTCAATTAACAAAAGAAGAAATTGAAGATATAATCATAAATTTTTCAGAGGCTTCACGAATTCCTGTTCATGAAGGGTTATTTAGAGTTGCAGTAGGAAAAGTTGAACTTTCTGCGATTGTTTCAGAAACACTAGGATCTAAGTTCACAATAAAAAAAATTTACGAACCTCCTTCTGCTCCAACCCCTTCCAGATTTAGATAATTAAAAAATTTTACAAATTAAACCGTTTCCTCCCATAAAAGATTTGGGAAATTTTGGTATATGTTGGTTCTAGACCATATGTTTAAGAAATCCCATTTATTCATCGGTGGATTATCCACATCATAAAAATATGACCAAAGAGCTCCCTCCTCAAGGATACTTCTACATTTTTCATAAGTAGGCAACCATCCATAAAAACAAACATCTGGATATTTATCCGTACCAGCTCGACCAGAATACCAGAATGAATTTTCAATTTGTCCATTGTTCTCTCCAACTAACCCCCCGACATAATTTAAATTTTCTCCAAAAATTTGTGAAACAGAGTAAGAATTTGAAATATTTGCCCCAGGTTCATTTTGTCCTACTAAGCCACCTAATAAATTTCCCCCGTCAGAAGAGGAAATGGTAGTACGAGAATAACAGTTAGTCATTTCTCCTCCATTTGTGTTTTGTCCTACTAAACCCCCGACAAAGTTATTCCCTGTGATATTTATGTTTTCAGAATTGTTAACATAAGAATTGTTAATAAAAAGAGAGTTTTGTCCTACTAAACCCCCGACATAATTTGAACCTTTAACAGTTCCTTTGAAATTGGAAGATAAAATAATACCCTGATTAATTCCCACTAAACCTCCAACGGAATATCCCTTGGAACTTACCTCTCCAAAAAGAGAGACATTAATGATACTCCCTTGATTAATTCCCACTAAACCTCCCAGTTGATTAATTTGTTCTTCAGTAACAATTTTTAAGTCTTTTATTTTTAAATTTTTAATTACTCCCGTAGAGTTTAGTTTAACAAATAGCCCATTTTCTGTTCCTAAATTCCAAGAGGGAATTACTAGATTTCTAATATAAAAATTATCTCCCTCCAAAATTCCCTTAAATTCAGGAAGAGGATTAAAGTTTGTAATGCTTCCACAATCTATATCCCCCACTAACTTATAAGAACCCGCAAGATCCTCTCGGATTCCTATCAATCCTTCACAATCGTTGATGGGTACAAACTCTAAAGAGTCTGAGTTTTTTACTGTTAGGGTATAATCCTGAGAATCTTCATTATTCAAACTATCATTAACTCTTACTTTGACAAGTGAGTTGTTATCAGAATCAACAAAAGGAGCAGTTCCATTTATCAAACCTGTTTCGGAGTTTATTGAAAGCCAGTTGGGCCATTCAGTTAGTTGATATGAATAAGGGGGAGTTCCCCCCTCAACAATAATTTGATAAGAATAAAGACTTCCCTCATTTATCTCAGTAACAGGAGTAGAAGTTATAGATAATTCGGTAGATGTTTCAGATGGAATCTGGAAGTTGATCACTTTTTCAAAAGGATTTGGACAAATAAGCTCTTCTCCGCTTTCACTAATGAAATAAGGGAACCATTCTATTCTTTGTATATCATCTAAGTTAGTATTTATAAACCCGGTTCTTAATTCAAGAGAACCCCAATCTTTAAAAGCCTCTGGAGAAAATTCGCTGCTCCCCCCTTCTGTATAAAAAATTACCTTAACCCCATTAATTTCTTCTCCTACAGAAGTTCTACGAAGAACAAGTTTGTAATTTTCAGATAATCTTGAAATACTTCTGAATTCAATTTCAACATCAGCACATCTTCGGTTGAGGTTTATTGATTCAGAACTAGAATTCATAAGAGACATAACAATAACCCAGATAATCCCTGCAGATGCAACAACTAAAAGAATGATAATTAAAACAGAAACAATTTCAGAAACTCCCTTTTTAGTATTCAATCTCTTTTTCAATCCTTGGATAAAATCCATAATATATCAAAGTTATTTTTATTTATAAATCTAGTTAAAAATTAAAATCTGGCATTTTTTTAGAATAAAAAACTAAGATTTCTTATTAAGATTCAGAAAAAAGGTCATAACATTCTATTGAAACAATTTGGATTGATTCATTTTGAAAATCACCATACTGAATCGCTAAAGGTTCACACCTTGGGGGAGCTACAATTTCAACAATCTGATTAATAGCCATAGAATAACCCTCAAGTTGTTTATTTACAACATAACCAGAAATTTGAGGCTTTAATAAAAAATTATAAAGAATGAATACAAGAAGAATAGTGATTACAGTTAAAAGTAAGATAATTATTCTTTTTGATTTATCTACCATTTACCC
The DNA here is from genome assembly GCA_019428815.1 of Patescibacteria group bacterium. GTDB lineage: Archaea > Nanobdellota > Nanobdellia > Pacearchaeales > GW2011-AR1 > ASMP01. Next base: position 120,316 of record JAHYJW010000001.1, on the reverse strand, counting down.
ATAAAGAAGGAACTGTTTAAAAATGTTTCTAGCTAATTTCAACTTTTTGATTAAATTTAAAAATTAACATTATTTTCCTAGGACATAACCTTAACCTATAAGAGTAAAGGGATAGAAGAATAAAATCATAAAAAGCCGTAAAAAGTCATAAAAGAGATATTATTTTAAGATGAAGAACATTGTAAATTCAGAAAAGATAAAAAAATATAGAGAATTAACTAAAAAGGCTTTAGAAATATCCAAAAGATCAATAATAAAGAATAAAGAAAAAGAAGCTAAAGAGATTATTGATATGGCCTCAAATTACATCTCAGATTCAGAATACTTCGAAAAAAAGGGTGATTTAGTAAATTCTTTTGCTGCTTTGAACTATGCTCATGGGTGGATTGACTCAGGAGTTAGACTTGGAATTTTTGATGTAGATGACGATAAATTGTTTACAATAAAATGAACTTTAGAAACAAATAAAAATCCTTTTTAACTAAGCTTAATATGAAAAAAGAGGTAATTGTTTTGAGTTTAGGAGGGAGTCTCATAATTCCACAAGAAATTGATACTCGTTTCTTAAGAGAATTTAAAAGAGTAATTTTAAAAAATTCAAAGAGGTATAAATTTATAGTTGTGTGCGGAGGGGGAAGTATTGCTAGGAAGTATATTCATGCATTAAGAGAAGCAGAATTAAGTGAAAAGTTACAAAACTTTTCTGGAATTTCTGCAACAAGAATGAATGCAAGATTTATGGCGTATTTTTTTGGTAAAAATCCAGAGTATGGAATACCCCACACAAAAAAAACTCTTAAAAAATATCTTAAAAAAGAGGATATAATATTTATAGGAGCGCTAGAATACAAACCCGAACAAACTTCAGACTCCACTTCTGCAGAAATTGCCAAAATCTTCAAGACAATATTCATAAATCTAACAAATGTTTCTGGACTTCACGATAAAAACCCTAAAGAGCATAAAGACGCAAAATTTATCCCAAGAATAAGTTGGGGGGATTTTGATATTATGGTTAATAAAAATAAGTTTTCTCCAGGACAAAATTTTGTTTTAGATCAAACTGCTTCTAAGATTATCATGAAAAACCGAATTCCTACCTATATACTTGGAAGAGATATGGATCAATTAGAAAACGTTCTCAACAAAAAAAATTTTAAGGGAACTTTAATCAAGGGATAATTTTAACCGCTCCTGTTATGTTTTATTATCTTTTTTCACTTAATAATCTATTAAAGCCCATAATAGAAACAGAAAATGTAACTTATAACAAAGTTCCAAATAAAAGATTCTTAAAAAGAGAGGCTAATTTTTATAAAGAACCTTCTTTTTTAATAAAGATGGAAAACATAAAAAAGATTTATATTCAAGAAACCGATTTTGAGAAAGCTAGGAAAAAAATAAGAGAGGCAAAAAAAAATCAAAAAAATAAGGTTAAGGTGATTTTTTCAAGTAATGATGATGAATTAAATAGAAAGGTTATAGAAAAAGAAGAGATTGATGTACTTCTTTTGAATCTTTCTGAAAAAAGAGATAGGATAAAACAAAGAGATTCTGGTTTTAATCAAGTCTTAGCTAAAATAGCCAAGAAAAAAAATATCTCAATAGGAATAAACTTTGAAGAGATATTAAAAGAAAAATCCCAAAGAGAAAAATCAAAGATAATCTCCCGTATAAGACAAAATATAATGCTTTGTAAAAAAAATAATCTGAGGATGAGTTTTATTTCTTTATCTGAAGAAAAAAGAGATTCATATGACTTAAAATCTCTCGGTTTAGTATTAGGAATGCCCACGTGGATGATTCAAGAGATATAATCCAAACAAAACGCTTTTAACCTGTAACATATTAATCTTATAATCTTAAAATGGAAGAGAATATAGAAAGAATATTAGACTCATTAAGTCCTAATGAAAGGAAAATTATCCCTTATCTTGAAGAAAAAGACCTAATTGAAATTTGTAAAAGGTCTAATTTAGAAAAAGTTTCAGTGATAAGGTCTTTAGAATATTTAGATAATAAAGGGATTATTAAAATCTCAATAGAAAAAAGAAAGCTTATTGATTTAGGGATTAACGGGATATTATACAAAAAGAAAGGTTTACCTGAAAGAAGATTATTAAATCTTCTAAATGAAAAAAGAATTTTAAATTTTTCTAATGTTTCTAAAGAAAGTGGACTTTCATCAGAAGAACTAAAGGCATCTATTGGGGTTCTTAAAAAAAGAAACTTGATTGATTTAAAAAAGGGAAAAATCATTTTTAATGCAAATAGAGAAGAGATTACAAAAAAAACCCCTGAAGAACATTTTTTAGAAATTTTGCCTATTAATCCTGATTCTTTAAACCAGGAACAGGGAGTTATTTTAGAATCACTTAAAAAAAGAAAAGAGATTATTCAGATTACTGAAGAAAAGAAAATTGGCATAGAAATAACAGATTTAGGAAAAAAAATAATTGAAGAAGAAGTAAAAGGAAGAGATTTAATTGAACAAATAACACCTGAACTTCTTAAAAAAGAATCATTTTGGAAAGGAAAGAAATTTAGGAGGTATAATGTTTCAGGACCTTTTCCAAAAATAGAAGGTGGTAAAAGGCACATTGTAAATCAAGCAATAGATTATGCTAGAAGAATCTGGACAGAAATGGGATTTAAAGAAATGACAGGTCCGATGGTTCTTAGTTCTTTTTGGAACTTTGATGTGTTATTTACAGCTCAAGACCACCCTGTAAGAGAAATGCAAGATACTTTTTTCATTGAAAAAAAAGGGGAAATTCCTCAAAAAGAGATTATTCAAAAAATAAAGGAAAGTCATGAAAAGGGTGTAGGGGGTAGTAAAGGGTGGGGAAATAAATGGAGTGAAGAAGAAGCAAAAAAACTTGTTTTAAGAACACACACTACCTGTTTATCAGCAAAAACTCTATCAGAATTGGATTTAGAATCTTTACCTCAAAAGTTCTTCGCAATAGGGAAATGTTTCAGAAATGAAACTATAGATTGGAGTCATGGATTTGAATTTAATCAAACTGAAGGGATAGTCATAGACAAAAATGCTAATTTTAGACATCTTTTGGGATACCTAAAAGAGTTCTTCAAAAAGATGGGTTTTGAAAAAGTAAGATTTAGGCCAGGTTATTTTCCTTATACTGAACCAAGTCTTGAAATTGATGTTTGGCATAATGAAAAAAAAGTTTGGTTTGAACTTGGGGGGGCAGGAATTCTCAGACCAGAAGTTGTAATTCCCTTACTTGGAAAAAATATTCCTGTACTTGCATGGGGACCTGGATTAGACAGGATGATTATGGATTATTATGAAATAAAAGATTTTAGGGAAATTTATAAGAATAATTTATCTCAGTTAAGAAAAACAAAATTTTGGGTAAGAGAACTTAAATAAAATCAAATGGCCGTTGTAACTTTTAATAAAAAACAGGTTGAAAGAGAAATTGGAAAACTAGACGAGAATATGCAAAATAAGGTTGCTATGTTTGGTACTCCAATTGAAGAAATTAATGAAGGCAAGATTAGTATTGAAATCTTTCCCAATAGGCCTGATTTGTTATCTTATCAGGGTTTTAAGAATTCTTTTTTATCTTTTTTAGGAAAAAAAGTAGGTTTGAGGCAATACAAATTAAACAAGCCTGAGAAAGATTATGATGTTTATATTGACAGTTCTGTGAAAGAAATAAGACCCTATACTGCATGTGCTATTGTAAAGAATCTCAAATTAGACGATGATAAAATTAAAGAAATAATAGATTTCCAAGAAAAACTTCATTTAACTGTTGGGAGAAAAAGAAAAAAGGCTGCAATTGGAATTTATCCCTTAGAAAAAATAAAACTCCCTATAACATTTAAAGCATTAGAACCAGACAAAATAAAATTTACTCCTTTAGAAACAAACAAAGAACTTTCGGGTTTAGACATATTACAAAGACATCCTACCGGAAAAGAATATGCCCATCTTCTTGCAGGAAAAGCAAAATTTCCAGTTTTCTTAGATGCAAATAAAGAGATACTAAGTATGCCCCCAATAATAAACTCACAATTAACCGGAAAAGTTACCAAATTAACCAAAGATGTTTTTATTGAATGCTCTGGATCTGATTTTGAAATTTTGAAAAAGTGCCTTAATATCGTTGTTTCTTGCTTAGCAGAAATGGGAGGGAAAATTTACCAAATGAATTTATTTTATAAAAAGAAAGAGATTACCCCAAATTTAATCCCTGAAAAAATGGACATTTCTTTAGAAAATACCAACAAAATTTTAGGTCTTGATCTAAAAGAAAAAGATCTAAAAAAATTAACTGAAAAAATGGGTTATAATTACAAAAACAGATATGTTGAGATTCCGCCTTGGAGGGTTGACATTCTCCATGAAATTGATATAATTGAAGATATTGCAATTGCTTATGGTTATGATAATTTTGAACCTGAAACTCTCAAAACTCATTCTTTAGGAAGTTCAAATCCTGAAGAAACAATATCTAAAAAGATTTCAGACATTCTTTCTGGTTTAGGGATGATTGAAGTTTCAAATTACCATTTAACTAATAAAAAAGATCAAACAGAAAAAATAGGAATTTCAGAAAAGAACAGAGATTTTATTGAAGTAAAAGAATCCAAAACAGATTATACTGTTTTAAGAGAGAATTTATTCCCCCTTTTATTAAAAAATATGTCGGACAATGTTGATTGTGAATATCCTCAGGAAATATTTGAAATTGGAAAGGTATTTATGAAAGAAAAAAATTCAGGAAAGATCATAGAAAAAAGAAGATTATCATGTGCAACTTCCCCTGGAAATTATACTAGAATAAGGCAGATGATAGACTATCTATTTAGAATGATGAATCTAAATGATAGGATTAAGATAAAAGAACCCCAAAATCTGGATTCTGTTCCCCCTCACTTTATTGAAGGTAGAACTGCAGAGGTATTATTTAATGAAGGAAAATTTGATGAAGAAAGTCAAGATAAAAGAATTGGTTTTATAGGGGAAATCCACCCTAAAATACTAAAAAATTGGAAAGTGAGAATGCCCATTTCTTTATTTGAAATAGAATTAGAGGAAATTATTAGAAACATAATTAAGGACGTTAAGTAAAAATGTTAAGTAAAAACTCAAAATTCAAGATCTAAAAAATAATTTTTTAATAATTTAGTTATCTATCACCCAAAATAACCTTTATTAGTTCCTTCTGATTTATTGTCCCACCGATTATTTACCCCTTCTAAAATACCTAAAAGATCTTTTTTTACATCCTGCCAAAGTTTATTTGCTTCTATTATAAAATCTGCTTCTTTTTTTTCATCAAATTCTAAGTCTAACTCAATAAATTTTATTTCTTGTTTAACTAATTCTTTATAGATATCAGAAAGTTTTTGTTTTTCTGAGGGTTCTAAAATTTTTATGATTGAAAAAACAAACATTGGACCATTAACAGGATTTAAAAGCCCTTCAACAAATCTTAAATAATTAATGATTTTTTCTCCGACAAAACGCCTTATTTCTCTGATTAAAATCTCAGTTTCTGTTTCTGTAGCCTTCTCAATAGAAAAATCTTCATTAAGTTGCTCAAATTTTGGAAGGTTGTATTTTTTTTGAAGAGGGGAATATTCTTCTTTCAATTCCTCAAGAGTTATTCTATCTTTAATCATTGTTTAATCTAAAAAGGATCTTTTATAAATGTTTCAGATAGCCTACTTTCTTATTTTAAGGGGGTTTATTTTAAAAAAGAGTTTTATTCGAGAAAAAATGACAATAGTAAGGAAAATCTCAAAAGAACGAATAAAATATCTCTTATCTTTTAAATAGTTTCAAACTTATTTGCTAGGATCTGAAACTTTACCCAAAAAAAGAATACTCCCAGTTTCTTTTTCTTGAATAATAAAAATAAGAAAAAAAGAACTAAAGAGATCAAACGATAAAAAAGACAAAAGGTAAGATAATTTTTAAATAAGCGTATAAATCTAATAAAAAGAAAGTTTGATAAATAAAGTTAATAAGATTATAAAAGGGTAAAAATGGTTAAAAAAATGAAGAAAGTTTTATTTGTATGTACTGGAAATGTTTTTAGAAGTATGAGTGCAGAATATGCTCTAAAAAAATATCTTAAGGACAAAAAGATATCTGGTTGGGAAGTGAATTCAGCGGGGATAAAAGCTAAAAAAGAAGTAATTGATCCAAAAACAATTGAAGTTTTAGAAGAATTAGGAATTAAAGATATCAAACACCATCAAAAAAAACTAACAAAGAATCTGTTAAAAGAGCACGATGTGATTATTGCTATGGCAAAAAACCATTATGATTTTATCCGTTCCAAGTTCAATTATAAAAATGTAGTGTTGTTTAATGAATTAGCAATAAACAAAAAAGAATCGGTTTTAGATATTCAGGATGAAGTAAAAGATTATCTAAATAATAGAAAAGATGTTGAAGATAAAATAAAAAAAACAGTTAGATACATCTTAAACAAAACCCCAGATTTATTCAAAAGAATTTCTGAGAGATTTTTTCTATTCAGCGATTTTATTGAGGGTTCAAAAAAGCATAGAAACGGATTCCCTTTTATGAAATTATACGAAACTAAAAACACGGTTACTTTCATGTCTATAGACATTCCTCAAAAAGAAGATGGCCATATCCTTATTATTCCTAAAAAAAGATATGAAGGTCTTTCAGAGATACCCCCTTTGATATTAAAGGAACTGATGGGATCAGTTGTTAAAGTTGGAACAGCGATAAGTAATGATCATACCGGATACAATGTCCTAATAAATAATGGGGTGGATGCAGGGCAGTACATCTTCCATAGCCATATCCATCTTATCCCAAGAAAGGAAGGAGATGGAATAAATATTGAAATATGGAAAGGCCGTAAGATGAATTCCAAGGAGTTTATAGATTTAAACAAAAAATTAAAGAAACAGATATACAAAAATAAAATTAAAACTTGAATTAAGTTTAGTGTTTTGCTTTAAAAAAGCCCCAGGGGAGACTCGAACTCCCGACCTCGTCCTTACCAAGGACGCGCTCTAACCATAACTGAGCTACTGGAGCATTTTTAATAAAAAAAGAGTATTAGTCTTCTTTTTATAATTTTTCTAATATTCGATAATTTTACATTAGATTTACCAATATAAATTTAACTAATAAAATTAGATTATACAGAATTAAACCCTAAATTCAAAATTAATCAATTAATCAATTAATCAAAGATTTTCTTTATTTTTTTTAGAATCCGTCCTAAGGATAACTAAAACGATAAACGCAATTAAAAATGCTAGAGTTAAAAATGCAAAGATTATCCAGAGTATTCCAAAGAAATTTTCTAAAAGTTCATTTAAGGATAAGCTATGTAATACAAAAGAAACTATAAAGAGTATTAAAAAGAAATTAAGACTTCTCCAAGCAACAATTGCCCGTTCTCTTAATGAAAAGACTTTTTTTATGTACTTTCTCCCTTTAGAAAGTTCCTTTTTTGGTTTTTCTACTTTTTTAGTCTTCACCTTTTTTTTTGTTACCAAAGTAAATTCTCCTTAGTTACACAGTTATATATATTAGAGTCTCTAGTTTTTAAAACTTATGTTAAAGGAATTTTAAGAAGAATAGAAAATTAAATTAACTAATAAGAGGTTTATATTCTATAAAAAATTTATAAAGTTTGTAAGAGATTTAAAAGGATGATATCGACTAAAATTAAAACAAATAAAGAAAAAAGAAGAAAAGGCAAGAGGATTATAACAGCAGCGCTGCCTTATATAAACAATGTTCCCCATTTAGGGCATATAGTTGGCTCTCATTTACCAGCAGATATCTTTTCAAGGTATTGCAGATCTCAAGGTTACGAAACGCTTTTTATAGGTGGAACTGATGAGAATGGTTCAACATCAGAAATAGCTGCTTTTGAACTAAATATCCCTTTAGAAGAATTTTCTAATAGACTATTTAAAGAGCACAAAAAAATTTATGATTGGTTAGACATATCTTATGATAACTTTTCCAGAACATCAAATAAAATACACCATGAAACAGTTAAAGAATTTTTTAAAAAGATATACGAAAAGGGATTTATAAAAAAGGGTAAAATAAAAGTTTTTTATTCTCCTAAAGAAAATATGTTTTTACCAGATAGATATGTCAAAGGAGAATGCCCAAAATGTGGATATAAAGATGCAAATGGTGATCAATGTGAAAAATGTACTTCACTCTTAGACCCCTTACAACTAAAAAACCCTGTATCTTCTTTATCTGGAGGGAAATTAGAAATAAAAGAAGCAGAACACCTTTTTTTAAGTTTGGATAAACTCTCTAATAACTTAAAAAAATGGATTGAGTCTCAGTCACTTTGGAGAGACCAGGTTAAGGGAATTGCTAAAGGATGGATTAAAGAAGGACTAAAACCAAGATGTATCACAAGAGATTTAAAACACGGAGTTAAGGTTCCCTTAAAGGGATTTGAAGAAAAAGTTCTTTATGTCTGGTTTGATGCCCCAATTGGTTATGTTTCATCAACTAAAGAAATAAGAAAAGATTGGGAAAAATTCTGGAAAGATAAAAACTCCGAAATATACAATTTTTTAGGAAAAGATAATATCCCTTTTCATACAATTTTTTGGCCTGGGATGATTATAGCAAGAGGAGATTTTAATTTACCCAAAAATGTAGTTGGATTACAGTATCTAAACTTTGAAGGTAAAAAATTCTCAAAAAGTAAAAAGGTGGGCATATTCTGTGAGAAACTCCCAGAAATAGGACTAGACTCTGATATGTGGAGACATTATCTTACACAGATAATCCCAGAAACAAGCGATTCAGAGTTTAAATGGAATGATTTTCAGAATAGAATAAATTCTGAGTTAATTGGAAACTACTCAAATTATGTTAATCGAGTTTTAAATTTTGTACATTCTAAATTTTATGACATTATTGAAAGGCCAAAAAAAGAAGACTTAAAAGAAGAAGACTTAAAGTTAATTGAGAAAATAACTGAAAAAAAGAAAAAAATAGAGGGTTTACTAGAAAGGGCAGAATTAAGAAAGGCTTATTCAGAGATTCTTGATTTGTCTAGTGAAGGAAACAAATACATAAATGATACTCAACCCTGGGTCGTATTAAAAGAGAACCCCTCTAGAGCTAAGAATATTTTTTATACCGCAATTATTTTACTAAAAGCTTTAACAATCTTAATAGCCCCTTATTTACCTAAAACGTCTAAAAGAGTTTGGAATCAAATTTCTCTAAAAGGTAGTCCTCTTTCTTCAGGAATTTGGGAGGAAATTGGAAAGGATTTGGGAGAAAAGCATAAAATCAGAAAACCTGAAATTCTTTTTGAGAAACTAACAAATGAACAAATTAAAAAGTATAGAGAAGTTTCATCTCAAGGGACAGAATTAAAAGATTTCTTTAAAGATTAAAGGTTGAAATATTTGATTAGGATTATAATTATTTCCAGGTAACCATCTTGAGTTAACAACATAACCTGTAACTTCTACTCCTTGTTCAAAAACATCTTCAAGCCAGGAGGTATACAAATCAAAAAAAACTTGCCTTTCATCAGTATCTTTAAGGTGTAAGTTTCCATTGCTAATAATAAACAAAGAGGCTATAAAAAAGAATTTTATAAATGCTAAAAGGGCTACTTTCATTTTAACTCTTATTTTTAGGGGGCTCTTTAGTTAAGTTATCTTTTATCCAATCCCCACTTATAATATTTCCAGTTGTTTCAACAACATTAGTAAAGGTTGTTCCTAACCAAGAAAAAAAAGTTCTTGTAGAGCCAGATATATCTTCTATAACTGAAAGATTTACTTCTCTTCCAGAAAGTAGAGGATAAACAATCAAATAACCCATAAGAAGCAAAAATGCCATTCCTAAGTATATGAAAATATAAGCAGTTTTAGTCCTAAGATTATTAGCTTTAAAGTAAATAAAAACAATTAAAAAAGATATCAGGACGATTAGTAAAAAATTAACCATTTTAAGATTTTTGCTCCGAGTATAAGACAAAAAGGGGGAGCAGATATAAAAACTTTTCTAAAAATCAAATAAGATAACCCAAGATTAAGATAACACTTAAAATTCCCAGAATGACCGTCAAGGTCTTTTCGATAGTTCCTTCAGGAGCTATAAAACCTTTTGATCTGATTTTTGCTGGCCAAAAAGGTCGAGTACCATAAGTAGTAAGACTCTCAAAAAATAAATGAAAAGAATATCCTATAAAAAAGGGTAAAGCAATAATAGGGTAAAAAAATGCTAAAATTAGAGAAAGAAAAATACAAAGAGTATAGCTATGCATAAAATTTTTATAAGGTTCAGATTTCAACATCTTAATAATTTTATAATGAGTTTTATGGGGAAAAAAGATAGTATCTAAATCTGGGATAATACTCGATATCAAAACTATTGGAAAAAAAAGAATCTTATGGTTTACATGAGGTAAAAAATACAATGCCAAAAATAGCCCCATGAATATATGTACTCTTCTTAACATAATAAACCAAAAGAATCTCTAAATTTAAATTTATCCCCTAATTTCTTAGAGATAATTTAATTAAAATAAGATATAAAGAGGATAAGGGTATATTTTTTAGGAACTTTTTTTTAATAATGTTTTTATAACCTCTTTTCATAGATATGCTTGTTAAAATGGCAAGAATAATTGGGAGAGGATTTTCATTTGATGATGTTTTGATTGTTCCAAAATACAATAAAGTTTTTTCTAGAAGAGATGTTCTTTTAAAAACAAGGGTAACTAAAAACTACTCCATAGACATCCCCCTTATTGCTGCTAATATGGATAGTATTTGCGAATCTAAAATGGCTATTGAAATTGGTAAAATCGGAGGATTAGGAGTAATTCATAGATTTTTAACAATAGAAGAACAATCAAAAGAAGTTAAAAAAGTTAAAGAAGTGGGTTTAATCTCTGCAGCAGCAGTTGGAATAAAAGATTTTCAAGAAAGAACCAAAGAGTTAGTTAAAGTAGGGGTGGATATTCTAGTTTTAGATGTCGCTCATGGACATTCAAAAAGAGTGGGAAAAGTTCTAGATTGGATTAAACAAAACTTTCCAAAGATTGATGTAATGGTAGGAAATGTGGCAACAAAAGACGCAGCTCATTATTTTCTGACTAAGGGCGCAGATGCTATAAAAGTAGGTATAGGTCCGGGATCTGTATGTATCACCCGGATTATGACTGGTGCAGGAGTTCCTCAAATAACTGCAATTATGGATGTTTATGAAGAAACTCAAGGCAGAGTTCCAATTTGTGCAGATGGGGGAATAAGATTTCCAGGAGATGTCGTAAAAGCAATTGGTGCAGGAGCGAATACTGTAATGGTTGGTTCTATAGTATCTGGATGTGAAGAAACCCCAGGGGAGGTTATTGAAAAGCAGGGTAAAGAGTATAAAGTTTATAGGGGCATGGCAAGTTATGACGCAACAATAAAAAGACTAGAGCTTGATGGAAAGAGGCGGAATGAAGTGATTAGTGTAGAAGGAGAAAAAATTTTTGTTCAAAAAAAGGGTTCTGTTGAAAGTGTCTTAAGGAAGTTTATAGGAGGTTTAGCATCTGGAATGACTTATGTAGGAGCTTCTAAAATAGACGAGCTTTGTGGAAAAGCAGATTTTATAGAAATAAGTCCTGCAGGATTAAAAGAAAGTATTGCCCATGGTAATGGAAAAGATTAAATTTATTCTAAAATTCAAGATATCTTAAAATTGCAAGATTTTAAGATAGATCATTCAAATTTTTAAAAAAATCGAAAAAGATAAGGGGTACTCTAACCAAAATGTTATAAAAGGTAAATAAGTCTATAATTAAACAAAGCCCCATAGTTCAGTGGTCAAGAACGCGAGACTCTGGATCTCGTAACCCAGGTTCGAATCCTGGTGGGGCTATAGCTTTTATTTAAAAAAAAGCTTAAAGATATCTCAAATCAAAGAGGTCTATGCCCCGTTAGTTCAGAGGCCAAGAATGCGGCCCTCTCACGGCCGTGACCCGAGTTCGAATCTCGGACGGGGCGTTTGTTACACTTGCTAAAATTTAAAAGATATTCGGGGAAATATATTTAAAGTATTTTTCACTTCCCTATGTATGAGTTTTAAAAATAATGTGGCAGATTTTACTACAATGAATGTCCACATGGATAATGCTAAAAATAGAGTAGGGGGGGTTATATGTATAGTTCTATCAATCATTTCATTATTGATAGGCTTAATCTCCTTTCTTTTTAACTGGATATTAGCTTTAGTTTTTATAGGTGTATCTTTGTTCTTTTTCGGAATCTCTAAACTTACTAAGGTTGCAATAAAAGCTAATGAAAAGACCATAGAAAAGATACAAGCTATGAAAGATCCTTCTCCTAATGAAAGATTTTAAGTTAAAGAGGATTTAGATTAAAATAAGAACCAGAATCTTTAATTATGCACTTTTATTATACAAATTTATCCTTTATTCAAAATTTAAGAGTTTTACACTTTTTTCTTCTCCCAAAGCGATTAAAAAAGTAGGGAGTCTAGGCCCAGTATCTTGATCAATTAAAAGATGATAAACGTTTTTGAAAAAATTTCTTTGAGAGTTCTTTTTTTCTTCATCAGAAAATTCAATTTTTTTGGGGATTTCATAAACTAACCAAGTAAGTTTTTCCAAATCCCAATGATTCACCATCTCTTTAGATAATTTTCTAATATGCTCTTTTTCTTCAGAACTTAAAGAATTATAGTACTCGACATTAGGTTTTTCTCTAAGCACTATCTTTAATTCAGGCATGAATTCATTAACCCAATTAGAGGATTTTTCAAGTCTCCTTTTTAATGTTTCTTCATCATATTCTTCTCCAATTCTCTCATACATCTTTTTTAATTCTTGAAAATTTCCTTGAACTATCTGACCAAAAGAAGTAATCTGTCTAAATGGAACATTTCTCACTTTAGGAATCTCCCTAAGGATTGTACTTGAAAATTCAATTTCTCTTCTTTCTACTAAAGAAAGCTTATTTTCATGATAGCTTGAAATTTTTTTATCAAACTCTTCATACTGCCTTATTAAATCTGAATCAAAGAACAAGGTCAGAGATTTATTAGGTCTTGCTCTTGAGAAAACCCATCTAAGAAGTTCTGGTTCATAGATTTTTAATAAATCTTTAGGAGTAAAACTTGTACCTTTTGAACTTGACATTTTTGATGCACCCTGTATCCCTACAAAAGCATATCCCTGAAAATAGGGGGGATTAATGTCTAAAACCTCTTTTGCTATTTTAGATGCTGTTTCAAAACTCCCTCCTGGAGAAGAATGATCAGAACCTCCTGGCTCAAAATCAACGCTTTCAAATCCCCACCTCATAGGCCAATCAACTTTCCAACTTAACTTTCCAACATTCTCTTTTGAAATATCCACTGTTTTATGATGACCACAATCACAAGAGTAAGTAATGATACTTTCCCCATCATAATCAACTATTTTTGTTCCATTACTTTTTTTGCATGATCTACAGTATACCTGGAGGGGAAAATAAGATTCTAATTCTTCTTCTGAAATACCCTGAGTCCTAAATTCTCCTAATATTTTTGCAATTTTCTTTCTTTCTTGAATTGCCTTTTTTATTAAGGGGTAATATTCATTTGCTTTGTACATCTGAGACTGTCTTATAAATCTTAAGTCTATTCCCAAAGAAGGAAGAACTTCTTCTAATTCTGATGCAAAATGTTCTGAATAAGATTTATGGCACCCGTAAGGATCTGGAATCTCACAAAGTGGCATGCCTATATACTGAGAAAAAGATTCAGGTACATTAGAAGGAATTTTTCTTAAACGATCATAATCATCCCAAGAAAAGATAATCTGGGCCTCATAACCCTTTTCTTTTAGAGATCTACAAACTAAATCAGAAGTGATGATGTCCCTAAAATTTCCGATATGGACCTTTCCTGAAGGAGTAATTCCAGAAGCCAAAATAAACTTCTTTTTATTTTTATTTACTTCTATCAATTTTTTTGCTATTCTATCTGCCCAATGCTCTTCTTCCATTCTAGTTTCTAAATTTTCCATATTATAAATTTATGTTTTTTAGATTGTTTTAATCATTAAAAGTGATTTCATATCCTAAGTTAGTTTTTTATCCCACTTAATTAATATTTAATCAAACCTTATTCTTTAAGGATATTTTTAAGAATGAAATTTTGTGAGATAGATAATACTTAAACAAAAAAACTTAATTATTTCAAAAAAACTTAAAAATTTGATTTTTAATGAAACTATTTGAAAATAAAAAATTTTAATCCTTAAGCGCATATTAGAATATCTAACAAAGTTTTATTAACTTAAGGATAGTAACAATACCCAAATATTTATAAACATTTTATCTATAAAAATTTATGGAAATCAAAAGAAATGTTCAAGATAAAGATCCTAGAATAAAAAGATTAGAATCACTTCTGGAATATCTGGTTGAGATAAGATGTAATGGAAATCGAATAAGGCAGTTAACAAAAATAATTCAAAATGCATATGAACAAAATCCTAAAGAACTGGAGAGGTATTTTAATCATTCTAATAAACTTATTTCTGGAATTGCAAGTTCTGCCTATTATCATCTTACCGGAGATTTAAACCCCCTGCAAGAATTAGAATATGGTGGTTTAGGTGTAACACTAACAAGCACTCCTCCAAAGTTATCTTTTGCAAAAAAACAGCTATGGTTTTCAAAAATTACAGGGGCTGCTTTATATCGTAGTCAAATTGATGATCATGCTTTAAGTTATTCAGAAATTGGGGGATGTGCATTAGGGAATTCAATTTGTAAAGGGAACTCATTAAGAAAAGCTAAAACTAAAAACAGTGCTTTAAGAGGGTCTGAAATAGAAGAAAGTGCGGGGTTTGAATCAGAAAACACAGATCATGCTTTAAGAAGTTCTACTATCTCAAATTATGCTTTATTCAGATCAAAAAATAGGGGATTTTCTTTAGGATGTTCAACAATCAAAGGAGGTTTAGAAAGGTCTGAAAATGAAGAAAGTTCATTAGAAGCTGTTAAAATAAAGGGCTTTTCTTTACATAATGCAAAAATGCAGAATGATTTTTTCAAAAAAACTCAGATTAAAGGGAATCTTTTAAAAAAGGAAATGAAAGAATTAAAGATATGATAAACAAGGCAAATAACCTTTAAGTTATATCTTAAATCTTAAAGTCTCTTTAATTTTTAGGGTTATATTCCTTCAAAGTATAAAACGGAACACCACAATACTTAAAAAGTAACCCCTCTGTAGAGATTACATGAATCCCCAAAGGACCGCGATCTTAAAATTCAATGAAATTGAAAACAGAGAAAGGATAATTTCTCATTTAGAAAATTTAATTGATAAAGAAGAAGACGGAAAGGGGGTAAGAAAAATAGTAAAAAAATTTGAAGAAGGATATAGAAAAAACCCCGAAGTACTAAAAAAACATCTTCACGACATTAATTCTCTTTTTTCAGGAGTAATAAGTTCAGCCTATTATGGTCTAACAGGTGATTTAGGGCCTATACAAGAATTAGAATATGGGGGTTTAGGCGTAACTTTAGGAAAAATGCCTGAAGGATTATCTTTTAGAAAAAGGCAGCTATGGTTTTCAGAGTTAGGTTATAATGCTTTAACCAAATCACGAATAAAAGAAGATGTAGGGTGGGGTGCTTTAATTAAAGGTTTTGCCGTAGGTTATTCCAAAGTAGGAGGTTATGCTTTCTTTTCAGCAGAAGCTGAAGAGTATGCTTGTACAAATGTAAGTGCAAGAGATAATGCCTTTAAAGGAATAAAAGCTAAGGGTCATTCTTTTTCAGGTGTTAAAGCTTTTGGAACTTCATTTGGTGAAATTAAAGCTGAAGAAAATTCCTTTATGGATGCGGAAGCCTACTGCCGTGCCTTTTGGGGAACAAATACCGTGATGGGTGGAGATTCTTTCAGAAATGTAAAAATGAGTGGTCATTCAGGCCGAGATGTCACAATCAAAGACCGTGCTTGTAGAAATGGAAAGATATTAGAAAGAGCCTTAGAGTATACGGAGTTGAAAGATGAAGCACTTTATGGAGCGATAGTGGGACTTAAAGCTTTAAGGGGTGCATCCACAGAAAATTTAAAAGAACAAAACTTCAAACGAAGGATATTCGTATTATAAGGCCAAAAGATTTTTAGATTTTTGTTAGGTTTTTTTAATTATGATAAAAAAAAGTCCTTTTTTGAAGAAGGATATTTTTTTAGTATTCTTTATAAACCTGCTGAATTAGCCAATATCTTTAATGTTTAAAAAATTTAGATAACTTTAAAAACAAATTTTTCCAGAGTTTAATATGAAACGTTCATCAAGGCGCTGGAAGAAAAAAAGGCAAATGAGATGGAAATGGCAAAGAAAACGCCTTAGAAAAGAAAAGCGTAAAAGAAAGTTAAGAAGAGCTAGATCCAAATAAGAAGCTTAAATGAATTTTTCTTAAAAGATTTCTCTGATTGAACTTAATTACCTAAAATACAAAAAATTCTTCTTTTTGACTCCCATAATGTTTATAAGTTATTAATAAGAATAGATTAATATGACAAGTGAAATCTGGACAGAAAAATATAGGCCAAAAATATTTTCAGAGGTTATGGGTCAAGAGGATATAGTAAAAAAAGTTCAATCTCTCACCAATTCTTTAAATATCCCCCATTTACTATTTGTCGGGCCTGCAGGAACGGGAAAATCAACTTTAGCATTGATAGTGGTAAAAGAACTCTTTGGAAAAGACTGGAGAGATAGTTATCTTGAACTTAATGCTAGCGATGAGAGGGGAATTAATATAATAAGAGAAAAAGTGAAAAACTTTGCTAGAACAAAATCTATGAGCAATGTTCCATTCAAAATTATATTCTTAGATGAAGCAGATGCTTTAACACCTGAAGCTCAACAAGCATTAAGAAGAACTATGGAAAATTATTCATCAATTTGTAGATTTATTTTATCTTGTAATTATTCTAGTAAAGTAATAGATCCAATTCAATCGAGATGTGCAATGTTTAGGTTTAAACTTTTAGAAAAAAAAGATATAGAAAAAGTAATCAGAAAAATTGAAGAAGCAGAAAAATTACAAATTGGTAGAGAAGCAATTGATTCATTATACGAAGGGAGTGAAGGTGATTGTAGAAGAACAATTAATTTATTGCAATCAACCGCTTCAATTTCTCCTATAATCTCCCCTGAACTTGTTTCAACAGTTATCTCTAACGCAAAGCCCAAAGACATAAAGGTGGTATTAGATTACGCTCTTTCCGGAGATTTTCAAAAATCGAGAGAAAAGTTATTAGATGTCATGCTTAAGGAGTCTATTTCTGGGCAAGATGTAATAAAATCAATTCAAAAAGAAATTTGGAATTTACCAATTGAACCAGAATTAAAAGTAAAGTTAACAGAAAAAACAGGGGAAATAGAATTTCGAATAGTTGAAGGTTCTGATCCTTTTGTTCAGTTACAATCACTTCTTGCAAGTTTTGTATTAACAGGAATAGGAAAAGGTTAGAAAAATATAATAACCAAATTTAGGATGTAGAATTTTTGTTTATAAAAGGGGGAATAAAATTTATTAAAAAATAAAATGAATGAAAAAGAAAGCTGGACGGAAAAGTACCGGCCCAAGTACTTTTCAGAACTAAAGGGGCAAGAGTTACCAATTCAACAAATTAAAGAATTCTTAAATAATCTTTCTGAAAAGAAAAATAAAAAGAAAGCCATAATACTTCACGGGCCCCCAGGAATAGGTAAAACGACAATTGCTTATATCATTAGTAATGAGAAAAACGCAGAAATATTTGAGCTTAATGCTAGTGATTTAAGGAATAATGAAAAAATAAAAGAAATTCTAAAGCCCGTAGCAGAACAACAGTCTCTTACGAAAAAAATGAAGATAATTCTGATAGATGAAGTCGACGGAATCTCTGAAGTTGATAGAGGAGGTATTTCGGCATTACTGAATGTTATTGAATCAACAAATTACCCTATTTTAATTACTGCAAATGATATCTGGGATAAAAAATTTAGTGACTTAAGAAAAAGGTCCGAGTGCATACAGTTAAAAGAAATTAATTATCGAATAATAAAAGATGTGCTTATAGAGATATTAAGAAAAGAAAGGAAGTTTATAGAAAATGATATCTTAACAAATATTGCAATGAATGCTCGGGGGGATTTAAGAGCTGCTATAAACGATTTACAAATGGCCGCAAATCTTGAAGACCCATCTAAAATCTTAGTTTATGAAAGAGACAAAGAAACTGATATTTTTAGTGCTCTGAGAATGATATTTAAAGGAAAACCAACAAATAATATGTTAAATCTCTTTGATTCAATAAATAAGCCAATTGATGAAATTATGTTGTGGGTAGAAGAAAATATACCCCTAGAGTATCAGGGGGAGGAATTAGCTAGGGCACTTGATTTATTAAGCAAGGCAGATATCTTCAAAAGAAGAATTTACAAACAACAATATTGGAGATTTCTAGTTTATGAAAATGCTTTTTTATCATATGGAATATCAAGCGCTAAAAACTCTAATTCTGGAATAGATAAAAAAGCATTTACAAGTTACAAAAAACCAACAAGAATTTTGAAGATATGGATGAATAATCAAAAAGTAGAAAAGAAAAAAACAATAGCTAAAAAATATGCAAAATATGTTCACATAGGAGAAAAAAGAGCTTTAAAAGAATTTTCAATTATAAAACAGTTCCTTCTAAAACCAGAAATACAAAAAGAACTTAAGTTAAGTGAGGGGGAGATAAGTTATCTAGAAAGTAAATAATTTTAATCAAAAAGAACCTTAAATATCAATGCTTTTTTGTTTATTTACTGATTACTCTTAAAATCATAACTAATTTTATAAACATCTCTCACTAGATACCATAATGGCTTATGATATAATAATAGGAAGGAACCCTACAGATAAAAAGGTATTAGGAGATAGGGGGCTAGTTTTCATAGGTAAAGGTTATGTTAAAATGGGTCAATATACCTCTTTAAGTAACAAAATTTTTATGGATGTTGTAAGGAGTCATGTAATATTAGTTGCTGGAAAAAGGGGGAGTGGAAAATCTTACACTCTTGGAATAATTGCTGAAGAACTTTCAACATTACCTAAAGAAACTAGTCAAAACATCAGTTCTCTAATGTTTGATACAATGGGTATTTATTGGACAATGAAATTTAAAAATGAAAGAGATAAGGAACTTCTCTCAGAGTGGGGGCTTAAACCGAAAAATATTCCTGTTAAGATTTTTGTTCCTTTTGGACATTTTAACAACTATCTTGAAAAAGGACTTCCTATAGATGAACCTTTTGCCTTAGATGTTATGGAATTAAATCCGGAAGATTGGATTTTAACATTTGGACTAGACATAATACACCCTGTTTCTGTTCTGATTCAAAGAACTTTGACTAAAATGAAAACTAAAGGAAAATTTTACATTGAAGATATAATTTCTTCTATTCAAAAAGAAGAAAAAACGCCATTGGAAATAAAAAATGCCGCTATAGGACTTTTTGAGGCTGCTGAAACATGGGGAATTTTTTCAAAGAAAGGGATGGAGTCAACTCAAATAAAAGACCTTATACAAGGAGGAATGACTACAATTTTAGACTTAAGCGTTTATAATTCTGTTGGAGCATTTAATATTAGAGCTCTTACTATCAGTTTGTTGTCCAGAAAAATTTTTAATCAAAGAATGTTAGCGAGAAAAAAAGAGGAAATAGAAAGCATCTCAAAAGGTTTAGACGTTCTATCTGGAACCGAAAAAAAGGATTACCCACTAGTTTGGATCTTTATAGATGAAGCACATGAATTTCTCCCATTAAATGAAAAAACAGCTGCAAGTGATGCCCTCATCCAACTTTTACGTGAAGGTAGACAACCTGGAATATCATTAGTTTTAGCAACACAACAACCAGGTCAAATTCATAGAGATGTAATGACTCAATCAGATATTGTTATAAGTCATAGGGTAACTTCCAAACCAGATACAGAAGCCCTTAATCATATAATGCAGTCTTATATACTAGAGAGTATAAAAAAACAAATGGATGACCTTCCACCCTTAAAAGGATCAACAATAATACTAGATGATAATTCTGAAAGAATTTATCCTGCAAGAATGAGGCCCAGATTTACATGGCACGGGGGAGAAGCCCCAACAGCAATTAAAATTAAAAAAAGATTGTAGATGATTTCCATATAATCTTGACTTAAAAAAGATAACATAAAGAATAAGTAAAAAAATAAAGAAATATTTTTAAAAAATTTAAAAAAGCTTATTAAAATAATTATCTAAAATTTTAAAAAGAGTTCTAAACTTTATAGTTCATGAAAAATAAAAATCAAAATTTAGAATTTAGAAGTAGACTCGGGGTATTTGCGGCATTATTTTTCGGGGGCCTAGTTATGAACATTTATTACATGAACATCACAGGTTGGGCGATATCTGAATTAACAGAATCTACTCCAGGTTTATTAGGAACAATGCTCTTATTCATTGGGCTTATTGGAATGTTTGTTTCTCTAAGGAAAATAAGAACTGAAATTTAACTATCAGTCCTTAAGAGATGTAAATTTTTTATTTAATCTTATTAAAAGATTAAAAGTAATACTTATTCTAAATTCTAAAATTAATCCGAAGTTTTTGATTACTTTATTTTAATTTCCCAAATAAATTAGAGTATTTTAAAATCAACTCTTACACGAAATCTATAAGGTGCAATTTCTCCAGCTTTTTTTAATCCCAAAATTTTAATTTTTTTATTAGAATTTTCAGATTCTGTTTTAATTTTTTTTAAAACACTATCGAATTCTTCTCTTTTACAAAAATCGTAATAAAAAATTCTTGTTCCTTTTTTTGATAAAGAAAAGGCTTCCTTTAAGAAACTATCTTTAAGTTGGGGTCTTGGCATGACAATAACATCAAAATTTTCTTTTTTATCTAACAAATTTTTTGTGACCCTCTTTATGTCTCCAGGTAAGAGAAAAACTCTGTCTTTAACTTTATTAAGCTCGATATTTAGTTTAGCATACTTATTCGCTTCCCTGTTTAGTTCATTTGAATAGATTTCTTTTGAGGCAGAATGTTTAGCAATTACAATTGGATAAGGAGCAACTCCTGCAAACATAACTAAAACTCTTTCATTTTTTTTAACAAAATTAGCTATTTCTTTTCTTTCATTACTTAATCTTGGAGAAAAATAAGTGGTATCAATATTAAATCTAAAGATACAATTGTTTTCTTTATGTAAAATTTCTTTTGTTTTTTCTCCAGCTAGATATTTAGTTTCTTGTTTTCTTAATCTTCCTTTAAACTTTCCAGTTTTCTCTAAAATGGTTTTTATATAACTGTTTTTTTTAAGCAAATCTTGGGCATATTTTTTTTTGTCTTTAAGTTTAAAATCTGGGGGGAATTTAACAAGAGCAATGTTTCCAAAAACATCAAATGCACGAGGGGTTTCTTTACTAAGATTCTGGCTTTTCATTTTATAAAAAAAGAATCAATCTTTATAAACATTAAATTTAGCACAAAATAGAACTGTAGAATAAAACCTTAATCAAAGTTTATTATTTTTAAAGAGTCAAGTATTAACCAAACCAACCGGTTAAATCTTTTTGTTTCTTTTTTTCTTTTAATTCAAAAAGCTTTTTTAAGTGTTTATCAACTCTTTCATGAGAAAAGTCGTGTTTATCTACTAGAATTTTTTTTATTTTTTCTTCATCTAATTCCTTAAATTGAATTTCTTCATTATTGACTTCTGGTTCATGAAAAAGTTGGAAGATATCTTGCCAATTAAATCTATCCTCTTCAGATAAGTTCATCATTTGTTCCTCAATGCTTTTAAATATTAAAAAGGGCTGTTTATATCTTCGAACTATCTCTAAAGCTTTTTTTTGACCAATTCCCGGAATACCTCTAGGATTATAATCAGTTCCTATGAGGATTCCTAAACAGATTAATTGATCGAGGCCTATTTCTAAAAGATTCAATACCCTATCTAATTCTATAATCTCTGGATTAATCTCAACCCAACCTGAAAAAGTCTTTCTTCTCCTAGCTAATCCTAAGTTTCTAACTAATCTTGTTGCTCCAAAAAGAAGACTGTCATAATCTTGGCTAACTGTAGCATAAATTTCTCTATTAGTTCTGTTTAAGTATGCAGCTTGAGATTCCCCTTCACTAGGGGCCTGAATAACAGCAACCCCCATTGCCTCTAAGAGTTCTTTACTTTCTTGTATCATTTCTTCATTGAGGCGGGTTAACTGTGAACTATAGCGTTTCATAGCTTCAAAATCTTCAGATTGTTTCGCTTCACCATATCTTTCCTTAGCAATATCTCTTAATTCCCCCCTTCTTTGATGAGTTAAGCTTTTTAGTAGAGGGGGTTTTCCATCAAAAACATAAATAAGTTTTAGACCTTCTGAGAGGAGATTAATATTCCTATAAAAAATTCCAGAGAGATGGCTAGTAATTCTCTTTTTATTGTCCATAAGGGGAGTTCCATCAGGTTGTCTTATAGTAGAAAGAAACTGATAAAGCATGTTGTAAGCATCAACACAGACAGTCTTATCTTTAAGATCTGAAATTTTTATTTCCTTTCTAGGAATAATCTCTTTGATATTAAGACCCATAGTATAACTAACTATAGAATATATAAATAATTATCTATACTTAATTTCTTCTTCTCTTTTAGGATCATTAGTTTTTTTTGCTGCATCTATAATCCCCAGGTACCCTATCCTATCTGCCATATCATAAAGTATTGCTCTAATTTGCCTAAAAAGATGCCATTTTTCTTTTTTCTTTAAATGAGAATAAGGCCCATAAAGAAAGTTCAATTTTTGGAGATTTCTTAGTTTAATATCTAATTCTTTACTTGTAACAGATTCCCCGCTTTGACATTCTGAAAAAGAACTAAAAGTTTCCCAAAGAACTTTTTCTAAATCATATTGCCCCCTTTTACTAATTTTAATCCTACAATCAGAGGAACCTTTAATCTGATGATAATTATTTTCTCTAAAACTCTGGTTATATCCCTCTTGGGTTAACTGTTTTTCTAAAAGGCCTTGTTCATAAAGATGAGGATCTTCTAAGTTGTCTGAAGAAATTCCTAGTTCTTCACAAAAATTAAAGTAATCTAAAGGAACTTTATTTTCAAGAGCAGTTACTCTTTTCTTTTCCAATTCCTGATAGTGTTCACTTAAACTTTCTAAATTCAAATTATCATTTCTTTTAGTTGTATATTTTGTCATATATTGTAGCTACTAAGTAAGGGTATATAAATCTTATTGTTAATCTAGGAATTTAATTTCTCCCAAGTTTTAAATAATTAAAAAAACTAAAAGTTTTATGATAACCTCAGATTTTATTCCTATAGAGTATGATTCTTTTGATTTTCAAGGAAGGAATTATATCAGGATAATCGGCAGAAATAGTAAAGGAAAAAGGGTATGTATTCTTGATTCTTGTGATGTCTACTTTTGGGCAATTTTAAATGAAAAAATAAACCAAAAAAGGTTAGACAAAATCATTAAAAGAATAAAAGAGATTCAGTTAGATACAAAGGGAAGGAAAACAAAAGTAGAGTCTGTAGAGGTACACGATAAAAATTTTCTCGAAAAACCAGTCAAAGCATTAAAGATATTCTGTACAAATTACAAGGATCTACATGAGATTGCTAGTGAATTAAATTTCCCAGAAATTGAGTTTAGAAGAGGTTATGATTTAGGGTTTATTACACATTATATACTAGAAAAAGACATTAAGCCACTTTGTTGGTATGAAATCCAAGGAGATATCGCAAATGGGAAATTTCCGGGAATTGAAAACTTAGACGTTGATTTATGTATAGAACTACAGAAAGTCAAACCTATAGAAAACGAGAATTTCAAACCAAAATCTCTTTCTTACGATATTGAAACAGATGATATAAAAATCGGAGAAGGAGAAATACTCATGATATCTCTAGTCTCTGATAATTTTAAAAAAGTTATAACTTGGAAAAAATCAGGAAATAAAGAAAAAGATTGGGGGAATATCGAATATGTAAAAGATGAAGAAGAGCTTTTAAGAGCTTTTATAAAACATGTTAAAGAGATCTCTCCTGATTTTCTTGTAGGATATTTTTCAGATGGTTTTGATCTACCTTATCTCCGAGCTAGAGCAGAAAAATTAAAAGTTCCATTAGAAATTGGTTTAGATGGAAGTCAACCTAAATTTTCTAGAGGAAGAACAGGAGGGATATTTACAGGAAAGGTTTTAGGGATTGTTCATATTGATTTACTTAAATTTATACAAACAGCGTATTCCCCGTATATGCAATCAGAAACTATGTCTTTGAATGAGGTTTCTAAAGAGTTCCTTGGTGAAGAAAAGAAAAATTTTAAGATAAAACATTCTTCATTGATAGAAGACCATAATTGGGAAGATTATTACGAATATAATTTACAAGATTCAGTCCTCACTTCAAAATTATTTGATAAAATTTGGCCAGATTTATTAGAATTTACGAAGATAATGCAGGAACCGATTTTTGATATTTCGAGGAATGGGATGTCTGCAAATGTAGAAGATTATATCATTCATAATTTAAAAAAGTTTAATGAGATCCCTGAAAAAAGGCCGATTCATGATGAGATTCTACAAAGAAGACAAAGAGAAAGGTATGAAGGAGCATTTGTATTTGAACCCACTCCGGGATTATATGAGGATATTGCCTTTTTTGATTTTACAAGTTTTTGGCCAAGTATAATTGTAACTTACAATCTCTCAAGGTCTACATTATTAGAAAAAAAAATTGAAAATTCAACTGAAATTGAAGTATTAGGAAAAAAAGTTTATTTCTCAAAAAAACCCGGATTTTTTCCTCAGATGTTAAAAGAGATTATAGAAAAAAGAAAAAAGTACAAAAAAGAATTGAGTGAAAAACCAGACGCGATGAAAAGGGCTAGAAGTAATGCGTATAAACTTCTTGCAAATGCTTCTTATGGGTACATGGGTTTTTTCGGAGCAAGGTATTATTGCCCAGAAGCCTCTGGAGCAGCAACTGCAATTGGAAGAATATGGTCAAAGAAAACAATAGATGAAATAAATAATGCAGGATACACAACAATCTATAGTGATACCGATTCAATTTCTTTTCTTTTAAATAAAAGGTCCAAAACAGAAGCATTATCTTTTTTAAAAGAATTAAATAAAAGACTTCCAGGAATAATGGAACTAGAACTTGAAGGATTTTTTAAAAGAGGGATTTGGGTAACAAAAAGAACCGGAAAAATAGGTGCAAAAAAGAAATATGCATTAATTGATGAAAATAAAAAACTTAAAATAAGAGGTTTTGAAACCGTAAGAAGAGACTGGTGTAATCTCGCAAGAAAAGTTCAAAATAATGTTATAAAACACGTCCTTGAGGAAGGAAACGAAAAAAAGTCTTTAGAATATCTTAAAGAGGTTATAAATCAAATAAAAAAAAGAGGCGTAAATAAAGAAGATTTAATTATTAAGACTCAATTAAAAAAACCCCTTTTAGAGTATAAAGCAATATCCCCACATGTTATAGCTGCAAGAAGGATGAAAGAAAGGAATATCCCTATAAGTCAAGGAAATGTAATAGAATATTTTATTGCAGAATCTCAAGGAAAAAAGAAGCTTGTAAGAGATGGAGTAAAATTACCTCAAGAAGAAGGGAACTATGACATTAAATACTATTTAAAAAATCAATTAATACCTTCTGTTGAGAATATCTTTCAGGTATTTGATATAGACATTAATGAGATAGCTGAAGGAAAAAAACAAACAAAATTAGGGGATTTTTAATATAATGAATAAAAAAAATTTTAAGTTAAAAAATTTCTTAATTGAACTGAAAGAACACATACCCTTTACAATTCTTGCAACTTTAACAGGGATAATCATAACGATTTTTTGTTTATATTGGTCTAAAAAAGAGATTTCAGGGGGATTATTTGAATCAATACACTTCTTGCACGTTATCATGTCCGCAATTGTTACTTCAGGAATTTATTATAAATACAAAAAAAATCCTCTTACTTCTATTCTTATAGGAACTTTTGGAGCGATTTTCATGGGAAGTTTAAGCGATATCTTACTTCCTTGGGTTGGAGGAAACATGATTGGACTTCAAATTAACTTTCACCTTCCTTTATTAGAAATGCCATTTATTATTTTAGGAATATCCCTATTAGGTGGTTTTATTGGGATGAAAACTAGAATAACAAAAATTCCACATTTTATTCATGTATTCTTATCTGTTTTTGCGAGTTTATTTTACATTCTAGCATTTAGTAATTCATTTAATATCGCTTATTTTATTGGGGGGTTTTTTATTGTATTCTTATCGGTAATAATCCCTTGCTGTATAAGCGACATCTTACTACCTTTTGTTTTTATAAAAGAAAAATCAAAAAAAATTAAGAAATAATAATCAAAGGAATAGAAAATAAAAAAAGATAGAAAATAAAAAAGAAAATATGCGAAAACATGAATTAAAACCCCTTTTTGTTGAAAGGATGAAGAACATTCTTGAGGACGAAAAAGATTTTCAAAATTATCTAAACGTTTTAAAAGAAGAACCTCAGAGATCGATTAGATGTAATACCTTAAAGATTTCTCCTGAAAAACTAAAAATACGTTTAATATCAAAAGGGTGGGAAGTTGAACAGCCATTTAAATCAAATCCAGAGATAATGGTTATTAAAGGAGGCAATGGTAAAACAAGTTTAAATCCTGGAGAACTAGGAAGAAGTTTAGAACACTTACTGGGTTATTATTATATCCAAGAAATTTCAAGCATGTTACCTGTTATTGCTTTAAACCCTAAACCTAATCAATTCATTCTTGATATGTGCGCTGCTCCTGGTTCTAAAACAACTCAAATAGCTTCAGAAATGCAAAATAAAGGAACCTTAATTGCAAATGAAATAAGTTTAGGGAGAATAAAAATCCTTGCTTCAAATTCAGAACGTTGTGGTGTTATGAATCTTATGATCACTAAAAAAGAAGGAGCTTCGCTTTGTAAAAAATTTAAAAAATCAGGTTTTTTATTTGACAAAATCCTTATAGATGCTCCTTGTTCTGGAGAAGGAACCTTAAGGAGTAGTTCTCTCACTTCCAAAATCTGGAATATCAGAACAATAAAAAAACTTTCAGGAATTCAAAAAAATCTTTTGATTAATGCTTTAGAAATTCTTAAACCTAAAGGAGAGATAGTTTATAGTACCTGCACCCATGCCCCTGAAGAAAATGAAGAGGTAATAAGTTTCATTTTAAATAGATTTGAAAAAGAGTTAGTAATTGAAAAATTAGATTTACCAGTATTTTATAGGCCCGGAATAAAAAGTTGGAGGGGAAAAGATTACCACCCAGATGTGGTTAAGTGTTGTAGAATCTATCCCCAAGATAATAACACCGAGGGGTTTTTCATTACTAAAATAAAAAAGATTAAATAATCAAAAAAGACTAAAGAGAAATAACATTTAATAAATGATAAACAAAAAATAAATAAAAATTAATATGAACTCACAAAATTTCACGCCTCTTAGAATACTAAATTCAAAAGAAAAGAAAAGAATTGAGAAAGAATTAGAAGAACAATTTGGAATTCAAAAAATTCCAGGTATTTTAGTTCAAAGAGGCAAAGAAAGACTTTTTTTATTTTCAGGAAATTTAGATGAAAAAGAGATAAAAGAAATAGAAAGTGAAGTAATCGTTGAAAGATTAGGAATTTATTTTGCAAAGTTTATAGAAGAAGGAATAAAGTTAAGCATAGAGGGGGCCCAAATTTTAAAAGAACAAATAAGGAAAAATATCTTTGAATTACCCGAAGACATGCTTGAGATGTGGATGAAAGGACAAGATCTTCAGATATCAACAGGAAAAAAAGGATTTTTAATAATAAAATACAAAGAAGATTTTTTAGGATGTGGAAAGGCTTCTAATGAAAAAATAGGAAATTTTATACCAAAAAGTAGAAGACTTAAAGAAAAAAATTAAACAATTCAAAAAGACTTATAAAATACTTTTAAATAATAAAATTATGGAATCGTCTAAAAAAGAAAAAATAATAAAAGCAGGAAAAATCGCTTCAGAAGTTCGGGATTATGCAAGAGGAATTATCAAAAAAGACACTCCATTAATTGAAATTGTAGAAAAAATAGAATCTAAAATTTTTGAATTAGGTGGAAAACCCGCTTTTCCCACAACCCTAAGCATAGATAATGTTGCAGCACATTATACCCCCTCTTATGATGATAAAACTCTCTCAAAAGGTCTTTTAAAAATTGACTTTGGGGTTCATATTGATGGATGGACTGCAGATAATGCCTTTTCTGTGGACTTAGAAAACAATGAAGAAAATAAAAGATTGATTAAAGCGAGTCAAGATGCATTAGAAAATTCTATTAAATTAATTAAGGAAAAACTAGAGAATAATCTTAGTGTAAACTTAACTGAAATTGGAACAGAAATATCTAAAACAATAGAATCAAACAATTTTTTTCCTGTAATAAACTTAACTGGGCATAGTATGGAACAATACAACCTTCATTCCGGGATATCAATTCCAAATATAGAAACCAGTATAGATTTAGAGTTAGAACCTGGACTTTACGCAATTGAACCTTTCGCTACTAATGGATCTGGAAAAGTTCATGATGGGAAACCCTCGGGAATTTATGAATTAAAAAGTGAAAAAAATGTTAGAAGTCCAATAGCAAGAGAAGTTTTAAGTTTAATAATAAATGAATACAATACTCTCCCCTTTTGTTCACGATGGATTGTTAAAAAAATTGGGAGCAAAGCAATTTTTGGTTTAAAACAATTAGAAGAAAATGGAAATTTGTATCAATTCCCTGAATTAATTGAGATTTCAGATTCAAGGGTTAGCCAAACAGAACACACAATTCTTATTGATAAGAATGGCAAAGTGATTATAACAACAGAATAATCCCTATAAAAGATTGGTAATTATTCAAAAGATCAACTATTATCTAAAAATTAGTTATTATCCGTAATAACTTCCACCTATAGGAATCGCTGTTTTAGCAGATTTTAGAAAACTTTCTTCTATTTTTTTATACACGTCCAAAACACCTTTACTAACACTTGGTTTAATTCTCTTCAAGGATTCTTCAAAATGTTCTGGCTGTACAAATTGGGCCTCTTTGGATATTCTTAAAGAAACTAATGCTGCTTCTCTTACAAATGCCTCAATATCTGCACCAGTATAACCTTCTAACTTTTTAGCAAGTGATTTCAAAAATAATTCTTTTTTTTCTTGTGTGAATGCTTTCTTTCCGTCTCCTAAAGGCATATTTTTTGTATGAACTTTAAGTATCTGTTCTCTACCTGCCTCTTCAGGTGCTCCAACTAAAAGAACTCTATCAAATCTCCCAGGTCTTAAAACTGCGGGGTCTAACATGTCTGGTCTATTTGTTGCACCAATAACAAGAACATCGTTTAAATCTTCAAGACCATCCATTTCCGCAAGAAGTTGATTTAAAACTCTCTCTGTGACTTTTGTTCCAGATTCCACCCCCCTTTTACCTGCTAAAGAATCTAATTCATCAAAGAAAACAACACAAGGACTAACTTGTCTTGCTCTTTCAAAAACTTTTCTCATTCCTTCTTCAGATTTTCCGACCCACATACTAAGTAAACTTGGGCCTTTCATTTGGATAAAATTAGCTTCTGATTCTTTTGCAACTGCTTTAGCTAATAAAGTTTTACCTGTTCCCGGAGGACCATAAAGTAAAATTCCTCTGGAAGGTCTTATTCCCATCCTCTTAAAAGTTTCAGGATGTTTCAATGGCCATTCAACTGCCTCACGAAGTTCTTCTTTAATTTTTTCTAACCCCCCAACCTCATCCCAACCAACATTAGGAGTTTCAACTAAAACTTCTCTCATTGCACTAGGTCTAACAACTTTTAATGCCTCTAAAAAATCAGCTCTTCTAATTATCAACTTATTAAGAAGTTCTGGAGAAACTTCTTCTTCTGCATCAAGATTCATTTTAGGAAGTATTTTTCTTAATACAGTCATAGCAGTCTCTTTACATAAAGATTCTAAATCTGCTCCAACAAAACCATGGGTTAATGAAGCAATCTCTTCAAGGTTCACATCTTTAGTAAGAGGCATCCCTCTTGAATGAATTTTCAAAATTGAAAGTCTACCTTCTTTTCCAGGGACATTAATAACTATTTCTCTATCAAAACGTCCGGGACGTCTTAAAGCTGGATCAATTGAATTGACCCTGTTGGTCGCACCAATAACAATTACTTTACCTCTAGATTTCAGTCCATCCATCATAGTAAGTAATTGAGAAACAACACGTCGCTCAACCTCACCGGTAACTTCTTCTCTTTTAGGAGCGATAGCATCAATTTCATCAATGAAGATAATTGTTGGAGCAGTTTTCTCTGCTTCTTCAAAAATGTCTCTTATCTTTTTTTCAGATTCGCCATAAAACTTACTCATAATCTCTGGTCCATTAAGTAATACAAAATTAGCTTCTGATTCTTTTGCAACTGCTTTAGCTAGCAAAGTTTTACCTGTTCCCGGAGGACCATGTAACAAAACCCCTCTTGGAGGTTCTATAGAAAGTCTTTGAAAAATCTCAGGGTGTTTTAATGGAATTTCAACCATCTCTCTTATTTTTTTAATTTCATCATTTAATCCTCCAATATCTTCATAGTTTATCTCCGGAAGAGTTTCTTCATTTACTTCAATTGCTTTTGGATTTAATATCACTTGAGTATTTTCGGTAATTATTACTGGTTGAGGGGAACTAGGATTTGTACTAACAACTAAAAATTTTATTTGTGTTACTCCGCCGCCTAATTGTCCAAAACCTAAGCCCATACTCCCAAATAAATCTCCAAATACATCCCCAAAATCAGAACCAAATCCTTCAGATAAAAGGTCTCTTCTTCTTTGGACGCCTCCAAGAATAACAACATCCCCTTTTATTACAATTCGGCCTAACAAACCCCTCTTTAAACTTTCAGGATCAGCTTGGACCATTATATTTTTTTGAGTAGGGGCAATGATTATTTTTTTTGCTTCTTTAACTTCAACTTTTGAAACTTTAACCATCTCTCCAACACCTGTCTTAGCATTTTTCCTTAATATTCCATCAATTCTGATTATACCTTCACCAACATCAACAGGATAAGCCCTATCAGCAATAGCAACAGTTTCTCTATTCCCCTTTATTTTTATAACATCCCCCCTCTTAATATTCAACTCTCTCATTATCTCGCCATCTATTCTTGCAACGCCTTTATAGGCATCGTCTTGATGAGCTTCTACAACCTTAAGGGTTATTTCTTTTTTTTCTGCCATTTTTATTTTTAAATTTTATTTTATAACAAGTTTTTATTTTTATTTTTTAGCCTATTAAAGTCTTCATTTTTTAATGAGCTAAGGGTTTCTGGAACAAATCGGTTCATTGAACCAAAATTCAGACTTAATCTCCTAAAGTCTTCAAAACAAAGCTGAACCATATCGTCCATCATTTTTTCTTGTTCTCTAATAAAAGAGACTATCTCTTTGGGAATTGAAACAGTATAACTATTTCCTACAAGTCTCATTTTGACCCTAAACTCCTTATTTTTTAAATTTATAAATTTGTTGTATTCTTGTTCATCTGCTGGATGAATAATCTTTTCATGACAGTTTGGGCAGATTACCGTTCTCATAATAAAACCATTTTTATTTATCTTTGAAGGATTCATTTTAAGATTACATTTACTACAAAGAATTGTATTATCAAAAATATCTTTCATGGGTTATTTTTTATTTTTATGTTATTCAAATTTATTTATCATAAAACCGTGTCTTAGACACGGTTGAGTTGAAAAGAGGTTAATTCGGGTGATCATAGATTATTTTAGTCGTTATCCTCTTCGGGATATACACTCTGTATACACAGACAAATATATACTATTTAAATGTTTCGATTATTTTAAAAACCAGTATTCGGTGTTATAATAATGAATAAAATAAAAAAGGGGTTGAAAAAAAATAACAGCATAAAAAAGTTATTAAAAGATTTTTGGTATCTTCTCTGGAAAGATGATAGTTTTAAAGGATGGATTTTTTCTGTAATTTTCTTGTTTATATTTATACGTTTTGTATTTTTTCCTTTTTTAATATTAATTACAGGGACACCCATACCTCTTGCAATAGTAGAATCTTGCAGTATGCATCATACTGGGGGATTATTTTCAAGCCTTGATTCCTGGTGGGAAAATAGAGAAGAAACATACTCTCATTTTGATATCGATAAAGAAGATTTTTTAGATTTTTCTTTAAAGAGAGGGTTTACAAAAGGAGATATTTTATTTGTTATACGAGCAAACCCTGAAAAATTAGAGGTAGGAGATGTAATAATTTTTGATGCAAATCAAAGATATCCCATAATTCATAGAATCGTAGAAATTAAGGAGGTAGAAGGAAAAAGAGTATTTTCAACATTTGGAGATAATTACCTAACAAATCCTCAACAACTTAATTTTGAGAAGAATATCCCAGAAGAAAATGTTCTCGGAAAAGCGGCATTTAAGATTGTTCCCTATGCAGGATGGGTTAAACTAATATTTTATGAATGGCAAAAAGGGGCGGAACAGAGAGGTTTCTGTTAAAATTGGGACTTGATTAGTGATAAGATCCTAAATTTTAGTTAGTTTTCTTAAATTAAAACAAAAAAGAGATAAACAAAAATTATTTAAATGAAAGTCCTTTGAGTTAAAAAACTTAAAGATAGTTAAATTAAAAATAATGGAATTTTGTCCTAAATGCGGAGCGGTTCTTGTTCAAAAAAGGAAAAGAGATGCTTGTCCCAGATGTAAATATTTTTCAAAAAATAAAGTAAAATTAAAAACCTCTGAAAAAATCGAGGATAAAAAAAAGATTAATGTTATTTCTGAAAAAGATTCTGAGGTTCATCCAATTATAGAACAAGAATGTAAAAAATGTGGGAATAAAAAGGCATATTTTTGGACAATGCAAACAAGATCCTCAGATGAAGCTGAAACAAAATTCTTTAAATGTACCAAATGTAAAACCATTTGGAGAGATTATAGGTAAATTTAAATTTTAGGGTTCTTTGATTAAATAATGAAAAGATTAATGAGAATATTTGGTGCTAAAGGTACAGTTTCAGGAATAATCTTAGATAAACAGGACTCTAAACACTCCCGAATATTACTCACAAAAAGAAGTAAAAGGATTTTAATAGAGAGTGGTAAGTGGTGTTTACCTGGGGGACATATAAAATTTGGGGAACGTGCAGAAAATGCCATTAAAAGAGAAATTAAAGAGGAAATTGGGTTGAACTTAAAAAATCCCAAATTTTTGTTTTATTATGATGAAATTTATAACAAACTAAATTTTCATTGTTTAAATCTCGTTTTTGAATTTAAAGTATCGAAAAAAGAAAGACCAAAGATAAATTGGGAAGTTTCTGAATGGGGATGGTTTAATGAAGAAGAAATTGAGAAAATGAACGTTGCTTTCAGCCATAAAGAAATCATAAAAAAATTCTTTAAAAAAGAAATTTGAATATTTTAAAATAATTTAAAAACTAATAGTTTCATTATACTATCATAAGTAAAATAGACAAAAGGCTCCGTAGCTCAGTCTGGTTAGAGCACTGGACTCTTAATCCAGGTGTCGAGGGTTCAAATCCCTTCGGGGCCATAACTAGATATTCTAATATTAGAATCTTAAATTTTTTCTTAAGTATAAAAGATAAAAAAAGACTGTTTAGAAAATTAAGTTAAAATAAAAAGGTTAAATTGAAATAAAAAATTCACAAATACCTAAAACCTAACCATTATTTGGGGCGGTAGTTATAGAATGCTTATTTTATTAGTCCTTGAATGTTCTCAATTGCATCTGCAACTTCTTTACCTTTTTTGGTTAGTCTTATAATTTTAATTCGCCCCTTTTTTTCAAAACCAACCAAATTCAAAACCTCAAGAGTCTGCAAAATTTTTACTGCGTGGCTATATGTACAATCAACTTCTTTAGCCAAAATACTACCATACCTCATTCTGGTATTTTTCTTTAGTGAAACCAACATAAGTGCTGGTTTTCTTCTAAAAAAGATATCAAAATTGTCTTTCATTTTATTTTATTTGGAACATATTCAATTCATAGACAAATTATCAGTAAATTTTAAACCTAGTCTTTTGAATCTATATGTTATAAAAAATACATTGTATAAGTGTTTTTAAACCTTCCCATTTTTAATTTTTAAATGGTAACAGATATAAAAAGTTTAAGAAAGTTTTTATAATCCTTTAAAACAAAGTAATAGAATAAATGATGGAAAGGAAAACAAAAGTTTTAGCAATAGGAGACATTCATGGGGACACTGGATTAGTAAAAAGACTAGCAAAAAAAGCTGAAAGAGAACATATAGACTTAGTTATACTTGCAGGAGATATAACCCTTGGTGAAAAGTCACCCAAGAATATTATTGGACCTTTTATAAAAGCAAAAAAACAGGTTCTTATAATCCCGGGAAACCACGAATCAGTATCCACGATCGATTTTTTAGCTAAAACCTATAACATAAAAAATTTACATGGGAGTAGTTTTATTAAAGGGGATGTAGGTTTTTTTGGAGCAGGGTTAGCATCAGAAATAGGCCCATATGAGGCCCCTGAATCAGAGTTATTTAGGTTATTAGAAAATGGGGAGAAGGATATTCAAAGAACAGAGAAAAGGGTAATGGTAACACACATGCACCCTTTTGGAAGTAAAGCAGAGATTTTTGGATTTAAAGGTTCAAAGGCAATAAGAAAAGCGATAAGAAAATTTAAACCAGATATTCTAATCAACGCACATATCCACGAATCTGGGGGTATTGAAGAAAAGATAGGAAAGACCCAAATTTTTAATGTGAGTAAAAAAGAAAAAATCTTTGAGATTTAATCAAAAGTTAAAGAAATGTTTTTAGTATATTTTAAAAAAATGTTTCTAAAAGATAAATCTAAATAGAAATTCCTAATGTTCAAGGAATAAAGATAAAAACAATAACTATAAAACTCTTTTATTCAGAATAAAATAGATAATAAAAGAGATCTAATTTAAAAATGCGTAGAAAACCTAAAGAAACAAAAGAAGAAAAAGTTACTGGAGAGTTTTTTCCTGTGAGTCCAAAAGATTTAAAGTATTCTATAGAAAAAGAACACAAGTCTTCTGATTTTGATACATTAATGGAAATTGAGAAGAAAAAGAAAAAAGGTTCGCCTAAAAAGAAGACTACTTCTAAAAAGGGATTTAAAAGGGAATTTAAGAAAACTAAATTAGACCCTAAAGATTTCAAAACGCCAAAATTAAAGTTAAAAAAAGACGGCTATGAATTGTTAGTTACAGAAAAACCACAAGCAGCTTTGAAAATTGCTTCAGCTTTAGGAAAATCTACAAAAAAAACGATTAATGGTATACCTTATTATGAAGTTAAAAGGAAAAAAGAAAAGATTGTTGTTGCTTGTGCCGTTGGCCATTTATTTACTCTGACCCATAAAGGATCAACTTCTCAAGGACCAATATTTGATTTAATGTGGGTTCCAAATTATTTTGTAAGAAAAAATGATTTTAGTAAAAAGTATTATCAGGCATTATCTTCACTTATTAAAAATGCTAAAAGCATCACAATTTCAACCGATTATGATATCGAGGGGGAGGTTATAGGGTTAAATATCTTTAGGTTTATTGGTGGACAAACCGATGCAAAAAGGATGAGGTTTTCTTCATTAACTGAAAAAGAAATCAACCAGGCATATGAAAATCAATCAGATAGTATTGATTGGGGCCAAGCTATTGCAGGAGAAACTCGTCACTATTTAGATTGGTTTTACGGAATAAATCTATCAAGATCCCTTATGAACTCTTTAAAATCAGTAGGAAAATTTAAACTTATATCTATTGGAAGAGTCCAAGGACCTACCTTAAAGATTATTGTTGAAAAAGAAAAAGAAATATCTGAATTTAAAGAAAAAAAATATTGGCAAATTTTCATAAATTTAGAAAAACCAAAAATCGAACTTGTTCATAATAAAGATATATTCAAAAAATCTGAATTAAAAAAATTTGAAAACCTAACAGGAAAAACAGGAATTGCGGAAACTAAAAAAATTGAAAAAAGAGTGCCACCAAATCCCCCTTTTAATTTAACAACATTACAAATAGAGTCTTATAAACATTTTGGAATAAATCCTATAAAAACATTAGAAATTGCCCAAAGTTTATATTTAGGAGGTTTGATTTCTTATCCTAGAACATCTAGTCAAAAATTGCCCCCTTCAATAAACTACAAAGAGATATTAAAGAATTTATCTAAGAGGTATTCTGTAGAGAAACTAATTATAAGAGAAAAGCCAGTTGAAGGAAGAAAATCAGATTCCGCACACCCTTCGATTTACCCTACCGGAGAAATTCCTAATCAAAAAATGTTGAATGAAGATGAAAAGAAAATATATGATCTCATAGTTAGGAGATTTTTAAGTTTATTTGCTGAAGATGCGATTGTTGAGAATAAAACAATAAACGTCCGGGTTGGGGGTCTCCTTTTTTTAAAAAAGGGATACTCAATAAAGAAAGAATCTTGGTTGGGAATTTACCCTTCTAAAATAAAAGAAAAAGAAGTTCCAGATTTAGAAGGAGAAGTAAAAATAATAAATTCTAGAATTGAAGAAAAAGAAACTCAACCCCCCAAAAGATATTCTCCTGCGTCTCTTATTTCCTTACTTGAGAAGAAGAATCTAGGTACCAAAGGAACTCGAGCATCAATATTAGAAACGCTTTATGGGAGAGGTTATGTTGATGGCCAAAGCATAAAGGCAACACCTTTAGGAATCTCACTAATTGAAACACTAAAAAAGTATTCCCCAATTATAATCGATGAAAAATTGACAAGAGATTTTGAAAAAGAAATGGAATCTATACAAAATTCTAAAAAAGACCAGATTAGTAAAAAAGAAAAGATTTTAGATAAAGCTAAGAAATCAATAATAGAGATTACAAAAGAATTTGAAAAAAAGCAGGAAAAAGTGGGCGAAGAAATTTCAAAAGCAAATGATGAGTATAGGAAACAACAAAAAGAAGAAAACAAATTAGAAACAATTTGTCCAAAATGTAAAAAAGGTAACCTTTCAATTTCTTATTCTAAAAAAACGAGAAGATATTTTATAGCTTGTAATGCTTATCCTGATTGTAAGAATACCTACAGTCTCCCTCCCAACGGACTTATTAAAAAAACAAAAGAAATTTGTGAAGAATGTGGTTTTCAGAAAATGATGTTAATAAGAAAAGGTAAAAGACCTTGGATTTTTTGTTTTAATCCAGAATGTCCGCTAAATAAAGAAAGAGTTGAAGCTTATAAAAACAAACAAGAAAATGAACAAAATTCTAATCCAAAAATTTTAATCTAAAGCCAATCTTTTAACCTAGTTTGTGTCTTTAAGCTTTCAATAAGTTTACTTTTTTTAAAGACTGTTTCAGGATTAAATCCAAATTTTATTATCCCAATTTTTGCGGCACTCTTTAATAATTCATTCCTTTCTGAAAATTCAAGTTTCCGGTGATTAAGAGCTTTACGAACTGACTCCCTAACAACCCAAACACCCAAAGAAGCCCAATAACTAGGAAGTTCAATTCTTATTGCTAAAACAGAAGCTTGTCTCTTTATTCTTTCAAGATACTCTAAAATAGGTAACCTTGATGCATAATACCCTCCTGCAGTATCTGATGCATAATCCTTTCTGCCAGAAAATTGTTCAAAATCAGTAGCTGCCTTTATCTCATTAGAAGAATTCCAAGAACTTCCAGGTAAGTAAAGTTCAAAAAGTTCATAACTCCAAACATTAGGAAATAGAAAAATTAGGTAAGCATTTCCCATAAATTCTCCAAAGAATAATTCATAATTTTCAATCCATTTATATCCCCTAATTTTTTCTAAGAGTCTTTTTCCAAGAGCATCATCTGTAGCAGTAATCGACCATCTTGTAGGAACCAGTTTTTTATTTTTTTTAAGCCCCAAAACCCCGACACTTAAGATTTTACTTAAAGTATACTCATCAAACTTACTTTTATATAATTCAAACATACCTTCTGAAGCTTTTATTTCATCATTCATAACTCTATCTAATTTTTTATGAATTTTTACATTACTGGTAATTTTTGCCTTTTTTAATGGTGCGGCCATTCCTTGAGGAGCTAAAACCCTGTCTTTCTTTAAACCTGGGCCGATTTTCTTCTCCAATTCTATCTCCACATCAACAGGTTTTAATGCTGTTGCCAATTCTTGAGCTATCTGAACAAATTTTTGATTACCATTTGAAGAAGAAAGACTTGCCTTTACATTTGTCTGGAACCTAGAATTAAGAAGACCATCTCTTAGACTAACAACCTCTTTTATTTTAAAATTTCTTTTTGCCCAATAATCAGGAGAATCATAAACCCATGCATCATCATCTCTTTCTAAAGGACTAAGTATACCTACGTTAACTAATGGGTACTTTAACTTAGAGCCTATAAAAACACTTGGAGGGGAATTAGTGTCTAATTCAGAAAGTTTGTCTAAATTCTTATACTTAAAATTTATTTCTGCTATTTTCTTTATGACCTCAAAACGAATATCTTCTTTCATAGTAATTAAATAAACGTAAATTAAAGTTTATATTCTTTAGGAACTACACAAGAGTTATTTAATTCTTACCCTCAATTTCACAATTATTTAATTTTTTTAGAACTCTTTAAATTCAAAAAAGTTAACTCTTTTAAAGAATCTAACATCCAGATTGCTAAAAAGGCAGTTTGTAGAGATTATGTCTTTTACTGCTGAAATTAATGAACCGTCATTAGAAGAAATAATCACAGGTTTTCTGTGTAAAGAAAGGGTTAAACTTTTAAGGACCATATCATAATCTGTATCACTTAACTTGTAAATTCTTCTAAAGTAATCAAAATTAGTATAACTTTCCCTATAAAAAATTCTTTCTCTTTTGTCTAGATATCTTAAAGAAGAGTTTTCAAGAAAGGAGTAAGCAAAATTTTCTTCTGAAGGAGAGTCAAAATCTTGGGTATCAAAAAGTTCTGGGTAAAGATATTTTAGTTCTGTTTCATCGGATAATAAAACCTTACCTGTTTCAACAAAAGAACGCTCTAAATTATTAAGAAGTTCCTCATTTTCTCTAATCTTTTTCCTAAATAATCTTAATTCTGGTAAATCTTCAGAAGACTGTTTTTTAACAGCTCGCTTATAACTGTAATGTTCGTTTCCATGGATTTCTTTTATTATTAAAGGGGTTACCATAAGCTCATAATCTCCTTTTAAATATCTCAAAAATTCAGAAAGAAAATGATTATTCCCCCCTGTAAGAGCAATTTTTCTCTTTAATTCTTTAGACTTA
This sequence comes from Patescibacteria group bacterium, assembly GCA_019428815.1. Taxonomy (GTDB): domain Archaea; phylum Nanobdellota; class Nanobdellia; order Pacearchaeales; family GW2011-AR1; genus ASMP01. Next base: position 80,841 of record JAHYJW010000001.1, on the reverse strand, counting down.
AAATACCCCCTAAAATCAGTTTCTTGCTCTTTATGATTATCCTCTCGAAGTCTAGAAATTATTTCTAAAGAGATGTCTCTTTTAATAAAATTAACTCCCATCCCTAAAGGATCCATAAAGGAGGAGGTATCAAAAAGAATAAAAGAATCTTTTTGATTGACTAAATCCTCTAAAGGGACTACCTGTTCATAATAACTTTTGGTATCAATGTCCTCAAAATTTTTAATTTTAGAGCTCATTATATCCATCCTTTTTTAAAGATACCTTTATCTTTTATTTCAAAATTTAATTCTTTTTGAGGCATGCTCCTATGTTTAAGCAAAATTGCTTTTCTCTTTCCATTAAGATTTTTTAACTCAATAATAGTTTTACACCAGTATTTAAATAAATCTCCCCCCACGATATTTGCTTCAGGCCGAATTCCATTTTTCCAATCTTCTTCAGAAATAAATTCGTTATAAACCTGATTGGTAATCAAAATAGGAATTCTTTGTTTTCTAGAGATCTCTGCTAAAATTCTCATTTGTTTTGCAACTTCTCGATTTACCCCTTTTATTTTTTCTTCGTCTTTAGAAGTTATAGCATCCCCAAGTTCTAATCTATAAAGCATAGCCATTCCATCCACAATCATTAGACTAATATCCTCTTTTTTTACCCTATTAAGAAGGGTTAAAAATATTTTTTTCTGTTCTTCAAAATTAAGGGGATTTAAGACTAAAATATTTTTTAAGAAATCTTCAGGATTTTGAGGATAAAAAATTTGTTTAACTCTCTCAAAACTAAAACCTCCTTCAGTGTCTATAAAAATAACTTTTTTACCTTTTTTTGCCATACTACAAGCTGCCAAAAGAGAAAAATTAGTCTTACCGCTAGCTGGAGGGCCTGCAATCATGCTGATTATTCCTTTTTCATAACCCCCATATAACCATTTATTAAGATCATAACTACCTGCTGAAATTCTTTCTGTTTTCAAATTGTTTTCTTCTTTGAGTCCCATTTTAAAGATTAAGATTAAATTTTTCTTTAGATATTTTTAATAGCATTATAATAATTTTATTCGGGATATTTAAAATTTCTTTTTAAAAAAAGAAAGTTACATTCATTTAGTTTAAAAATCAATTTAAATTTCTTTCTATAAGCCCCCTGAAATAAATTTTTCATGCAGCTGAAGAAGAAGGTCCCTTAATAAAAATTGTTGTGATTAAGGTTACTTAAGCGATTTAAAATCCTTTTCAACTTTATCTAAATCTTTCAAAATATTTGAAATAGCTTCATTAATCACCTTTTTAACATCTTTTCCGCGAGTAATCACTTTTATTATAGGTTTTTCTGAAGGATGTTCTCTCTTCCAAGCTGCAAAAGTTACAGAAGAATCCTTGTTTAGGTAAACCCTTAATGCTTCTGCTAGGGTAACATTCTCTAAGCTCATTTCAATTTCGTCTTTAGAAGATTTTAAAACAGAAATTTCCATAATATGGAATTAGAAATTTAGTTTATAAATTTAATGTATACGCACGCTTTGGTTTTTTTAACGGTTATTAAGATGTTTTGAAAAAAGGATTTATTAAACGGAAGTTAAAAGAAGAACTTATTTAGAATAAATCGATAATTTAATCAATATTTTAAGTAAAACAAAGTAAACGAATTTGATTAATTCTTAGTGAATTTTACCTATAAATCTTTTTCCAAATAAAGAAATTTTTGAAAGACTGTAAAAAAATTCCAAAAGATAGAATATTAGATTAATGAATAAACTAATAAACTAAAGAGAAAAATTTGAATAAAAAATCTGTTAATTTTTTAATTTTTTAATAATTTCGCTAGGAAAATCACCCTCTAAAAATCCAATCTTTTTTAATTCATTAATTCCTGATATCCAATCTCCATAAAAAATTTTACCGTGTTTAATTTTTTTATGTTGTTCAGTTGTTAATTGGATTAAATTCCAAATTTCGTTGTTATAATGATTCGCATCGATATGGTGGATTTCTTTGTTTTCGTCAAAATCTGAATAAAAAGATTTATAAATATATCTATGCAAAAATTCATTATTATTCCTAAATCTAAAATACCCACTTTCAGTGTCAAAATAAATTTTACTCCCGTATCTTTCTAAGTATTTTTCAAAAAAAACATCTTTACTGATCATCTTCAAATAAGCTCTTTTTTTAAATAATTCATATGAAAGAGATTCAAGCATTTTCGCTTCTTCTTTGGTCTTATCTGTTTCTTCTTTGTTTTCTGATTCTTCTATTTCTTTTGATTTCCCATCAGTTTTGTTTATTTTTGATTCTTCTTTGTTTTTTTGTTTCTTTTTAGAAAACGGCTTTAATATTCCCTTATAAAACTTAATAAAAAATTGAACTATAGAGACTAAATCTTTTTTTATAGATTCTTTTGGTTTGATAAAAAGCCTACTTATAGCACCTGAGATTTTTCTTAAAGGAGACTTAAATTCATTTATTGCTGATTTTAAAGAAATTTTTAACTTATAATAAATACCAATTAACTTTTTAATGAACCATCCCCCTTTTAGAGAATTAACCTTAATTTTAAAATTAAAAGAAAATCTTTGAAATTTTATTCTTAATCTTTTTAATTTATACTCATACAAAAAGTAAACAAAAATCCCGCCAAAAAGAATTAAAAAAAGATAAAGTCTTTTTTTCTTTTCACTCTCTGTATTTATCTGTGCTAACGATTTTGCGCATAAACCCGTTTCTGAATTTAAATAACCCGAAACACACTCTTCATCCAACCCACATTTAGGAGCTACGTCAATAGGAATAACACCCTTTTCAACACATTGTTTATTGTTACTACATTGAACTTCGCTGGAGTTACATTTACATTCATTATTAAAGCAGTGTTCTGTATTACTGCAATATCCCTCAACACAAAAACCCCCCCCACATTCGTTTGGAGAATCACAAACAGAACCATCATCTTTACCATCACATACTAAAATTTTATTCTCGATAGTAGTAAGCTTTATTTCAATGTCATCTGTTTCCTTATATTGAATTTCTTTAGGTTCTGTCCATCTAAATTCTTTGCAGTAAAAGTTTGCTATTGGTTTTTCAGTAGGTAATTCAATAAAGGAATTAGCAGGAATCTTTAATTCTTTAGTTATAATAAAATTTAGTGGGTGGGAATAACCAGTACACCATGGTGCACTTTTAATGTTTAAATTTACTTTTAACAAAATTTCTAGTTCTAAGGAATTGAAATTAATTATCTTCGCAGGTTGATTCCAAAGGTCATTAAATTCAATTTGTACTTCTTTTAGTTGGTGCCCCCTTAAATCATAAGGCATAAATTTTGTTTCGGTTGAATTTACAACCTCCTTCATATACTGGCATTCCGCGGCAAACGCCATAGAAAGAGATAATATGGATACTAACCCAAATAATAATATCTTCTTCATTCTTTAGTTCTTTTTATGCTATTTATGTTCTCTCTTCTTGCTTGGCTTATATCTTCAGGCATTTTATTCCATCCGGTAAATTCCTTTAAGTCTTTTTCCGTATTGATAAGATTAATATAACCTTTTACCAATTCTTTTGTTATAACATTCTTTTCTTGATCTACAAAATCTGCTAAAGCTCTTCTTATCCACGCCATTTTGTTTACTCCTTCTGATTCCGCCAAGTACTCTATTTCTTTATTTAGGTTTTTATCTATCCTTAATCCTAATTGAATTGTTTTTACCATTGCTACCAATTTGTACGGTTTAATATTATATAAATCCTTAGGTTTTATTAAGATTCCAACTTAGAAATCATCTTCTTCTAATGCCTTATCAAATTCTTCAAAATCATCTGAAGTTTCTTCATCAGAAAGATTTTTGGATTCTTCTTTCATTCTTTTTAAATCAGAAATTGTAAGATTTTTTGTTACAATAGGGTCAAATTTTATTATTCTTGCAGGCTGTTTTTTATAAGAATCTATTTCATTCAAATCTCCAGTAATAGAAATACCCCCTTCCCATTCTCCCCTTTTATCTTGACTTTTTAGAAGTTTTATCCCCAAAAAACTTTCTAGTTTACTTATCAAACGATATTCATCTTCTGGAAGAATTCCTTGTTCAACCATTTTTATAGCTGCTTCAGATTCTGAAATTTCTCTTGCAAGATTCTCTTGAGTAATCTTCTTCAGTCTTCTAGCTCTCATGATAACCCAATGAAAATTATCAACTAAATCTAACTGAGGTTCTTTTTTTTGAGAAGAAGTTTGTTTATAATTTCTATCAACTATCTCTCTTAAAGTGATCTCCTCTTTATTTTTTCCAATAGGACTACGCTGTTGAACCTTAAAACTCCCTTCTTTATTTCTAGCGGATAAAAGGTTATCATAAACTCTCTTAGTTTCAGATTTTTTAAGTTGAAAGGTAGTGGGTCTCCTTAAAATAGGCATATCTTCTTTTTTTGCACAATTTTCGCAAACTTTTACAACTCCTTTCTCCTTAGGAGATAATGCATCAAAAAGTCTTGAAACCTCTCCAGAAATACCACAAATAGAACATCTCATATAAAAATTAGGTAATTTTTGTTTTTTAATATTTGTATTTAAAATAATATAATTCCAATTTTAGAATAAATATGTTAAAAGCGTCTCAAAAAACTTTTAAGGATTATAAAAATTAATCTTTTATTTTAAGTGATTTTTAAGTTCCTCTACTGATTGAATTTCTGTTAAAACCTCCTCTTCATTGATAACCAAAGCGGGATATTCTGAGATTTCAAACCTTGAGAGCATAGTGTTAAGAGAGGTGATATCACTATCAACCCCGATTGGAATCAAAATTAATTCATTTCCCATTTCCTGTTTGAGATCAAAGAGGATTCTTGACCAAACAGTATTTGTAGCCTTTTTTGTTAAATCTTCACTTTTTCTTTCAAAGAGATAGATCAAAACAGATTTTTCCCTTGTGCACTCTTGTGGAATTTTTAAGGTATTAATCCAAAGTAAAGTTCTTAAAAGATCATATTTCATATGCATTAAATCTAATGTTTTGGCTAATTGTTGAGATTCATCATACTTTTCAAGAAGAAGAGCTTCAGAATAAATTTTATCAGCAAATTCAACATTTACATTAATTAAAATTTCACAATTAATACCTTCTGTTAACCCTAAGTCTGTGATTTCTGTTAAAGCAAAAGAATCCATCAAAAAGACTTCTGAATTAACATAATAATCACTTATCTTATCAAATCTATTTCCTTCATAAAACATCCCAAAGAGGATACCTCCAACAAAAACAAGGACTGTTAAGATAAATGCCTGCCAAAAAGAACTTCTCGAATTCTTTGAGGACTTATAATCTTCATTAATTTTAACCATTTTACCAAGATCTTATTTTTTTGAAATATCTGATTATAGATGTAACAAGTATCACCGGATATACAAGTACATAAATAAACGAATAGGTTACAAAACTAAATAAGCGGATGTTTTTAAATTCTTTCTCTTTAAGATGAAAAATTGCCAAAAGAGAATAGGAAGTACTAAGAATTACTAATGCAACTCCAAATATCATTAACGTAGTAGGATTGAGATTTATATCTCTTAAGGTTAAAATTGCTGTTTGAGCAGTTATAGAATACTGAGTTACAAGGAAATGGAGAATTAATCTCCTAATCCCCCTATAGATTAGAATACCAATTCCCAAGAGACCAATAACCCATGAAAAAACAAAAAAAGGTAAAACAAAACTACCTAAAATGCCTCTTTTTGCAAAGAACTTTCGATACTTTACAATTGTTTGAATTCCTCCAACATTCCACCTAATCCTTTGTTTATACCAATCTTTGAATAAATCAGGAGCAACAGTATAGACCTTTGCAAGAAAGCTCATTTCAATTCGGTATCCCTTTGAAAGAAGTCTCCAGGTTAGTTCTATATCCTCAGTAAGGTTATCTTCATCGAATCTCCCTAATTTATCAAAATAACTTTTTCTGTATATTGCTAAAGGGCCAGGGGTAACATAAATTGAGTCTAAAAACCCGAGAATTTTTCTAGAAAAAGCAATTAGTCTATATTCAATAGCTTGTAATTTTTCAATAAATTTCTCTCTCTTTTGAACGAGGATCGGAGCAGTTACAGCTGCTACTTTACTATCATCAAAATAACCCACCATTTTCTGCAAGGAGTCTTTGCTAGGGTAAGAATCTGCATCAACAAATGCAACTAATTCAGTATCTGCAAATTGTGCACCATAGTTTTTAGAGCCGCTAGCTTTCCCAGTATTTTTAGGAGTTTTTAATGCAACAACTTTCTCGGGATATTTTTTAGCATATTCCTGAATAATCTTGAATGAATTATCAGAACTGCAATCATCTACAACAAAAATTTTTTTAAGTCCTTTATAATCTACACCTAAAATGGATTCTATCGTTTTCCCGATACTTTTTTCTTCATTATAACATGGAACAACAACACTTAAAGAATAAATTTTAGTTAGTTTGGGATAAGAAAAGATTTTGTTATAATTTTTTAAATAGACTAAAAAGTAAAGAAAAAGAAAATAAAATCCTATAAATGCATAAAACAGATAAATAATAGTTAAAACATCCATATTAATTTTCTTCCTTCCCTTTATTTTTTTTCATATCTTCTCCGCTTACATTAAAATAATTATAAAATTCATCACTTAAACTAAGGTCATAGGTATGGCCTGTTTTCTTCTTTTTAATGAGGCCAAGTTCTGAGAACTTTTTTATATGATCATAAGCTTTATTTCCTCGAATCTTTATAACTACAGACTGTTTAATCAACTCTTTGTATGCAATAATCGCAAGAGTTTCTTTTTCTGCTTTAGAAAATTCACTACTCCCAGAAGCAAGCCTATTAGCAAGGTAGTAATACTCTTGTTTGATATCCATTTTCCACATCTCTTTTCCTTTATCGCCTTTTTCAATAATTTGGATAGCAGAGTTTACCTCAGAGTATCTTTCCTTAAGTCTATTTATTAACTCCCTTATTATTATAGGATTTAAATCAGAAATAGAAACCAATTCTTGCATGTTCAAAAATCTTCCAGAAACAAAAAATATTGCCTCTAAGGTTTTCAAGTGATCAATTTCAGAAAACTTTTCTAAACTCTTACTCTCCCCAAAATCACCTATTTCAACCATTATTAATAAGTACCAAAAACTATTTATAAGCATTATCCCAGAGAAATTTAACAGTTAAGATGGAAAAGAAAAAAAACAAAAACACTTCAAAAGAGAATTCTTCTAAAGATAATGGAAAAAAGGCACGACCAATAAAAACTATAAAACCTCTTAAAAAAGAGGCGACTGTTAATGAAAAAAGGAATAAAAAAGATAATAAAAAAAGTAAAGAGAGTAAAAAAAATCAGGATAAAAAATCTGAAAAGAGAGATTTGAATAAAAACAATGAATGGAAAGAAAAAGTAAAAAAGATTTTAATCCTCTTAGGATTGTTTATCTTATTGATAATCCCCCTTTTATCACTTACCCGGATAGTAAATCCTGCACAATTAGATGATTTACACCCTTCTATTGATTGTCCTGAGATTGAAAAATATAACTTTAACACTATTTGGGTAATCCCTAAATTTGAAGGAATTCCAGTATCTGAAGATCCAGAATGGTGTGAGATGATTCTTTCTTTAAATAAAACAATTGGACTTCATGGTTATATGCACTCCTACAAAGAGTTTGAAGAAAAAATAAATGCTTCAGAAATTGAAGAAGCAATAGAGATATTTGAGGACTGTTTCGGTTTTAAACCAAGTTTGTTTAAACCTCCCCAACTTGTTATTTCTGAAGAAAATCAAGAACTTTTGAGAGAATACGACATCACTGTAAGAAATAATTTAAACCAAATTACGCGAAAATCGTATCACTGTAACGACGGAGGAATATTCCCTAATTGGTTTGTTCAACTAATTTAAAAAATCAGTCTGAAAATTTGGGAATAATTTTAATTATTTCTAAATATTTTAAAAAAGATGATTAACTTATCCAAATTATAAAGTTTAATCAAATTAAGATATCTTGAATCTTAAAATCGCCCCAATTCCTCCAATATTAAAGAATTGTTCTCCCTCAGTAATCTCTGTAGAGATTAGTCTTATATCAGAACTCATATCTTCAGCTATTTTAGTTAATTCTTTTATTTTTGATTTTGGAACTTTTTCTGACAAAAAAAGCGTATCAACAGAACCTAATTCAAGTGCTCGCTTAACTTTTTCTTCTCCTAAAACTGTTTTTTCAGGATCTTTACCTAAACTTTGAAAAAGACGTTCGACTTCTTTTTTTTCAAGGGTTCTTTCATGGTCAGATAATATATCTTGTGCTTTCTCTACAAGCTCTCCTAATCCGGATTCAGAACTATCTCCCAGATCTAATTTGCCAATCACTTTCACTCTTAAAGGTGTCAAAAGGTAATCTCCATCTAAAAATTCATCTTTTGTAGGAATCGGCCCTCCAACAAGGATTCCTTTTAATTTAGGCATATTAAAGAAAAGATTCTTCATCTCATCTGCAATTCTTTTATAAAATTCTTTAGTTAATCCTTCGGTAATCCTATGAAAACGCTGACTTGACTGGCCTCCTGCACGAATCTTACTAGGGATTCCCGAAGTCATTTTTTGAAGAACTTCAATATTTTTTCCTTTCAAAAGACCCATTGTTGCTTCTTTTCTATCCATAACCAAAAGTCCAAAAACTTCAGAAACTTCTAACATTTCTTTTAAGGGATCGAGAATAAATTCTTTATCGCATCTATACATCCTTGTATTTAAAGGCAAGGGGGGTTCAACATCCCAAATTCTTAAATCTTCTTGGCCTTCTATTTGGGATATATTTCCACAAAAAATTGCTAATCCATTTTCAGGAGTTTTTTTATATTCTTTCAATTGACGAGTGATTTTATCCAAAGCATTTCCAACATTTTTCCTAGTTGTTGTAGACTTAATATTTTTTGCAGTAGATTTTTCAGCCTCAAGTTGATCACTAACAGTGTAAATATTTTGACCTTCAGGTATATAGACCGTTACTAATTCTGTAGCTCGCCCTTTATATTCTTCAAGTTCTTCAATAATTTCAGATAATTCTAATTTACTAATTTTTGCCATCTTAAAACTTAAGATACTCTAACCTTTTAAAATACCTAACAAAGTAATCTTTTAAACTAAACTATGTGCTATCTTTAAATCTTTTTCAAAGTCTTTTAATTTTTTGGGAATTTCAATATCTGATATCTGACTTTTAAGACTTAATCCTTTTTCCTTTTTTTCTTTCCAGATTTTACTATTAAAAGAAATTATCTCTGATAATAAAGTAGAATTTGATTTTACATTTTTAGAAACCGGCCATTTTGAATCTAAGACCTTAATCCCCTTTTCTAATAAAATAAAAGAAGTTATCTGGGGAATAATAGGATAAAGGAGAATAAGAAGTCTTTCTAATAAAAAATGAAGGGTATACTTAGCGGATTTACATTCTTCTTCTGAAAAATTTTCTTCTTGATTATAAGCTCTATTTTTAACAATTTCAATGTAGTGTGAAGCAAATAAATCCCATAAAAAATTACGAAGTTTTATGGCCGGACCATAAAAGTTATATTTTTCATACTCTCTTTGTGAAAAATTAGTTAGTTCTTCAATATAATCAATAAAAAGTTTATCTAAAGGGGTAATTTTAAAATCAATTTTTTTTGGTTTTTCAAATAACATTACAAATTTAGAAATATTCAAAATTTTATTAAGTGTTTTTTGTTCTGCTTTAATTCGCTCTTCTGAACAGCTTAAGTCTTGCTTAGACAGATCTCCTTCAATTGCTGACCAAAATCTTATTGCTTCAGCACCATAATTAGATAGTAGATATTGAGGATCAATAACATTTCCTAAAGATTTACTCATTTTTCTATTCTTACCATCTAAGATATGCTGGTTTATCCACACTTCTTTAAAGGGCATTTTACCAGTTTCTAAAAAACCCCTAAGAAGAGTGTAATAAAGCCAGGTTCTGATAATCTCCTTACCCTGAGGTCTTAAACTAACTGGATAAGATTTCTTAAAAAAGTCCTCTTTTTCAAGGTATTTTATTATAAATAATTCTGAAATTGAAGAATCCATCCAGGTATCAAATACTCTTAATTCTCCAGTCCATTGAAGATTCTTAAATTCAGGGTCCTTAATTTGCCCAACTTTTTTATGATCTTTAAAAACTTCAGAATTTAAAGGAACTTTTTCGTTCCAAGGCTTGTAATAATGTCCTGATGGTGGAACCGCAATAAATTTATTTTTTTTATCTTTATCATAAGCATACCACAAAGGTATTTCTGTAGAATAAAATCTCCTTCTTGAAATTGGCCAGTCTATGGAAATTGAGTCAATCCAGTCATCTAATATCTTTCTCGCTGTTTGAGGATAAAATTTAATTTTTTTAGATAATTTTTTTATTAAATCTTTAAAATGGAGTTGCTTTAAATAAAATTCAGGCATTTCTATAAATTCTATCTCTGCACCAGACCTCTCTGAAATAGGTGTGCGATGGGTTATGTTTTCTTGTTTTTCTAAAAGGCCCTTATCTTTTAATTCTTCAATTATCTTTTTTCTTGCTTCTCTTACTTTAAGACCTGCCAAAAAGCCTGCATTTTTATTCATTTCTCCACAAATATCAATTGCAATAAGGGGTTTTATTTTTTCATCTCTAAAAAACTGAATATCTGAAAGATCCCCCATAGAACACATCATAGCCAAACCTGTTCCTTTTTCTAAACTCGCTAAAGGATGTGCTTTAATTGGGACTTCTTTGTTAAATAAAGGAGAAATCGCAGTTTTTCCATTAAGGGATTTATACCTTTTATCTTTAGGATTAAATATAACCCTACCACAAGTACAAATTAATTCTGGTCTAGTAGTCGCAATTATAATTTCCTGATTAGTTTCTTTTACTTTCCATTTTACATAATTAAAAGTAGAAGACAAATTTTTATATTCTATTTCAGAATCAGCAATTGTTGTTTGGAGTTTAGGGTCCCAATTTGTAATTCTCATATCTTCATAGACTAAACCTTTTTTGTAAAGTTCAATAAATGTTTTCTGGGTTAAAGTTCTATATTCTTCTGAATCTGTAAGATAAACAGAACCTAAAGAACCTCCCTCTTTGTAAGATGAAAAAGAAATACCAAGTCTTGAAAAAGTGTCTTTTGTTTCGTAACTTGTTTCGTTTAATAACTTTTTACAATAATCCAAGAATTCAGCACGAGACATTTTAAATGCAGAGATATTATACTTCTTTTCTGCAGCAATTTCAATAGGTAACCCATTTCTATCTAAACCCAATGGAAAAAGTACCTCATAACCCCTCATCCTTTTATATCTTGCAAAAAAATCCATATAACAGTATGTAATCGCCTGACCAATATGTACGGGAGCATTGACATATGGCGGAGGGGTATCAATAGAATATACTTTTTTTCTTGTTTTGGGATTAAAATTAAAAATATTAGAATTTTCCCATTTTTTAGCGATTTCCTTTTCAGCTTCAATATTCCAATTTTTTAATTCTTTCAGATTCATAATTACCAAGAATACAATAACTTTTAAAAACTCTTTGAATTTGATTAAAATATAAATTTAAATAACTAAAAATTTTTAAGATAATATGGCAGATAATAAAGTCCAAATGCCTGCAGGTTTTGGAGGATTAATGAGATTTGGGGATGAATATAAGAGTAAGATAAACATCAAACCCTCACATGTAATAGTTTTTATTATTTTAGTTATAATTTTTAGAATTTTTTTAGAGTTTATTTAACAATTAAAATTAAAGAATTTTATCCAAAAATAAAAAAAATTTAAGATGCTTCCAGGATTAGGGGGTTTAAATCCCAAAAAAATGCAGGCTATGATGAAACAGCTAGGCATAAACCAGGAAGAGATTTCTGCTTTAAGAGTAATTATTGAAAAAGAAGATGACACAAAAATCATCATTGAAAACCCTTCTGTAACTAAAATTTCCATGCAAGGCCAAGAAAATTTCCAAATTTCAGGAACAATAAAAGAAGTGACTGAAAATACGATTTCTGAAGAAGATATCAAAACTGTTATGGAAAAAACTAGCTCTAAAGAAGAAGATGCAAAAAAGGCATTAGAAGAAACAAACGGAGATTTAGCAGAAGCAATTTTAAAACTAAGTTAAAAGGTAATTAATCAAATAAGATCCCTTTAATTCTAAAAATAAGGAAATTGATACCTATTTTATAATCACCAAAAACAATATTAACCAAAAAAGCGGGGTTTTTCTATGGAAAAATTCCTAGAAGGGTTGACAAATGCTGAAAAGAGTATAAAAACAGCAGATCATATGGTCTATGTAACTTTCCCCTTAATCAAAGATAAAAGGCTTTTATTAAAGATTCTTAATGAAATAAAGAATTCAATTATCTATTGTATTGGTTCTATCTTACAATATGAGTATTTATACAAGAAAATAACACTTTATAAGGACCCAAGATCAAATTTTAGAACCTTCACAGAAAAATGTGCATTTAAATATGAGGTAAGCAAAGAGGATATTCTCTTAATTGAAGAATTGTTTGATTTTATAGAAAAACATAACGAAAGCCCCTTTGAATTTGTTAAGGGGGACAAGGTGGTTATATTATCTAATAGTCTAAAACCCAAGACTTTAACTCTTGAGAAAGTTAAAGAATTTTTGATTTTAGCAAAAAATCTTATAAGAAAAGCAAATCAAAAATTTAAGAGAAATTTTTGATTTTTGAGAAAGATATAAAAACCCCGTAGGCTTAGTAAGTTATAATTCTAGTTTATACGAAATGGAAGGGAACATTATAGAAGAAATAATTCAGGAGAAAATAAGTGCAGATCACCTCCTTTATGTGAGTTTAAAGTATACTAAAACGTGTGACGTGATTATGAATCTCATCCTACGTTGGAGGAGAATGATAGAGACAAGTATAGATGGAATTTTAAAATTTGCTAAAAAAAAGAAAAAAATTTCCGCAGTTCCCCCTAATCCTATTGGTAAAATAGACTTAATGAAGAAACTTTTTGAAAAAGACAAAAGTGTTCTGAGAGTTATTGAGATGTATGAGATGTTTAGAAAAATTGAAGAACTTAGAAGAGAAAGAACCGGAGAATTCAGAAAAAATGTTACCCTCAAGGTGTTTTATCGGGGGGGAGAAATAAGCATCAATTTAGATAAATTAAAAGTATACGCAGAAGACCTCGAAAAGTTTATAAGCACAACAAAGCAATTTCTTTTAGCTTAATCAGCCAAGGTATTATCTATAACTATAACATGGCAAGAATAATTGTTATTACATCTGGAAAAGGAGGAGTAGGAAAAACAACTACTGCAATAAATTTGGCAGCAGCTATGAACCATTTTGGAAAAGACGTTTTAATAATAGACGGGAATTTTTCAACACCAAATGTAGGAATCCATCTAAATGCTGCAGAAGTTCCAATAAGCTTAAATCATATTTTAAAAGGTAAGGTAGACCCATTAGAAGCTGTATATGAACATGAATCTGGGATGAAAGTAATGCCCTCCTCTCTTTCTATTAAAGAATTAAAAAGAACCAAGTCAGAAAGATTAAAGGATTTTAAGGATCAATTTAAAAATATTTCTGAGAATATAATTGTTGATTGTGCAGCAGGTTTAGGGAATGAAGCATCACATGCTATAGAAATGGCTGATGAATTAATTATTGTCACTAATCCAGAAATGCCAGCAGTTACTGATGCTTTAAAAGCAGTAAAACTTGCAGAACAACTAAAAAAACCTATAATGGGAATAATTGTAACTAGAGTTAGAAAAGATAAAATTGAGGTCTCTTCTGAAGTTGTAAAAGAAATGATCGAGATTCCTATTTTAGGAATGGTCCCTGAAGATGAGTACGTTAGAAAGTCTATAAGTATAAAAAGTCCGGTTGTCCATTTTTATCCTAGAAGTCGAGCTGCAAGGGCTTATAAAGAAATTGCAGCTAAAATTCTTGATGTTCCTTACAATTCTAAAAAGGACCAAGAAAGAATAATCAGAAGACTTTTGCAAAAACTTGGTTTAAGATCTTAATAAAAAATAATCAACTTTTTTAAAAAATTTAAAAATGGAGCATATTGAAAATATTGAAAATATTGAAACAGTTAAATTTTCTGACTGGCAAAAGATTAATTTGAGAGTTGGAAGAATTGTCAAAGTAGAAAATGTTGAAGGAGCAGATAAACTTTACAAAATTATTGTAAATTTAGGTAAAGAATTAGGGGAAAGAACTTTAGTTGCAGGACTTAAACCCTATTATTCTCTTGAACAACTTAAAGATAAGAGATGTATTGTATTTACAAACTTAGAAAAAAGAAAAATCAGAGGAGTTGAAAGTCAAGGTATGTTGCTTGCAGCAACAGATGAAAATTTATTTAATAATAAAGAAAAAGAAACAAAGGTCTGTCTTTTACAACCAGATGAAGATATTCAAGAAGGAAGTTTGATTAGGTAATCTCTTTATTAATTCTAAAAATTTTAAGACAAAACATAATAAAAAGGTTCTAATTAAAATTTTATTGAGAATTATTATGGTTAGTCCTAATAATAATTTTCATAGTCTGCATTACTAATTACCCATTGACCTGTCTCAGTCAAAAGTCTCTTACAAGTAACACTTGTTATATAACGAATAGGATTTCCTTCAGGGGCATCCTGATATGGACCCCAAAAAAGGTAAAAGGAAGAGGATATACCACGAGTTATATGAGCACCGGTTCCTCCTTGAGGACCAGGTTCATAAGTGATGTCTACGTCTCGGTCTCTAACACTTCCTTCTAAAGCATTACAAATAAGATCTGCTTCTGCAGAATCTTGGGGATCGCTCCAAAAAGCTACAACTCTTTGATTTTCTATAGAATAAAGACGAGGATAATAATAGTAAGTATAAGAGACTACAGGTCTATCGCAGGTAAAACTATTCTGATCAATCTGAGTTAATCCCTCTTTGCAAAAAACTGCCCCATTTAAAATACTCCCACTTGGAGGGGGGAGATACCCCAAAGATGCATTCTGAGAGGAACTACATCCCCAAAACCATCTATTTGGATCTAAGGCTCCTCCCGTACCATCATTTTGTAACTGTAAATATTCTCCTACCCCGCACCCTACCGGAGCTCCGATATTCTGGATATTGTGTCCTGGATTTGGTGTTGAACCAGGTAGAACAGTTGCATAAACTAAAAAAGAAATCATAACTAAAACGATTAAAAACAAAAGTGTAAAAGAAAGCCTATTTGAGATTTTCTTATCAAAAACAAAATGTTTTTTTGAATTAATTTTATTTGTTTTCTTTTTCATCCTTCCCTCTTTTTTATGGTTATTTACTATTAAATTAAGCGATAAGAGTTTTTAAATATTTTGACATCCTAATCTGAATGCATTATTTAAGATTATAGAGATAATCCAAATTCTTTTTCCCTAAATGATAAAAAAAGTTATCATAACCTTCTAAAATTAATTTTGTTCCGATAAGCTCTTCTATCTCAGTATTACTCAATATAGAAAGTTTTAATTTTTTGGCATCTTCTTGGGGTGAGTCTATAATCAAACTTTGAAATCTTAATCTATCGATAAAATCAACTACTCTCTTATCTTTTGGAATTGGAAAGGGATTAACCCTAAACTTTAAACGACGATCATCCGGGATATTACCTCCCATATTACTAACAAAAGACATTGAATTATAATATGCAAAAATAGAAGGAGCAGACCAAAAATAAAAAGGAAAAACTCTCTTATCATGTTCTCCGCCCCTATAACTCGCATCTGGATCATTAGAATTATGGCTTATTTCAGTCCACTCTGAGAATTTTCTTTTATCACCATAAGAAAAGATAGGTAGTCTAAATAAACTAAATTCATATTCCAGATTTGGTTTTTCTCTAGATCCAACCCCAACTCTAATATTTCTACCATAAGGTTTCTTATCTTTAACTTCGCCAAAAAACTTACCAAGTTGATTCATTATTTGCATTTCGATCCCAGAAATAGCCCTTAACCAAGTAAATGCCCTAACGTGATTATCTCTTCCAATCCAATAAATGCCCCTAGGAGGATTTTCAATCTTGCTTCGATTAACTGCTTCTTGGATTAATGCCTCTGGAAGAATTTGGTATTCTTCTAGGAAAGATTTAGTGAGCTTATGAGGAACAGAGTCTTGTCCAGAAACTTTCCTTAAAACAGGAGCAGAGTCTATTTTAACTAATCCTTCTAAGGATTTTACCTCACGATCTGCTTTTTCTTTATCAAATCTAAATTTATTGGGGAATAATGCAACAGAACCTTCTTTTAAATTATTAATTGATTTTACCGCATTTTCATAAGAGTCTCCAACAAAAAGCAATTTTCCCTCTTCTATAAGAGAAGAAAAAAAAGATTTGTCTAATCTTCTAGGACAATCAATTCCTTGTAATTCAAGAATTTCCCTTAAATTAGCTCTCTTAAAATCTGTTCTTATCATAAAAACTAAAACTTTTTGAAGTATATAAAAATTTATCAATTGAGATAATGTATAAAAAGAAATAGAGTTTTAAACGAGGGTGTTTATAAAAAACTCTTTAAAGCACTAGTGGTTTAATGGTAAAATGCAAGCTTCCCAAGCTTGACATCCGGGTTCGATTCCCGGCTGGTGCATATTAACAAAAGTGGGGGCAGAACATTTAAAGATAATAAAACCCTCTTTTTTAAAATGAATAGCATTAAGAATGACATAAAAGAAAAGGAAGATTAAATTAAATAAGAAAAATAAGGATAAAATGACAAAAACAGAGTCAATACAAAGCGAATTTACAAATAAATACAGCTTATCAAAAACCTTAAGATTTGAATTGAAGCCAGTTGGGAAGACTCTTGAAAATATCGAAAAAAAGGGATTAATAAGCCAAGATGAAAAAAAAGCGGAAAGCTATAAGAAGATGAAAAAAACCATTGATAGTTTACATAGGGACTTCATAGAAGAAACTATGTCACAAGTAAAATTAACAAAATTAAAAGCATTTGCAGAACTATACAATGTATCTCCAGAACGTAAAAAGGAAGATGTTTTCAAGAAAGAATTTGAGAAGGTACAAGCTTACCTTAGAAAAGAGATCGCCGAAGGTTTTAAGACTGGTAAAGCAGAGGAAAGTTTCTCAAAAATTGACAAAAAGGAATTAATAACTGAGCTCCTACCAGATTGGATAAGCAGGCATAATAAGAAAGACATTTACTTCGATGATAAATTCAAAACATTCACAACATATTTCAGAGGCTTCCACGAGAACCGAAAAAATATGTACACCGAAAAAAAACAGGCCACCGCGATTTCCTATCGATTGATACACGAAAATTTACCAAAGTTCATGGATAACATCAAAATTTTTGAAAAGATTAAATCAATACCGGAGTTATATGGGAAGTGTGTTGTTCTATACAAAGAAATAGGGGAATATCTTAACATTAAAAACATTGATGAAGCCTTTAAGTTGGATTATTACAATAGGGTGCTCACTCAAAAACAGATAGTTGTTTACAATTTAATTATTAGTGGGAGAACTATTGAAGAAGATCAAAAGAAAATTCAGGGATTGAATGAATATATCAATTTGTACAACCAAAAAAAGGACAAGAAAGATAGAATACCAAAACTCAAAAAACTCTATAAGCAAATCCTGAGTGATAGGGAGAGCATTTCATTCTTACCAGAATCGTTTAAAGATGATCCGGAGAAAACAGCTAGTCAGAAAGTCCTAAACGCAATAGGTGAATATTACCAGAATAACCTGGTTGACTTTCATCCCAACGATAAGGACGAGACTGAGAATGTGCTGAAAAAAATCAAAGAGCTACTTGCAAGCCTCAAAGACTATAATCTTGAAAAAGTTTATATCAGTAATGACCGGACACTTAGTGACATTTCAAAAAACATTTTTGGTGATTGGAATATCATAAAATCTGCATTGGAATTTACCTTTTTGAAAACGCCTAAAATTGGCAAAAGAGGGTTATCCATAAAACAAAAGATTGCTAAAGAAAAGCAACTGAAACAGTCTCATTTTTCTATTGCTGAAATTGAAAGTGCCTTACTCAAATACAAAAGTGAAGTTGAAATACTAAAGGATTTACAAGAAGACACGAAACCTGTTACCAATTATTTTCATACTCATTTTAAGGTTGAAAAGAAAAAAGACGGCAACAAAGGATTTGATTTGATTACCAATATTGAAACAAAGTACCTCTCTATCAAAGACATCTTAAACATAGAGTATCCAAAGGATAAAAAACTGAATCAGGATAAAAAAGTCATTGATAATATCAAGACTTTTTTAGATAGCATGATGGAACTACTGCATTTTGTGAAACCCCTATCATTACCAAACGATAGCCCCTTAGAGAAGGATGAGATGTTCTATGGTCAGTTTCAGATATGGTATGACCAATTGCGGCTTTTAATTCCCCTATACAATAAGGTACGAAATTATGCTACACAAAAGCCGTATTGTACAGAGAAGTTCAAACTAAATTTTGAGAATAGTACACTGTTGGCTGGCTGGGATTTGAATAAAGAGGTTGATAATACTTCAGTATTATTTCACAAAAAGGGGTTGTATTATCTTGGAGTAATGGACAAAAAACACAACAAGATTTTCAAAAATATCCCTGATGCAAGCCCAGGTGAATTGGTTTATGAAAAAATGGTATACAAACTACTACCTGGTGCAAATAAGATGTTGCCAAAAGTATTTTTCTCAAATAGCAGAATCAAAGAATTTGCACCGCCTGAAGAATTAAAAAAGAAATATAAAGCAGAAACTCATAAAAAAGGTGACAAATTTAACGTTGAGGATTGCCACAATTTGATTGATTTTTTCAAAAAATCTATCGCAAAGCATGAAGATTGGAGACATTTTGGATTTCAATTTTCAGATACTTCCTCATACGAAGACTTGAGTGAATTTTATAGAGAAGTAGAACATCAGGGGTATAAAATCACTTTTCAAAATGTTCCCGAAAGCTACATCAATCGACTCGTAGACGAAGGGAAGTTATTTCTGTTTAAAATTTGGAATAAAGACTTTTCTAAATACAGTAAAGGCAATCCCAACTTGCATACAATGTACTGGAAAGCTTTATTTAAACCGGAGAATCTGAAAAATAAGGTGTATAAACTTAATGGTCAAGCTGAGATGTTCTATCGGAGAAGCTCCATCTCCAATGAGAATAAAGTTGTTCACAAAGCAAAAGAGTCTATTAAAAATAAAAATCCAAGTGCCACTAAGAAGGAAAGTATTTTTGAATATAATATTATAAAAAACAAACGTTATACTGTGGACAAATTCCAGTTCCACGTTCCAATAACACTTAACTTTAAGGCAAAGGGTAACGGATCTATCAATGCTTCTGTTCTCGAATACCTCAAGAATAACCCTAAAGTCAAGATTATTGGTTTAGACAGAGGGGAGAGAAATTTGATCTATTTAACGCTGATTGACCAAAAAGGCAATATCGAAGAACAGTATTCTTTTAACGATATCATCAATGAGCATAAAGGAAATACTTACCGGACCAAATACAGGGATTTACTTGACAAAAGAGAAGATGAAAGAGCCAAAGCAAGGGAAAACTGGGAAACAATAGAAGCAATCAAAGAACTAAAAGAGGGGTATATCTCACAGGTAATACATAAAATTAATCAGATGATGGTAAAACACAATGCTATTGTCGTCATGGAAGATCTGAATTTTGGCTTCAAAAGAGGTCGTTTCAAGGTTGAAAAGCAAATCTATCAAAAACTAGAGAAAAAATTGATAGACAAGCTCAATTATTTAGTATTCAAAGACAAAGCCGAAAATGAAATAGGTGGATTATATAACGCTTTACAACTAACCAACAAATTCGTAAGCTTCCAAAAACTAGGAAAGCAAAGCGGCTTTTTGTTCTATGTTCCCTCATGGTATACTAGCAAGATAGATCCCACCACTGGATTTGTCAATCTATTCAAAATCAAATATGAAAATCTCGAAAAAGCAAGGTCTTTTTTTGATAATTTTGAAGACATCCGTTACAACACTACTAAAAACTATTTTGAATTCGAAGTTAAAGAATATTCTACGTTCAACTCCAAAGCAAGTGGTACAAGACAGGATTGGACCCTCTGCACATATGGTGAACGTATCAAAACATTCAGAAATCCAGAAAAAAACAATCAGTGGGACAACAAAGAGATAGTTCTTTCTGAAGAGTTTAAGAATCTATTTCAATCGTACAAGGTGGATTATAAAACTGATTTGAAAAAACAGATCGTTTCACAAACAGAGAAGATCTTCTTTGAAAGGCTTCTTGATCTTTTCAAGTATACTGTACAAATGCGAAATAGCAAGATACAAAGTGAGGTTGATTATCTCATTTCGCCTGTGATGAACAAAAAAGGAGAATTTTACGATAGCAGAAACGCCGGTAAAGAGCTACCTCAAGACGCCGATGCCAATGGGGCATACCATATTGCTAAAAAAGGTTTATGGGTACTTAAACAAATCAGTTCCCACAAAGAAAATTGGAAAAGTCTTAAACTGTCCATCAGCAATAAAGAATGGCTTAAATTTGTACAAGGGGGTATAGGACAATGGAACAAAATATAATTATCTCAAACCTTAATGACTTTATCTTCTGCCCAAGAAGCATATACTTTCATAATTTATATTCATCTTTTGATGAGACGCTTTACCATACCATTTATCAGACAAAGGGAAAACACGCACACAAAACCGTAGATAGACAAAAATATTCAACAAAAAAGGCGATTCTTGAAGGAATTGACATATACAGTGAAGAGTTAAGTGTGTGCGGAAAAATTGATCTTTTTGATGTTGAAAGGGGAATTCTTACAGAAAGAAAAAATAATATAAAAAAGCTTTATGAGGGGTATTACCTACAAATTTATGCGCAATATTTTTGTTTGGTAGAGATGGGTTATGTTGTCAAAAAAATACGTTTTCATTCGCTTTCAGACAACAAAATCCATGATGTTGGATTGCCTGGAAACAATGAAAAACATAAATTGAAAGAAATTATAACAAAAATTAAACTATTTTCATTAGAAGACAAAAACTTCACTCAAAATCCCCACAAATGCGAGATGTGTATCTATAAAGAATTGTGCGATTATTATAAAGATAAAGGAGATTAAAACATGTTAAGTAGACCTGATTTTATAGCCAAGCAAATGCTTTTCATTGAAAGTAATAACTCTAAAAAACTGAGGCTTAAAAATTCAAACCTTATTCTTGTTGATGAAAATAACAAGATCATTCTCCAGCATCCGTTCACAAAAATTTTTATGGTTTTTATTTTAGGAGAATTCTCAATTACTTCCGTTCTGATAAAGAATGCAAAAAAATATGCAGTTCCTATAGTGTTTCTTAATTATAATCTTAAACCTTATTTTTCCATCCTCCCAGATAATAAAGGAAATTTTTTTTTGAGGAAAAAACAATACACTAATAGCAATGATCTAAAAATTGCTAAGCACATAGTCCATAATAAAGTTAAAAATCAGATCAGTTTAATGGACTCATTACGATACAAAACCACTAAGGAAAAGAACAATATATCAAAAACAAAAGAGATTTTTAAACAAATCGACAATGCTCAAAGCAGCCAGGATTTGTTAGGGATGGAAGGAACAGCCTCAAAATTATTTTTTAAAACCTATTTTAAGAATTTAGATTTTGGTGGCCGAAAGCCAAGATGTAAGAGCGATAGCTTTAATTTGCTCTTAGATATTGGATATTATTACTTGTTTAATTTCATAGAGGCAAATTTGGAACTTTACGGCTTTGACACCTATTGTGGCTTTTACCATAAGCTGTTCTTTCAAAGAAAATCATTAGTCTGTGATTTAGTGGAACCTTTTAGGTGCATTATTGACCGCCGCATAAAGAAAAGTTTTAACCTTAAACAGATAAATAAAGATGATTTTTATTTTAAAAATGGACAATTTTATGTAAAGAGAGAGTTTAATAAAAAATACTCTAAATTGTTTTTAAAAGAGATCCTGTTATATAAAGAAAAAATATTTTTATATATTCAATCTTATTACAGATCGTTCATAAAGGGAAAAGAAACTGACAGTTTTCCTGTCTTTGACCTAGAGGTAAATAGATGATAATTTTAACGTATGATATCCAAGAAGACCATCTAAGAACTGAGTTTTCCAAGTTTATTTTAAATTATGGGAGAAGACTTCAATACTCGGTGTATGAAATAAAGAACAGCAAAAGGATCCTAGATTTGGTGCAGGAAGAGATTAAGAATCGGTTTGAGAAACGATTTAATCAGGGGGACAGTGTTTTAATATTTAAAATAACAGCAGAGAATCAAATTTTAAGGTTTGGTTACGCTAAAAATGAAGAAACTGACCTTCTTATGTATTAAATCTGCAAACCCAAGTCTTAATATTTTATGTAAGTATGGCCAATATCTAAGAATTTTTGGTTCTTAGCGTCTCTAAATGCCAATTTAGGAATATTTAAGAATACAAGAATAATTATATATACTGGAAATGAGTTTTAGAGGTAAAAGTCTAAAATGACTTAAGTTAGAGGAGATAAAGCAAAACAAAAAGTCTACTCCAAATCGCAACTGTCTAGAAGCATGCTTTAATTTCTACTATTGTAGATCAGGGTATATAAAGGCATACGGGAAAAAGTCTAGAAGCATGCTTTAATTTCTACTATTGTAGATCGGGATATATAAAAGCGTATGGAAAAATGTCTAGAAGCATGCTTTAATTTCTACTATTGTAGATACACATTCGATTGCATCGTCCATTAAGGTGTCTAGAAGCATGCTTTAATTTCTACTATTGTAGATCCAATTGGGATATAATGGAAAAGCCAACTTGTCTAGAAGCATGCTTTAATTTCTACTATTGTAGATAAGTTGAAAGCCCAGGCTTCAAATCTGGAGTCTAGAAGCATGCTTTAATTTCTACTATTGTAGATAGAGTTAGGACTGGACACCCAATAAACTTGTCTAGAAGCATGCTTTAATTTCTACTATTGTAGATATTATAATATTATAATATTATAAGTTTATAAGTCTAGAAGCATGCTTTAATTTCTACTATTGTAGATAGCAATCCGTAAGCTGTTGAATCTGTGGTGTCTAGAAGCATGCTTTAATTTCTACTATTGTAGATTTAATAATTCCTGTGAAGACGGATTATGTCTAGAAGCATGCTTTAATTTCTACTATTGTAGATCCTTTCTGATATTCAATCATTTCAGGGGTTAGTCTAGAAGCATGCTTTAATTTCTACTATTGTAGATACAGAATATGAGCAAGCAAGATTGGCCCAAGTCTAGAAGCATGCTTTAATTTCTACTATTGTAGATACATCAGTTTGGAGAGTATTTTCAGGGGCGTCTAGAAGCATGCTTTAATTTCTACTATTGTAGATCCACTTACACCTAACACCTCGAGCAGTGTCTAGAAGCATGCTTTAATTTCTACTATTGTAGATACATCACCCCAGCGAATAAGAGAATAACTGTCTAGAAGCATGCTTTAATTTCTACTATTGTAGATTCACCACTCAAAAGAAAACCTCTTTTTTCGGTCTAGAAGCATGCTTTAATTTCTACTATTGTAGATAGGTTTATGTAATGGAAACCCCCCCAGTGTCTAGAAGCATGCTTTAATTTCTACTATTGTAGATTAATCGTTGGAGCTGGATTAGTATTCCTGTCTAGAAGCATGCTTTAATTTCTACTATTGTAGATACGCATTCGATGGCATCGTCCATTAAGGTGTCTAGAAGCATGCTTTAATTTCTACTATTGTAGATAAATAAAATTTAAAAATATTATTTAAGGTTGTAGTCTAGAAGCATGCTTTAATTTCTACTATTGTAGATAAGTGGTGGTGTTTGGTGGTGTTGGTGTGTCTAGAAGCATGCTTTAATTTCTACTATTGTAGATTCCTTAACAGGTAATGATGACATTATCGTGTCTAGAAGCATGCTTTAATTTCTACTATTGTAGATGCCTCCTATGATTTAATTTTCTTATAGTCGTCTAGAAGCATGCTTTAATTTCTACTATTGTAGATTGTTTGTCCTTCTTTATCAAGGTATTCAGATTTTAAGTCTAGAAGCATGCTTTAATTTCTACTATTGTAGATTTTCAAGGTTTTTAATTGTAAGGTATAAATGTCTAGAAGCATGCTTTAATTTCTACTATTGTAGATATACAACAAGAATTAGATAACAGAGAAGTCTAGAAGCATGCTTTAATTTCTACTATTGTAGATATTTTACTTCCTCTTTGCGCATTTGTTAGGTCTAGAAGCATGCTTTAATTTCTACTATTGTAGATTGTACAAGAACGATAGTTGTATCCCGAAGGAAAAGAGTTAACAAGTGTATGGATGTATGAAATTATAAAAGAAGGGATTGGAGAGAACTTTTTCGAAGCATTAGACAAAGCAATTGAAGCACAAGAAGTGGAAATCGCAGAATAGACTCTTATTTCATATTTTTAAATAATTTCTTTAAAAAATTTATTCTTCTAATAGCGGTAAAAATGACAAAAATATTTTTAAAAAATAAAAAAGTTTATAAGGATAATAATCACTACAAAGTAATGAAAAAAACTTCAGGATTAATAAAGAAATTATCCCCCTTAGTCTTTACATCGTTGATAAGCTTAGGAATTAACTCTTCTAGTCCTAAACCAAAAGATCCAATTTATAGTTTATTTCCTAGCAGTAGTATACAAATCACAAGTAAATTAGAACTAAATACAGATGAAACAAAAATCCTTACTTCATATAGATCATTTAAAGGAGGGATTAGTGATTTACAAGAAATTGCAAAAACGAGTGCCTTAGAAGAAAGTTACGCTTTTTTTCCTAAAGAAAACAAATGGGTTGAGGTAGGGATAGGAGAAAAAATAATTCAACATAAGGATTCAGATGCTTTAATTTCATCATGTTCATTGGTCAACTCTAGGTTTGTAAGATTAAAGGAATTTTATGGCCCATTTTTATTATTTCATACTCACCCAGATCCGAGTTTAAAAAAGAATGTTGATCCAAAACAAGTAACCCAAACAGATAAAATTTCCCGGGAGGATTATGAGGGTGCAGACTCTAAGGTGAGTTTATCTGATTTAGTAAAAGTTTATGAAGATTTAGTAGAAATTCGCGGAAAAACGTGGTATTTCCCTGCTATTCCCTCATTTACAGATTTTACAAGTTTGTTGAATGTATATAGGAATACCGGGATTATAGGTAACTCAAAATGGGGGGTTGTTAGCCCGGGGTATGTTTCTTTTTATGACATAAGACCTGAAACTAATACTAAGGATATTTACGATAATATGAAAATTAATGAACTAAAAAAAATGATGAAGATAGAATTCAAAAAATTAGAATATATGGGGATAATCTTTCTGTAGAGGTATTTTCTAAAGAGTACTTTGATAAGTCTCTTAAGTAATTAGATACTTTATCAAAAAAATAAAAAACCTATAAGTTTCCTAAAAATTTTATTATTTTACAGCCAAAAATCTTAGAAAATTATTTAAACAAAATAAGATATTTTTTATTATGTTCAAAAGGAAAAAGTGTAAGAATTGTGGAGAAAGAATTGAAGGAGATTATAGGTTCTGCCCTTACTGTGGTTTTTCTTTAAAAGAAAGGCATCAAAAAGAGTATGAGAATGATTTTGGGCTCTTAGGAAGAAATGACTTTAGTTCTGAAGAGTTTATGCTTCCGAGGGGGTTTAATACCCTAATTAATTCTCTTTTTAAAAATTTGAATAGTTTAAATAAATTAGGAGATTTTAGTTCTGAAAAAGATTTAGAATTTGAGGATGATAAAAAGAAAGGAATAAGAAAAAAAGGAGGAATTGGAATAAGTATTTATTCTTCTGGAAATAAACCCCCAGAAATAAAGGTCACCTCTTTTGGGAATATACCCAAATTTAAAGATAAAGAAAAACAAATAAAAGAAATTACAGAAAACAAAGAGATTAATTTTCCAAAAATAGACCCCAAAAAGTTTCTCGGTTTACCTAAAAAAGAACCTGAAACCGCAATAAGAAGACTCTCAGATAAGATTATTTATGAAATAAGATTGCCTGGAGTAAAATCGATGAAAGATATCTCTATAGTTCAGCTAGAAAATAGCATTGAAATAAAAGCCAAAGCAAAAGATCATATTTTTTACAAGATAATTAGTTTAGACTTACCCATAAGAGAATACAATTTTTCAAAAGAAAAACTTGTTCTTGAATTAGAGATTGCAGAATAAAATTAAAGAAGTAATCATTCAACTGTAACAGACTTTGCTAAATTACGGGGGCGATCAACATTTAATCCTTTAAGATCTGCAATGTGATATGCTAAAAGTTGTAAAGGGATAGAGTTTATTATAGGAGAAATTTCTTCTATTGTTTTAGGCACATAAAGGACATAATCTGAAAGTCTTTTTATGCTTTCGTCTTCTCGATCCGTGACAGTAATTATTTTACCGCCCCTAGCTCTTACCTCCTCAATGTTACTTAAGATTTTTTCAAAAACTGTTCCATTTGTTGCTAAAAAAACAACGGGCATTTCTTTGTCTATAAGAGCAATTGGCCCATGTTTCATTTCTGCTGCAGGATAACCTTCAGCATGTATATAAGATATCTCTTTTAGTTTTAATGCACCTTCAAGTGCGACTGGGAAGTTTATTCCTCTTCCAAGATAAAGAAAATTGTTCTTAGATTTAAAAATTTCAGCGATTTTTTTTATATCATCTTGTTTATCTAAAATAATTTTTACTTTTTCAGGTAAAGATAAAATTTCATTTAAGAGAATGTTATCCAATTTGTAACCCTGATTTTGTTTTATGAATAAAGAGATTAACAAAAGGGTTACAACTTGAGAAGTAAATGCTTTAGTACTTGCCACCCCGATTTCTGGGCCAGCATGTAGATAAATACCAGAATCAACTTCTCTAGAGATAGTAGAACCCACAACATTTACAATACCAAGAGTCTGGGCACCTCGAGATTTTGACTTTCTTAAAGCTGCTAAAGTATCTGCAGTTTCTCCAGATTGGGATAAAACAATAACCAAATCATTTTTATTAATAATTGAGTCTCTATATCTAAATTCAGAAGCATAATCAACTTCAACTGGAATACCCACAATCTTCTCAATCAGATATTTTCCTATTAAAGCAGAATGCCAGCTGGTTCCACAAGCAGTAATTATAATCCGAGACAAAGAAGAGGGGTTTAAATCGATGGTTAGTTTTATTTTATCGTTCTTTATTCTTCCCCTCAGAACATTAGACAAAGATTCAGGCTGTTCAAATATCTCCTTTAACATAAAATGTTTAAAACCTTTTTTTTCAATTTGATTAAGATCCCATTTTATTTCATGAATCTCTCTTATCACATCTTGACCTGATAAATTTTTTATAGAATAGTTTCCTTCTTGTATTACTGCTATGTCATTATCTTCCAAATAAATAACCTTTTTAGTGTACTCTATCAATGCCGCGGCATCTGAAGAAACAAATATATCCCCTTCCCCAACACCAATAATTAGGGGAGAGCCCCGTTTAGCAATAACCATCTCTTTATTTTTTTTGTGAATGACAATTAATCCAAAGGTTCCCTCAACAAGAGCTAAAGCTTTAGACACTGCAACTTCTAGATTATCATTATAAAAATGTTCAATTAAATGTACTAAAACTTCAGAATCTGTTTCAGAAATAAATTTATGGTTTTTATTTTCCAAAAATCTCTTTAAAGTGTTATAATTCTCAATTATACCATTATGGACAAGGAATATCTCTTTCTTACAATCAAAATGCGGATGAGCATTATCCTTATTTGGTTCACCATGTGTAGCCCATCTTGTATGAGCAATACCCAAATGACCATTGATTTGGGAAAAAAGTTCTGGTTTACAAATTTCAGAGATTGTACCTTTATCTTTAATAAGAAAAACGTCTTGCTTGTTTAAAACAGCTATCCCTGCGCTATCGTAACCCCTGTATTCTAATCTTTTTAATCCGTTAAATAAAATTGATAAAGTCTCACCATCTCCAAGATACCCTAAAATACCACACATATAAACTTCTAAAAAAGGGGCTATTTAACTCTTATGAAATCTTTTTCTATTATGCGTTAAAAATTTTAAAAAAGCATCATTAAATTTTAATTAAAAATACAAGATTAAAAATTTAGAAAAAACTTATCGGCAGAAAACTTATAAATGATTTAATTCTAATTGAATTTATAAGAGCCTGTAGCTCAGCCTGGTTAGAGCACTACTCTGATAAGGTAGGGGTCCACGGTTCAAATCCGTGCAGGCTCATGATTATAAAAATGAACATCTTATTTGTGTGTAAATGGAATCGTTTCAGAAGTAAAGCTGGAGAAGCAATATTTAATAAAATATACAAAAATCAAAAACATCATGCCAAAAGTGCAGGGATATTCCCCTATTTTAGTCTTTCTAAAGAATCAATTAAAACCTTAAATGAAGTACAAAAAAGATTTGGGATAAAATTCTCTAAAAAACAAAGTTCTATTTCAAAAAAGCTAATCAATTGGAGTGATACAATTATAGTAGTTGCAGAAGACGTACCCATATCAATTTTTAATATTTTTAAAGAAGAACACCAAAAGAAATTAGTTTATTGGAAAATTAAAGATGTCTTTGGAAAGAATATAAAAAAAAGAATTGGACGTGTAAAAGAAATAGAAAGTAAAATAAAAGCCTTAAATCTCAATTAGGTAAGTTTTAAAAACCAATTTCTCAATTAATAAAATATGACTAAAGGATTATACAACTACATAAGAGAAGCATGGAAAAAACCAGACAAGAAAATTCTTAGAGAAAGAATGATTCAGTGGAGAAAAGGAGATTCAATTACAAAAGTTGATAAACCTCTAAGAATCGACCGTGCTCGAACTTTAGGTTATAAAGACAAAGTAGGATTTGTAATTGTTAGAATTCGCTTAAAAAGGGGCGGTCACAAAAGACCTAGACCCAATAAAGGAAGAAGGGGCAAAAGACTTCACACAAGAAAAAATCTTAGAATGAATTACAAATGGATTGCTGAACAAAGAGTTGCTAAAAAATATACTAATCTCGAGGTATTAAATTCTTATATGATCGGAAAAGATGGGATACATTACTTTTATGAAGTAATCCTAGTAGATCCTAAAAGACCAGAAATAAAAAATGATTCAACAATTTCCTGGATTACCAAACCAGAGAACAAAAAAAGACCTCTTAGGGGACTTACAAGTACGGCAAAAAAATCTCGGGGTTTAAGAAAAAAGTCTAGGGAAATAAAGACAAGACCAAGTTTAAGAGCAAGGGGAAGATTAGGGAAATGAACAACCTTAAAAATAACTAATTCTTTAATCTATTGAAAAAGATGGCATATGAAATTGCAGCAATATTTGGTTTAGTTTTAACTATAATCGGAACATTTTTATTATCTGAAGGAAAAATCGTAAAAAAGAACTATATCTACCCCTTTTTATTATTAGGAGGAATATTAATTTTATTTTATAGTATCCTAATTAAAGAAAGAGTATTCATAATTCTCAAATCTGCATTCATAACAACGATAATATATGAGATGATTAAATTAAATCTTAAAAAGAAAAAATGAAATATCAAAAACTCGCAGATATGTATGAAAAATCTGCAAATACAACAAAAAGACTTGAAAAAATTTCAATTTTATCTAATTTTTTAAAAGAGTTGAATCAGGAAGATAGAGAAGTGATTTATTTGCTTTTAGGGGAAATATACCCGGATTACGATGAAAGGAAAATTGGGATAAGTAGCCAACTTGCAATAAAAGCAATTTCAAAAGCAACTGGGATAAATAACAAAGTAGTTATTCAAGAATGGAAAAAAATTGGAGATTTGGGGGAGGTTTCTGAATTTTTAACCAAAAAGAAAAAACAGTCAACATTAAATTTAAATAAAAGTGTCTTAACAACAAAAAAAGTTTTAGAAAATCTAAGAAAATTACCAGAGTTACAAGGTAAAGGCAGTGTTTCGAAGAAGATTGCATTGATTACTGAATTACTCACTTCTGCTTCACCCCTAGAATCTAAGTATTTAATCAGAACTATTTTATCAGATTTAAGAATAGGAATAAAAGAGAATACAATAAGAGACGCAATGGCAGCCTCTTTTTTCGGATTAGACCAAAAATCAGAAGCTGTTAAAGAAATTCAGAGTGCAATTGATAATTCAAATGATATCGCAATAGTATTTGATGCAGTAAAAAAAGGGGATTTGAAAAATCTTAAAAAGATAACACTAGAGGTAGGAAAACCCATAAAAGTAATGCTTGCCCAAAAAGCAAAGACTATTGAAGAAGCATTTAAAGCTGTAGGTAAGCCTTGCATGGTTGAGTATAAATATGATGGGTTTAGACTTTTAATTCATAAAAAAGGAAAAGAAATAAAACTTTTTACTAGGAAATTAGAAAACGTAACAAAACAATTTCCAGAGGTTGTAGAGTATACAAAAGATTTTGTGAAAGGTGACACTTTTATTTTAGATACTGAAGCTGTTGGATTTAATAAAAAAAATAAAGAATACCGCCCATTTCAAGAAATAAGTCAAAGAATTAGAAGGAAGTATGATATAGAAAGATTACAAAAAGAACTTCCCGTAGAGGTTAATGTTTTTGATGTTCTTTATTATGATGGAAAATCTTTAATTGATGAACCTTTTAAAAAAAGGACAAAGATTATAGATAAGATTGTAAAGAATAAACCTTATCAAATAATTCGTGCAAAACAAATTCTAACTTCTGACGAAAAAGAAGCAAAAGAGTTTTATAAAAAAGCTTTAAAAGAAAACCAAGAGGGAGTAATGTTCAAGAATTTGGAGTCTAATTACCAACCTGGGAGTAGAGTAGGCCATATGTTAAAAATTAAGCCAGAAGAAAAAGATTTAGATTTGGTTATCACTGGAGGAGAATATGGAAAAGGAAAAAGGTATGAATGGCTTTCAAGTTTTATTTTATCCTGCAAAAATGAAGAAGGAGAATTTTTAGAAATAGGGAAAATGGGAACAGGAATAAAAGAAAAGGCTACAACAGATACTGGAATAGGGATATCTTTCGAAGAATTAACTGAAAAGCTCAAACCTTATTTTTTACAAGAGAAAGACAAGAAAGTAAAAATAAAACCCAAAGTTGTAGTTTCAGTAACTTATCAAGAAATTCAGAAATCTCCGAATTATAATTCTGGTTTTGCTCTTCGTTTTCCAAGATTTACTTCATTGCGGCCAGAAAGATCACCTAAAGATGTCGCAACTCTAGAAGAAATAGAAAAAGATTTTCAAAATCAAAAAAGGAACTGGAGATATGGATAAAAAAACCAAGAAGAAAAATATCAAAGAAAAAATAGACTTTGGAGTTAGTTTTGGCTTAACATCCGGGGTGATAACAACTTTAGGTTTAATGGTAGGAATTTATTACGGCACACATTCCAAACTGATTGTTTTAGGAGGAATTTTAACTATTGCATTCGCAGATGCTTTTTCTGATTCACTTGGAATTCACATCTCAAAAGAGTCTGAAAAAGGTGTTAGTAAAAAGAAAGTTTGGAAATTAACTTTTTCTTCCTTTATAACAAAGTTACTGATAGCCTTAACTTTTGTCATACCAGTTCTATCTTTCAATCTAAACTTAGCCCTAATAATCAGTATAATTTGGGGATTTTCTTTAATAAGCATACTTAGTTATAAAATAGCAGTATCTAAAGGAGATAATCCTTTAAAGGTAATAGGAGAGCATCTTTTTATTACTGCAATCGTAGTTATAATAAGCAACTTAATTGGGAGTGGTATCTCAAATTGGATGGGTTGAATATTCTAATTTAAAATTTTTATTAATCCAACAAACTCAGATTCCGAGATAATTTTCTAAAGAGAGGTTTAAAGGGGCTTTATAAAGCTTTATAAACACTTTTTTCTGTTATTATTATTGTTTTGAAAAAAATAAAATACTTTTAATAAAAATGACAACCCAAAATTCAAATGAGGCTAGTAACTATAAAATACAAAATATTGTTGCGACAACTTCATTAGAAAAGCCAATTCCTTTAACAAAATTAGCAAGAACTCAGCCAAATACAGAATATAATCCTGAAACATTTCCCGGACTTGTTTTAAGAATTAAAGAACCAAAATCTGCAGTTTTAGTTTTCTCTTCCGGAAATCTAGTCTGTACTGGAACAAAATCCGTAGTCCAAGTAAAAAAGGTTATACAAGAAGTAATAAAACAATTAAAAAAAATAAATGTAAATATAACAACCAAACCCAAAATAACAGTTCAAAATATTGTTGCTTCTGGAATGATAAATCTGAAATTAAATCTTAATTTCCTCTCTTTAGAAATGGAGAATACAGAATACGAACCTGAACAATTTCCAGGATTAGTTTATAAGTTAATAGAACCAAATGCAACATTTCTCTTATTTAGTAACGGAAAGCTTGTTTGTACCGGAACAAAGAATAAACAGCAACTAGAATACAGTATGGAACAACTTTTAAAGAATGTGAAAGCTGTTCTAAAAGATTACAAAAAGTGAGTAAATCAGTTTAATTTTTTGTGTTAAGAAAAATAAAATTTTAATCATATTTCCCCCATAAAAAATAAGTGTAAGTATATTGTATGTTCTAGAAAATTATCTTAAATTTCTCATTATATTCAAAAATATTCAATTTCTTATCCTAAAAATTTAGATGCCCTTATGCAAAGCTGATGATGATATTAAATGAAAGATTATAGAGGTTATAAGAAAAATTTTTGAGGAGATAATTTATTCGAGAGAATCCCGCAGACTATCACAATATCTTTCATTCAAAGGAGCTGCTTCAAGGTCTATTATTCTTGTTAAATAAAAATCAAGTTCTTTTTGTGCTTTTCTAACCATTCCAGTTACAACAGGGTTTGGGGAATATGCACTGTACTTAGTGGTAGAATCTCCAACAGTAATTTGAAAATAATCAAGATTAGAGTTTTCATCAAAAGCATACTTAATTTTGTTTCCATTTGGTTTTAATACTTCAAGAAAAAAAGAGCAATCGCATCCATTTCTTTCAAAGAATTTGACTTGCTCTTCTCCAATTTTTCCCTCAAAATTATAATCTGGATTCGCGGTACATCCTCCCACACCTAAAGCTAATGCCCCCGCCAGTACAATCCCAGTTAATGTATTTTTAACTTTCATACATTTAAGGATTAAGAGTGTATTTATAAATCTTTTTTATCTATCACTTTTAAGTTAATATAAAAACCCCTTCTTATCTTATTTCTTTTTTTTTATAACAAAGTATAAAAACAGGGGCAAAATACCTATAAATATGGATAAAACAGCCCCTACAACTAAGCCCAAAAGCGATGAATTAATGACAGAGGCTAAGAATTTCTTTGAATTTCATAAAAAAGAGTTAGGCGAAGAAGTCAAAAAAGGGAAAAAGGTCATTCACTTAGATTTCTCAAAATTAACAGAATTTTCAAATAAACTAGCTGAAGAAATTTTAACAAATCCTGAAGAAACAATTGGGATAGTTGAGTTAGCTCTTGAAGAAACAGGATTAGTTTCAAATGTTAAGGTACGTTTAATAAACCTTTCAAAAAGTCAAGAAATAAAAATAAGAAACATTCGTTCAAAAAACCTAAATGAAATGATTGTTCTTGAAGGAATAATTAGGCAGGCAAGTGATGTCAGGCCTCAAGTTGTAAATGCTAAGTTTGAATGTCCTTCCTGCGGAACAATTATCTCTGTTTTACAAATGGAAAAGAAATTTAGAGAGCCAATGAGGTGTTCTTGTGGAAGAAGGGGGGGTTTTAAATTAATAAGTAAAGAGATGGTTGATACACAAAGAATAGTGATAGAAGAAGCTCCAGAATCCCTTTCTGGAGGAGAACAGCCAAAAAGAATTAATGCATTCCTTAAAGAAGACCTTGTTGAACCCAAAATGGAAGAAAAAACAACTCCTGGAAGTAGGGTTAAAGTTATTGGGACATTAAAAGAGGTTCCAGTTCCATTACAATCTGGGGGGTTATCAACTAGATTTGAACTTGCTATAGAAGTAAATAATATCATCCCTATGGAAGAAACATTTGAAGAATTAGACATAAGTGAAGAAGATGAAAGGCAGATATTAGAACTTTCAAGAGATCCTCAAGTTTTTGATAAATTAACAAAAAGTATTATCCCAAGTGTGTGGGGTTACGAAGAAATAAAACAGTCTCTTGTTCTTCAGTTATTTGGGGGAGTTAGTAAAACCCACGCAGATGGACAAAAAATTAGGGGGGATTTACATATACTTCTCATAGGGGACCCAGGAGTAGCAAAATCCGCAACATTAGGTTTTATGGCAAATATCTCTCCTAAAGGAAGATATGTGGTTGGAAAAAGTGCCTCTGGAGCAGGGTTGACTGCAACAGTTGTTCGTGATGAGTATCTTAGAGGATGGTCATTAGAAGCTGGAGCAATGGTCCTTGCAAATAAGGGGCTGGTTTGTATTGATGAACTTGAAAAAATGGATCCTAACGACAGAAGTGCAATGCATGAAGCTATGGAACAGCAGTGCGTTTTACCAGATTTTAAATTAATGTTATCCGATGGTAAAGAAGTAGAAATAGGGCCACTTGTAGATAAAAAAATGAGTGAGAATAAAGATAAAATTCTAAAAGGTAAAAATTGTGAGATTTTACCTGTCAAAGATATAAAACTTTTATCTACTGATTTTGAAAGACATTTCCCCCTAAATGTAGACAGAATAAGCAGGCATAAAGCTCCTAAAAAACTTATAAAAATTGAGATTTCTAATGGCCAAGAGATAACAGTAACACCTGAACATCCTTGTTGGGTTATAAAAGATGGAAAAATTTCTACTATACCTGCAGAAAAGTTAAGGAAAGGAATGCACTTCCCTATTCCTTCTTTAATTAAGATTGAATCAAAACCATATAAAAAAAAGAATGACTTACTTTGTAAGGTCATAGGGTATTATCTTAGTACAATATGTAACCCGATAAAAAAAGGAATAGAAACGCCATTTTGTAATAATGATTTAAAAATTATAGAAGATTATAAACAGTCCTTAGAAAGATACTTTAAAATTGATTCTGTTATAAATAAAGAAGGGGGCTTATACTCTCTTAAAATTAGTTCTAAGGAATCCTTAAGAAAGATAAATGACTTAAGCAAAAAGTTATCAAAAAATTACAACGAACAAAAAATTCCAGAAGAAATTGTACAATTGCCGCCAGAAAATTTAAGAAATTTATTAAGGGCAATTTATGATGGGGGTGGTTCTTTAATAAAATCAAAAAAAGAAGGCTATAAAATTTGTTTGATTTCATCTAATAAAGAACTCGAAAAACAATTAGCCTTACTTCTTTTAAGATTTGGAATTCAATCATCTATTTCCAAAAATAAAAAATATTGGGAGCTTCATATTTCAGGAAAAGAAAATTTACTTAAATTTGAGAAAGAGATAGGATTTTCTTCAATAACAAAGAAAAAAATTTTAGAAGAATATCTCAAATTAAACAAAAATTCTAAAATTCCAGAGGACGATTTACCAAATTGTAACAAAAAAATAATAGAAATATTAAAAGAATTAAATATCCCTTACAAAAATGAAACCGAAAATTTAAAGGATTTAAATCATCAAAAAGACAGAAAATTTATTCAAAAAATTTTAATTCTCTTAGAAAGTTACGCTAAAAAAAGAAATGATCCTCAGATAAATAAAGAAATTTCTGAACTTAAGAAAGTAGCATTTGGATATGCTAATTGGTCTAAAATCAAAAAAGTTTCAAAGATTATCAATAAAAAAATAAACTGGGTTTATGATGTAACTATTGAACCCCATAAAACTTTTATTTCAAACAGAATGATTCTCCATAACACAATCACAATAAGTAAAGCAAATGTCCAAGCGACATTAAGAGCTGAAACCTCTGTTTTAGCAGCAGCAAATCCCAAGTTTGGAAGATTTGACCCTTATCAACCCATTGCGCAACAAATCGACCTACCTCCAACTTTAATTAATAGATTTGATGTTATATTCCCCCTAAGAGATCTTCCAGACAGGAAAACTGACGAACATATTGCTACTCATGTACTTAATGCCCATCAAAATCAAGGGGAGAGTATGATGATTCCTAAAGAACTATTCAGAAAGTATGTAGCTTATACAAAACAAAAAATAAATCCTGCTTTGAGTGATGAAGCAGTTGAAGAAATAAAAAAATTTTATGTAGAACTAAGAAATATGCCTGTTTCTTCGGAAGGCTCTATAAGACCTATTCCAATTTCTGCAAGACAGTTACAGGCGTTAATAAGAATGTCAGAAGCTGCTGCTAGAATGAGGCTAAGTGAGGTAGTAGCTATAGAAGATGCTAAAAGAGCCATAGAAATAA
This sequence comes from Patescibacteria group bacterium, assembly GCA_019428815.1. Classification (GTDB taxonomy): domain Archaea; phylum Nanobdellota; class Nanobdellia; order Pacearchaeales; family GW2011-AR1; genus ASMP01. The sequence goes on along the minus strand of JAHYJW010000001.1, from coordinate 44,332 downwards.
TGAAGTATTATCTCACAAAAGTAGGTTATGACTATGAATCAAAAACTTTTGATATTGATCGTGGGACAGGGGGGATGCCTGCATCACAAAGGAATAAAGTTTTTATTGTAAGAGATACCATAACAAACTTAGAGAATAAAATAGGAAAGATGATTCCGCTAGAAGAATTGCAAAAAGAGCTAGAGGGTAAGCTAACAAAAGATGAAATTGAAGAAGCCCTAACAAAATTAGACATAAGTGGAGCAATATTCAAACCAAAAAGAGGATATGTCGCTAGAACCTAAGTTATTTAAAAGACTCAAATTCAGTTAAGATATAAAAAATAAAAAAAATTTATTAAAAATGGCTAACGAACAACAAATAAAGAGAAATATTGCATATAAACTAAGAATTGGGGAGATCTTAACCGGTAAACCAATTATGGATAGAGAGAGATTTTCTTTTCTTGAAATTGGAAATAGAAGGGTTATGAGAATAAACTTAATTGGGAATATTGTGGACAAATATGAACAATCAGGGGGTTTAGATTCAAGTGAAGGAAATCGAAGATATGTTTTTTTTACTTTAGATGACGGTTCTGGACAAATTAAACTTAAGGTTTTTGGAGATGATTATGAACGATTTAAAGATTTTTTTCAAGGACAAACAGTGGTTATAATCGGAAACTTAAGATATTGGAACAATGAGGTATACATTGCCCCAGAAGTTATAAGAGAGATGGATACTCAATACCTTTTATTGAGAAAATTAGAAACTGAAAGAGATAAGACTCCAAATTCGGGGTTTGTTGAAAAAGAACAAGTTATGGCAATAAAAGATAAGATTTTGGACTTAATCAAAAATGCTGAAGAATTGGGTGGAATTGAAATAGAAGATATAACTTCAGAATTTAAAGAAGTTTCTACAAGTTTAATTGAAGAAGAGATTCAAAAATTATTAGAAGAGGGGATTGTATTTGAACCTCGGCCAAAAAAAATTAGGTGGCTAGGGTAATATTTTTTTATAATTAATATCCCCCAAGAAAATAACCAGGAATTTAAGTAGGGCCCAGTGGTTAAAAAACCTCAAACCTTAAAAATACGTTTAATATTCTAAGATAAAGTCTGTTAAGGTAATTAAATAATACAAAGCAAAAAAATGGAAATTAAAGATGATGAATACAACAAACTTTTAGAAAATGCCTATAAGAAAGTAAAACAATCAGAGATCTCTGGAGAAAGATTTAAGGTTCCAAAAATAGAAGGTTATTTTGAAGGTAAAAAAACAATTCTTACCAATTTTTATCAGATAGCAGTTCATTTAAGGAGGAATCCAGAACACTTTCAAAAGTTTATGCTAAAAGAACTTGCAGCATCTGGCCAAAAGATGGGAGACAGGTTAGTTCTCAATATCAAGGTACCTAGTGCTAAAATAAACCAAAAAGTAGAATCTTACCTCCATGAATTTGTTTTATGTAAAGAGTGCAAAAAACCAGATACCGAAATAATAAAACCAGCACAAAGCAGAATAAGTTTTGTACATTGCTTAGCTTGCGGGGCTAAACATCCCATAAGGTAGCCATAGTTAACTAAATAAAAAATTAAAATTTTGAGATTAATTTTAAACTTCTTTCTTAATTTAAGAATTCTTTTTAAATAAGCCTTAATAATAAGCCTTAAAAACCTAAAAATCTTTAAAAAAAAATGGTAAAAGGATATTGCGTAAAATGCAAAGAAAAAGATATAGAGATGAAGGACTCTGAAATAACCCAGACTGTAAGGGGCGGATTTATGGCAAAAGGAACTTGTTCTCGTTGTGGAACAAGAATGAGTGCTATGTTATCCAAAGAAAATGCAGAAAAAGCCTTAGAAGAAGGCTCGAAAAAATCCTTCTAAAATCTCTGAATAATCTTTCTCAATAGAAGAAAGGGGTAATTTTATGTTTTTTAAAGATTCTCTTAGTTGTAACAGAAATTTTAAATAAAAGAAAAAAATCTAATTAAAATGTTTGTAAAAATAATAAAATCATATAGAGATGTTGTAACTATTTGTGATAATGAACTTCTTAATAAAAAATTTGAAGAAGGAGAATTTCAATTAGATCTCAAAGAAAATTTTTACAAGGGGGAAGAATTAAATGAAGAGGAAACACTGTCAATCATAAAAAAAATGTCTAGAGAAGATGCTACTTTCAACATTGTAGGTAAAAAATCTATAGAAACCGCAATTAAATCCGAGATCATCTCTGAAAAAGATATAAAAACAATTCAAGGAATACCCTATTCGTTAGTACTTCTATAAAGATTAAGAAACACTAGGAGATATTAAAAGCCTAAGAATAATCATAAGGATTATAAAGGTGTCTTAAATTTTATAAATAAAGCGTGACTAATAAAAAAATGAATAAAAAAGGAAACAGGAAAGGGCAACAAGAAGAAAATCCCGATAAAGTAATCAGAGTAAGACTCCCAAGAGGTGAGGAAATGTTGGGAATTATAGAACAAAGATTAGGAGGAAATAAAATGTTTGTAAATTGTTTAGATGGTAAAAAAAGAAATTGTCGTGTTCCAGGAAGGTTGAAAAGGGCTCTTTGGCTTCGTCCAGGGGATACTGTAATAATTGAACCTTGGGAACTTGACAAAGAAAAAGGGGATGTTATTTTCAAGTATAGAATAAACCAAGTTAATTGGTTAAAAGAAAGAGGTTATTTAAAATCAGAAAATTTAGATGAATTTTAGTTAAGTTTATTAAAAATTGTTCTCATTAATAAAAAATGGGGGTAACAAAAAAATAAGAATGGTTAGACTAATTATAGAAAAATTTCCAAGAGTATTAAAAAATAAAAAAAGGCTTGAAAAGAGATTAAACATAAAGATAGAAAGTCGGGGGAAAGAGATTCAGATTACAGGAGCCCCTGAAGATGAATATAAAGCTGAAAAAGTGATAACGGCTTTAGATTTTGGTTTTCCTTTTTCTACAGCACTTTTGATTAAAGAAGAAGATTTTATTTTTGAGTCAATAAACATTAAAGAACACACCAAAAGAAAAGATTTCGCAAGGATAAAGTCTCGACTTATTGGAACAAAGGGAAAAGCTCTAAAAACACTTTCAACCCTTACAGGGTGTTATTTTGAGATAAAAGATAATTGGATAGGGGTTATTGGAGAACCAGAACACATAAAGAATGCAGAAAGAGCAGTTATTTTAATAATAAAGGGGTCTAAACATGGAAATGTCTATAGTTATCTTGAAAAACACCAAATAAAACCAGTTTTAGATCTTGGACTTAAAGAGGATGATGAAAGGTTAGAAATTTAATTTATTTTTACAAACTTCTAGGGATATATCATATCTGGTGTTCTTGGAAATGGGATTGATTCTTTTATGTTCTCTAATCCACAAATCCACTGGATAACCCTCTCAACACCTAATCCAAATCCTGAATGAGGAACACTCCCGTATCTCCTTGAATCTAAATACCAATCTGAGATTCCTAAGTTTATCTTAGCCTTTTTTAATCTTTTAATAATCTTATCAAGGTTCTCTTCTCTCTGAGAACCATCAACTATTTCGCCCAAACCTTTTGCCAGAAGATTAAAGTTTGTACCTGTACCTGGATTCTTTAAATCTTCACCATGATAGAATTTTAATATTTCTAAAGGGTAATTTGTTACAAATAATAAATCACAATTAAAATACCCCACTAATTTTTTCTCCTCTTCTGCACCAAAATCCTCCCCATACTTAATCTTATGGCCCATCTCATTTAATTTTTCAATTGCCTCTGAATATTTTATTCTTCCGAACCTATCTTTAGATTTCTTTAACAGAGGGATATTTACCCCTAAGGAAACAAGCTCAGGGGTATTCTCCTTAATAACCTCTTCAATGACATAGTGTAAACAGTCTTTAGTAAGTTTGATCAAATCATCTAAATTTATCCAAGCTGCTTCAACTTCACAATGCCAAAATTCTGTAAGATGTCGAGAAGTTCTTGATTTCTCTGCTCTAAATGAAGGGGCAATTGCATAAGCTCTTTCAACTGCATGGATAATATTCTCTGCATAAAACTGCCAGGATTGAGTTAGGTAAGCTTTTTTTCCAAAATAAGAGACTTCGAAAGTAGTAGAACCTCCCTCACTAGTAGAAGCTGTAAAAGAAGGTGCTTCAACTTCTATAAAGTTATTTTTTCTAAAGAATTTATGTAATGCAAAAAGAAGTGTAGATCTTATTTTTAAGATTGCGGTCATCTTTCTACTCCTTAGCCAAAGATGTCTCCGATCTCCTAATAATTTTTCGTTTAAATCTTTTCCAATAGGATATTCCTCTGCAATTTGGAAGATTTTTATTTTATCGACTAAAACCTCATACCCTGTAGGAGCCCTTTTATCTTCTTTTATTTTCCCATGTATCTCAACTGAACTTTCAATTTTTAATTTGTCTATTTCATCCCATTGAGTCTCAAATTTTTCTCTTTCTAAAACGCATTGGATAATATTAGAAGAATCTCTAAGAACAATAAATTTAATTTTATTTGAGCCTCTTTCTCGATAAACCCACCCCCTTAAAGAAACTTTCCCAGACTTTTTTTTAATTGCTTCTTGAACCGAGATAAAATTAACTTTCTCCATTTCTTTAATTTTAGTTTTTTGTTTTTATATAACTTACTATGTTCTAGGAAATTCTAGAAAAAATTCTTCAATTAAGGTTATTTTAGTTTTAGCACAAAACATTTATATATCAAATACCAGGTTTTAATTTAAGGTTAAATAGGCAAAGTAAAAGAAATAAAAACCTGCCCGAGTAGCTCAGTTGGTCAGAGCGAACGGCTGTTAAAAATCGCAAATTTAAAAGGCGGAAACCGTTAGGTCGCTGGTTCGAGTCCAGTCTCGGGCGTAATTCTTTTTCAATTGGGAGTCTTATTTTTCTGGTTTAAGATGTCTCAAAAAGATAACCGAATATTTAAGTAACTATTCAACTTAAATTTTATAACATTTTTAAAAAAACATTAATAAAAAAATGAACAAAAGAAGAAAATTGAAGGAAAAAAAATTGAAAGTTTTGGTAGCTATGTCAGGAGGAGTAGATTCTAGTGTTGCAGCTCTTATTATGAAAAAAAAAGGTTATGATGTTATTGGTGCTTTTATGAAAAATTGGTCTGAAACGAAAAATGATCTAGGGGAATGTAGGTGGAAAGAAGACAGAAAAGAAGCAATAAAGATATCAGAAATATTAAAAATTCCTCTTATAACGTTTGATTTTGAAAAAGAATATCGAAAAGAAGTAGTAGAAAGGATGTTTAAGCTTTACAAATCCGGAATAACCCCTAACCCAGATATAGACTGCAATCAAAAAATAAAGTTTCCATTAATATATGCTGCAGCTAAAAAACTAGGGGCAGATTTTATCGTAACCGGGCATTATGCACAAGTAAAACATAACAAAAAAATAAAGAAGTATGAACTTCATAGAGCAAAAGACGAATCAAAAGATCAAAGTTATTTTCTTTATAGATTAAGTCAAAAAGATTTAGAACATAGTTTGTTCCCAATTGGGTCATATACCAAAAATCAGGTTCGAAAAATTGCAAAAGAAAATAATTTTCCTAATTTTAATAGAAAAGGAACTGTGGGTATTTGTTTTATAGGAAAAATAAACTTAAAGGAATTCTTACAAAAAAAAATTAAGCCAAAAAAAGGAAAAATTCTAAATCCGGCAGGAAAGTTTATTGGGTATCATGACGGGATATATTATTATACAATTGGGCAAAGAATTGGTCCCAGATTTGGTATAGAAATCGAAAAAGGAGAAGGAAAGAAAGTAGAAAGGTGGTATGTTGCTAAAAAGGACCTAGAAAAAAACGAGATTATAGCAGCACCAAAAAATCATCCGATTCTCTACAGAAAAGAAATTACCCTTAAAGACCCCCATTGGATTGGAAAAATACCTCAAAAGAACAAGGTTTATAATTTAAAAGCAAGAATAAGACAAGTTGGTGAATTGATGCCTAGTAAACTATTTTATGACAAGAAGATCAAACAATTTAGAGTAATCTTAAAAGAATCAATAACAGGGATTTCAGAAGGTCAAGCAATTGTTTTATACAACAAAAAGAATACCCTCGGAGGGGGAGTTATAAAATTTTAAATGAAAAGAGTGCCTCTTTTTAAATTACTACCTCTGGTTTAATTAATTTTGATTAATTTTATAAAGAGGATTAACTTTTTTAAAACATGGGACTTGATAAGATAATAAAATCAAGACGTAGTGTAAGAAAATTTAATTCAAAAAAACCTGATTGGAGATCTATACTAGAAGCAATTGATTTAACAAGATATGCTCCTATGGCTGGAGGAAATTTTACATTAAGATTTATAGTTGTAAGTGATTTAGAAAAGATAAAAAAGATTACTAAAGCTTGTCAACAAGACTTTGTGGGTAAGGCCCAGTATTTAGTTGTAGTTTGTTCTGATCCTTCAAGAACAGTTAATTCTTACGGAAAGAAAGGAGAAAGTTATGTAAAACAACAAGCAGGATCAGCAATCCAAAATTTCTTATTAAAAATAGAAGAACTTGGTTTATCAACATGCTGGATAGGATATTTTGTAGACGAACAGATTAAAAAAATTTTAAAAATACCTGAAAAAATAGAAATAGAAGCCCTTTTTCCTATTGGTTTTGATTATGATAAAAGAAGAACTAGAAAAATGAGAATAGATTTTGATGAAATACTTTATTTTGATGAATGGAAACAAATTAGAATGAAAAAATTGAAAAAAATGGATGTTTAACGAAGTAGAAAAATTCTCTTAAGCTTAATTTTTAAAAAAATAAAAAAATAAAAAATTCCGGGAAAACCCCGGAATTTAAAATATACGTGTCTTATTCAATAAACTAGTTTATTTCCAGACTTCTATACCCAAATCAGATATCTCTTTAAGAGTAGCGGGTTTTTCTTCAAAGTCTTTTCCAATAAGATATGGTGATCGAACTCCTGTCATTATAGTTATGACACGAACCCTACCCTGGAATTCTTTACTAATTCTTGCTCCAATAATCACATTTGCTTCTGGGCCTAAATTATCAGAGACAATTCTACCAATCTGATCAAATTCCTCTAATTTCAAATCTGGGCCACAGGTAACGTGTATCAAAGCTCCATTGGCACCTTTATAATCCACGTCAAGTAGAGGATGTGTAAGGGCTTGCCTAACAGCTTGACTAACACGCTCTGAAGAATCGTCTTCACCTATACCTATCACTGCAACACCTCCATCTTTCATTATTGCTGAAACGTCTGCATAATCCAAGTTAATTAAACTTGGTAAAGTGATAGTTTCAACAATTCCCTTTATCATTGTACTAACAAGTTCATTTGCTACTGCAAATGCTTGTTCAATTGGGAGTTGTCCTGCGATATCCACCAGTCTATTGTTATCTAAAACAACACAAGTATCTGTAACCTCTCTAAGTTCTTGTAATCCAAATTCAGCTTTGTCTATTCTTGCTTTTTCAGATTCGAAAGGCATTGTAACCACCCCGATTACTACTGCTCCAGTTTCCTTAGCAAGTTGTGCAATAACTGGGACAGCACCAGTTCCGGTACCTCCTCCAAGCCCTGCTAAAACAAAGACCATATCTGCTCCAGAGACTGCTTTTTTCAATTCACTAAGTGCCTCTTTTGCAGATTCTCTCCCTACTTGAGGTTTTCCTCCAGCACCCAATCCTCTTGTAAGTTCCTTACCTAAAAGGATTTTTTCGTCTGATTTGGAAACACTTAAATGAAGAGCATCTGTGTTCACTGCATAAACTGTAGCACCATTAATCCCTTTATTGAATAACCAAGTTATTGCGTTACAACCCATTCCTCCAACACCAATAACTTTTATATTAGCCTTTCCAGCTTTTAGGTCATCAAAGTTAATACTATGTGTTTCTGCGTTTTGTACTGCTTCTTTTGCAAAATCTAATACCATTTTTTAACCTCCTTTCAGCTTTTTCCCCTCTTTGATATCAAAGAGTTTACGGAAATTTTATCCGTCAGGTTTTTTTAAAGTCGGAAGAATTATCAATTTTTTTAAACTTTATTTCGAAAAGTTTAAAAAGTTGACAAACGTCCAACTAATATTAAAGAATTCACTCAAAGACAAAATTAATTTATTCAATCCCCCAACTGAATAAATTAATATAATAGAGAAAGATGTATCTTCTTCTTTAAAAATATTTCTATAATTTAGATGAACATCTATTTAAAATTTAAAAGAAAATCTTAAGGAAAAAGTAGTTATCAAAGATAAGAAAAATCTTAATTATTCTTTTTCCAATATCTTTGCATTTATTTTATTCTCATTACAAAGTTCAACAAACTCTTTTGCATCTTCTTCCCCCCCAATAATCGTCCCCCAATGCATTGGAATAGCTAAATTGGGTTTTATTATCTTAGCTGCTTGCGCTGCTTCTTCAGCACTCATAGTAAATCTTCCGCCAACAGGCAATAAAGCAATAAGTTCTTTATCTGCATGTTTATACCCTGTTATCTTTTGCATTTCAGGGATTATGTCTGTATCACCCGCATGATAAATGACAACGTTTTCAAATTTGATGATATAACCCAACCCCCCTTCCTCAACAGGATGAAAATGTTTATCTGTGTTATAAGCTGGAAAAGAGTCTATTTTAATGTCTCCTAAATCAATTTCTTGACCCGGTTCAAGAAGATAAATTTTTATGGGAACTTTAAATTTAGCTATTTTACTTTGACATCCAGAAGAAACAAGGATTTTAGTCCCTTCCTTTACAATTTTGGTTAAATCAGGGTAACTACAATGATCATGATGACTATGGGTTATTAGGATTATATCTGCTAACTCCAGATCTCCTTTTAAGTTGTAAGGATCAATGTAAATAACCTTGTGATTCTTAATTAAAAACCCCGAATGTCCTAACCACTTAAGCTCAATGTCTTTAATCTTCATATTGATTAAAAAAAGGGGAAGTTTTTAAGTATTGCGTGTAAAGTATGTAAAAGTTTAAAGGGGGTAATAAAAGGCCTCAAAAGTAAAGGTTAGTAGTAAAAAAATTAAAAAATAAAGAAAAAAATATGTTTAATTTATAGGAATTAATTATTCCTAAAATTATTCTTCATCATCATCTGAATCTTTTTCAGTGTCTTCATCTGAATCTTTTTCAGTGAGATCTTCTTCTTCAGTTTCTTCGTATTCTGCCATTTTAAATTTTTAGGATAAAATTCTGTATTTTCAAGGTTTTTAAATATTTCCCAGTCCTTAAAGAGAGGAACAACAGAGTTAAAAAAGCCTGATTTTGAAAAATTTAGGGTTAATTTTAGAGAATTTTAATAAATTTGACTCATTTTAAGGAATTAACCTGTTTCTATCTCTAGGGAAAAGGGTAGCCTCCCTTATATTAGGAAGCTTTAGCAATGCCATAGTAAACCTTTCCAGACCAATAGACCAACCACTATGAATAGGGCTTCCGTATCTAAAAGCGTCAATATACCAAGAAAAGTCTTTAGGGTTTAGTTTTTTTGAGATAAGTTGTTTCTCTAAAATCTCTGGAATATGAACTCTTTGTCCTCCTGAAGAAATTTCAACACCTCCAAAAAGCGCATCAAATCCCCCTGAAATTCCTTTTTCTTTATCCTTAGGCCAAATATAAAACGGTTTAAGTTCTAAAGGCCAGTCATAAGTAAAAATAAGCGTATTTGGAAATAAAGAACAAATTTTTCTTTCAGCTTCAGGTTCAAAATCATCCCCCTCTTTTATTGAAATTCCTTCCTTTGAAACTAATTCAATCGCTTTTGAATAAGTAAGATACTTAATTTTAGGAACTTCCAAGGACAAGTCTAAAAGGCTTAATTCTTTGGGGCATTCTCGAATTATTTTCTTAACCATATACTGAACAACCTGCCCTAATAAATCCATAACTTCCATATCATCTATAAAAGCACATTCAATGTCCATCTGTCTTATCTCATTAAGATGTTTTGTAGTGTCATGCTTTTCAGCCCTCCACAAAGAACCAGTAGAAAAAACTTTTTCTAAGGATATCGCCATGAGTTGTTTGTAAAGTTGAGGACTCTGAGCAAGATAAGCCTTTTTATCAAAATATTTAACTTCAAATAAATCTGTACCTCCCTCAGTAGATGTTGCTATAATGCCCGGAGGTTGTATTTCAATGAAGCTTTGATTATAAAAAAACTCTCTAAACCCATTTATTAGTGTAGACTGAATCTTGAATATAGCACTTATTTTAGGTTTTCTTAAGTCTAAAGAACGATAATCTAGTCTTTTATCAAAACTAGTAGAGGTAGTTTTTTCATTTACATGAATGGGTAATTTATCTGCGATATCTAAGATATTTATTTCAGAAACTTCAATTTCAATATCTTTTCTAGAGAATTCTGCCTTTACTAAAGATTTTTTGGTTTTTCCAATAATTTCTACAACACTCTCAAGATTTAAATTATGCAAATCAATTGCATTGTCCTTAACAACACACTGGACTATGCCTGTAATATCTCTGAGTAAAATAAAATAAATTTTTGCTAAATTTCTAATCTCATGAACTCTTCCCTTAAGCAAAACCTTTTGCCCAGGTTTCAATTCTGAAACATAAGACCTTTTCATACTAGATTCTATTTAATAAGCTTTTTAATAATTTCTAAAGCTTCTTTTCCAGAAATTTTTCCTTTTAATTCTGCCATTACCAACCCCATGTAAGCATTTAATGAAAGACCGGTTTTTTTATTTATTATCTTCAAAATTAATTCTTCAGTATCTTCTAAGTTTAATTTTTCAGTATTTGTAATTTCTAGAATATTTTTCCCTTGGATAATTTTCTCTAAGGCACCTTTAATCTCTGATTCTTTTATTATCCCTTTTTTTAAATTTTCAAGAATTTGAGATAATGTCTCAATATTCAATTTTTTCTCGATTTCTGAAAAAGGAATTTTCCTCTTAGTTGAGATTTCTTTTGGAAAAATTAAAAGCATTTTAACAATAAGTTCTGGTTTTTTAAGAATAGCAAGTAGTTCTCTAAACTCCTCAACCTTACGACTTTTTAAGAGAAGTAAAATCATCTCCTTACTCAACCCTTCCTGTTTAAGCTCAGATTCCAATTCCCCTCTTATTTTAGGGAGATTTTTTTTAGCATTATCAATAATATTTCTGGATATCTTAAGCAAAGGTAGGTCTGTTTCAGGATACATTCTCGCAGAACCTGGTAAAGGTCTAAGATATCTTGTAGTAGTGTCTGGATTTGCCCCCCTAACTTCTGGGAAAAAAACTTCTCCACTACTTTTTATTTTTTCAAGATTTTTTTGTTGTCTATCAATTTCATTTTCAATAACTTTAACAAAAATCTTAGGGTCTTGAAATCCTTTAATTTCTACTCTTGGATGTCCAGTGATACTCACATTTATATCTTGCCTAATTGTCCCTATTCCCCTACGAACATTACAAGATCTTAACAAATCCCCTATGAATAATGCAACTTCTTTAGCTTGTTCAGGGGTTTTTATGTCTGGCGCAGTTACGATTTCCACCAAAGGAATCCCCAGCCTATCTAATCGATAAGTAATTTTTTTATCAGAAATTTTTTCAGGTTCAACCCCTTCAGGATTTTTCACTTTTCTTGCAGAGTCTTCTTCAAGATAAACATAACTTATCTTAACTCTCCCAGAAGCAGTATCTACAAAACCGTCTCTAGCAATTAAAACAGTTCTTTGAAAACCAGAAGTATTAGAACCATCAATAACAGTCTTTCTCATAATCTGGGTGATTGGGACTATCTTACAATTTAATAAAAGAACAATTTGTAACGCAACGTGTAATGCTTCCTTATCAATTTCTAAGGGCGGGGCTTCATCACATTCTATAGAACAGTTGGTATCTAAATACCCTTGATAAAAGAATTCTTTTGCTAAAGATGCTTCGTACTTTGATGCTAAGTCCAATTCCCCCAATTCTCCTAAAATGGGGGTAAATTTTCTTTTGATAACAAAGTCTGGTTCATCTTTTCTAAGAATGGTTGGGCAATTACAAAAAAGTTTTCTAGAAGAGTTTAGTTGTTGGTGGATCTCTAAACCACACTTAAGGCCTAATTTTTGATAATCTTTTTCAGTCATTAACTAAAAAAGTAATAAGAGTTTATTAAGTTTTTTTATTATTTTTTTAGGGGATTATAACCTCGTATATTTTACGTTTAAGTTCAGGTTTAGAATTTATAGATATCCAATCTCCCTCTACTTGCTTAAAATAATCCTCATGATAACCAGTTACTCGTGATAATACCCAAATGTCATATAAATCAGATAAAAATCGTAGTTCTCCTGCTAAACCCACGTCTCCTGGGCTTATCATTGCCTCTCTTCTTAAAGAATTTACTTTTTTAAGTTTTAATTTTACCTCTTCATCAGATAAAGATTTTAATTCTCTAGGGAGTATTTTATTTAACTCAGGAAATCTTTCTAAAGAGTTTATTACTCTCACAAGTTTTGGAACAATTAAATCTTCAGGAGAAGCAACTCTATAAGGAATTTGCCTTCCGATAACAACCTTATTTCTTGAATGATCAAATTCTCTTTCAAGAATCTGTTTTTTAGATTCAAAATTATGATTATTCCTTCTAGGAAATTCTATCGCAAAACTCTCAGAAATTTCAGGATGGTATATTGACAAAACAGAAGCCCTAGAATCTTTTTTAAGTTCAACAAGGTACCCCTTATCTTTAAGGAATTCCTAAACAGGTTTTACCATTATTCTAAAATCTGGATAGCTTAAAGGTCCAACATAAGAAAAATCCATATCTGAAGTAGGTCTATGGTATTTGTGGGATAAATAACTTTGAACACTCATTCCTCCAACTAGGTAAATAGGCTCTTTATTCTTCAATTCGTTTATCGCTTCTAAAGAATCTTTAACAATTTTGTCTTCTAAAGTTCTTGGAAGAAAGTTTAGTTTCCTTATATTAACCATATCAAAAAGAATCAAGGAATACTTATAAATCTTTCTTTTGTAACCCCTTTATAGTTACTTAATTGAACTAAAAGTAAGATTTAGTCATTAGGATTAATTAAAGGAATTTTTTTAAATATCTCCCCAGAAAAATTAGAGAGCATTTTCTCTTTGACTGTCTCTTTATCTTTTGCCCATTCTTCATGTCCTAGAACATGTCCTAGTTTTACTAAAGCTGTTGTTGAAAGCATGTCTTCTAAAAAAATAACCCCGGATTTTAATAATTCTCTTCCATTTGAATAAACAAGGGGATCTAATCTACCATAAAGATTTTGTGCTGCTGCACAGATAATAATCTCTTTTTTTTGGAGTTCTTTAATTTTATTTATCCATTTTTTCCCAGGAACCTGGCCTAAACCTGTAACTTCTAAAACCAGTCCCTTATAACCTTCTTTGTAATAATAATCTAATATATCAGGGTTTTGCCCAGGGTATAGTTTTATTAAAGCGACTTTTTCTTCAAATTTTAGGTCTAATTTAACTGTTTTTTTATTTCGAATTTTAAAATCAGAGAGGATATCTATTCTATCTGGATAAATTTTAGCAATAGGAAAATCATTAACTGGCTTAAAAGCATCTCTCCTAGAAGTATTTAATTTAAGAACATTGCACCCTCTTAAAGCATAACAATAATCATCATTTAATGTAGCATGACCCACTAAAAAAACTTCTGCAATATCTGAAATTGCTGCTAAAGCTGAACATTGTAAGTTTAAATCAGCGTCAGAACTCGCACGATCAATACTCCTTTGACTATAGGTTAAAACAACAGGTTTATTTAAATTTTTAAGAAAAAAAGAAAGTGCTGCAGAGGTATAATGGAGGGTATCTGTTCCATGTGTTATAACAACCCCTTTAATATTTTCATCGTTCAATGCTTTTTCAGTGATTTTTGCAATTTTCTGCCAATCTTTAGGCTCCAAATCTTCACTAGCTTTCATAAAAGGAATTTCTAATTTCAATACATTAACTTTATTAAAAAATTTAGGATAAGATTTGAAAAAATCTCCGGGTTTTGATAAAGGAGAAACCCCCCCTTTTTGGGTATCATATTTTGAGGCAATTGTCCCCCCGGTAATGATTAAACAAATGTTGGGTTTTTCATTTGATAATGGAATTTTTTTATCTTCATTTTTTTCAGAAAATTTTTTTATAACTTTAATTTCAAGAATGTCTTTCTTAATCAATCCAATATTATAACCAGTGTCTAATTTTAAAAGAATAATTCCGGGCTCATCTTTTGGAGTTTCTAAAAGAAAACCGCTATATGTCTTTTTAACCATAGAGACTTCAACATAATCCCCTGAATTTGCATTGTTCTTTTTATTAATCATACAAGATAAAAAGGAATGGAATATAAAAAGTTATTGCGAGCCTTAAAATTAAAACAAAAAGAAAAATTCAAAAAGAATACCCATCAAAAAGATTATCCCTAAAAGGACAATTAAAAACCAATTTAAGGGCATTGAATACTCTGGAGGCATATCTCCTTTTCTTTTAGATTTTAAAGTCATTAATAATATTAATATTCCAGTAATACCCCCTGCTATTGAGCCTCCAATTCCTAAAACTCCTACAAAACCTAAATTATTAAAAGAACTAACTAAAAGATAAAGCATCAAAGGGACTAAAGAAACATAAAAAAGAATTGGTTTTCTCTTTTTAAGATCAAAAAGGAAGTAATCCTTAAGAGCATAACTTAAGAAAAAATAACTTGTTATCATAGTAAACATCCCAAAGATGAGTAGTAACCCCCCCAAAATACCCTTAAAAGATAATGTAGCAACTTCATTAATTTCTCGCCCTAAAACACCTACAAAAACAAAACTAAAAATCAAATAAAAAATAATAGAAATTAGAATTCCAATAATAATTGCTTTTTTTAAGAGGTATCTCTTATTCCTCCCTACTTCTCTTCTTAAAATAGGGATTGCGTTAAAACCCATTAGAGAAAAAAGAATTACTCCAAAAGGGAAGAATATCTTTGAAGGATTTATGGGGGTTAAGTTACTAAAAGAGAATCCCGGCATTAGGGCTAATAGTAAAATGAAGAATACAAGAATCATGCCTGAAACTCCGAAGTATCCAACTCCTTCAAGCCTCTTTAAACTTCCTTGTAAAAACGCAGTTATAAGAATCCAAAAACCAACGCCAAAATAAAAAGAATTTTCTAAACCTCCTGTGAATAATAAAGAAAGGCTTTGACCTTGACCGATAAGATAAGCTAAAAGAGCCGCATAAATTCCAATAACCATAGAAAAAACCATTATTTTTTTAGGAAATTTTCCAAGGTACTTTTCAGCATAACCTGGAAGTTGTTGAATAGTTGCAGTTCTTAAAGTAACTTCCCCTAAACAAAGTGTAACAAAAATCATAACAATACCTAAAAAAATTAGCCAAGCTAATCCCACTAAAAAACCAGAATCTGCAAAAACATAAGGTAAACCTAAAACACCTGCACCAATAATCGTACCTGTCAAAGTAAATGTAATCGATAAAAAACGTTTACCTTGTATTCTCACTCTGTTTAACATTTTGTTCTTTATATTATAAAATGTTAACCACATATAAAAAGATTGCTCATAAAGACAAAGCTTAGTTATAAATCAGATAAATCAAAGAATTCTTAAAAAAATTTTAAAATCAGAAAAAGGAAAAATAATGGGCCCGGAGGGAATCGAACCCCCATCGACCGGGCCGAAACCGGACATTTTATCCATTAAACTACGAGCCCTTATTATCCTATCCGATTAAATCAAAAAATAATAATAAGTATATATACTTTAATATTTTAAAAATTTAGTAAACTTCAAAGGTTAATTTTAAATATCTTTAAAGGTTTTAGACTAAATGAATAAAAAAAGTAATGAGGGATTAACAGTTAAAAAAGAAGACTTTAGCGAATGGTTTTCTCAGGTTATTGAAAAAGCCGAAATAGTTGATCTAAGATTAGGTTTAAAGGGTTTTATTGTAAAAAGAGCTTGGGGAACAAGAATTATTGAAAAAATGTACCAACTTTATGAAGAAGAATTACAAAAAAATAAACATCAACCTGTTATAATGCCCTCTTTAATTCCCGAATCAAATTTAAAAAAAGAATCAGAACATGTAGAAGGCTTTAATCCAGAAGTTTTTTGGTTAGAATCTCAAAAAGGAGAAGAAAGACTTGCCTTAAGACCCACCAGCGAGACGCTTTTTACTCCGATGTTTAAATTATGGATTCGAAGTCATAGAGATTTACCTATGAAAATTTATCAAAAAGGATCAGTGTTCAGACTTGATACAAAAGCGACGAGACCTTTAATTCGAGAAAGAGAATTTCAATGGATAGAAGCTCATGATGCTTTCGGAACTAAAGAAGAAGCAGAAAAACAAGTCCAAGAAGATATAGAAACAACAGAAAAAGTAATGCATCAAAAGTTTGGGATTCCCTTTTTACCCTTAAAAAGGCCTATTTGGGATAAATTTGCAGGTGCAGAATATACTATCGGCTCTGATGTAATCATGCCAGATGGAAAATTAATTCAACAACCTTCAACTCATTTAATGGGACAAAAGTTTTCAAAAGCTTTTAACGCAAAATTTGTTGATGAAAAAGGGAATGAAGAATATCTTTGGACGACAGCTTATGGTCCCGCAATATCTAGGATTCTTGTTTCAGTTATATCAGTACACGGCGATAACAAGGGGCTTGTAATTCCCTCTTTGATATCTCCAATTCAAATAATTATAATCCCAATTTACAAAAAAGAAAACAAAGAAAAAATAATTAAATATGCCCAGAAAATACTGAATAAGTTAGAGGGTTATAGGGTCGAAATTGATGACAGAGATTTTAACACTCCTGGAAGAAAGTTTAACGAGTGGGAATTAAAAGGAGTTCCCTTTAGAATTGAAGTTGGAGAAGAAGAGTTAAAAAAAGAGAGTATAACGTTTTTTATAAGAGACATTAGGAAAAGAGAACAGATTTTATTAAGAGATCTCTCAAAAATAAAGCTTTATGAAAAAGAATACAATAAAAGGATAATAAATAATGCGGATAAATTCTTAGAAAGCAGAATAAAAGAGTGTAAAACAATTGATGAAATAAAAAAATCGATTAAAGAAGGAAAAATAGTAAAAACAAGTTTCTGTTCCATTGAAAAAGAGGGATTAAACTGTGCAGAAAAAATTGAAAAAGAAACCGGTGCGGGAATTAGAGGTATCCTAGCAAATAAAAAAGAATTACCTAAGGGAAAATGTATAATCTGCAAAAAAGATGCAAAAGAAGTAGTTTATATAGGAAAAAGTTATTAACTAAAAAAGAAAAAATAAGGTATTTTTTAAATTTTAAATTTTAATCTTTTTTCTTATAAAGATTCACAGATTTTTTTATATTTTCTAAGAATTTTTCAACATCTGAAGTATGAATCTGACCTCCAATAGCCTCCTCATGGCCCCCACCTCGGGCATCTTTAAGATCTTTGATAGAATTAGAAAAGATTTCTCTCACATTTTTACCCCTCATAGAGATACTCGCTTTTAATCCTTTAATTCTTAGGACAACAATAGTTTTCTCAGGAAAAGAATAACTCAATTCGTTGGATATATCACCACTGATACTCAATTCGCTACTATACTGAAAAAAAAGGAGATTTTCGTCAGAAAAATTCTTTGAGTTTTTATTATTGATTGACTTTGCTCTTTGGATTAATTTTTGGAATTTTGAATCTATTTGCTTAAATCTTTGATGCATTGTACGGTTCTGACTACTTTCATTTAAAACCTCATAAGGATCTTTAACTTTGGTTAGAAATCTAATCATGTTAACAACACTTGTTGTTCTGTCCTTAAGACTAAATCCAATAATTCTAGCGATTTTTCCAATTTCAGATTTGTAATAAACATCAAAAGGATTTTTTAATTTAGAAGAATTAAAAGAAAGATCCGGATACTTATCTTCAAATTCTTTATAAAAATCCGGAATAAATTTATCTGATACACACCCAATAATCGCGATCCATAGATCCTCTTTTCTATTTGTAACTTGGTAACATAAGTCTGTTGTAGGTTCTATAATCTTAGATTTATTAAATAAAGGATTGTAATAATTAACAAAAGATGGAACAGATTTCTTATCGACAAAATGATGATCTATCCACACAATCGGGATGTTTATTTTTTTGGCTTCTTTAAAAAATTCTTCAGATATAACGGGTTTATCTAGAATGAATATGCAATCTGAACCAAATTCCTTAACTTTTCTAAAATAATCTGAAATTAAATCAGGAAAGGACTTTATCGGCACCCCTCTACCCCGCCCGATATACCTCCTAAGTAAAAGAAAGGAACATAAACCGTCTTGGTCATTATCAAAAAGAAAAAGTGGGTTTTGAGATTTTTCTAAATGTTCTTTTATCTCATTTATCTCTTTTTTTGTTAACATATATGAACTAATAAAAGGGCATTTAAAATTACTTCGATTTAAGACTAAGTTTGAGTAAGGATTTTAAGAAATTTAAATTTGGATGAATCTCTTAAAATTTTTTCCCCATAAGGATTTTTTCCTTAAGATTCTTAATCTCATCTAAAAAGAAAATCTTAGAATCTTCATTATTAAAAATCTTCCTTAAAGAATTTTCTTCCAAGTTGATTATTTTATCTAACGTTTTAAAATTGTATAAAAGTGTTTGGATATCTTTTTCCATAAGGTTTGTCTTACTTAAAATTCTCTTTCCTCCTGAAACTATGGGCATATCATGAAGTTCGCCAAAAAGAATCCTCAAGATATTAGATGTCTCAAGTAAAACATCAAAGTTAATATTATGTAAAATTTCTTCTTTTTTTGTCCATCCAAGTCCAAAATAATCCTCAAGAATACTGTCTTTTTCTTTGTTCAGATTTTTAGTCAACTCTTTTAGTCTCATACTAACAATCATCCCTTCTTTTCCTAATTCTATAAGGTATCTTTTTACATTTTCTGAGATTCTTCTCATAATTTCTGCAGTTTGTAGGACATTGCAAACGTCTTCCATCGTAGTAAGATTAGTAATCTCTAAAACGTTTAAATGGGATAACAAATCTTCAAATATCTCTCTTTGTTTTTCCAAGATTTGTAAAGTTTCTGCGGCTCTCCTTAAAATTTCAGAGGTCTCTTCTAAAAAATGGCTTTCATTATCAAAATAAAGGGTAATCTTTTTCTTTCTTTCTGAAATTGCAGCAACTATTGTCTTAAACTGTTTTGCAGTTCTTTCAGCAGCCTTATGCCTAGTTCCGGTTTCTTTGGTAACTATTCTAGCCTCAGGGGTTAAAGAAGTATTTGCATAGATTATCTTTTTTAAATCTCTAGAAAGGATAATTGCCCCATCCATTTTTGCTAATTCCACAAGTTTTTGTGGACTAAATCTACAATCAATCTTGAACCCTCCTTCAACTATATCCATAAGACCTTCTGTTTCAAAAACTATAAGAGCGCCCATCTCTGCACGAAGGATATCATCAAGAGCAGTTCTTATTGCAGTTCCAGGAGAAAAGATTTTCAATACCTCTGTCATTGATTTTTTTACTTCTGGTATTAAACTTTTTTCTTCTAAAGGAATTCTATTCTTTTCTACCTTGTTTTTTGAGGAAGATTTTTCCTTAACCTTGCTTAATTGCTTATTCATAAACAAAAAAAATGTTTAGAATATATAAATTTTTAGTAAAATTTCAATAATTTTTAAAAAAATTAAGTTTTTTTGAGTTTAATTTAATAAAAAGCTTCTGCAACTAAAAGAGGTAAAAGAATGGTTACATCCCCAAAAACTTTAACTCTTTTACTTCCTTGAGTCAATTTTCCCCAAGAAACTGCCTCTTCTGGAAAGGCGCCAGCATCGCTTCCATCAAACTCTGAAGAGTTATTTATATAAACAGCATAGTCTGCACCATTTCTGTATAAATTTGCATTGAGAATGCTATGTTTAACAACCCCTGTACCTAATATTATAACCCCTGATTTTTCTAAGCCAATTGTAGAATTATTTAACTCTTTGGTATCTTCAGAGACATCAATAGAAAAGTCTTCTCTCTTACTTTTGAAGAAATAAATCATATCACCCAAACTTCCATCCATTATTGTAGGACAATGTATACGAATTTTATTTTTCCAGGCCCAATAACAGATACTCTCAGGATTATTAATCCTCTCCCCTAACTTCCAGACTATTTCATATGTAAGAAGGGGTTTGTTTCTAGATTTTTGAATTTGATAAAGTTCTTCTAAAATTGGTATCACAAAATTTTCAAATGCCACATATCTAGAATTAGGGACAAAGATATTCCCAATACGATTAATTGCTTTATCTCTTAATTCCACATCATCAACCTTGAACTCTCCTAAAATAAAATTCCCCAAACATTTGATTATATCTTCTTCTACACCCCCACCAGTTGTAACACATATATCCACTTTTTTATGTTCTACAATCCATCGAATTATTTCTCTTATTCCAGAACTTATCATACTAGAGGTATAACCAAAATAAATCTTGGCCTTATTTTCCTGCATTTCTCTAATGATTTTTATCGCTTTAGATAGGTTACTTGCTTGAAAACCGCTTGTAGAAAAGCTCTGGATAATTTTTTTGTAATCTAATCCTTGATTAAACTCATACCCTTTTATGGTCTCTCCTGAGATTTCTACTCCTGGCTTAAGGATACTTTCTCTTGCGATATCTTCTTTTTTTATTTCCATATTACTGATTAAGATAGGATGATTCTTCTAAATTTTAGAGATATCTTCCTTATTGATTAGTTTAAAAAGAAAAATTAAGGAATTTATAAAGATATGTAAAAAAAAGATAAAAATCAAAACAAATATTCAAACACCTTAATCTTTTTAAATATAAAAAACCACGGAAAAATATGAATAAATGGATTGAACTCGCTGGAGGATTAGTATTACTAATTGGCTTAATTTTGATTGGGTGGGCTTCTTCAGTTTACTCTTGGACTTTTCTAGGAAAAGATTTTAACCTATTACATTCTGCGTGGATTTTCTTAAAAGGAGGAATTTTTTGGTTATTAGGTGGGATATCTGTTATTTTAATTATTTTAGGAATAACAGACTTAAAAGAATAAAAATTTAGTTAAATTAATTCTCTAGGTTTATCTTAAAAAGTGATTCTTTTGATAAGATTAATTTTGTAAAAAGATTAAACAGTTTATCTCAAAATTAAAACTTTTATAAGGAGATTAAAATGCCCTCAATTATTGCGGCAACAATCAAAAGAGGTATAACCACAAAAACAAAAACTTTCAAGGATTTAATTAAATGAATCCTAAAAGGATAGGGTTTCTCTTTTTGAAAAAGAAAAGTTCCTAGCTTAAATCCTAATCCCGCGGAAATAAAAATAGCAGGAAGTTCAAAGATTCCATGTGGTAAAAGGTTTAACAAAACTGAAGCTCCTCCAATTTGAGCAGCTCTTATTGCGACAAAACCTAAAACATATCCATTAAAAAGAATGGCAGCTAAGGGAAAAATTCCGAAAAAAATACCAAATATCACAATAAAAAACGCACTTTGGAGGTTATTTAAAAAAATAAAACTAATTAATCCTTCTAAAGACAGCCCCTCTGTTTGGATTAAAATTTTTTCAATTAAATCCAAGATCGTTTGTTCAATATTTTCAGGGGTTTGTAAAAACATCCCTAAAAAAGTAAAAACAAAAAAGAAGATTACAGAACAGTAAATGAAAATTTTAGATTTTTGAATATAATCAAAACTTTCTTTATAATTATCCCTAAAAAAAGATTCTTTCTTTTTGTTTTTTCTTGCCATAGTTTATTTTTAGTTTAGATTAAAATTCATCTAAACATTCTCCTTAGATGAGCGGTTTTTCTTCGGTATTTCTTTTTGAGGTATAATCCATAAAAGATCCCTGCGATAAGCCCCCCTAAATGGGCCATATTACCAACAGGAATATTTCCCGCAATCGAAATAAGCCATAAAATAATCAACATTCCCGGACCTGCATATTTCATTTTAACAGGGATAGGTATGAACATAACAAAAACAGGAAGATCAGGGGTTAACAGTACCAACAAACCCACAATGCCAAATAAAGCTCCAGAAGCCCCAACAGCATAGGTATTATAATCACCGGGAAAAATGAAGGAAGACAAAACAAAAAATATTCCTGCAATCAATCCTGCTAAAAGATAAAAGTAAGTATATCTTTTATGGCCTAAAATTTTTTCAACAAGCCCACCAATAAAGAATAATGAAAACATATTTGCAAAAAGATGGAAAAATCCTCCATGCATAAACATACTTGTAAAAAATGTCCACAAGTATTCTCCATTAAGAATATTAGAAGGTTTTATTGCAATATAATCTAAGGGAACGCCTAACCCTAACATAATAGAAAATATAATAAAAAAGACAACATTAATAGCAATTAAGATAGAATTAACATTAAAGAGACTGAATATATTTTTTCTTTTAGAGGAAATCCGGTGTACATAAGGCATATTAGACTTTGATTTAAGTATCTTAACTAAGATTTAGTTTGATTTCTTGTACTCTTTTTTTTATTTTGAACTTTTTTAACTCCTACTTTTTCTTTTTTTGAAATTTTCTTTATATTCGCAGGAATCTTTTTTTTATTTTGAACTTTTTTAACTGGTTTAATCTTTGCCTTTGACACTGGTTTTGTTTTTGAAGTTTTTTTTAAACTTACATTCTTCTTTAAAGTTTTATTTTTTTTAAGAGATGTCTCTTTTTTACTCATTCTTTTAGCCTTTTCTTTTTTATTTAATTCTTTTTTCTTAAATGATTTTTCCTTTTTTATCTTCTCTTCTTTCTTTAAGCCCCTTAATTTTTTCTTATCGATTTTACTTCTTTCTTTTGTTAATTCTTCTTCGACAAAAGCAAGATCCTTACTTAACTTATCAATATTCCTTTTCATCTCTCTTATTAATTTAGTATTATCTTTTAAAGTAAAAATGGCTCCACATTCATTACAAGTAAAATCATAAAGGAGAGCGTTTTCTTCATTAAGCTCTAAATTACACCTCTCACAAGAATAAAATCTTTTTGTTTCTCTACTTTTTATCTGATTATTCATTTGTTCTATCTTTTTGATGAGAGTATCCCTTACAAATTCTAAAGATTTAAGTATTTCGATCCTCCAAAAATAAGTATACCACCCTTTTCTCTTATCTTTTTTTCTTACCGAAGAAACAAGTCCTTGACCAGATATTTTGTAAAGAATATTTCTAACTTGGTTGATTGTTAGATTCAGTTTTTTTGCGATGATAAACTCATTAACGTATCCGGAAGTATCTAAAAGATCAACAATATCTTCTGCTGGTTTCCCGGCAGTTAGAATTACGGCATCTTTTAAAAATTTTTTTAACATTTTAAAAATTAAACTTTGTTTAAATAAATACCTTTCGGTTTGTTTATATAAGTTTAAACAATCCTTTATTTCTAAAAAAATAAAAGTTTTTAAACCTATATTATATCATATATATAACAAAAGAGTTATATCAAAATAAAATGGGTTTATTTGGAAAGAAAAAAGAGGGTGGTGATGGACCTGTATCTCAATTACCTGAATTGCCAAGGCTTCCAGATTTGCCAAGGCTTCCAGATTTCCCCCCCGTCGAATCTCAATCTCAAGGGAATTTTAATCAGAATACTAATTCACCTTTTGATATGAATAACAATACGAATATTCACAAATTACCAAGTTTTCCTTCTAATTCTTTCGGAAAAAAATTTTCTCAGGATACTATAAAAGAAGCCGTTTCTGGGGATAAAGAGGGAGATGAATTCTTAAACACAGACGATTTTAATTTTGAAGAAGATGAATTACAACCAACACCAAGTCCTTATAGCAGATCAATGATGCCTTCTTCTGTGGGAATGCAAAAAGAGTCTTTCCTTGGTGAAGAAATTGGAGAAGAGATCCCTTCATTTGGAGCTAAGCATAAAAGAACAAGGGAACTAGACGAAATAGAACCTCCGGCTCCAAGCAGAAGAAAAAGGTTTGAAGAAGAAAAATTTGAAGAAGAAAAAGATACTTCAGAACCAATTTTCATAAGAATTGATAAGTTTGAAGAAACATTAAGAATTTTTAATGAAACAAAGAAAAAAATCAATGAAATAGAAAGAGATCTTGAAGATATAAGAAAAGTACGTGAAAAAGAAGAAAACGAATTACAAACGTGGGAAACCGAGGTTAGGTCTATGAAAGAAAAAATAGAGAAAGTAGACAGAGATGTTTTTTCTAAAGTATAATCCTCCAAAAATAAATTTTGTTGTTTATTAGAAAATGAATAAAGAATCAAACTTAATACATGTAAAATTTTTAAATAAAGAAGCAGTTAACGCAAAAAGAGATATTCTCTTATCTGAGATGAATCTTTTAAAAATTGCTAAAGCGATAAGAGCTTATGGTTTTTATAAAAGTCAAGAACTCGAAATAAAAACTGGCCTTTTTGTGAAGATAAGAGATTTGAAAACAATTATCACCAAACTCCAAAAAGTTTTGCCTCCATTAGATTTACCAGGGTTGATCAAGAAAGGAAGAGAAGAAGAAAGATTAGATGATATCGAGTATAAAACCAAGTCAAAACCCCTAAAGTATTATGATAAGAGTTTAGAAGAGCAACTTAAAGATATACAAGAAAGACTCGGCCAACTTCAAAGCAGAAGCTTTTAAAAAAATAATTCTAAAATAAAATCAAACAATTTTTAAAAGTCTGGTTCTAAATAGAAGGATGGATAACAAAACTCTAAATCGTAAGGAACTTATTAATGCTTATTTAGAATTTTTCAAGAGTAAAAAACATAAAAAAATCCCTTCTGCTCCACTTACGCCAGAAAAAGATCCTACAGTTTTATTTACAACTGCCGGAATGCATCCTTTAGTACCTTATCTTTTAGGTCAAGAACATCCTCTCGGAAAAAGAATAGTTAGCTTACAAAGGTGTATTAGAACAACCGATATAGATAACGTAGGAGATAAAAGCCACCACACTTTTTTTGAAATGCTTGGAAATTGGTCTTTAGGGGATTATTGGAAAAAAGAAGCCATTAGTTGGAGTTTAGAGTTCTTAACTGAAATTTTAAAGTTAGATATAAATCGTATAAGCATAACATGTTTTAAAGGAGAAGGATCAGTTCCAAAAGATGAAGAATCTGCAAGAATCTGGATGTCTTTGGGTATTCCTAAAGAAAGAATTGTTTTCTTAGGAAAAAAAGAAAATTGGTGGGGCCCTGCAGGTAAAACTGGGCCTTGTGGACCAGACACTGAAATATTTTATTGGGCAGGTAAAGAAAATCCCCCAAAAAGATTTAATCCTAAGGATACTCGATGGGTTGAAATTTGGAATGATGTGTTTATGGAATATGAGAAAAATATTAAAGGGGAGTATAATCCACTAAAACAAAAAAATGTTGACACGGGAATGGGTCTTGAAAGGACCTTGGCGGTAGTCAATAAAATTGAAGACAATTATCTAACAGAAACTTTTTTACCGATAATTAAAAAGATTGAGAAGGTTTCAAAAAAGGACTATAAAGAAAGTGAAGAGATTAAAAAAACGATGAGAATAATTGCAGACCACATAAAAGCTTCTATTTTTATTGTTTCTGAGGGGGTATACCCCAGTAATACCGAAAGGGGTTATGTTTTAAGAAGATTAATTAGAAGATTAACCAAATATGCAAAAATTAATCTTAGTTTAGAAGGAACAAACTTCATTAGAGAAATTGCTGAACCGGTTTTTGAGATATATGGAGACAGTTGTGAAGAATTAAAAAAAGATAAACAAAAAATATTAAAAATAATCGAAGAAGAAAAAATTAAATTCGATAAAACTATTCAAAAAGGATTAAAAATACTTGAAAAAAAATTAAAAGAAGATAAAGTTATCACGTGTAAAGATATATTCCTTCTTTACCAAAGTTACGGTTTTCCATTAGAACTAACAGAAGAGATCTCTAAAGAAAAGAACATACAAATAGATAAAGAAGGATTTCAAAACGAATTAAAGAAACATCAAGAATTATCTCAGATTTCTTGTAAAGATAAATTCAAATCAGGGTTAGCAGATTGTTCAGAAAGAACAATAAAACTTCATACGTTAACACACTTACTCAATGAATCTTTAAGAAAAGTGTTAGATAAAAACATAAAACAAAAAGGATCGAATATAACCCCTGAAAGATTAAGATTTGATTTTAATTTTAACAGGAAGCTTAGCGAAGAAGAGATAAAAAAAGTAGAAGATTTTGTAAATAAAAAAATTTTAGAGGGGATTTCTGTTAAAAAAGAAAAAATGCTTTTAAAAAAAGCTATCAAAATTGGCGCTCAAGCAGAGTTTGGAACTCGCTATCCGGAAGTTGTAGATGTTTACTCTATTGGGTCTTTTTCAAAAGAGATATGTTCTGGGCCACATGTAAAAAACACTAAAGAAATAGGTAGGTTTAAGATTCTTAAAGAAGAATCTGTTGCTTCAGGAATAAGAAGAATAAAAGCAACAATTGATTAATTTGATAAATTAGGTTAATTTAAAACTTTAAAAAAATTTTCAGTAATATTCCAAATTTTAAAGATAGATTTTTGGAGTCTCTAAAAGATTATACCTTTCATTAATTTTAGGAAGTCTCCATAGATTAAAAAAACCTACAAGATTCTTTTCTCTTATATTATTAAGAGTTTTTGCATCTTTGTATTCATAAAGATCAGAAGATAAAGAGATTCCCTGAGAGGTAATTATCACTTCTGGTATAGACACTAATCTTACACCTCCAAGGAAAATTAGATTAGAGTCTGTTATGATTGAAGGTCCTCCTGTTTCTACAAAACAATAACCACTACCATAAAGGCTTCTTTCAATAGGACATTTTATTCCAACTGCTTCATGATTTTCTTCCTTAAAATAAAAAATTGCGGTGCCATAACCTAGTTCTTTTAGGAGTAAAACCATCAATTGAGATTTTTCTCCACAAATTCCTTGGTTCTCGTATAGAACCTCGTAAGGGTATCTTGAATGGTTTATTTCATTCATTCCAAAGAAATAAGTTTTGTTAGAGGATTCATAAGGAATATTTTGAACTAAGCTTACAGCAATCCTTAACTGCTCTTCTTTATTTTTTGGGGCAATATTCTGAATTTCTTTAATCAGGGGTAAGATTAATTCTCTTTGAAATGGTTCATTTATAGCTTTATTCTTAAAATCATATCTCAAAGGAAAAGAGTTAGAAAGGTGGGAGATTGTTCTTGGAATCTCTGAAATATAATCAAAAGACTTTTCAGAAAGATTGAACTTAATCTCTTTTAATTCTCCTCTCAAGAAATAGGGTAAGCTCATTTCTAAAAATTCCCGATTATAAGTAGACTTACAGAAATCTCCATTTTTATAAAATAAAATTTGACCCTCTTCTGGACAACCACAAAAAGATGCTTTTTCAACTAAAATTCCTTTATCGCAATAATAGGGTTTGTCCAAAGAACAAGACCCATAAAAGGTTCCATCTCCACACTTTGGCATTTCTTCATATTTTTTTTCGAAGGGGAGGTTAAGAACCAAGAAGGTTATAATAAGAAGGATTATCAATAAAAAGGGGATATAGATTAAATCGTCCTTTTTTTTGGAATTTGTCCCAATAGAATCAGTCGAAGAGGAAGTTCCAGAGTTTAATTGTCCTTTAGGTAAATTCTTTTTTTTCTCTTTTTTTAGTAAAATAGAATTATCTCTATTACCCATACAATATAGAATAAAAACTGTTATAAAAATTTACCTATATAACTAACAAACGTTAAAGAAACCGAATAATCTCAAAAAAAGATTTCTATTCAAGATAGATTCCCGGTTTTCCAGGTTTAACTTTCTTTGATTTGTTCTCGGGGTCATAAATTTCTTTTTCATTAACAGAAAAAATTTTAATTTTTAAATCAAATCTATTTTCTAAATCTAACAAATTGTTTAAATAAATCTCTTTTTCTGAAGGGATACAGTATAAATAAAGAGAACTTAATTTAGTCTTTTTATCTTCAAAGATTTTTATAATGTTATTGAGGTCTAAGATTAATTTTTCAATTATTTCATCTTCTTTTTCAAATTTCTTATCTATTTTGTTCTCATCAAATTTTGGCCATTTTTCTAAACTCAAGAAACTTTTGTTTCCAATTCTATGCCAGATTTCCTCAGTTATATGTGGACAAAAAGGATTTAAAATTTTTAAAAGGATTTCAGAGTCTTTCTTACTTAAATTCAAGTCAAAGATTTGTTCAAAAAGTTTTCTGATTTTTATAATAGCAAAGTTGTATCTAAAGTTTTCTATGTCTTCTGTAACAAATTTCAAAGTTTGATGAATCTTATGTTGAGTTTTTGGATTAACATCAATATTCTTTTCTTTTTTAGATTTATTTTTTTCAAAGTAAGTAATTATTCTCTTAATGAATTTTAAACTTCCATTAATACCTTTTTCGCTCCATTGTATATCCTTATCTGGAGAAGCTAAAGAAACCAAAAAAATTCGTGCAGTGTCTATTCCATACTTTTTTGAAACTTCTTCTGGTAAAACAACATTCCCTCGAGACTTACTCATTACAAATCCATCTAAACCATAAAGCATTCCTTGATTAAACAGTTTTTTAAAAGGTTCATCAATCTTCAAAAAGTTTAAATCTCTTAGAGCTTTAGTAAAAAATCTTGCATAAATCAGATGCATGCAAGCATGTTCTGCACCTCCAATATATTGATCAACAGGCATCCAAAAATCAACCTTTTTTTTATCAAAAGGTTCTTTCTTATTTTTATTATCACAAAATCTTAAGTAATACCAACTAGAATCAAAAAAAGTATCCATGGTATCAGTTTCTCTAATTGCATTAAGATTACATTTAGGACATTTAACATTAATAAAATCTGAGTTTGTTTGTAAGGGGTTTCCTTCTCCAAATTTTATTTTTTCAGGAAGTAGTACTGGTAAATCTTTTTCTGGAACCGGAACAATTCCACAATGTTCACAGTATATAACAGGAATAGGGGTTCCCCAATATCTTTGTCTAGAAACAAGCCAATCTCTCATTTTGTACTGGACACACCTTTTACCTTTCCCTTCTATTTCAAGTTTATCAGAAATTTTTTTTAAAGCCTCTAGGCTATTCATTCCCGAAAATTCTCCAGAATTAATTAAAATTCCTTTACCACAATAAGCTTCCTTTAAGTCTTTGGAGGACTTACCTTCATTTCTTAAAGGACCCTCTGGAGGGTTAATTACTGTTTTTATAGGAATATTATATTTCTTTGCAAAATCAAAATCTCTTTGATCATGTGCAGGAACAGACATAACCATCCCAGAACCATAATCTGAAACAACAAAGTTCCCAACATAAATAGGAACTTCTTCACCTGTAAGAGGATTTTTTGCAAAACTCCCTGTAAAAGCTCCTTCTTTTATCAAATCTTCAGAATTTTTTTCACTAGTTGTTGTAATTTTCTTTAAAAAATTATTTACTTCTTTTTTTTGATTACTAGTTATAAAATTTTCTAATTTAGGATGCTGGGCAGAGATAACCATAAATGTAACTCCAAAGATGGTATCTGGGCGAGTTGTAAAAATAGGCCAAGAATTAATTAAATCCTCTTCCAATTCCGGAATTTTTGTTATACCAAAATCTGAATTAAAATGTCCTTTATTTTCAAAAATTTTAAACTTAGGAGATAAAATAGTATATTCCTCTAATCTTTTATCAAAATCCCAAATATGGGGGTCATCTTTTGAAAGATAAATTATCGTTTCACCAAGTAAAGACTTAAGATTATTAAGATTTAAATTCAATCTTTGGAGGTAATTCTTTAAAGAATTTATTTCTTCTGGAAGAGCATCAAGTTTCTTTATCCAATCAAGATGTTCTTTGGTGTAATTGGGGGAAGAAGGTGCAATCATTATCAATTTCTTAATTTTTATTTTATTTCTTTCTAAGAATTTACATATTGTAGGGCCCCCTAAACTATAACCAATAACTATCGTGTCACTATCTAATTTATCTTTATACTTTTCTAGTTCTGAATACCAACTTTCTATTTCTGGATTTGATGAATTGGGCAAGTTAGGGGTTATTATTTCATACTTATCCTTATATTTTTCCCTAATCCAATTAAACCAATTTTCTTTGGGAGAACCCCCCCAACCATGTACAATCATTAATTTAGGTTTTTTATCAGGATTCCTAATCTCAAAATTAATCTCCACACCCTTGGATTTACCAATCCAATTTTTTTGCATTACCTTAATTTTTTCTGGCCAGTCCAAAGAATCGAGATTATTTAAGAGCTCATCAGCATAATTAGTAGTTTTTAAAAACCATTGTTCAAGATTTTTAATTTCAATGTCTACATCCCCATGTCTCCAACATTTACCATCACGAACTTGTTCATTTGCCAATACTGTGTTACATTTAGAACACCAATTAACAGGAGATTTCTTTCTATAAACAAGCCCTTTTTCTAAAAATTTTAAGAAAAAAAGTTGGTTCCATTTGTAATACTCTGGATTATGGCTCCATAATATCCTAGACCAATCATAACTTAATCCTAACGCTTTTTGTTGGTTTATAAAATTTGAAATTGAATTTTCCGTATACTTCTTTGGATGAGTTTTTTCTTTTATAGCTGCATTTTCAGCAGGTAAACCAAAAGAATCATAACCCATAGGATAAAGCACATTAAATCCTTGCATTCGTTTAAATCTTGCATAAATATCTCCAATAGTGTAATTAAAGGCATGTCCCATATGTAACCCAGAACCAGAGGGGTAAGGATACATTTCTAACAAAAAGAATTTTTTCTTTTTATTGAGTTCTCTTGCTTCAAATACCTTCTCTTTATCCCACTTCTTTTGCCACTTTTCTTCTATTTTTTTAAATTCGTATTCTTCTATCATCATTAAAAGTTTAAAATTTAAACTAAAAGTTTGTTAAATGTTTAGTATAAAAATAGAGAACATCTAGTAACTTTTAAATATTCTCCTTAACTTTAAAACAAATGGAAAAATTTCAGACTAATCTTTTAGGGGAGGTTATATCAAGTAATGCTTCAGAAGCATTTGCTTTATATAAAAAGAGCTATTTTGGAGAACCTGTCGGAGAAAAAATCCAATATTCCCTTTCAGAAGCGCTATTTTTATCTGAAAAAAATAAAATAGTGGTTATCCAAAAACAAAAAGAAGTTTCTTTTAATGATTTAATAAAAAAAGCTCAAAAATTTGATAAACGGATTAATACCAAGTACGCAGTATTCAAAAATTTAAGAGAAAAGGGTTACATTGTAAAGACAGCATTAAAATTTGGGGCAGATTTTAGAGTTTATGAAAAAGGTGCAAAACCTGGCCAAAAACATGCAAGATGGATAGTGTTCACAGATCACGAATCAAAAAAATTAACTTGGCATGAATTTTCTGCAAAAAATCGTGTTGCACATAGTACTAAAAAGAATCTTTTATTAGCCATTGTAGATGAAGAAGGAGACGTGTCTTATTATCAAGTAAGTTGGATTAAACCATAATATTTCTTAAACTCTTTCTTAAACTCTGAATTTTTAACAAGGTTACCTCTTACAAAAATCTTTATAACCTTCTTAAATATAAATTAATTATGCCTTTGCAAGATACTTCAGAAATAAAAGATAAAATAGTTTCATTTTTAAGAAAAACGGGTCCCAGCCTCCCGGTTCATATTTCCAGGGGGGTAGAGTATAACACCCTCTTCACATCTGCATTTCTTTCAGAATTAGTATCGGAAAAAAGAATAAAAATGAGCCACATGAGGGTAGGGAATTCTCCTTTATATTTCCTTGAAGGACAAGAATCTTCATTGGATAATTTTTTTAATCATTTAAGAAATAAAGAGAAAGAAGCATTTTTATTACTCAAAGAAAAAAAGGTTCTTACAGATTCTGAACAAGACCCTCCGATAAGGGTTGCATTAAGAGAGATTAAAGATTTTGCAATACCTTTCCAAGAACCAGAAACAAAAAAGATATTTTGGGGATTTCATACTGCACCTCCTGAAGAAATATCAAAAGATGAAAAGAGAATAGAACAAAAAAAAGAAGAAATTAAAGAAAAAGAAAGGGAAGATGTTGAAAAAAAAGAAGAAATTAATATCTTTGATAAATCTGAAATTAATAAGGTTCCAAATAAAGAGGTAATTCATCAAATAAAGGATTTAAAAAACAAAAAAATTAAAAAACAAAGAGAAAAAAAGTCTTCTAAGAGGGGCAGTTCTTCACAAAGAATAAACCAGTTTTTTGATGAAGTCAAAGAATTTCTGTCAAAAAAGACATTAGAGATAGTCGATATACTTGGTTTTAGTAAGAATGAAATCGTTTTAAGAATAAAGAAAAAATCTTCAGGTCAAGAAAGATTACTCATGGCTTATAATAAGAATAAGATAAATGAATTTGACATAATAAAAGCTTCAAAAAAAGCAGCAGATTTAGATTTAGATTATATAATCTTAAACAAATCTGGGCCTCTTAAAAAACTTGAAGATTTAATAAATGCAACAAAAAAATTAGATTCTTTTGAAAAATTAAAATAAATGCCCAAATAGAAAAGAGATTATTTAATAAAATCAGTTTAATAATCAAGGAACATAAGAACAGGTAATATCAACAAAATAGGGTACTTCATCTTCAGGCGAATAATCTGCAATTATCCAAAAATTTGCATCCTGAGTATTAGGATGCCCAAATTCACCAAAAAATCCGCCGGGAGAAAGACCCTCCGTAAATTCTCCGTCCGGATAATCCCCTAAATAATAGCCCCCTAATGCTAAACAGATTGCTCTACCGGAGAGATCATCCGGAAGAATCTTAAGTAAATCTCCTGAACCCCCAAGTTGTACCCGCGGTTCAAGACATTTAAAAGAATTAGAACCTAAAAAATCAAGACCCCCTACACAAGAAATAAGGCCATTCACAGAAGGTACCGCCTTATAATTAAAAATCTTTCCTGAACTAAAAATATCCCCATTAACATCTAATTTATACTGAGGGTTACTCTTCCCAATTCCAACATTTCCACTACCCCTATAAATATTAGAACCAGATAGCGTCCATAAAGAATCACCCCCTGTACTAGGTGTTCCACATGTCCATTGATAAGGCCAATTAGGATCTTCCCTCCAAAGCATTAAATACTGACCATTCAAACACCCCGTCGGAGCCCTGATACCCTGAATATCATGTCCCGGATTTGGGATTGGTCCGCTGGGATCAACGTTAGCATAAACCAAAAAAGAAATTATAACTAAAGCAATTAAAGATAAAAGGGTATAAGAAAGTCTATTTGAAATTCTTTTATTAGAAATAAAATGTTTTTTTGAGTTAATTTTATTTGTTTTCTTTTTCATTCTTCCCTCTTTTGCTTTTTTATATATCTAAATTAAGTAAGAGATGTTTTTAAATTTGTTGTTTGTCAAAATTCAAGATTCGTGTACCTCTCAAGATTGGTTTTTAAAAATGCCCAATAAAACAAAAAAGAAAAATAAGATGGCAAAATGAAATAGCAAAATATTTAAAAGCAATAAAAATCCAGTTTATTGTAATGGGAAAGATAAAAACAAAGTTGATAAAAAGGACTACTCAAGAACTTATAAAAAGAGGGGTAGAATTTAGTGGAGACTTTGAAGAAAACAAAAGAATTCTTGGAAAAACAATGTCGAGTAAAAAAATAAGAAATCAAATTGCAGGTTTCTTAGTCAGAATTAAAAAAGAACAACAATAACATCTTAATTTTATTAATTTCTAAAACTGAAACCTCAAAACTTTTAAAGGAATTCCCTTTATTAAGTTCAGTTATTTATTTTAGAAATATTGGCTGCATAGTTCAGTGGTAGAACGCCTGTCTCATGAGCAGGAGGCCCCAGGTTCAAGTCCTGGTGCAGCCATAAAACATGTAGACTTTAGCTCCACTTTTCTAATCTCGCCAGATATGCTATTGATCTAAATCTTTTATCTTTATTCAAACATTAACCTCTTTTTTTTCAAATAAGAGGTTAATTTCTTTGAAATGTTCTCCATTTCTCCTTCTGGATACTTTTTTGTTGGCCAAAAATTTTCCATTCCGTCATTAAAATATCTAGGGACTAAGTGTACGTGAAAATGAGGGACATCTACCCCCACAACAGAAAGACAAACATAATCTGCATTTAAACATTCTTTAATAGCTTTCATTAAATCTTTTGCTTTAATAAAAATTTTTGAAATAATTTCTTCAGGGGTATCCAATATATCCTTGTAATGTTTCTTGGGGATAATTAATAAATGCCCATAATTAACTGGATTTATATCTAAAAAAGAAAACAAATCTTTGTCCTCATAAATCACCTCCGAAGGCATTACCTTTTTAATAATATTACAAAAAACACAACCATCCATAAACTAACAAAAAATAAGAAGTTTAAAAATTTAATCAGTAGTTAAATAAGAATACAAAAATTAACAATAAAAATTAACAATAAAAAACTAACTCAGAAGTTTAAATAAAAAATAAAAAATAAAAAATTTAGAGCGTTATTTTTTCTTTTTCTTTGTAGTCTTTTTTGCAGCGGTTTTTTTTGCAGCCTTTTTTTTAGCCATTATTTTACACCCCTATTTTAATTATCATAATCAAGAATCAATTCTTTATAAAGTTTTTTATGAAGATTTTAAAAATTAAATCTTAAAGGACCAAAAGAAAATTTAATACCCCCCAAATGTAAGATTTTTCCTTTAAAAAATAAAACCAAAAGTTATAAAACCCAAAATTTCCTCGAGGGTCCTATGGTATTAGACTTTGAAAAAGAAAAATTGATTAGAGAATTAAAATTAAAAAAACCCAAAAAAATTCTCATACAGCTTCCAGAAGGAATAAAGAAAAATGCCCTAGAAATTTCAAAGATAGTTGAGGGTCTAGGAATTCGATGCATAATCTCTGGTGAAACAGCCTGGGGAGGTTGCTCAATTGCCATTCAAGAAGCAAAGGCTTTAGGAGTAGATTTGATAGTTCACTTTGGGCACGCAGAGTTTATTAAAACAAATTTTCCAACTGTTTACATAAAAATGAAAGATATTTTGGATTTAAAACCTCTTTTAGAAAGGTCTCTTAAAGAATTGAAGAAATACAAAAAGATAGGGTTTAGTTATTCTATACAAAACCAACATGAAGTAAAGGATATTAAAAATTTTTATGAACAAAAAGGAAAAAAATTGATATTATCAGAAAAAGTAGGCTTAGTAGAGGGAAAGGGGCACATTATTGGTTGTCAATATGGGGGATTAAAAAAAATTGAGAGTAAAGTAGATTGTTTTTTAGTTTTAGGAAATAGATTTCATTCAATAGGGGCTAGTCTCGCAGTTAAAAAACCAGTAATCCTTCTAGACGTATACAACCAAGAAGTAAGTGAGATGGATGATATAAAAGACAAAATTCTCAAACAAAGAGCATTTTCAATTGAAAAGCTTAAAGAAGCAAAAAAAGTAGGGATAATCTCAGAAATAAAGTCTGGTCAAATTTTTGGTTCTGCTGAAATTCTTTTAAAAAAAATTAAAAAATATGGAAAAGAAGGGATAATCATTACAATGTCTGAAATTACTCCTGAAAAAATAATGAACTTTTATGATATTGAAGCTTTTGTAGAACTTGCTTGCCCTAGAATCGCAATTGATGATTTTCATAAATATCACAAACCAATTTTAACATTAAAAGAAGCTTTAGTTGCTTTAGGAGAAAAATCTTGGGAAGAACTTCTAGAAGAAGGCATTCTTTAAGATTAGTCTTATTTAAAATATAAAACTGTTTTAACTTAAAATTAATTATCAAATAATACCCTAATTTTTAATAACATTCTTCTGATTCTAAAAAAGGGACAAAAATAAACCCGGGAATTTTACTTTTAGTGACAAACTCTTTCCCTTCTTTCTTAAGAACCACAATATCTTGCTCAAATCTTGGACCATGCGGAGCAACTAAAATCCCTTTTTCTTTAAGTTGATTTAATACTTCCTTGGGGATTTGACGAGTTGCTGCACTTATAAGAACCCTATCAAAAGGAGCTTCTTCAGGTAGCCCCTTTGAACCATTTTTGTTATAGATTTTAATATTCGAATAATCATTAAGGGATTCTTTAGATTTTTCAGCTAAACTCTTAAAAACTTCTATTCCAAAAACATTCCCCCTTTCTCCAACTATCTTTGAAATCAAGGCTAAAACATACCCTGAACCAGAACCAATTTCTAAAACTTTTTGTCCTAATTTAAGATCTAACTCAGATAACATTATCCCGATAGTATAAGGTTGAGAGATAGTCTGTCCTTCCCCAATTGGTAAAGAGGTATCCTCATAAGCTCTAGATTCTAATTCTGGAGGCAAAAAATCCTCTCTTCGAACAGAAGAAAAGGCATTAAGGATATTTTTTGAGAATCCGAAGGATTTTAAAGATTCCAAAAGATTTTCTTTGTTCATTATTCAAAAAAGAGTTCATAGTTTAAATATTTAGGCATCTAAATTAAAACTTAATTTCTAGTATTCAAAAAAATTAAAAAGTTAGACAAAAAAATCAAACTTTAAGACTTAAAACTTTACTAACTCCCTCATGCATACTTACCCCATAAAGATTTGTAGCACGAGAAATAATCTCATCATTATGGGTTATAATTATGTACTGGCCTTTTAACATATACTTATTTAATAGTCCTGCTAATCTCTCTGAATTTTTCTTATCTAAAGCTGCATCAATTTCGTCTAATAAATAAAAATAATAAGGACTATACTCCTGAATTGCAAAAATAAGAGATAAAGCTACTAAAGTTTGTTCTCCCCCAGATAAAGATTTAACATCAAAATATTTACCATGTCCTGTTTTAACAATTATTTCAACGCCAGAACCCGGTTCAAACGGATCTTGAGAATTCTCAATATCTAAAGATACTTGACCTTTAGAAGTCAATTGAGAAAAATTTCTAGTAAATAGTTCATTTAAAATTTTAAGGGTTTTTAAAAAGGTTTTTTTCTTTTTAGTATCTATTTCCTGAATTACCTTAAAAATTCCCTCTTTTTCTTGACTAATAATCTCTGCTTTTTCTTTTATGGAATCATATTCTTTTTTTATGGAATCATAAACTTCTAAAGAGCGTAAATTTACATTACCAATTTTTAAAAGAATTTCTTGAGTTTTCACCAGGCGGATAGTTAAAACCTCTTTTCCAGATTTTGGTCTGAATATCTCTACATTTCCAAATTCTGATAACTCTATTTCAAGATTTTCTATTTCTGCGTCTATTCTAGCCCGGTCTATTTTAAGATCATTTATCTCGCCCTCAATTAGGCGAATACCATTTTGTTTCTCTAAAGTCTCAGATTCTTTTTTTCTAATAAAAGAGTGAGTAGAGTCTCTTTCAGAAATAAGTTTTTTAAATTTAAAATTAAGTTCTTCTTCCTGCACCCTCTTTTCAGATAATAGTTTCTCTTTTTTAGAAACAATTTCCTTTAAGGATTTTATTTCTTCATTTACTTCAATTTCCTCTCTAATAACCTGCTTTAATGAAATTTTTGTTCTTTCAAGTCCTCTTTGTTTGAAGTCAACTTCAGAACTTAAAGTTTCTCTGGTCCTTAAAGAAATATCTTGAATTTCAATTTTTAAAGTTTCATATTTTTCTTCCAAATTAGAGTTCTCTTCTAGGATTCCTTCTAATTTTTTCCTTTTAACAATCAATTCACTTAATTCTTTTTTTATTATTTCTATTTTTTCTTGTAGGATTTTTATTTGAGATTTTTTTTCGTTTATAGTCATTAATCTGTTAATATCTGATTCAATTTTAGAAATTTGATCTGTTAATTGCTCAGTATCATTAGTAAAAATCTCTTTTTTTTGATAGATATTTCTTAATTCCTTGTCAGAATCAGTAATCTCCTTTTCAAGTTCTTTGATTTTAGGGGAAATTTCTTTCATAATCTCCTCCATATGTTGAGGGGTAATCTTATTTTTACAAACAGGGCATACATCTAATTTTGAGATTTTTTCTAAAACTTTTTTTTGGTTTTCTATCTCTGATTCATTTGCAGAAGTTTTTTTTTCTAATTCTAATTCTCTTTTTAATAAACCTGATAAAGCATCCTTTTTCTCACTTAAAAAAATCTTTAATTTTTCCAATTTTTGTTTATCTGATCTTAAATCAAAGATTTCTAAAGAGAGAGTTTCAATATGCTTAATCAAGAATTCTGATTCATTGTTATAATTTTGAAGAAGAGATTGTTTATCTTCAATTCTATCTTTTAAAGAGGATAAATCAGATTTTGCCATGTAAAACTTTTTACGTTTTTCTTCAACCCTCTCTAATTCTTTCTTTTTTTCTTCTATCTCTTTTGCTTTCCTAACAGAAGTAGGTGTTTCTTTTTGAAGTTCTTTAATTTCTAGCTCTATATTTTTTATAGAATCATAAAATTCTTTTTTTTGTTTGGCTAAATTAGAACCTTTTGATTCATAATTCTCAAGTTTTACCCTTATCCCAGAAAGATCTGCTCTTAAGTTAGCAATTTCTTGATTTAATTTTTCTTGTTCAATTCCTGTAGAAGTTTGAATTTGGGTATTTATTTTCTCAACATTTTGTTCTAAAGTCTTTATCTCAGACTGAAGAGTTACCAAATCTTTTTTACTTTTTTCTAATCTTATGTTTTTATCTTTTATTTGAGAGTTTATTATATCCGCTTCTTTCTTTTTTTTGTTAAGATCATAACTTATCAAACTAGCCTTTAATTTTTTTACCTCTAATTCTAATTTTTTATATTTAAGAGCTTGTTCTCTTTCTTTTTCTAAATTACTTAAATAGGCTGTTCTTTCTCTAAGAACAGAATTAATTGATTTTAATTTTTCTTCAGTTTTTTCAAGTTCTCTAAGAGATTTTTCTTTTCTAGATTCATATATTGAAATTCCTGAAACTTCTTCAATAACTTTTCTTCTTTCTTCAGGTTGCATTCTCACAAAATTCTGAATTCCTCCTTGAAGAACTATATTAAATCCTTGAGGGTCTATTCCCCCTTGAGCAAGAAGATTTAAAACTTCATGTCTCGTTTTTGTCTCATTATTGATTTTATAAATACTCTGCCCATTTCTTCTAACTATCCTTTTTAATGAAACTTCTTTTCCTTCTAAAGAAAAAACAGAGTTAGAGTTATCAAAAACAATTTCAACGACCGCTTCCTTTGAAGGCGATGCAGCTTTAGTTCCTAAAAAAATTAAATTTCCCGCTTTAGCAGCACGCATAGATTTAATACTTAATCTACCTAAAACAAAACAAATTGCATCAGAGATGTTTGATTTTCCGCTACCGTTTGGACCAAGCACAACATTTATCCCTGGAGTAAAGGGGATTTCTGTTTTCTTTGGGAAACTTTTAAACCCTTGCATCACCAACTTTTTTATGTGTGTCATTTAAAAAAAAAGTTGAGTAAGTTTTTAAAGATTAAGATGATTTTAACATCCAAAGACTATAGACAAAAGGAAGTTATTTTAACCCAAAAGATTATTCAAAAAGTTTTTTTTGTTTGGAGTTCTGACTAGCATTTTTCCAAGTAGCCCATGTTTTTCTAAAGATTCCAGAATCATTATGTTTTTGAATATTTTTTTTAAGGAATTTTTTTGTAACCGGATCAGAACTATATCCAGACCCAATTTCTTCTCCGTATTTTTCTTTAAGTTTACCCATTTGTCTTTCTCTTTCACTTTTTGCTAAAATCGATGCTGCAGCAACTACAATATAGTCTCTATCTGCCTTATGTTCACAGTGTATCTCTAAATTAGAAAGATTAGATATATTAGTCATCAAAAAATCTCTCCATTTTGCCCGATTTGGAGAAGGGCAGTCTAAAATAACCTTTAATCTTTTCTTACCTTCATTCAGTTTATTGATTATTTTTGCAGCGGCAATTCCTTCCAGCTCGTTTAATTTTAACCCTTCACTATTCTTTTGGTCTATTTCTTCAGGACTAATAACAACAGTCTCAAAACCTTCAGATTTTTCTTTTATAATTTTTTCAAAGAATTCTCTTCTTTTTTGGGTTAATTGTTTACTATCTCGAACTCCTAAGGATCTAAATTCTGTTTCTGTTTCTAAATCCATTAAACATCCAGCAAGTACCATAGGACCGATTACAGGACCTCTTCCCGCATCATCAACACCTAGAAGAAAGGTTTTCATAACAAAAAAAAACTTTATTCATTTTTAAAATTTAGTATTAAAAAAAAGTTACAAAAAATAAAGTTTTTATTTAAAAAGATTAAACGGAAATTTTCTATCTTTCTTATCCGTCCCCTTTTCCGCTGAATATTCTTTTTTATCGGTATCTCCTACTTCTTTAAATTTTTCCTCTTTTTCTTTAGTAACATCTTTTCTTTTATTTTCGTCTATTTCTTTTTCTTCAGATTTATTCTTAGCTTCTTCTTTAAGATTATCCCTTTTTTCTCTTGTGTTGTTCTTTTCTAATTTTTTCCCCTTTTTTTTAAAAAGAGGTTTATTCAAAAATTTTCCAGTTCTAATTTTTCTTACGATAAAAAAAGATACTAAAAGAAATAAAAGAACCCCAACAACTAAAAGGATATTTCCTTCTGTGCTAAGCTCATCAAATATTACGAATCCTCCTAAAGGTGCACTAAGAAAAATTGCCTTTTTCAAAGAACCTGAATAAATTTCTGAATTAAATTCTGCCATTAAACTTACTTCTCCCTCTAAAGATTCATCAACAGTCATCCTCACCTTAAAGTCTTTTGAAGAATTAGCCCTAATACTCCTTTCATCTTCAATAAAAGAAATTTTTTCTCCGTTTAATTCTAAAAGAGAAAAATTAACTTTAACATCTTGATCTCTTCCTTTGATTTCTTCAAGGCGATAAACGACTTTAACAGAATCATCTCTGACTTTTTCTACCTCTATAATCTTTAATTCAAGCTTTTTTTCTTTAACTGTTAAAGTAAAACCTTTTGAAACAGATTTTTGTGTACATGTAGCTTTTGCTGTAAAAGAGTACTCTCCTTCTTCGGCGTCTCCTGGGACAGTGATATTAAAATAAGTAGTATGATACTCATCGGGAGTTAAATTAAAGCTTTCCTGTAAATCTTCTTCGGATAAATAAACCCAATCAGAATAATTTCCAGTAACATTGATCAAACAAGAGTTTAATTCAGTGTTTCCTGTATTTTTAACTTTCCATGAAATTTCTTGAGAATCGCCCTGTATTAATTCAAAAGAAGAAATACTGTCAGCCCCAATAGCTATCACCGGAGTTATAATCTCTTCTAAAGGAGGAAATAAGAGCATCTCTTCAGAAATTTCGTTCTCTTCAAGCAACGCTTCTTTGACAGTTAATGTGAAGCCTTTAGAATAACTGGTGTAATTTTGGTTTCCAGTTGTATTGTAAACATAAAAATATTCATCATCATCATATAATCTCGTAGTGTCTGGATTTGAAACAGCAGTTCCATCACGATAGAACACACATGTTAAATTAGACTGATTTTGGGGACACCCCAAACCTCTAACATTTGCTCTATCTCCAGGTTCAATTGTAGAATTTTCAAAGCTTATACTCAAAGGAGGTTGTGCAGGGGTTACATTAAGATTGTAAACAAGAGAATAATTCTCTCCTTGAGAGTTATTTAAAGTAACAAGTAGGTAGTACTCCCAAACTCCTAAAGAAAAATTATTAATCAAAAAACCAGTAGAATTTATATCAAAAAGGGGCGTATAATTGATTAACCAAGAGTAATTCTCAGATTCATTTATTTCAAATTCAAAATTATCTAAATAAAATTGCGCGCCAGACCATTCATTTCCATAAGTTATAGAATCATTTTCAGGAACTGAATTTTCTAAAGAAGACAGATTAATAAAAAAGTATCTTATTCCTGTAGAATAAGATTCATTATCTAAATCAAAAACTAAGATGCTCCAGTTATATTCTCCATTTTCTAAATCGGTAACTGTCCAATTATATACCCCCTCTAATCCAGAATTATTAGTATCCCAAATAGAATCATTAATAATTAAAGATACATTTTTTATTACGCTTTCATTATCGTCTAAAGAGATAGAAAAGTTAACTACCCCTACTTCGAAAGAAGAGTTATTCACTGGAGAAATGTTTTCTAAATCAAAAATAACCAATCCTGTAAATTGAAATCCGGGAAATAAAAAAATTGCTAGTGAAACGGCTAGTAATGATGCAATAAAAATAAAGGGTGTTGCTCTTCTCATTCCTAAGAACAAACCATCATACTTTTAAAATTTATCCATTCTAGGGCTCAATCCTAGTTATTTAAAAATTTTAAAATTAAGAGGTTAAAGTTATCAAAATTAATTTATCCCACTCCTTAAAAATTCTAAGATTAAGTATTCTAAAAAATTTCCCTTTAGAAGTATTAAAAAAAGTAAAGGGGAAACGAACTAAAAAAAGAGACTACAAAGAGCACGATTCAAGGATCTTAAGATTTATACATAAATAATAAGTATTAATGTTTTATTACATAAGTTTATAAGTATAAATACATAAATAATAAGTAATGAAAAGAGCTATTTTAGCTAATGCTTCAATAAGGGAACTAAAAGAAAAAATACAACTCACAAAAGAGAGAAAAGATTATTTTGAAAATTATCTTAAGAGGTTGAAGGATAATTATCAACAAGGAAAAGTTAGTTATAATTTCTATGTTGAGACTCTGAACAAACATCGAGATGGAAAGAATATTTTTGAATGGATTAATTATTATGATCATCATTTAAAAAATTATTATCAAGAGTTAAAAAGAAGGGAAAATTTCTCTAAGAGATACATTATTCCGTTTTTATTTTCTTTTTTATTCATTTCTTTGTTATTTGTTTCTTATTTGTACTTAGAACCAACTTTTACAGGATTTTCTATTTTTTCTGAATCTAAATCTTCTGAAAACTTTTCTGATTCATTTTATCCCTTAGCAGATTCTTTTATGAGCCAAGGACAACCAA
Organism: Patescibacteria group bacterium; assembly: GCA_019428815.1. Classification (GTDB taxonomy): domain Archaea; phylum Nanobdellota; class Nanobdellia; order Pacearchaeales; family GW2011-AR1; genus ASMP01. Next base: position 1,305 of record JAHYJW010000001.1, on the reverse strand, counting down.
ATACTAACTATGGTAATGACGTTAAAATAGAAATCTATCCCTGGTCTCCTTCATATTCTAAAAGAGGGATAATTCAATTTAATTTATCTTCAATTCCAAAAAATGCAACAGTGACTAGCGCTACATTACATCTCCATGAATCATCTTCGTTAGGTTTTGAAAGACAAATCGGGGTTCATTTAATTCAACAAGAACCAGAAAGAAACTGGACAGAATCAGGGGTAACGTGGAATAACTTTTCTACAAATGGAAGTTGGACTTCTGCAGGTGGAGATTTTAATGAAAATGCAACAGATATCCAAACTATCACTTGGACAGGAAGTTTAAAATGGGATAGCTGGGATGTTACTTCTGATGTTCAAGATTTTATTGTTGATCCTTCAATAAATTTTGGTTGGCTCATAAAAGACCAGAATGAAGATAACAGTCAGAGATACTGGTATTTTCATTCAAAAGAAGCTTCTAATAGCAATCTTAAACCTTATTTAGAAGTTAATTATACCCTCGAATCAGAACCCCCTGAACCAGATAATATTTCTCCAAGTTATTCTAACACATCACACAATAACACTGCAATAAATGAACTAACACTTTTTTCAATTAAATGGAATGATGAAACATCTTTGCATCCTAACGGACAATGGATTTTCTCCACAAACAATTCAGGAACCTGGGAAAATGATTCTGCTGTTAATTTTACAGAAACACCAGAATGGGCAAATGTTACAAAAACTTTAACTTATAGTTTCAATAGAACAATTGGTTATAGATGGTATGCAAGCGATGATGCCGGAAACTGGAATCAAACAGAAATCTTTACATTAACAACAACAAAGCCATTATCAACATTCATTATAGATGGATTAGAAGCTAAACCTATAATTGCAGAAGTGAATCAAAGTCATATTAAATTTTATAATGAAGACTACCTTAATCTCACAATAAGACATATTGATTTCTTTGTTCCTAAAGAACTTCAGTATCATATGAGCTACTTAACTCCTTGTAATCCTAGCCTAATGGTTTGTCAGGATGCATTAGCTCCTGATCCTATTTATGGGCAATGGGATCTTTTTCATATTTTAAATGATTGGACAAATATAGAGGGGGACAGATTCTACATTGAAACAGATTACATTTTTAATCATGAGGTTGATGATCCTAACGGAACAATTCCAGAGGGATTCAATTGGAAAAGAATTAATCAAGAAATAAGAATTAATTACACCCTAGAAAATACAGGTTTAAATGAATTTCTTGAATCTGGAATTCAAGTAGATGAAAACTCTTCAATAAACATTACCT